>NZ_BTIR01000002.1:0-415647 GCF_036247985.1 Bradyrhizobium sp. TM239 | reverse complement strand
AGGAGAAGAAGCCGGTCGCGGCGCGCGAGGAGTCGCGGAGGCGGGATTCGGATCGAAAGCAGACGGAGGCGGCGCCGGCAGCGCCGCAAGCCTCAGGACAGATAATCTGCACGAGTGCCGGATGCAGGCCGGTTGCCAAGGGGTGCCGCATCGTGCGGGATCCCAGGCCGGGTAGTGCCGGCATGATACAAGCGGAAGTCTGCAATTAGCCGTGCTGCGCGCCAGGGGAAATGTGATCGAGGTCTGCAGCTGATGTCCTCCAGGCCTCCGACCGGCCTTGTCGGAGAACTGGTTGGCTTCATCATCTGACCTTTGCGAATGCGCGACTATCCAGCCGGCATCCGCGTCTCGACCAGACGCGCCCAGAACGACGCGCCGTGCCCGAGGATGTTGTCGTTGAAGACGTAGGCCGGGTGATGGCACTCGTTGCCGTCGCCCATGCCGACCAGCACCATCGCGCCGGGACGGGCCTCCAGCATGAAGGAGAAATCCTCGGCGCCCATCATCGGGATGAACTTGTCATTGACGCGATCGGTGCCGACGATGTCGCGGGCGACGTCGGCGGCAAGGCCGGCCTCGCGCGCATGGTTCATCGTCACCGGATACATCCGCGTGTATTTCGTCTCGGCCGAGCCGCCATAGGCGCGGGCGACACTCTCGGCGACTTCGCCGATGCGGCGCTCGACGAGATCGCGCACCTCGGGATCGAGCGTGCGCACGGTGCCGCCGAGCTCGGCGACCTCAGGGATGATGTTGAAGGCGGTGCCGGAGTGGAATTGCGTGATCGAGATGACGGCCGACTTCAGCGGATCGACGTTGCGCGCCACGATCGACTGCAGCGCGTTGACGATCTGCGAGCCGATCAGCACGCTGTCGACGGATTTGTGCGGACCCGCGCCAGCGTGGCCGCCCTTGCCGTGAACCGTGATCTGGATGTTGTCGGAAGAGGCGAGCATCGCGCCGGGGGTCGTGGCGAAATGGCCTTCGGGCAGGCCGGGCATGTTGTGCATGCCGTAGACTTCCTGGATGTTCCAGCGCGTCATCAACCCGTCCTCGACCATGGCCTTGCCGCCGCCGCCACCTTCCTCGGCGGGCTGGAAGATCATGATCGCCGTGCCGTCGAAATTGCGCGTCTCGGCGAGATATTTGGCGGCGCCCAGCAGCATCGCGGTGTGGCCGTCATGGCCGCAGGCGTGCATCTTGCCGGGGACCTTCGACGCATAAGGCACGCCCGACGTCTCCACGATCGGCAGCGCGTCCATGTCGGCGCGCAAGCCGATGGTCTTGCCGGAGGCGGATTTGCGGCCGCGGATCACCCCGACCACGCCGGTCTTGCCGATGCCCGTCACCACCTCGTCGCAGCCGAACTCGCGCAGCTTCTCGGCGACGATGCCCGCGGTGCGGTGGACCTCGTAGAGCAGCTCCGGGTTCTCGTGGAAGTCATGGCGCCAGGCGGCCATTTCGTCGGAGAGGGCGGCAACGCGGTTGACGATGGGCATTGAAAGGGTCCGTTTCTTCTGTGCTCGCAGGATTGATCAGCTGGAAGCGTACTCCGCGGCATCGCGGTCCGCAAATGGTCGCCGGGCTTTCGTCGCCCCGTTCCCTGGCTATAAGGTGAGGCAGCGATACGCCGGGGACGAGGGCAGGCCATGAAGTTCGGACGCGACATTCTTGTGCTGGCGGCCTGCTTCTCGATCATGGCCAGCCCGGCCTTCGCCTGCGATGTCGGCCCGGCCGCTACCGCGATTGGATCGATCAGCCAGAAGATCCAGGCGGGCCAGATCAAGAGGATCGATCTTCTGAAGATCTCCGATCGCCTGCTCGCCAGCATTCCGATCTCGCCGGAGCATTTTGCGAGCTATGCGAGCGAACGCAAGACACAGGTCCTGACCGCGACCGACGCGACCGAACTGGCGGCAGCCGTCAAGGCGCTGGCGCCCGCGCAATTGTCTTACCAGCCCGATTTGCGCTGGCAGCTCGTCTTCCTCGATGACGCCGGCAATCAGCTGCACACGATCTTCTTCAGCAAGCGCTATGTGCAGGGGCGGGGCCGCGCGGGCTATGTCGACGGCAACATGTGCGGCTTCATCACCGCCACCATCGGCAGCCCCGCGCTCGTGAAATGGCTGCAGAAGCGACTATAGACCGCAATCGCAGGTGCCCCGGCAGCCACGAGCGTGGCTCCCGGGCGACGCAAGCGACGCTCAGCTCTCGCCGAACACGCGCTTGAAGATCGTGTCGACGTGCTTGAGGTGATAGCCGAGGTCGAACTGCTCCTCGATCTCGGCGTCGCTGAGATACTTCTTCACCTCCGTGTCCTTCTTCAGCAGCTGAAGGAAATCGCCTTCGCCGCGCCAGACCGGCATCGCGTTGCGCTGCACGAGCTTGTAGGCGTCCTCGCGGCTTGCGCCCTTCTGCGTGAGCGCCAGGAGCACGCGCTGCGAATGCACGAGGCCGCCGAGGCGGTCGAGGTTCTTCTGCATGTTGGCGGGGTAGACCAGGAGCTTGTCGATCAGGCCGGCGAGGCGCACCAGCGCGAAGTCGAGCGTCACGGTGGCATCCGGACCCATCATGCGCTCGGCCGAGGAGTGCGAGATGTCGCGCTCGTGCCAGAGCACGACATTCTCCAGCGCAGGCGTCACATAGGCGCGCACCATACGGGAGAGGCCGGTGAGGTTCTCCGACAGCACCGGGTTGCGCTTGTGCGGCATCGCGGAGGAGCCCTTCTGCCCTTCGGAGAAGAACTCTTCGGCCTCCAGCACCTCGGTGCGCTGCATGTGGCGAATCTCGACCGCGATGCGCTCGACCGAGGAGGCGATCACGCCGAGCGTCGAGAAGTACATCGCGTGGCGGTCGCGCGGGATCACCTGGGTCGAGATCGGCTCGGGGACGAGGCCCATGGCTTTCGCAACGTGCTCTTCGACGCGCGGATCGATCTGCGCGAAGGTGCCGACGGCGCCGGAGATGGCGCAGGTCGCGACCTCCTTGCGCGCCGCGATCAGGCGCTCCTTGGCGCGCGAGAATTCGGCATAGGCATAAGCGAGCTTGAGGCCGAAGGTGACGGGCTCGGCATGGATGCCGTGGCTGCGGCCGATGGTCGGCGTCATCTTGTGCTCGAAGGCGCGCTTCTTCAGCGCGGCCAGCACCTTGTCGAGGTCGGCGAGCAAAAGGTCAGCGGCACGGGTGAGCTGGACGTTGAGGCAGGTGTCGAGCACGTCCGAGGAGGTCATGCCCTGATGCACGAAGCGCGCCTCGGGGCCGACAATCTCGGCGAGGTGGGTGAGGAAGGCGATGACGTCGTGCTTGGTCTCGCGCTCGATCTCGTCGATGCGGGCGACGTCGAAAGTGGCGTCCTTGGCCTTGGCCCAGACCGTTCTGGCGGCCTCCTTGGGGATGGTGCCGAGTTCGGCGAGGGCGTCCGCCGCATGCGCCTCGATCTCGAACCAGATCTTGAACCGGGTCTGCGGCTCCCAGATCGAGGCCATTTCCGGGCGGGTATAGCGGGGGATCATCTGACGGCTCCAGGAAGGTGGGCGGGCGGTCCCCAAGGGGCGGCGCTGGCCAAAATGCTTTTTACGCCGTGATTTAACAGAGCGGGCAGGGCGAAACAAACGGTCTGGGCCCCGGGAGAGCGGTATCGCCGAGCTATCCACCGGGCCGGCTGGCAGGGGGCAGGGGTCCGGCCCCAAATATTAACTGTCAATCACGGATCATTGACTGACAGATATTGAAATCTGTCAGCGGGACGTGTATATCCGTTCTCGGACGCTCCGATTGGGCGTCCCGCGGTTACCTCCAGGGGGAGCCCGACATCCGAAATACCTCTCGGATCGACGGTCGCCATCGAAGGGCGAGGGCCGTGGACGAATGGAGATATAAGAAAATGACGACCGAAATCATCAATCTCACCGGGGCGATTGGGCATTGGCTCAATTTGCTGGTGGCGCGCCAGATCGCGGCGCAGGCTGCAAAACTGCCTCATTGAGGCGAGAGCTTTCCGAAACGGCCGGCAGGGGCGCTTCGGAAGCAGCTCTAGCCGGATAACTGAGCCCAAACGGGAACATGGTGCTGGCATGAATGAAGCCGTTGTCTTGACGCCGGAGCGGATCCTCGAAGTGACCGAGGACGTGTTGCGGCGTTACGGACTTGCCAAGGCCACCGTGGTCGACGTGGCCCGTGCGCTCGATGTGAGCCACGGCAGCGTCTATCGCCATTTCCCGAGCAAGGCTTCGCTGCGCGAGGCCGTCGCCAAACGTTGGCTGGACCGCATCGATGCGCCGCTTCGCCAGATCGCCGAGGAGCAGGGTCCGGCGCCGGCGCGGCTCGACCGCTGGCTGCGCACGCTGTTCGCCGCCAAGCGTTCGCGAGTGCTCGACGACCCCGAAATGTTCGACACCTATCTGACGCTGGCGCGCGAGGCCTGCGCGGCCGTCAAATGCCACAAGGACACCCTGACCGACCAGGTCGTGGCCATCCTGTCCGACGGTGTGGCGCAGGGCGTCTTCGCCATCGACGACGTCAAGGCCACCGCGCGCGCGATTTACGATGCAACCAGCCGCTTCCACCATCCGGCGCATGCCGACGAGTGGAAGGATGCTGATCTCTCCGCGCGCGTCGACGCGACGCTCGCGCTGCTGCTGCGCGGTCTGAAGGCGGCCTGAGGCCGCAGGAACCCGTTCAATCCGCGGTGCCGCCGATCAACCTCTCGCCTTGTGAAGAAGGACGCCGTCGCGAAGCGATGGCGAGGAAGCCGAATGTCTTCGCGCGTGGAAGACAGGATCGGACGATGGAACGACCGGCGGACTATTCGGATATGCATTGACCGCGATTTCGACGGTGTCCTTTGATCGCTTGCGAAGACGGTAGAAGGTTAGCTCCTGATCGAGCATTGGACAGCGGAAGTGGACAATGGCTGTGTCCGGCAGGCGGCAAAGTTCGTCGATGAGCTCGCCTACTGTGATGATCGGGGGATGGTCGACCGCCTTGTGATGACCCTTACTCATGACCTTGTGACTCCTTCACTCCGATACTAACCGGAGCCGGATGGGGTCCGTTCCAATTTCGTTTAGCAGATTGAGAAGCTTCAAGGGGGCAGTGCGGCAGCTTTGCTGCTAAATCCTCGTCAGTCCGCAACTCGCTGCCAGCCGCACCAGCTGCGCGTCGGTGCGCGCGCCGGTCTTGGTCTTGATCAGATAGTGGTAGTTCTGCACTGTCTTCACACTGAGATTGAGATGCGTCGCGATCTGCTCGGTGGTGGCGCCGCCGGCGAACTGGCGCAGGATCTCGATCTCGCGCTCGCCCAGCTGATCCAACGCTGAGCCCGCCGACAGGCTGTCCTCGGCGAGGATGTGCGCGATATCGTCGCTCATGGCGCGCTCGCCGCGCGCGACGGCGCGGATCGCGGTGACGACGGCGGACGGTTCGCTGCTCTTGGTGACGAAGCCGCTGGCGCCGGCGCCGAAGGCGGCTTTCACCAGCACGGCCTCGTTGTGCATAGTGAAGACGAGGATCCGCGCCCGCGGGCTGCGCGCGCGAATGTTGCGGATCGCCTCCAGCCCGCTCGCGCCGGGCATCGAGATATCGAGCAAGACGACATCGGGATCATGTGCCTTGAACGCGCCGTAGGCGTCCGCGGCGTTGTCGGCTTCCGCCACGACGTGCAGATCGCCCTGGCTTTCCAGCACGCGCCGATAGCCTTGGCGGACGATCGGGTGGTCGTCGACGAGCAGCACGGAGATGCCTGTTGCCGCAACCTCGCTCATTCCGCCCTCACGCGGCAAGCGGGATGGTGGCGGCGACACTGAGGCCGCCGCGGGCGGGCAGGATCGAGAGCGATCCGCCGGCCGCCGTGACGCGCTCGCGGATGCCGGTCAGGCCAAAGCCGGCCGATTGCGCGACGCGCTCCGCATCGCCGCCGCCGTCGTCCTCGACGCGGATCAGCAGGGCGTCATCCTCGCCGGCCCGGCGTTCGATGCGCAAGCTGATCTCGCGCGCCGCACCGTGACGCAGCGCGTTGGTCAGGCATTCCTGTGCCACGCGATAGGCCGTGGTGGCGGCCGGACCGCTGATGTCAGTGAGGTCACCTCTGAGATCGAGCTGGATGGTCGGCCGCGCGGCACTTTGCGAGCGCCAGCTGTCGACGAGATTGACGAGGCTTGCCTCGAGCCCGAGCTCCTCGGGCAGGGGATTGCGCAGGCGTTTCAGCGCATCGCGGAGCGAGGCCATCAGATGATGGGTGGCCTGCGAGATCATGCGCGCGTCCTGCGCGGTGCCGTGATCCCGGTTGTCCTTTGTGTTCGCCGTTTCGATCGTGTTGGCGAAAGCGAGAATGGCGGAGAGATTCTGCCCGAACTCGTCGTGCAGTTCGCGGGCGAGGGCGCGGCGTTCGTCGTCGCGGATCTCCAGCAGGCGCCGCGTCAGCGCCGCGCGCTGCTCGGTGGCTTCCTCCAGGCGGCCGCCGAGCGCGTCGACGGCGTTGCCGATCATCGCGAGCTCCATGGAGCGGAAGCGCGGCAGTTTGGTGCGGTACTGCCCGCGCGCCATGCGCTGCAGGGCGGTCACGATCGCGCGCGCCGGTGCCAGCGCATGCGCGATCGCCAGCGAAGCCAGCAGCGCGATCGCCGCCGCCATCAATAGCGCGACGTCGATCACGTTGAGGATGTACTCCCAGGCGAGCGAGATGGCGGCCGCGGCATCCGGCGTCGCGACCACGGTGCCGGCAGAAGCGGCACGGGGACTGACGGGTCGGACCGCCTCGGCGTGGCTGCCGAGGAAGGTCGGCACGATCGCGGCGAACCAGCGCGGCGGCGTCTTGCCTAGCCCCTCGCTCTGGCCGCAGAGCGGCTTCTCGAATGCCGCGGCCGGCTGGAACTCGACGCAGACGCCGGGCGAAATCAGCTTCATGGTCTCCAGGGTGCGCCAGTCCGGAACGGGCAGGAGATGCTCGCGCGCTCTGCTGCTACGCAACAAAAGCTCGCGCCAATACAGCGCCTGAAGCGCCTGCGCGACCCGCTGGGCCGAGGCAGCCGTCGACCGGTCGACGCTGCGATAGGCGTCGAATGTGGCCCATATGGTTGCCGCGCCAAGGCACAGGGCCACGATAAGCAGCAGACGGGCGACAAGCTGAAGCACGAGGCGCATGCGATCATCCCCGACGTTTGATAAGCTGAGCCTAACAACGCCGGCGCGCCTTGCCAATTGCGGGGTGTGGCAGGATTGCAGCTCGGGCAAATTTCCCAAGCCGGATTGGGCATGGGTCTTTGGACCGGGCGCGGCGACTTTGATCTAATCGGCCAGAAATCTTTGCAGGCCAATCGTTGCGGGCCGGGAGCAGTGCAGCATGAGTTCGATCACGATTGGACCGATCGCGGGAGCGGCGACCGACCCATCCGAGCGCAGCGCGCTGCTGTTCTGGATGATCTTCACGGGGCTTTCGATCTTCGCCGTCGTGCTGCTGTGGCGGTTCGGCCTGATTCATCTGATGCTGACCTCGGACCGGACCTACATTTCGAGCGTCATCGCAGTGCTCTATGTCCTGACCTGCGGCCACTGCTTCCTGCGCACGCGGGCGATCGCGCGTGAAGGCGCAGCGGCGCGGCGCTGCCGCGAGGCGCTCGCGGTGCCTGACGGCGGCAAGGTGCTCGATGCGAGCGCGGCCGCGCTGCCGCGCGGGCTGGTGCGCGACCACATCCAGAGCCTCGTGACGAAAGCGGCCGCGCAGGACTACCGCCCGGTCGACCAGACTCTGCTGTTGCGGACGCTCGCGGACCGGCTGCGCGGTTCCAATGGGTTCGGCGCCTTCGTCTCGGATACGCTGATGAAGCTCGGCCTGCTCGGCACCATCGTCGGTTTCATCATCATGCTGGCGCCGATCGCGGGGCTGGATGCCGCCGACAAAGTCGCGATGCGCTCTTCGATGGGGCTGATGAGCGACGGCATGGCGGTCGCGATGTACACGACGCTCGCAGGTCTCGTCGGCTCGATCCTGGTCCGCATCCAGTACTACATGCTGGATGCCGCGACCCAGCGGGTGTTTTCGGATGCGGTCGTGCTGACCGAGACCTATGTGACGCCGGTGCTGGAGCGCAAGGGTTCTGAAAAGGGCTCTGGAATCAAGGGTGCCGGAATCCCGTCATGATGGATGATTTCGGTCTCTATCCGCGCGAGGAGTCGTTCGATCCGCTGGGCGTGATGCTGTTCAAGGCGCTCCAGGTGATCGCGTTCCTGTTCTTTCTTGCGCTACTCGCGGTTTCTCCTGATGCCAAGGAGGGCAAGATCGACTCCAAGGCGGAGTTCATGATCACGCTGGACTGGCCGGACAGCCACCCCGACGATCTCGACCTGTTCGTGCAGGATCCCGCCGGCAACATCGCCTGGTATCGCCACCGTGAGGCCGGCTTCCTGACCCTCGATCGCGACGATCGCGGCGGGGCCAACGACTTCATCATGGTCAACGGCAAGAAGATCGCCTCGCCGATCCGCGAGGAGATCGTCACGGTGCGCGGCATCATCGCCGGCGAATACACCGTCAACGTCTCGCATTTCGTGGCGACGACCGGCGAACCCGTCACGGCCAATGTGAAGGTGCAGAAGCTCAATCCGACCGCGCAGGTTGTCTTCGACAACAAGTTCACGCTCGACCACACCGGCGACGAGAAGACCGCGGTGCGGTTCCGGCTCGATGCCGAGGGCAAGGTCGTCAATGTGGACCAGCGGCCGAAATCGCTGCTGGAGACGTTCCGCAGCAGCTGGCGCAACGGCGCCGATCTCGATCCGAGGACCGGTGTGAGCAAGAACGCTGCGAGGGTGCGCCGTGACTAGCCTGCAAACGGTCATCCTCACACTGTCGCTCGCCTACGCCGTGATCGGCGCGTTGCTGCTGGTCGTGCTGGTCTACGCGCGCCTGCACTGGTCGCTGAAGGCGATCGCCGTGGTCGTGACCAGCGCCTTCTACGTCGTCAGCTTCACCGAAATGCGCGGGCTGCTCGGTTGGGCCAGTGCCGACCGGCTGCCGGCGACTTTCAAGCTGCTGAAGGCCCGCATCGTCGAGCCGCATTCGCTTCAGGGTGATCCCGGCTCGATCTATCTGTGGGTCGAGCAGCTGGACGAGGACAATCGCCCGAGCGGCATCCCGCGCGCCTTCCGTGTACCCTACGACGACAGGCTTGCCGACAAGACCCATGCCGCGGAGAACGAGATCGCGTTGGGACATCCGCAAGGTGGCCGCGCCGCGGATTTCGGCGGCGGTGATGGCAGCCTCATCGACATGGTCCGGGAATATGTGACGCCCAAGACGATCATGGAGACGACCGGCGGCGATTCCTCGACCGGCGAATTCATCGCACCACCGGCCGGCGCGCAAGGCGTGAGCTTCACCCCGCTGCCGCCGCCTCGAATGCCGCCAAAGGACGAGCAATAGGCCCTTCACCAGCGCCGCAAGATCATCACCGCAAGGCTGCGCTGGTAAACGGCGCGGCGCTGGCGCATGGTTTTGACCTCCCTCAATTTGGCCTTATCGGGCTTCAATAAGAATTGGAGGGTGGAGGGTGCGTGCTCCTAGCTGTCTTTTCGGATATCCACGGCAACAGGCAGGCCTTCGAGGCCTGCCTGAAGGTTGCCCGTGCGAAGGGCGCTGAGCGGTTCGTCCTGCTCGGCGATTTCGTCGGCTATGGCGCCGATCCGGAATGGGTGGTGGATACCGCGATGGAGCTCGTTGCCCAGGGGGCGATCGCCGTCCGCGGCAATCACGACCAGGCGGTCAATTCCTCGACGGAGACCATGAACGCCGAGGCGCAAATCGCGATCGAATGGACCCGCGGCCGCCTTGATACCGCGCAGCGGCGGTTCCTGACCGAACTACCGATGCTGGTGGAGGATGGCGATCGTCTCTTCGTGCATTCGGAAGCCTCCAGCCCCCAGCGCTGGCACTACGTCCGCTCGACGGTGGACGCCGCCAAGAGCCTGATTGCGACGCCCGCCCATGTCACGTTCTGCGGCCATATCCATCGTCCCGCGCTCTATTCGATGTCGGTGACGGCCAAGATGACGAGCTTCGTGCCGAAGACCGACGTCCCGGTGCAGCTTCTGCGCGGCCGGCAATGGCTCGCCGTGCTCGGCTCGGTCGGCCAGCCCCGCGACGGCGATCCGTCGGCGGCCTTCGTCTTGTTCGACACCGAATCGTGCCAGATCACCTACTGCCGCGCGCCCTATGACATCGGGACCGCGGCGGACAGGATTCGTGACAACGGCCTGCCGCACTGGCTCGCCGATCGGCTCTCGCAGGGGCGCTGACGGCGATGCCGAAGCCCCTGGTCAAATCCGGCGCGGTGATCGATGGTTACACCATCGGTGAATGCGTTCATGCCGGCGGCATGGCGACGCTGTGGACGGTCACCCATCCCGGCATCGATGTACCCTTGCTGATGAAGATCCCGCGGGTGTCGGAGGGCGAGGACCCAGCCGCGATCGTCTCCTTCGAGATGGAGATGATGATCCTGCCACGGCTGGCGGGTCCGCACGTCCCGGCCTGTTTCGGCACCGGCGATTTCGCGCACCAGGCCTATGTCGTGATCGAGCGCATCGGAGGCACCACGCTCTACAAGAGGCTGCCCGACTTGCCGCTGCCTTACGACGAGGCGCGGCAGCTCGTCGCCAGGATCGCAACCGCGCTTGCTGATCTCCACCGCCAGAACGTGATCCATCACGACATCAAGCCGAGCAGCATCATGTTCCGCGAGAGCGGCGAGGCGGTGTTGATCGACTACGGCCTGTCGCATCACAACCACCTGCCGGATCTCCTGCAGGAGGAGTTCCGCCTGCCTTACGGCACCGCGCCCTACATGGCACCCGAGCGGCTGTCAGGGGTACGCGACGACCCGCGCAGCGATCTTTTTTCGCTCGGCGTGCTGCTCTATTTCTTCACCACCGGCGAACGGCCGTTCGGCGAGGGCGAGACGCTGCGCGCGATGCGGCGCCGGCTGTGGCGCGATCCGCATCCGCCGCGAAGCTTGCGCGCCGACTATCCGCCCTGGCTGCAGGAGGTGGTGTTGCGCTGCCTCGAGATCGAGCCGGTGCGGCGCTATCCGACTGCGTCCCAGCTCGCCTTCGATCTGACCCACCCGGATCAGGTCAGGCTCACGACGCGCTCGGAGCGGATGAAGCGCGACCCCCTCAGCATCGCCTGGCGGCGCCGCTTCAACCAGGGCGTCATGCAGCCGCGCGCGAAATCAGATGTCGCAGCCCAGATTGCCTCGAGCCCGATCCTCGCGGTGGCGCTCGACACGGTGGAAGGCGCGCCCGAGCTGAACGAGGCGCTGCGCGTCACCACCCAGCGCATTCTCGCCACGCTTCCCTCGGCGCGGCTCGCCTGCCTTAACGTGCTAAAGCTCAACCGCATCGCGATCGATCGGACGCTGGACGAGCAGGGCTCCAACAAGCATATCGACCGGCTGGTGGCGCTTCGGCATTGGGCCACGCCGCTGAAGCTGGACGAGAGCCGGCTGTCGGCTCATGTGCTGGAGGCGGTCGACCCCGCCGCGGCGATCCTGGAATTCGCCGAGGTCAACCACGTCGATCACGTCATCATCGGGGCGCGGCAGGGCTCGTTCAGGCGCACGCTGCTTGGCAGCGTTTCGGCCAAGGTGGCCGCGGAAGCGTCTTGCACCGTCACCGTGGTGCGGCCGCCGCGGATGGCGGGGGAGGCCGGCGAGGCCAATGCCGGCGAGGCGTCGGGATAGGCCGCCTGCCGACTTGAGGCTGTGATCAGGCCGCGTGGGCGGAGTGAATAGTGCGCTTGCGGCGGATCGGCCAGGAGAATTGCGGGCCGGGCTCGCCGTGATCCGCGCTGCCGCCGAAATATTGGATGATCTCGCGGCAGGGCTCGCAATTGAACAGGTTACGCGACGCGGATGCCTTGGTCATTTCCTTGAGGCAGTTCGGGCAGTGCGGTTTCATGGGAGGTGGTCCGGAAAAGAGTGTCTCAGCGTCGGCGCTGCGAAGGAAACGAATGATCGAGGTCCGAATTGTCGAACCCGGCATCGTCGTCCAGCCCGCCATCGGCACGCTCGAGGCGGCCGAAGAAATAATCGAGGCCCGGATGCGGGCGGCGGGGGATCCGGCACCTGCGCTTCGGCTGGCGCTTCACGAGTGCGATCTGCATGGCGCTCAGCCCCGACGACGAAGGTGGATGACGCGGGCAGAAGCCGCGGCCTTCACCGGTCGCGCCACATAGAGGCTGCGAGCCGCAATCGCCGCATTGAAACCGAGCCACAACGCTACGCCAGTCCAAACCAGGGTCGTCGTCATGATGTGCTCCCGTCAAAAGCAGGCAGGAGTCACTTGCGGTGATTTGCGCGAATCAGTGAAGTCCGGATGAGTACGGATCAAGAGCGCAATTTTAGGCATTACGCGTTGCAATACCCGTAAAAGCCGCGGGCTTTTCCGCCGTCCGCCTGCGCCGTTTGGTCCAGCTCAAATCGCTTCGCCGCGAGCCCCCAGCGCCGCATTGCGGATCGCGGCGATGTTGGTCTTGTAGGCTTCCTGCGTGCCGCCCCTGAACACGGATGTGCCGGCGACGAAGGCGTTGGCGCCGGCCGCGGCGAGCGCGCCCGCAACGTCGGGGCCGACCCCGCCATCAACCTCGATGTCGATCGGGCGTCCGGCCGTCATCGCGCGGATGTCGCGGATCTTGCCGATCGCGGAAGGGATGAAGGCCTGGCCGCCGAAGCCGGGATTGACCGACATCACCAGCACGAGGTCGACGAGGTCGAGGACATATTCGAGCGCGCTGATCGGCGTGCCCGGGTTGAGCGAGACGCCGGCCTTCTTGCCGAGCGCGCGGATCGCCTGGAGCGAGCGGTGCAAATGGGGACCGGCTTCCGCATGCACGGTGATGTGGTCGCAGCCGGCTTTCGCAAAGGCCTCCAGATAGGGGTCGCAGGGCGAGATCATCAGGTGCGCGTCGAACACCTTCTTCGTGTGCGGGCGCATCGCCTTGATGACGTCGGGGCCGTAGGAGATGTTGGGAACGAAGTGACCGTCCATCACGTCGAGATGGATCCAGTCCGCACCGGCAGCGTCGACGCTGCGCACCTCTTCGCCGAGCCTGGAGAAGTCCGAGGCCAGGATCGAGGGCGCGATTGCCAGGGGGCGGGGGGTGAAGGCTTGGGTCATGGCGCGGTTTCCCGTGGCGGCCGAAAGAAGATCGGGCTTCGCCTAACATGGGCCTCCCTGGCGGGCAATGCAGGGCAGGCGTCCTTCCTGTGGGCGGAAATTTCTGCCGCGACCGGCATGAATTGCCGGTGTTCCCGGGCCGTCCAACGCGCGGCGACGGCGGATTTCATTGAACTTTTTGCGCTGGCACGACGCTTGCTGACGTTACCCGACAGAACATTGGCCGCGGCATGCCGCGTCGGTTGGAGTTGTGCAATGCTGTTAGCCCTTGGCGCCGTGTCCAGCGCGCTCGACGCGATCCAGTCGCTGACGAACTCGAGGTCGTCTTCGTCGACGCAGAAGGCCGGGTCAACGCAGAAGGCCGGATCTTCGCAAGGCGCAACCAATCCGTTCGCGATCGACAGCAGCACGGGCAGCATGACGACCTCATTGGTCGGCTCAAGCAGTCCTCCACAGATCGCGCCGGAGACCATGAACGCGCTGCTCGCCGCGCAGAGCCAGTCGACCGACGGCGCGAGCAGTTCAGCGAGCTCGACCTCGTCGAGTTCGTCGTCCTCGACGTCGAAGGGCCGGGAGGCTGCGCTCAAGGATCTGTTCTCGCAGATCGATGCGGACGGCGACGGCAGCATTACCAAGTCCGAGTTCGAGGACGCGCTGGGCGCCGGCGGCACCAACCTCGCGCAGGCCGACGATGTCTTCTCGAAGCTGGATGCAAACGCCGACGGCAACGTCAGCCTTGACGAGATGTCGAAGGCGCTGAAGAGCGGCCACGGGCACCATCACGCGCAAGGCGCCGGCGGCGCGGGCGATGGATCGGACTCCTCGTCGAAGCCCAGCGGCGGATCGACCTCGACCACGACGACCGCTGCCGACGGGTCGACCACGACGACCGTCACCTATGCCGACGGCTTCAAGATGTCGACGACGGTGCCGGGCGCCTCCAGCCCCCGCAATTCGGCTTACGATCTGTTCGCGCAGTTGATGCAACGGCAAGGCGGGCAGGGGCAGGGTTCTTCGGCGGCCGCCGGTTCGTCGATGTCGATGAGCGTGTGAGCGGCATCCAAGGTTCAGCCGGCATACTCGTGCGTGATGTCACGGTAGGCATACCGGTCACGGATTTCGTGGTTGAAGAACGCCCCCTTTGAGCGCGCTTCCCTGAACGCGGCGGCGACCTCGGGCGGAACATCCTCGTAGACATAGAGGCGTCCGCTGACGAAAGTCACCTTCAGCTCGCGCGTGTCCGGCGCATAGCGAAAGAAGCGGATCACGGAAGACGGCATGGCGGTACACCTTGGCCCGCCAGGATAACGCCGTATCCGCCGTTTCGGTTTCTAGCCGAACCGGTCCTTCCAGGACGGCTGCGCCCCCGGGAACGGCAGCGCGGCCGCGCTATAGACGCCGCGGGCGATTGCGCGCGCGACCACGTTGGCCGCGACGGTGCCGAGTTCGGTGAGGCCGACCAGCGGATCGATCGGCCTCTCACCGGTCGCGGCCGCAAACAGCACGTCGCCGTCGGTCGGTGCATGCACCGGATAGATCGCGCGGGCGAAGCCGGTGTGCGCGATCATCGCCAGCCGCTTGGCCTGGGGCTTGGTCAGCACCGCGTCAGTGACGACCGCGCCAATTGTGGTGTTCTCGCGCGCGTTCGCGGCAGGGCCGCCCTTGATGCGCATGCGGAGCATGTCGTCGGTGAATTCGTGCGGCAGGCCGCGTCCGCCGAACTCGCCGTTCACCTCGAATGGCGCCGCCCAGAACCAAGGTCCGTTGCCGACGGTGACGCTTCCCACCGCGTTGACGGCGACGATCGCGGCGACCTTGACACCATCGGGCGTCACCGCCGAGGCCGAGCCGAGCCCGCCCTTGAACGTTGCGGTGGTGGCACCGAGGCCGGCGCCGACGCTACCGATCGCGAAGTCGGTGCCGGCGGCGGCCGCCGCGGCGTAGCCGAGGTCGCGATAGGGCGAGAACCTTCCCCAGGCCTTGTCGCCCCCATTGAGCAGATCGAACAGGATCGCGCCCGGCACGATCGGGATCAATGCTTCCCGAACCCGGTGGCCGCGGCCCTGCTCGGCGAGCCAGGCCTGCACCCCGCCGCCGGTGTCGAGGCCAAACGCGGAACCGCCTGACAGTGCGATCGCGTCGACGCGCTCGACGGTGTTGGCGAGATCGAGCAGTGCGTCTTCGCGCGTGCCGGGTCCGCCGCCGCGGACGTCGATCGCTGCGACCGCCGGCTGGTCGAAAATGATCGCGGTCGTGCCGGAGGCCAATTTCGCATCTTCGGCATGGCCGACGCGGACGCCGGCGATATCGGTGAGCAGATTTTTCAAGGCGGCCTCATCGTTGAGTGCAGTTCGCGATCTGCGATAGCGCAGAGAGGACGCAGGCTCAACTGGCGAGCGCGGTCCGGAGCATCTTGGCAAGCTCGGACTTGCGGTAGGGCTTTGCCAGCAGCAGCACGCCGGAATCGAGCCGGCCATGGTGGACGATCGCGTTCTCGGTGTAGCCCGAGGTGAACAGCGTCTTGAGGTCGGGGCGGCGGCGGGCGGCTTCGTCGGCAAGCTGGCGACCGTTCATGTTGCCCGGCATGATGATGTCGGTGAAGAGCAGGTCGATGGTCTTATCGTTGTCGATGATGGTCAGGGCCTCCGCGCCGTTGGCGGCCTCGAGCGCGGTGTAGCCGAGGCTCTTGACCTGGGTCACCACATATTGCCGCACCAATGCGTCGTCCTCGACGATCAGGATCTTCTCGTCGCCGCCGGTGATGGGCGCGTTCTGGAGCGCTTCGATCTCGGTCTCCTGCACGCCGCTCGAGCGCGGCAGGTAGATCTTGACGCTCGTGCCGTGGCCTTCCTCGCTGTAGATCTTGATGTGTCCGCCGGACTGCTTGACGAAGCCGAACACCATGCTGAGCCCGAGCCCGGTGCCCTTGCCAACCTCCTTGGTGGTGAAGAAGGGGTCAAACACCCGGTCGATCAACTCCGGCGGAATTCCGGAGCCGGTGTCGCTGACCGCGATCATCACGTAACTGCCGGCGACCATGTCGGCATTCATGCTGGCATAGCCGTCGTCGAGGAAGACGTTGCGGGTCTCCAGCACCAGGGTGCCGCCATCGGGCATCGCGTCACGCGCGTTCAGCGCGAGATTGAGGATCGCCGTGGAAAGCTGACCGGGGTCGACCAGAGCCGGCCATGCATCCTCGGTGAGCTGCGGCATGATGGTGATCTGCTCGCCCAGGGTGGGGTGCAACAGCTTGGCGGCTTCGAGCGCCAGCGCATTGACGTCGATCTCGCGGGGCTGGAGCGGCTGCTTGCGGGCGAAGGCCAGCAGATGCTTGGTCAGCTGCGCCCCGCGCTCGGCGGCGTCGTCGATCAGCTTGGTGATCGCAGCCAGCTCGGGCCGGTCGGCAACCGCGTCCGACAAGATACCGATCGTGCCGGTGATGACGGTCAGCACGTTGTTGAAGTCGTGAGCGACACCGCCGGTCAACTGACCGATGGAATCCATTTTCTGGACCTGTCGGAACTGGGCTTCGGCAGCCTGCTTCTCCGTGAGATCCCGGCCAATGAAGAAGTGACGCTTCACCGGCTCGGACCAGGTGCCCATCCAGTTCAGCGTGACCTCGTGGCCGTCGTAGTGATAGTAGCGCGCCTCGAAGCTGCGCTTGACCGCGCCGCGCCGCGCCGCGCGCATCTCCTCCCGGGTTCGATCGAGGTCGTCGGGGTGAATGAACTCGGTGGCGCTATGCCCGATCAAGTCTTCCGGGCTGAAGCCGAGGATGTCCTTCACGCTGGGGCTGACCTGGATGAAATTGCCGAAACCGTCGGTGACCAGGATCAGGTCCTGCGAGGTCTCGAAAATGCGCTGTCGCTCCTCGGTCTCCTGGCGCAGCTTTTCCCTGGATTGCTTCTCCTCGGTGATGTCGTGGGCGATCTTGGAGGCGCCGATGATCTCGCCGCTCTCCGCCCGAAGTGGCGAGACGTTGAGGACGACGTCGAGCACGCGGCCGTCCTTTCGAATCCGCACAGTCTCGTGCTGGGCAATCGACTCGTTGCTGCTGATGCGATTGAGAATGCTCCTGACTTCCGGCTTGCGGTCCTCCGGCACGATGATGTCGATCGGCTTGCCGACGGCCTCTGCGGCGGAATAGCCGAACAGGTGCTCGGCGGCACGATTCCAGCCGGTGATGGCGCCGTTGAGCGACTGGGTGATGATGGCGTCGTTGGAGGATTCGACGACGGCGCCATACAGGGCGAGGCGCTTGCCATAGAAGTCGCGATCCGATGCCGATTGCTCGCGCAGTCTGCCGACAAGACCCACCGTCCGGGCCTGAAGGCGAACGTTCTCGATCAGCAACACCGCCAGCACGAAGCTCGACGCGCAGAGACCGTAGAGACGGCCGGCGTAGAAACCGAGATCGAAGCGCACGACGTTGACGATCGCAGACAGCGCGATGTCGAACAGCCATGCGCACATCACGACCATGAGCCATATGTCGATCACCGCATGCGGGCGCCGGAACCACAGTGAAACGAGCGCGGCGAAGCTCAGCGACCAAACAAAGGACACGACCCCGATCATGGTCGGTGTGTATCGGCTGTCGCGGAGCAGGACCGGCAACAGATCGTGCTGGGCGGTGACGATCCAGGTCAAGGCACCCATGGTCGCGACGACGCCGAGCACGATGGCGTAGATCACGTTGCTTGTTGTGCCCCGGACCCTGGGTCCGCCGTCCTTTTCCTTCTGCCAGGCATAGCCCAGCACGAACAGCGGGAAGGCGCCGTGCCAGACCATGTAGAGCCAGACCGTGGTCTGACTGCCGGCGCCAAACAGCCCTGTCGGCGCGAACAGGCCGGGGAAGGTGAGGGCATGGACCAGAGCTGCCGCGGCGGTGAACAGGTAGCCGGTCGACAGCCACAACAGGGCACGGGTCCGCAGCACCGAAAACTGCGACAGCAGCAGCACAGCCGTGATGATATCGCTCACCGCCAGGGCGGATTGGTAGCTCGCGACGAAGGCGGGGACCGGCGGCAGCTGGATACCTGCGAACGGCACGGCCAAAACGAACAAGATCGAAGAGACGCCGACGATCCACAATGCTGCGGTCCGGTCGACCGATGCCGCCGGCAGCGTCGAAAGAAATGTGCTTCGGTCGATCGCAGGCACGTTCATCTCATGCAGACCCGTTTTGAGCATCTCCGCAGTTCCAAGATACGGCAGTCTTGACTTCACGCCTCCCACGGTAGCCCGTTCCGGGCGCGTGTCGTGAACTGTTGCAGTGACGACTCAACCGAAGGTTACAGCTTACTTAATTCTGGTGGGAACGCGGAATAGGGATCGGGTAAGATGCGCCATAATGCCCTGCCGCCGCGGCGGGTTCCAGGTTTGAATCACACGATTTGGATCAATCTGTTGGGGTTATTCCCATGCCTCGTATTCTCATCATAGACGACCAGAAGGACGTGCGCGCGATGGTCGCGATCGTGCTTCGGGTCAACCGTTACGAGGTTGCCGAGGCCGACAGCGGTGCGGCCGGGCTGAAAACCTTCGCGGAAGGCTCCTTTGACGTGGCGATTGTCGATATCTTCCTTGGCGACGTCAGCGGTGTCGATGTCATCGCGACCCTGCGCGAGCAGGCGCCGGGGCTCCCCATCGTTGCGGTGTCCGGAATGACGGCGCTGGATTTCATGGAGCAGTCGCCCCACCTGGCCAGCGTGGTCTGCCTGCAGAAGCCGTTTCGGCCGAACGATCTCCTGCACGCGCTTCGGAAAGCCCAGGCCGCGGCCGGTGGCGAGCTGCCTGCGGCCGTCTGATCCTTGCGCCGCGAAAAGAAACGCCCCGGCCGAGCCGGGGCGTGGTGACAATCGTATGGCGGCCCGAGGGCGCGGCAAGCGGGCTTAGGTGCCGTTGCCCTTGATCTCGGCATAATTGCCCTTGGCGTCCCATTTGTAGACGACGTAGTCGATCTGCTTGATGTCGCCCTTGGCGTCATACTCGACCGGACCGATCACGGTGTCCCACTTGCCGGCCTTCATCGCCTCCATGACCTTCTTGGCGTCGGTGGTGCCGGCCTTCTTGGCCGCCTGCGACCACACCTGCATCGCCGCATAGGTGTAGAGGGTGTAGCCCTCGGGGTCGATATTCTTGGCCTTGAAGGCCTCGACGATCTTCTTCGCGGTGGGCTTGTTGCGCGGATCGGGGCCGAAGGTGAACAGCGTGCCTTCGCCAGCCGGGCCGGTGATGGAGGCGTACTCCTTGTCGGCGAGCGCGTCGCCGGCCATCAGCACGGTCTTGAGGCCCTGGTCGCGCATCTGACGCAGGATCAGGCCGCTCTCCTGATGGTAGCCGCCGACATAGACGAGGTCGATGTTGTCGCGCTTCAAGCGCGAGACGATCGCGTTGAAGTCCTTGTCGCCCTTGTTGTAGGACTCGTACATCTTCTCGGTGACGCCGGCCTTGTTGAGTGCCTTCTTGGTCTCGTCGGCAAGACCCTTGCCGTAGGTGGTCTTGTCGTTGAGGATCGCGATGTTCTTGCCCTTGAAGTTCTTGGCGATGTACTGCGCCGCGATCAGGCCCTGCTGATCGTCACGGCCGCAGACGCGCGCCACGTTCCAGAGCTTGCGCTCGGTGAACAGCGGGTTGGTCGAGGCCGGCGTGATCTGCAGCACGTTGCCGTCGGCATAGGCTTCCGAAGCCGGGATCGACGACGACGAGCAATAGTGCCCGGCCACGAACGGGATTTTCGCGCCGGCGATCTTTTCGGCGATCGAGCGCGCCTGCTTCGGGTCGCAGGCATCGTCCTCGACCGACAGCGCAAGCTTCTTGCCGTTGACGCCGCCTGCGGCATTGATATCGGCCACGGCCATTTCGGCGCCGTTCTTCATCTGGCGGCCGAAGGCGGATTCGCCGCCGGTCATCGGGCCTGCGACTGCGACGGTGACATCCTGCGCGAACGCCACGCTCGACAGCGCGATCGACGCGCCGAATGCCAGACCGATGAGCTTCAGTGATTTCATGAGATACCTCGCGGGTGGTCGCCTGTGGAAGTTGCCGGGCGTGCCCGGTCCAAACCGGCGCCATTCTCGAATGAATTTACCGAGAAGTCACCGGCAAAGTACGGGCATCGGCAGAGATATCTCGCCACATTCGGCCGCACGCGGGTCGGGCTCGCCGGCCGGTCAGCCGTGCCGGCCGCCTTCCAGGTAGGCGGCGCGAATCTCGGGGCGCTGCAACAACTCGGCCCCGCTACCGGCCAGCGTGATCAGGCCATTGACCATGACATAGCCGCGATGGGCGAGCTTGAGGGCGTGGTTGGCGTTCTGCTCGACGATCAGGACGGTCAGGCCGTCCTGCCGGTTCAGGGTGCGGATCGCATCGAAGATCTGGCGCGCGATCAGCGGCGCAAGGCCGAGCGAGGGCTCGTCGAGCAGGAGCAGGCGGGGACGGCTCATCAAGGCGCGGCCGATCGCCAGCATCTGCTGCTCGCCGCCGGACAAGGTTCCGCCGCGCTGGGCGTAGCGTTCCTTCAGCCGCGGAAACAGCGTGAAGACGCGTTGCAGCGTCGCCTCGCGTTCGGCCTCGGTGCATCCGGTGGCATCCGCCCCCATCTGGAGGTTTTCCGCCACGCTCATGCGCGGGAAGACCCGGCGGCCCTCCGGCGATTGCGCGATGCGCAAATGTGCGATCTCGTGGGTGGGGACGTCGGTGATGTCGCGGCCTTGGTACAGGATCTGGCCGGCGCGGGCGCGCGGCTTGCCGAAGATCGTCATCATCAGCGTCGACTTGCCGGCGCCGTTGGCGCCGATCAGCGCCACGATCTCGCCGGCATTGATCTCGACGTCGACGCCCTTCAGCGCCTCGATCTTGCCGTAGGCGGCGCGCAAGCCCCGGATCGCGAGCAGGGGAGAGGGCGCCGCGGTCACGATCCGCCCTCCATCACGGCTGCCGCCTCTTCCTCGTCGGCGCCGAGATAGGCTGCGATCACCTTGGGATCGTCGCGGACCTCGCGCGGCGTGCCTTCGGCGATCTTGACGCCATGGTCCATCACCACGATGTGGTCGGAGATCTCCATCACCACCGACATGTCGTGCTCGATCAGGAGGATCGAAGTGCCGAGCTCGTCGCGGATCGAGAGCAGGAGCTCGCTCAAGGCCGCGCTCTCGCGCGCATTGAGGCCGGCGGCGGGCTCGTCCAGGCACAGCAGCGCGGGCTCGGTGCACATTGCGCGCGCGATCTCGAGCCGGCGCTGGTCGCCATAGGCGAAATTGCCGGCGGCATCGTCGGCCCGGTCGAGCAGATTGACCCGCTTGAGCCAGTCCGTAGCAAGATCAATCGCGCGCTTCTCGGCGTCGCGATAGCCGGGTGCGCCGATCAGGCCGAGGAAGGTGAAGCCGGAGGCGCGCATCAGTGCGTTGTGCTGCGCCACCATCAGGTTTTCCAGCGCGGTCATGCCGGGAAACAGCCGGATGTTCTGGAAGGTGCGGGCCACCTTGGCTTGCTTGGCGATGCGGAAATCGTTCAGCCGCTCCAGCGCGATCGTCCTGCCGCCGTCATGGCTGAGGCGGATGGCGCCGCCGCTCGGTTTGTAGAAGCCTGTGATGCAGTTGAAGACGGTGGTCTTGCCGGCGCCGTTCGGCCCGATCAGCGCGGTGATCTTCTTCCGCTCGGCGGCGAAAGAAAGGTCCTGCACGGCAATGATGCCGCCGAAGCGCATGGCGAGCCGGTCGACGCTGAGAATCTTGTCGCCGCTCATCCGTGCCCTTCCTTGACGAGGTCGGAGGAGATCGCCTTCGCCTTGGTCAGGTACACGGTCGGAGCGCGATGGCCGATCAGGCCGCGCGGCCGCCAGATCATGATCAGCACCATGGCCATGCCGAACACCAGCATGCGATAGCCCTCCAGGCTCCGGAACAATTCGAAGCCGCCGATCATGGCGAGCGCGGAGAGCGCGACGCCGAGCTGCGAGCCCATGCCGCCGAGGACGACGATGGCGAGCACCAGCGCCGATTCCTGGAAGGTGAAGGATTCCGGGCTGATGAAGCCCTGCCGGGTGGCGAAGAACGCGCCGGCAAAGCCGCCGAACATCGCACCGGTCGCGAACGCCGTGAGCTTGGTGGTCGTGGTGTTGATGCCGAGCGCGCGGCAGGCGACCTCGTCCTCGCGCAAGGCTTCCCAGGCCCGCCCGATCGGCAGCCGGCGCAGGCGGATCGTCGCCCAGTTGGTGAGCAGCGCCAGCGCCAGGATCAGATAGAACAGGAAGACGATGCGGTGCGTCGGCGAATATTCGATGCCGAGCCTGGCGGCGAGCCCGTCATCGCTGTTGTCGAGCGGGATGCCGAAGAAGGTGGGGCGGGGAATGCCGGAGACGCCGTTGGGGCCGCCGGTGAGATCCTGCCAGTTGATGATGACGAGGCGGATGATCTCGCCGAAGGCGAGCGTCACGATGGCGAGATAGTCGCCGCGCAGGCGCAGCACCGGGAAGCCGAGCAGGACGCCCCAGAAGGCGGCGAGAATGCCGGCGAGCGGCAGGCAGATCCAGAACGACCAGCCGAAATTGGTGGCGAGCAGTCCGTAGGAATAGGCGCCGACCGCATAGAAGGCGACATAGCCGAGATCGAGCAGGCCGGCGAGCCCGACCACGACGTTCAATCCCCAGCCCAGCATGACATAGGTGAGCACCAGGATCGCGAGGTCGAGGATGTAGCGCTGGTTATAGAAGATGACCGGCACCAGCAGCGTGAAGATCAGGAGCGCCGGCGCGAGGTAGCGGCCGATGAACGATATGCAGCTCCGCACCGCCGGCGGCACCAGCTTCTCGGTGCCGGTCGGGCCGATCCACTGCCGAAGCAGCTCGATCACGATCGAGCCGCCGAACACGGCGGCGACGATGGAGGCGAGGTCGCCGAAGCGGGTCCAATAGGTGAGCTGGCCGGAGGAGCCCGCCTCGGTGCGGATGCCGATCATCAGCGAGAACAGCACCAGCGCAATCAGCGCGTTGATGAAGGCTGTCTTCAGGAGGGCGGGGATGCCCGTTGCAGGTCTGGCCGTGTTGGTCGAGGGAGCTGTCACGCGCGCGACCGTCAGACTTTTTCGACTTCGGGACGGCCGAGCAGGCCGGTCGGCATGAAGATCAGCACCACGATCAGGATCGAGAAAGCGGCGACGTCCTTGTATTCGACCGAGAAATAGGCAGACCAGAACGTCTCGATCAGGCCGATCGCGAGACCGCCGAGCATGGCCCCCGGCAGCGAGCCGATGCCGCCGAGCACGGCAGCGGTGAACGCCTTGATGCCTGCGACGAAGCCCATGAAGAAATCGACGAGGCCGTAATAGAGCAGGTACATCAGGCCCGCGACCGCGGCGAGCGCGGCACCAATCACGAAGGTCATGGAGATGGTGCGGTCGACGTCGACGCCGAGCAGCGCCGCCATGGTCTGGTCCTGCTCGCAGGCGCGCATGTCGCGTCCGAGCCGGGTGCGCGATACCAGCCAGGTGAAGACCGCCAGCAGCACGATAGTGGTGACCACCACCATGATCTGGATGTTGGAGAGCTGGATCACGAAACCGTCGGTGCTCTCATGCAGGGTGTAGCCGCCGGTGATGAAGGGCGGGATCGGCTTGACGCGCGCGCCTTGCGCGACTTGCGAATAGTTGGTCAGCACGAAGGACATGCCGATCGCCGACAGCATCGGAGCGAGCCGGAAGGAGTGGCGAAGCGGCCGGTAGGCGATGCGCTCGATGGTCCAGCCATAGAGTGCGGTGATCGCCATCGAGACCAGCAGCACGACCAGCAGGATCAGCGGGATCGCGGTCAGTCCGAACGAGATCAGGATCAGGAAGGTGATCAGGGCGATGAAGCCGCCGATCATGAAGACGTCGCCATGGGCGAAGTTGATCATGCCGACGATGCCGTAGACCATCGTGTAGCCGATGGCGATCAGGCCGTAGATCGAGCCCAGAACGAGGCCGTTGATGAGCTGCTGGGCGAAGTAATCCATGGGCTGCCGTACCAAACCTGACGCGGGCTCAAAGGGAGCTCTTAGGAGAGTGGGTTTCTTGGGCCGTTTCTTGGGCCCCGGCAGCCCCTAAGCATTCTTCCGGATTTGTAACAGGAGGGAACTGGCGGCTGCAACAGCTCCCGCTACCGCAGCAGGTCTTGTACAGAGCTGATTTTGCGATCGGTTCCGGAACTGCGAGGAACCGGGTTCCTCGGGCAACCAAAGGGGATGACGGCCGTTATCTCGCCTCTGACGTCCAACAAGGGAGTTCCCCGAATGACGAAGCAGCAGAACCAGAATCCGGGTCAGCAGAGTCAGAACCCCGGCCAGCAGCGCCCAGGTCAACAGCCGGGTCAGCAGGGCGGAGGTCAGAAGCCCGGCCAGCAGCAGCAGAACGACCCAATGCGTCAGGGCGATCGCCCCGGCCAGCAGCAGGGCGGCCAGCACGGTCAGGACAAGTAGTTTTGGGAGTCGAGAACGAAGGGTAGCGAGGGGCCCCGCCGCAAGGCGGGGCCTTTTTCTTTGGCCGCCCGGTCCATCCTGGCCGCCCGGCCCATCGGGCAGTTAAGGTAAACAAAGGGTTTAAATTGCCGCCGCAGTCTGATGCGAGTTAGCTCCCGGCAAAGCCTTCCCAGCGAAGGCGCGTGGTCGACGAAGCGGGAAGCGGCATGTTCAGGAATTGGCGGATCGGCTCAGTCAACGGCGCGCTGCTGGCGGCCTATTTCATTCCGGCCTGGACCCTTGTCGCCTTCAACATCATCGTCGCACCGGTGCATGGCCTCTACGAGCGGCCGAGCGTCGCCGTCGCGCTTTTCCTCAGCGATCATCTCCAGATGGCAGGGATGAGCACGGTGCGCGCGGCCTGGCTGCTTGCGCTCGGCCGGCTCACCGTGGTGGCGTTCTTTGCGATCTATCTCGCTCTGCTCTGCGTCCCCCGAACCCGCAAGTCCGGCGGCAGCGATGAGGCGCTCGGGATCGCGCTGGCGATCGGCAGCCTGATCTCGTTTGCCAGCATGGTGATGGCTTCGAAGGTCGGCGAGATGGCCGCGCTCCGGCTGCATGCCACCGAGCTGCTGCTGCTGCTCGGTGCTGCCATCGTGATCCTGATCGAACGGCCCGAAGCGGCTCCGCAGATCGTCGAGACCCCTGCCGAGATCCCTGCGTCGCTAGGACTTGAGCAGGCCGAGCTCCTGCACAATAGCTGAGGCTTCCTTGACGGCGTGGTTCGACGCCGGTACGCCGCAATAGATCGCCTGCTGCAGCAGGATTTCCTTGATGTCGTCGGGGGTGAAGCCCCCCTCTGCGAGCGCTGCACGCACATGCAGGCGAAACTCGTCCCATTGCCCGAGCGCGACCATGGTGCCGATCACCAGCACGCGACGCGTGCGCTCGTCGAAATGCGGCCGCGTCCAGATCTCGCCCCAGGCGTAGCGCGTGATCATGTCCTGGAAGTCGGTGTTGAAGGCGTTGCGGTTCGCGATCGACTTGTCGACCCAGGCATTGCCCAGCACCTTCCGTCGCACGTTCATGCCGGCATCGCGGCGCTTCTGGTCGTCCATTCTGTCCTCCTCTCGTCATTGCGAGGAGCGTGGCGACGAAGCAATCCAGAGTGTCTCCGCGGAAACAGTCCGGATTGCTTCGCTGCGCTCGCAATAACGATTGCGGTTAGCGCTGCGTCAAAAATCCCACCACCGCGTCGGTGAACGCGTGTGGCTGCTCGACATTGGAGATGTGGGCGGCGTCGATGATGGTCATGCTTGCGCCCGGAATATTCGAGCGGATCAGCTCGCCCGCCGAGATCGGCGTCGCCATGTCGTGGCGGCCCGCGATCACCAATGTCGGGCTCTTGATCTTCGGCAGCAGCGCGCGCTGGTCGAGCGTCGACAGCGCCTCACAGCAGGCGAGATAGCCTTCGACGGGGGAGGCGAGCAGCATCGATTTCATCTTCGCGGTGATCTCAGGCTCGCGCTCGCGGAAATCCTGGGTGAGCCATCCCGCGATCACGGCATCGGCAACCGCCGCGATGCCGCCCTTCTTCACGGCGTCGATGCGCTCCAGCCATTTGGTCGGCTCGGCATAGTAGCAGGAGGTGTTGGCGAGGATGAGCTTGCCGAAGCGCTCCGGAGCGTTGGCGCCCAGCCATTGCCCGACCATGCCGCCCATCGACAGGCCGCACCAATGCACTTTCTCGATGTTGAGGTCGTCGAGGATCGCGAGCACGTCGCGGCCGAAGCGCTCCATCGTGTAGGGGCCGGGCGGAACGTTCGACTTGCCGTGGCCGCGACGGTCGTAGCGGATGACGCGAAATACCTGCGTCAGCGCCTTCATCTGCGGCTCCCACATCTGCAGCGTGCAGCCGAGCGAATTGGAGAGCATCAGGGTCGGCCCGCCGTCGCGGCCCTCGACGGAGACGTTCAGCAGGCAACCGTCGGCATCGATCATGGGCATGCGGCGTCTCCGTCTTATCTTGCGTATTTTGCGGTTCTTATTCGCGGTCGAGGCTGTCGAGCAGCCGGTCGATCAAGGCTTGGGAAGCCCCTTGATAGGCCATCGGCTCGAACAATGCCGCAATTTTTTCCGGCGAAAGATGCGCAGTGACCTGCGAATCGGCCGTCAGCACCTCGCGCAGATGTTTCTTCTCGGCGACCGCGCGCTTGCTGGCGGTCTCGATGAGATGATGTGCATCGCTCTTGCCGATCTTGTCGGCCAGCGCGAAGGTGACAGCTTCCGCCATGATCAGG
Source organism: Bradyrhizobium sp. TM239 (assembly GCF_036247985.1). NCBI lineage: Bacteria > Pseudomonadati > Pseudomonadota > Alphaproteobacteria > Hyphomicrobiales > Nitrobacteraceae > Bradyrhizobium > Bradyrhizobium sp. TM239. The sequence goes on along the minus strand of NZ_BTIR01000002.1, from coordinate 388,742 downwards.
CCGTGTGTCGCATCGAGATTGCTGCGCATGCGCGCGGCGTCGACGTCGAGGCCCTCGGCGATGTCGACGATGGCCGCCAGCGCGCCTGAGGCAACCAGCATCAATTGCGGCAAGGTCGGCCATTCCGCGTGCCAGGGGCCCGCGCTGCGCTCATGATCCTGCACTTGAGCCGCAAATATCGTCGCGGCAAGCTGCGGAGCCATCGTGGCGGCGCCCAGCGCGCTTGCGGCGGCGACCGGGTTGCGCTTGTGCGGCATGGTCGAGGAGCCGCCGCGGCCTTCGCCGGCGGGCTCGAAGGCTTCCGCGACGTCGGTCTGCATCATCAGCGAAACGTCGCGCGCGATCTTGCCGCAGGTCCCAGCCAGAATAGCGAAAGCCGAAGCAGCCTCCGCGATACGGTCGCGATGGGTGTGCCAGGGCGCTTCCGGTAGCGGCAGGTTCAGCTCCTGCGCCAGCCGCTCGGCCACTGCCAGCCCCTTGTCGCCGAGGGCCGCCAGTGTGCCGGCGGCGCCGCCGAATTGCAGCGCGAGGCCCTCGCGGGAGAGCCGCCGCAGGCGGCAGCGGGCGCGAGCGAGGCCTGCGGCATATTCGGCGGCTTTCAGGCCGAACGGCATCGGTAGCGCGTGCTGCAGCCAGGTCCGTGCCACCATCGCGGTGTTGCGATGGCTGCGCGCCAGCGCGGCAAATCCCTTGATGGCGCGGCTGAGGTCGGCGTCCAGCGCATCGAGGCCGGCGCGAAGCGTGAGCATGGTCGCGGTGTCGATGACATCCTGGCTGGTGGCGCCCCAATGCACGTAGCGCGCGGCCTCGGTGTCGGCCCTGCCGACATTGGCGGTCAGCATCTTGACCAGAGGAATCGCCAGATTGCCCGATCGCGTCGCGGCCTCGGCCAGCGCCGCCATGTCAAAGGAATCGGCCTTGCATGCCGCCTCGATCGAGCCCACCGCAGAGGCCGGAATCACATCCGTGGCGGCCTCCGCGCGTGCCAGGGCTGCCTCGAAATCGAGCATGTTCTGCAGGGTCGAGCGGTCATCGCAGACCGCGCGCATGGCGGCGCTCGACAGCATCGGTGCGAGCAGGGGGGAGAGGGAAGTGCTCATATTGCGCGCGACCTAATCATCATGGCCCGGCTGTGCCAATCCCCAACCGCCCGCACACGTCTTTTTGCAGTTGCGAATTTGCATTGCACTTGACCGGTGTCGCCCTTTCCTTTGCCGCGTGCCTGCGTTACTTGATCAGCACTATAAGTTACGCGATCCGGGAGGCACCCTCATGGCCATGACGATGAACGGCGAAGTCCAGCTCGCGGCGCCGCGCGAGGCCGTGTGGGCCAAGCTCAACGATCCCGAGGTGCTGAAGGCCTGCATCCCCGGTTGCGAGGAGCTCGAGAGGACCGAGGACGGCGGCTTTCGCGCAACGGCGAAAATGAAGGTCGGCCCGGTGTCGGCACGCTTCAAGGGCAAGGTCACACTCAGCGATCTCGACCCGCCGAACGGCTATCGGATCTCGGGTGAGGGCGAGGGCGGGGTCGCCGGCTTCGCCAAGGGTGGCGCCGTGGTCAAGCTCGCGGAGAAGGACGGCGGCACGCTGCTGTCCTACGAGGTCGAGGCGCAGATCGGCGGCAAGTTGGCGCAGCTCGGCCAGCGCCTCATCAACGGCGCCGCCAAGAAACTCGCCGACGAATTTTTCGCGAACTTCGCCAAGGCGGTACAGGGCTGAAGGTCATCGCCTTTGGCATGGCACCTTGCGTCCCGGGCGATGTTGCCCCGGGGCATAATGGCCCATATGATGGGTTGGAATAATTATAAGAACCGCTTCGACGGGACCCGTCGGGGCGCTGATAGAGAGTGCTTATGGCAAAAATCTCCCTCATCGTGAACGGCAATCCAGTCACCGCCAACGTCGATCCCCGCACCCTCCTGGTGCAGTTCCTGCGCGAGAATCTGCGCCTGACCGGCACCCATGTCGGCTGCGACACCTCGCAGTGCGGCGCCTGTGTCGTGCATGTCGACGGCAAGGCCGTGAAATCCTGCACCACGCTCGCAGTGATGGCCGACGGCCACGAGGTCAAGACGATCGAGGGGCTGGCCGCAGACGGCGCGCCCCTGCATCCGATGCAGGAGGCCTTCCGCGAGCACCATGGCCTGCAGTGCGGCTTCTGCACGCCGGGCATGATCATGACCGCGATCGACATCGTGCACCGCAAGGGCAACAAGCTCGACGACCATACGATCCGGGAAGAACTAGAAGGCAATCTCTGCCGCTGCACCGGCTACCAGAACATTGTCGCCTCGATCTCCGCCGGCGCCAAGGCGATGGCGAAATCCGACCTCGCGTAACGCGCAGCCCGCGATCAGGACATTCAGATGTACGAATTCAAATATCATCGCCCCGGGACCGTGCGGCAGGCCGCCAACCTCCTGGTGAAGAACGAAGACGCCAAGGTCATCGCCGGCGGCCACACGCTGATTCCCGTCATGAAGCAGCGCCTCGCCAGCCCCCCGCATCTGGTCGACCTCTCCCATATCGAGGGGCTCAATACGATCGAGATGAAGGGCCGTTCTCTGGTGATCGGCGCCACCGCCAAGCACGCCGAGGTCGCGAGCTCCGCCATCGTCGGCGAGGCAATCCCCGCGCTCGCGAATCTTGCCGGCGGAATCGGCGATCCCGCCGTGCGTCACAAGGGCACGATCGGCGGCTCGCTCGCCAACAACGATCCGACCGCGGACTATCCGGCTGCCGTGCTCGCGCTGGGCGCGACCATCGTTACCAACAAGCGCCGCCTCAAGGCCGAAGAGTATTTCCAGGGCCTGTTCTCGACCGCGTTGGAAGCCGACGAGATCATCACCAAGGTGATGTTCCCGCTGCCGAAGAAGGCGGCCTACGTCAAGTTCCGCAACCAGGCCTCGCGCTATGCGTTGGTTGGCGTGTTCGTGGCGCGGCGTCCGTCCGACGTGCGGGTTGCCGTGACCGGCGCCGGCTCCGAAGGCGTGTTCCGCGTCACTGCGTTCGAGGAAGCCCTGAAGAAACGCTTCGCCGCGAAGGCGCTCGACGGCATCGAGGTGCCGGCCGAAGGCCTCAACAGCGATATCCACGGCAGCGCCGAATACCGCGCGCATCTCATCGGCGTGCTGACCCGGCGCGCCGTCGACGCCGCCAACGCCAAGGAGTGAGGTGACCTCACGCCTCGGCCCAAACTTGTCCCCGGTGAGGGCGTAGCGAGACTGGTTTTTTCATGACTTCAGCGGCCAATACTTCCGGGGCCAATACTTCAGTTGGGTTGCCGGCATCGGTCGATGCGATGCTCGAGCTCCTGACGTCGCGCGGCTATCTCGCGGAGCGGTCGCTGGCGACGGTGACGTATCTCTCGCTGCGCATGGGCCGGCCGCTGTTCCTGGAAGGCGAGGCCGGCGTCGGCAAGACCGAGATCGCCAAGGTCCTGTCCGCTGCGCTCGGGCGGAAGCTGATCCGCCTGCAATGCTACGAAGGCCTCGACGTCTCCTCCGCGGTCTACGAGTGGAACAGCGCCGCGCAGATGATCGCGATCCGGATGGCGGAAGCCGCCGGCGACACCGACCGCGAGCAGCTCTCGAGCGACATCTTCGCCGACCGTTACATGATCAAGCGGCCGCTGCTCCAGGCGCTGGAGCCCGACGTTGCGGGACCACCGGTGCTGCTGATCGACGAGCTCGATCGCGCCGACGAGGCGTTCGAGGCATACTTGCTCGAAATCCTCAGCGACTTCCAGGTGACGATCCCGGAGTTCGGCACCGTCAAGGCCCCACACCCGCCGATCGTCATCATCACCTCCAACCGTACCCGCGAGATTCACGACGCTTTGAAGCGGCGCTGTCTCTATCACTGGGTGGATTATCCCGCCGCCGAGCGCGAGCTCGCGATCGTCAAGTCGCGCGTTCCCGGCATCTCCGCCAAGCTGTCGCAGCAGGTCGTGCGTTTCGTGCAGGCGCTGCGCAACCAGGACTTCTACAAGTCGCCGGGCGTCGCCGAGACCATCGACTGGGCCACCGCGCTGTCGGAGCTCGACGCCCGCTCGCTGACGCCGCAAGTGGTCGGCGACACGCTGGGCGCGCTGCTGAAGTACCAGGACGACATCACCCGCATGCAGGGCGATACCTTGCAGAAGGTGCTGAAGGACGCGACGAGCGAGAATTGATCTCGCGCTACAACTGAGTTCGTCAGTCCGGGGCGTGACGAAGTCGCGAGCTATGGTGCGCAATTGCGCACCTGAGAATCCATAACCACGATCTGGAGTATGGATTCCGGGCTCGCGCCAAGTGGCGCGCCCCGGAATGACGAGGGATGGATACGAGACCATGGCCATCAACCACCTTGCGCCCGAGCAGACCGAGCAGTTCGCCGACAACATCGTCGGCTTTGCCCGCGCGCTGCGCTCTACGGGCATGCCGGTCGGGCCGGGTGCTGTCATCGACGCCATGAGCGCACTTCAGGTGATCGACATCGGCAAGCGCGCCGACGTCTTCACCACGTTGGAGGCGATCTTCGTCAAGCGTCATGAGCACGCGCTGATCTTCAAGCAGGCCTTCAACCTGTTCTTCCGCGCCTCGGAAGAATGGAAGCACATGCTTGACTCGGTGCCGCTGCCGGACGAGGCCAAGAAGAAGCCGCAGGCCGGCTCGCGCCGCGTGCAGGAGGCGATGTCGCGGCCGCGCATGACCGAGACGCCGCAGCATCAGGAGCAGGATCTGCGCCTGTCGGTGTCCGACAAGGAGATCCTTCAGAAGAAGGATTTTGCGCAGATGAGCGCCGCCGAGATCACCGAGGCGCTGCGTGCCGTCGAGCGGATGCGGCTGCCGCAGGCCGAACTCCTGACGCGCCGGCACCGGCCTGATCCGCGCGGGCTTCGTCTCGATTTGCGCCGCACGCTGCGCGCCTCCTTGCGTACCGGCGGCGATATCATCGACATCCATCGCCTCGGGCGGATCGAGAAGCCGGCGCCGATCGTGGCGCTGCTCGATATCTCGGGCTCGATGAGCGAATACACCCGCCTGTTCCTGCATTTCCTCCATGCCATCGGCGATGCGCGCAAGCGCGTCTCGGTGTTCCTGTTCGGCACCCGGCTGACCAACGTCACCCGCGCGTTGCGCCAGCGCGATCCCGATGAGGCGTTGGCGAGCTGTTCGGCCTCGGTCGAGGACTGGGCCGGCGGCACCCGGATTTCGGCCTCGCTGCACAACTTCAACAAATTGTGGGCGCGGCGGGTGCTGAGCCAGGGCGCCATCGTGCTTCTGATCTCGGACGGGCTGGAGCGGGAGGCCGATTCCAGGCTCGCCTTCGAGATGGACCGGCTGCACCGCTCGTGCCGGCGGCTGATCTGGCTCAACCCGCTGCTCCGGTTCGGCGGCTTCGAGGCCAAGGCCCAGGGCATCAAAATGATGCTCCCGCACGTTGACGAATTCCGCCCGGTACATAATTTGAGTTCGATCCAGGAGCTGATCACGACGCTCTCCCGGCCGCTGCCGCCGCATCACCGCAGCCTGATCCGCTCCGCAGCTTGAGAGGCACCCCATGCTCGATCGCGACGAGGATATTCTGAAGGCGGCGGAGGACTGGCAGAAGGCCGGCCGTGGCGTCGCGCTCGCCACCGTGGTGGAGACGTGGGGCTCTGCGCCGCGCCCGGCGGGCTCCAGCCTCGTCATCAACGACGAGGGTACGTTCTTGGGCTCGGTTTCCGGCGGCTGCGTCGAGGGCGCCGTGGTCACCGAGGCCATGGACGTGATCCAGAGCGGCAAGCCGAGGATGCTGGAGTTCGGCGTCGCCGACGAGACCGCCTGGAATGTCGGGCTGTCCTGCGGCGGCACCATCCGCGTCTTCGTCGAGAAAGTCGGTTAGCCGTGAAGCTCGAGATCCTGCACGAACTCAATGCCGAGCGGGCCGCGCGCCGGCCGGCGATCCTGGTGACCGACACCGAGAGCGGCGAGCAGCGCCTGGTGAAGGCGAAGGACTTTGCAAGAGATCCCCTGCGCGCCGAACTCGACAAGCAACTCCGCATGGGCAAGAGCGCCAGTGTCGAGGCCGGGGGCAAGAAGCTGTTCCTCAACGTCTACGCGCCGACTGCAAAACTCGTCATCGTCGGTGCGGTCCATATCAGCCAGGCCCTGGCGCCGTTGGCGCGCTCGCTCGGCTATGACGTCACGGTCGTGGATCCGCGCACGGCGTTTGCGAGCCCCGAACGTTTTCCCGACGTTCCGCTGGTTGCCGAATGGCCGGACACCGCGCTGCCGCCGCTCAGTGTCGATGCCTACACGGCCTTCGTCGCGGTGACCCACGATCCAAAGATCGACGACCCCGCGCTGCTGCACGCCTTCGAGCGCGGCTGCTTCTATATCGGCGCGCTCGGCTCGCGGAAGACGCACGCCAAGCGCGGCGACCGGCTGCGGGCGCAGGGCGCCAAGGAGAGCGACATCGCGCGCATTCACGCGCCCATTGGCCTCGCGATCGGCGCGGTCTCCCCGTCCGAGATCGCAGTGTCGATCATGGCGGAGATCACGGCCGTGCTCCGTCTGCCTCCCAAAGAAAAAGAAGAAGCGGCATGAAATTCGGCCCGGCGAGCCCTAAGGATGCAATCGGCGGCGTGACCGTCCACACTCTGCGCCAGGGACCGCTGGTGCTGAAGAAGGGCACGACGATCGGGCCTGCCGAGGTCGAGCAGCTCACGCGCGCCGGCATCAAGGACATTGTCGTGGTGCGCATGGAGGCGGGCGATGTCTCCGAGGACGTTGCGGCCGCCGGCATCGCGCTGGCCGTCGGCGGCGAGGGCATTCATGTCGAGCGAGCCTTCACCGGCCGCGCCAATCTGTTCGCCGCGCGCCCGGGCGTGCTGGTGATCGACCGCGCCGCGGTCGACCGCATCAACAACATCGATGAAGCCATCACCTGTGCGACGCTCACCGCCTACAAGCCGGTGGTCGAGGGCGAGATGGTCGGCACCGTCAAGATCATCCCGTTCGGCGTCGAAGGCAGTTTGCGCGATGCCGCGGTGAAGGCCGCAGGCAAGGACGTGCTCAGAATCGCGCCTTACGTGATCCAGCGCGTCGGCGTGGTCTCGACGCTGCTGCCGGGCCTGTCATCCAAGGTGATCGACAAGACGCTGCGCGTCACGGCCGAGCGGCTCGCACCGGCCGGTGCCAGCATCATCGCCGAGCGGCGTGTCCAGCACGAGGAAGCTGCCCTGTCAGCCGCGATCATGGAATTGCTCGGCCTCGGTGCGGAGCTCGTCATCGTGTTCGGGGCCTCGGCGATCGCCGATCGCCGCGACGTGATTCCGGCGGCCGTCACGGGGATCGGCGGCGAGATCGAGCATTTCGGCATGCCGGTGGACCCCGGCAATCTCTTGCTGATCGCGCGGGCCGGTGACGTTCCGGTGCTGGGCGCACCGGGCTGTGCGCGCTCGCCGGTCGAGAACGGGTTTGACTGGGTCTTGATGCGGCTCCTCGCCGGCATCAAGGTGACGCGCTCCGAGCTGATGGGTATGGGTGTCGGCGGCCTCCTGATGGAGATCGTCACGCGGCCGCAGCCACGTGCCAAGCCCGAGATCGAGGGCAACAGCCAGGTCGCGGCCATCGTGCTTGCGGCGGGCCGTTCGACCCGGATGGGCGGGCCGAACAAGCTGCTCGCCGAGCTCGACGGCAAGAAGCTGGTGCGGATCGCGACCGAGCAGGCGCTGGCCTCCAGGGCATCCGAGGTGATCGTTGTCACCGGCCATCAGACCGAGCTGGTCGAGCAGGCGCTGCAAGGACTGAAGGTGAAGTTCGTTCGCAATCCGGATTTCGCCGGCGGCATCGCAAGCTCGGTCAAGGCCGGCATCGCCGCCGTGCCGGAGAGCTGCGACGGCGCCCTGGTCTGTCTCGGCGACATGCCGCTGATCGATGCCGGCCTGATCGACCGGCTCATCGACGGCTTTGCGCCGGATCGCGGCAATCTCATCGTCGTGCCCGTCAGCGAGGGCCGCCGCGGCAATCCCGTGCTGTGGTCGCGCCGCTTCTTCAAGGAGTTGATGACGCTCGACGGCGATGTCGGCGCGCGCCATCTGATCGCCAAGCACACCGAGGCCGTGGCCGAAGTGCCGGTCGACGGCGAGAGCGCCTTTCTCGACATCGACACGCCGCAGGCGCTGGAAGCGGCACGGCGGGGATGAGGGCGCCGGTGCCGTAGGGTTGTTTAGCCTTGCGGCTGCGCGAAGCGCAGGCGCTTGGCGTAACCTACCATTACGCTTCGCTCATCCACCCCACGCACCACATTCGCGGCTCGCCTACTTCTTGGTATTCGAAAGCTTCTCGCTGCCGGCAGCCTTCAGCTCGACGCCGCTCTTCGTCAGCAGGGCCTTGTCGCCGCTGCTGAACGTGAACGTATCGGCGCCCGCGCTGATGCCGTTCCACGCGACTGCTTCGGCGAGGGACAGATACCACAGTCCCTGGAATCCAGATGAGTTATTGAGCTGTCCGGTCCAGACGGTGGTCGAGCCGCAGCCGAGGAAATTCACCGAGAAGCTGATCGCGGTGCCGGTGTTGCCATAGGACAGCCAGCCCGTCGCAACTTGCGGCTTGCCCTCGTCGCAGCTGTTCGCCGCGTTGTTGGTGTAGGTCCCCGTGATGGCGCCGTTGCTCGAGTTGAAGTTGGTGATGGCCAGGGTCGAGCCGTACTGGTTGGTCCAGGTCCAGCTCACCGACTGCGCATGCGCGGGCGGAAGCCCGATCAGACAGGCCGACACAATCACTCCCGACAGCATTGTTTTGATTGGATGCATGGTCGCCTCCTCTGGCTCTGCTTGCAGCTTGACGACCTTAAATAACGCGACTAAAAAATACAACTAGAAAGTGTGGCATCGGCATCGCTAGTCCGGCATCGCTTTTCAACCACTCGTTCACCAAGTGGAAACGACCGGCGCTTAGAGTCGCCTCCACCTGCCTTGGGGGGAGGGGATTTTCCATGGCTTCGAACGTAGTCGCGCGCCGTTGCGCGATGTTTTGCTTTGTCTTTTCTGTTGCCGTCACGGGCGCCCGCTACATCACCGAAGCCCATGCCGCCGGCGCGATTGCAGTCGGCAAATGCGGCGCTTATGGCCAGGCCTTTGATTACGGCCACGAGCACGAGGCACGTGCCGCGGCGCAGAAGCAGTGCAAGGGCGATTGCACGACCGTGACGATGAAGCGCGCCTGCGCGGCGATGTCGGTCGATCTCGCCAACCCCTGCGGCGCTTATGGTTATGCCGTCAAGCCGAAGATCTCCGCCTCGCTCAACGCCGCCACGCGCGAATGCTACAAATACGGCGGCAAGGAATGCGTGATTCGCGCCTGGGCCTGCGACGCCAAGGGTTGATTTCCTCTTGCTGTCATTCCGGGGCGATGCGTAGCATCGCTCCCGGAATCTCGAGATTCAGGGCTCGGTCCTTTGGACCGCCCCGGAATGACAGTGGAAGGAATAGATGCAGTTCGACACCAAGATCGCGGTCGTGATCCGCACCGATCTTCAGGCCTGGCAGAAGCTCAACGTCGCGTCCTTCCTCACCAGCGGCATTGCCGCGGCGTTTCCGGAATGCATTGGCGATGCCTATGAAGATGCCTCGGGCACGAACTATCATGCGTTGATCGGCCAGCCGATCCTGATCTATGGCGCCGACGGCCCTGCGTTGTCGCGTGCGCTGGACCGCGCGCTCGCGCGCAACGTCAAGCCGGCGGTCTATACCGAGGATATGTTCAGCACCACGCATGATGCCGCCAATCGCGAGGCGGTGAGGGCGGTGGCGCGCGCGGATCTCAATCTCGTCGGCATCGCCATGCGCGCCGAGCGCAAGGTGATCGACAAGATCGTCGACGGCCTGAAGTTCCATAGCTGACACTCCGCCGTCCGCGCCGCGTCATCGTGGTGTCACGATGGGGGCCGGCTTGCGCAAACTTTGTGCTGTTTGACCCCCATCAAAGGAGCGCGGCGCGGCGTCGTTATTCTGCTCCAAAATGCAGAGGAGCAGACAGATGCCGACCATGAAAGCCGCAATCGTCAAGCAATTCGGCAAGCCGCTGGTGATCGAGGACGTGCCGGTTCCGCAGCCCGGCCCCGGCGAGATTCTGGTCAAGGTGAAGGCCTGCGGCGTCTGTCACACCGATCTGCATGCAGCCTCCGGCGACTGGCCGGTGAAACCGGTGCCGCCCTTCATTCCCGGCCACGAGGCAGCGGGCATCGTCGCGGCGCTCGGACCCGGCGTGAAGAATGTCAAAGTCGGAGATGCCGTCGGCGTCGCTTGGCTGCACGACGCCTGCATGTCTTGCGAGTATTGCGAGACCGGCTGGGAGACCCTGTGCGAGCACCAGCACAATACCGGCTACAGCGTGAACGGCGGCTTCGCAGAATATGTCATCGCCTCGGCCGCCTTCGCCGCAAAGCTGCCGGCGACGGTCGATTTCGCCGCCATTGCGCCGATCCTGTGCGCCGGCGTCACCACCTACAAGGGATTGAAGGAAACGGAGGCCAGGCCCGGCGAGTGGGTGGTGATCTCAGGCGTCGGCGGACTCGGCCATGTCGCGATTCAGTACGCCAAAGCGATGGGGCTCAAGGTCGCTGCCGTCGATATCGCCGAGGACAAGCTGGAGCTGGCGCGCGAAACCGGCGCCGATCTCGCGGTCAATGCCCTCACTGCTGGTGCGGTGGACCAGGTTCTTGCGGCAACCGGCGGCGGGGCCCACGGCGTGCTGGTGACGGCGGTCTCGACCGCCGCGTTCGCCCAGGCGCTCAAGATGGTGCGCCGGAAGGGCACCGTCAGCCTCGTCGGCCTGCCGCCGGGCGAATTCCCGACGCCGATCTTTGACGTCGTCCTCAAGCGCATCACGGTGCGCGGCTCCATCGTCGGCACGAGGCGCGACCTCGACGAAGCCGTCGCATTTGCCACGGACGGCAAGGTGAAGGCCGAAGTGACGAAGGTGCCGCTCGCGCAGATCAATGACGTCTTCGAGCGGATGAAGGCCGGCAAGATCGACGGCCGCATGGTGCTGGATTTCGGCTAGCGCCTCATCCGGGCGGCATGCCTTCGAACTTTACCAGGTTGGGATCGAGGCGATCCCAGTCATGGCCGCGCGCGGCGAAAGTGACCGCCTGCGGCTTGTAGCGGGCAGGCTCGTCGAGGCTCGCAGCGCGGATTGTGAAGACGTCGGGCTGCGCCGCGAAGGTCATGTACACAGGCACGCCGCACTGCGTGCAGAAGCTGCGCGTCTTCACGCTGCCGCTGTCGGCGACCATATCCCAATGCTTCGTCTCGCCGGTTAGCGTGACGCCGGCTCGCGCGAACGTCGCGTATGAGCCATGCGCACTGCCGCTTTCCCGCTGACAGTCCCGGCACTGACAATGATTGCTGAACAGGGGCTCGCCGGCAATCGAATAGCGGATCGCGCCGCAGGCGCAGCCGCCGGTATAGGGCTTATCCATCGTGATGCTTCCTTACTTGTCTTCGCCGGCGATGGCATCGAGCCGCTGCACCACCTTGACCCAGCCGTCGCTCATGTTGCGATACGCGGTGTCGTTCGTCGGCGTCACGAAGCCCGAATGCACCACGCGCACGCGCGTCCCTGCTTCGATCGGCGTCAGGGACCAGGTGACGACGGTGTCGAGCGCCGAGCCGTAGCCGGTATTGCTGGCGTCGCCGCCCTTCCAGGCGTAGACGAAGCGCCTGCAAGCCACGACCTCCAGCACGCGGCAATGGATCGTGCCATCCCACGCACCGGCCGGATTGGTCTTGAACGTGAAGGTGTTGCCTTCGACGGCCTCGAAACCGGTGGGCGGCATCAGCCAGCGCGCAATCAGCTGGGCGCTGGTCAGCGCCTTCCAGATCGTCGCGGCGGCGTGAGGGAAGACCTCGTCGATGACGATGTCCTGGGTCTCGATATTGGAAGCAACAGCACTCACGGATCGATCTCCTTCAAGAGGTCACGCAGATTCTGGAAGCGCTCGCGCCAGAACACGCCGTAATGGTCCATCCAGGTGACCAGCGGTTCGAGCCCCTGCGGCGCGGCGCGGTAATAGACGTTGCGGCCCTCTGCACGCTCGGCGACGAGGCCCGCCTGTTTCAACGACTTCAGGTGCTGCGAGATGGCGCCCTGAGTTACGCCGCTGCCGCGCGTCAGCTCGGCGACGGTGATCTCCTTGCTCTCGAACACGCGCTCAAACACCGCCCGGCGCGTCGGGTCGGCGAGGGCGCGCATCACAGTGGCGACGGGGTTTGGAGCGGTTTCGATCATGTCGTTCAATTAGTCGGCGCTAATTCATTAGTCAATACTAATTCGTTTAGTTTTCTCCGGCCTGCCATTAACTTGACTATGACTGACTAGTCAGTCATATTTGTCCAATGATGAAGAAGTCGACCAAGCTCGCCAACAAGTCGACACAGAGCGCGGAGCCTGCGTCAGCCCACCGTGAAGTGCCTGCGTCGAACCGTGCTGCGCGCGCGCAGGAGCGGCGCGCAGCAATCGTGGACGCCGCAATGGAGGAGTTCATCGCCCGCGGTTTTGCCGCAACGCGCCTCGACGACATTGCCAAACGCGCCGGTGTCGCCAAGGGCACGATCTACCTGCACTTCAAGGACAAGGAATCGATGTTCGAGGAGCTGGTGCGCGTCGTGATCGTGCCGGTCGTGGCGCGGCTGACCGCACTGCCGCCGCCGACGGGCTCGGTGCGCGACCTCATCGAGGCTTTTGCCGGCAACTTCCTGAAGGAGGTCATCGGCACCAGGCGCGGTGATCTGGTGCGCCTGATCGTGGCGGAGGGCCCGCGCTTTCCGTCCGTCGCCGATTTCTACTACCGCGAGGTCGTCTCGCGCGGGATCGCCGCGATGCGCACGCTGATCGAGCTCGGCATCGCCCGCGGCGAGATCCGGGACAAGGACCTCGCGCGCTATCCGCAGATCCTGGTCGCGCCCGCGATGATTGCGGTGATCTGGCAAAGCCTGTTTGCGCGGCACGCGCCGCTCGACGCGCAGGACATGCTGCGCGTCCATCTCGATTTGATTTTTGGCGAACGGAGGACGACATGAGGTCGTCACGAGAAATCTCTCACCTCATCCTGAGGAGCGCGGAACGCGCGTCTCGAAGGATGCAGGCCCGGCTGTGGCTCCTCGCCCTTCGAGACGCTGATTCGCAGCTCCTCAGGGTGAGGGATCGACAGCGAAATCTGCCGCGCCTCTGTGCGCTCGCGGTTCTGGTCCTCGCAACCGGTCTCGCCGGCTGCAAGGAGAAGCGCGATCCCGGCTTCCAGGGCTGGGTCGAGGCCGACATGATCTTCGTCAGCCCGGACGAAGCGGGGCGGGTGACGAAGCTCAATGTCCGCGAGGGCGATGAGGTCAAGGTCGGCGATGCCCTCTATTCCGTCGATGACGATCTCCAGCTCGCCGATCTCAACCAGAACAAGGCGACGCTGGCCAACGCACAACAGACCTATGACCGCGCAGCCTCGCTGAACAAGACCGGCTCCGGCACCCAGGCCAATCTCGACTCGGCCGTCTCCGCATTGCGCGTAGCCGAAGCGCGGGTGGTGACGTCGGAGACGCGGATGGCGCGGCGCAAGGGCTTTGCGCCCGTTGCCGGCACCATTCAGCAGATCTATTTCCGTGAGGGCGAGATGGTAGCGGCGCAGCGCCCGGTGCTGTCGATCATGCCGCCCGGCAACATGAAGCTGCGCTTCTTCGTGCCTGAGACCGCGCTGCCGAAGCTTGCGATCGGCGATACGGTGCGGATCGGCTGCGACAATTGCGCGGCCGATCTCACCGCGAAGATCTATTTCATCGCGACCTCGGCCGAATACACCCCGCCCGTCATCTACAGCCTCGAAGAGCGCAACAAGCTGGTCTATCTGATCCAGGCGAGGCCGTCGCGCCCCGACGCGCTGCGGGTCGGACAGCCGATCGACGTCTATCTCAATCCAAAAACCCCGGTGGCGGACAAGCGATGAACGGCGGCAACGGCATCGCGATCGACGTCAAGGGCCTGACCAAATCGTTCGGGGGCCGCGAGGTCGTGCACGATCTGTCGATGCAGGTGAAGCGCGGCTCGATCTACGGCTTCCTCGGGCCCAACGGCTCGGGCAAGACCACGACCATCCGTATCCTCTGCGGCCTGCTCACGCCCGACAGCGGCGAGGGCACCTGCCTCGGCTACGACATCTTGCGCGACGCCGAAAAGATCAAGCGTCAGGTCGGCTACATGACGCAGCGCTTCAGCCTGTATCAGGATCTCTCGGTGCGCGAGAATCTCGAATTCGTCGCGCGGCTCTATGGCCTCACCGACGCGCGCGGGGCAGCGCGCGACATGATCAAGCGACTCGGACTCTCCGGCCGCGAGACGCAGCTGGCGGGTGAGCTCTCCGGCGGCTGGAAGCAGCGTTTGGCGTTGGGAGCCTGCACGCTGCCCAGTCCGAAACTGCTGCTGCTGGACGAGCCGACCGCAGGCGTCGATCCCAAGGCGCGGCGCGACTTCTGGAACGAGATCCACGCGCTTGCCGCCGAGGGCCTCACCGTGCTGGTCTCGACCCATTACATGGACGAGGCCGAGCGCTGCCACGAGATCGCCTACATCGCCTACGGCCATCTGCTGGTGCACGGCACCGTGGAGGAGGTGATCGCGAAATCCGCGCTGACGACCTACACCGTGACGGGCGAAGACCTGAACGAGCTCGCGGCCGAGCTCACCGGCAAGCCCGGCGTGGATATGGTGGCGCCGTTCGGCACGTCGCTGCACGTTTCGGGGCGGGACGTTGCCGCGCTCGAAGCCAGTATTGCGCCGTGGCGCGAGCGAAGCGGCCTGCACTGGCAGAAGTCGCATCCCTCACTGGAAGACGTGTTCATCGAACTGATGGGGCGCTCCAAGGACAATTTCCAATGAGTGCCGACGATCATCCCGCACCACAGCACGAAATCCGCGAGCGCTTCGGCTTCCTGCGGCGCTCCTATGCGATGCTGATCAAGGAGTTCATCCAGCTGAAGCGCGACCGCGTGTCGTTCGCGATGATCGTGATGCTGCCGGTGATGCAGCTCATGCTGTTCGGCTATGCCATCAACACCACGCCGCACCATCTGCCGAGCGCGGTGCTGCTCCAGGAGGACTCCGATCTCGCCCGCTCGATCCTGAAAGCTCTGGAGAACACCGCCTATTTCCGCTTCCTCTACGAGGTGCACGACGTCGAGGATTTCGACAATCTTTTGAAATCCGGCAAGGTGCTCTTCGGCGTCGAGATCCCGCGCGGCTTCGAGCGTGCGGTGCGGCGCGGCGACAGGCCGGCGCTGCTGGTTGCGGCCGATGCCACCGATCCGGTCGCTGCGAGCGCCGCGATCGGCTCGCTCGGCATGGTCGTGCAGACCGCGCTCAAGCACGATCTCTACATCGGCGATCCCCCGGAGATGCCGTTCGAGATCCGCGCGCATGCCCGCTATAATCCGGCAGCTAGCTCCAGCCTCAACATCGTGCCGGGCCTGGTCGGCACCATCCTCACCATGACCATGCTGATCTTCACCGCGCTGTCGGTCACGCGCGAGGTCGAGCGCGGCACCATGGAGAGCCTGCTGTCGATGCCGATCAAGCCGGTCGAGGTGATGTTCGGCAAGATCGTGCCCTACGTGCTGGTCGGCTTCGTGCAGGCGTTCCTCATCATCGGCATCGGCGTCGGTCTGTTCGGCGTCCCCGTGCTCGGCAATCTCTTCCTGCTGGCGCTGCTCTCGACCCTGTTCATCACCACCAACCTGTCGATCGGCTACACGATCTCGACGGTGGTGCAGAACCAGCTCCAGGCCATGCAGATGTCGATGATGTTCTTCCTGCCGAGCATTCTGCTGTCGGGATTCATGTTTCCGTTCGCGGGCATGCCCACCTGGGCGCAATATCTCGGCGAATGCCTGCCGCTGACGCATTACCTTCGCATCGTCCGGGCCATTATGCTGAAGGGCGCGACCATGCAGAATCTGCATTTCGACGCCCTGGCACTGGCGATCCTGATGGCGCTCGCCATGACCATCGCCGTGACGCGCTTCCGCCGCACGCTGGATTGAGGCAGAATGCTCCGGAATCGAGGGGCGGAATGGTCAGATTTGCGAGCAGGAGGACACGGCATCACGCCGTGCTATCGGAGGATTTCGAGCGCGAGCTGACACGTGAAGTGCTGCGCACCGAGCTGTTGCGGGTGCGGGCGCTGATCACGACGGGCTGCGTCATGATGCTGTTCCTCACCGCGATCTATCTGATCGATCCCGCCGTGGTGAACAGGGTGTGGCGCGGCTCGGAAGGGCTCCTGGAGGTCTACGGCCTTCTGGTCGGCTTCATCCTGTTCGAAGTCTGGGTCCACACCCAGATCAGGAAGAACCTCCGCCTCGATCGCGACCTGCCGGTGATCAGGCGCTATATCGGCACTCTGATCGAGACGTCGCTGCCCACCGTGATCCTGATTCTTCAAATCCGCACCATGGGCGCGACCCAGGCGCTCGGCTTCGCCGTGCCGCTGATGTACTTCATCTTCGTCATCCTCTCGACCCTGCGGCTCGATTTCTGGCTCTCGACCTTCACCGGCCTCGTCGCGGCCGTGGAGCTGTTCGCCGTGGCGCTGGTCTACGATTCCTCGAGTAGCATCGGCGAGCCCCAGACCTACTTTCACGCCGTTCGCAGCGTCGTCATTTTGATCTGCGGCGTGCTCGCCGGCGCCGTCGGCGCGCAGCTGCGGAGGCAGTTTGCCGCGAGCATCGCCGCGGCCACAGCGCGCGACCGGGTGACCAATCTGTTCGGCCAGCACGTCTCCCCCCAGGTGGTGGAACGGCTGATGGCGGCGGGAACGAGCGCGAGCGGGGATCTCCGCCGCGTCGCGGTGATGTTCGTCGATTTTCGCGGCTTCACGGCCGGCGCACAGTCGCGCACGCCGCAGGAGGTGGTCGACCGGCTCGACGGCGCTTTCGCCGTGCTGGTCGACATTCTCGACCGGCACGGCGGCATCGTGAACAAGTTTCTCGGCGATGGCCTTCTCGCGCTGTTCGGCGCGCCGCTGGAAGCCTCCGACGCCGCGCATCGCGCGGTTGCCGCAGGCCGCGAGATGCTGAGTGCGATGGACCGCATCAACGCACAGACGAGCTGGCCGCTGCGCATCGGCATTGGCATCCATTTCGGCGAGGTCGTCGCCGGCAATATCGGCTCGCCCCGGCGCAAGGAATACACCGTCATCGGCGACACCGTGAATTTCGCCTCGCGGTTGGAGGCGCTGAACAAGGAGTTCGGCTCGCAGCTCCTGATTTCCGCGACCGTGCGCGAGGCGCTGGGCAACGACGGTGACGATGCCGTTGCGCTCGGCGAGGTCGAGGTGCGCGGCTATGAACGGAAGGTGGCGGTGTTTCAATTGGGGTAGCGCCTTCACATGCGAGTCGCGGTTCGTTGAAGCGGGTCGCGGTTCGTTGAAGGCGCGTGATGAAATATCCCTGGTATGTTTCGGGTCCTGCACTGTGGAGGCCGAGCCATTTCGGCTTCCGTTTGTGATCCGGAGAAAGCCAATGACCCGATTGACCCTTGTTGCGGCCATCTTGATCGCCGCTGCTGTTACCCAAACCCAGGCCGCATCCGCGCGCCACGTCGCGCCACCGCGCGGCACAACCGAGACGATGGCGGACTGCGTCAGGGCTCCGGCGGAGGGCGCGTATGCCTCTGCGCCCTATACCAAGCCGCCGTGCCTGCCGAACACGATGACGTACTAGCGATCGCGGCAGACGATGCCGGGCTGGTGAAAGTCTGCCAGCCCGGCCACGCGACTGCTGCAGCTCCTCAGCTTCCGACGTCATGCGCGATTGCTCCGATTGCTCCGAATTTTGGGGCATGACGAGCGATGTCGCCGGCCTATAGACTGCCGCCCGATGCGGCCGGTCGCGGCCGCGACTTGCATGAGGAAGTGACGATGCAGCGCCGCTACATCACCGTCGACGTGTTCACCGACCGCGCCTTCGGCGGCAACCAGCTCGCCGTGGTGCTCGACGCCGGCGGGCTCACGACGGCGCAGATGCAGACGATCGCGACCGAGTTCAACTATTCCGAGACCACCTTCGTGCTGCCGCCGCGTGACAAGGCCAACGATGCCGAGGTGCGTATCTTCACCCCGGTCCGGGAGATGCCCTTTGCGGGCCACCCCAATATCGGCACCTCCTTCGTGCTGGCGAGCCTCGCCAAGGAGCCGAAGCCGCGCCTGCTATTCGAGGAGAAGGCTGGGCTCGTGCCGGTCGATATTTTTCGCGAGCAGGGCCGGGTGGTCAGCACCGAACTCACCGCGCCGCAGCCGTTGTCACGGCTTGCGCAGCTTTCTGCCGGGGACGTCGCGGCCTGCATCTCCCTGAGCGCCGATGACATCAGGACCGATCGCCATGCGCCGCAGGTCGTCGGCGTCGGAACGCCCTTCGTGGTGGCGGAGGTACGTTCGCGCGATGCGCTGAAGCGGGCCAGGTCCGACGCGGCGGCCTTCGGCAGGCTCCTGCCGCGCGACGGTGCAGTCTCGGTGTGGTTCTATACGCGCGATGTGCCCGCGGCGGAGGCGCCTAGCGAGATCCAGGCGCGGATGTTCATGCGCGGCGCCGGCGGCTACGCTGAGGATCCCGCCACCGGCAGCGCCACGGTTACCGCGGCCGCACTGTTCGCCGATCTCGATCCCGTGCGCGATGGCGAACTCAAGCTCACGGTCGGCCAGGGCTTTGACATGGGCCGGCCGAGCCTGCTGCTGACCCGCGTGCGCAAGCAGGACGGCAAGATCGTCTCCGCCCATGTCGGCGGCAGTTGCGTGCAGATGATGGAGGGGACGTTCAAGCTGGCGGGGGAGGGATAGGATCCGTCATCCCCGCGCAAGCGAAGCCATTGTCGCTGGAGGTGCGAGCTCGTGCGAGCCTCGAAGGACGACGGCTACGGCTAAAACCGGCGCCAACGACGGCTACATCTGGCGTCCCGCCAAGTTCTTCACCGCAACCCCATCGCGCTCCTCGATGATCTCCGCGATCATCTGGCGGTGGCAATGCGTGTGATCCCTCTCGTAGCAGAGCAGGCAGACGGGGCCGGCCTTCTTCACCAGCGCCGAGAGCTCGTCCATCGCCTCTTTGGCCTCGGGGGCCTTGAGGTGCTTTGAGAAGATCTTCTCCAGCGCATCGTACTGACCGCTGCGTGCGGCGAGCCGGCCTTCCTTCGGCGTGCCGAGCGCGGCGAGGTGGACATAGGCGATACCACGTTCGTCGAGCCCTGCCGAAAGCTGCTTCTTGGAAAAGCCCGGCCGGCGCGAGGATGTCACCGCGCGCACGTCGACCACGAGCTTGACGCCGGCCTCTACCAGCTCATCCAGCACCGCCTTGGGCGGCGTCTGCTCATAGCCGATGGTGAACAGCTTTTTCGCCTTTGCCATGGTTCACCTCAGCTCACCCTTGCGATCAGTTCCATGGCGCCGGCGGGTGCGCGCACCTTGCCCTCGTGGATGACGTAGGCGAACACGTCGCGTGGCTCCTTCTTCGGCTTGGCCTTGTCAACTTTGGGCAGGTCGTCCGGTTCACCGCCCGAAGCCCAGGACTGAAGGCGCTCGGCCCAGGCATCGAGCTGCTTGGGCGGGTAGCAGGTCTTGATCTCGTCATTGCCCTTCTGCAGCCGGGCATAGACGAAATCACCGGCGACGTCGGCGATGGCGGGATATTTGCCGTGCTCGGCGAACACCACAGGCGTCTCGAACTCGCGGATCAGCGCCACGAAGTCCGGTGTGCAGAAACTGTCGTGGCGGACCTCGACGACATGGCGCAGCGCGCGTCCCTCGAGCTTGCGCGGCAACAGTTCGAGGAACTTGCCGAAATCGGCGCCGTCGAATTTCTTCGTCGGCGCGAACTGCCACAGCACCGGCCCGAGATGATCGCCGAGCTCCAGCACGCCGGAATCATAGAACCGTTTGATGGAATCGCCTGCTTCCGCCAGCACGCGGCGGTTGGTGGCGAACCGCGGTCCCTTCACCGAGAACACGAAGCCGTCGGGCACCTCGCTCGCCCATTTGCGAAAGCTCTCCGGCTTCTGCGAGCCGTAATAAGTGCCGTTGATCTCGATCGAGGTCAGCTTCGAGGCGGCGTAGGACAGCTCCTTCGCCTGCGTCAGCTTCTCCGGATAGAATACGCCGCGCCAGGGCTCGAAGGTCCAGCCGCCGATGCCGATGAAGATGTTGCCGGATTTTTTGGACGCGGTTTTTGCTTTGGCCACGGAAGGATCTCGCATCGACGTGGAGGGGATGCCGTCATCCTAATCAAACCAGTTGTGATTGGCCAGTTGCTGCGTCCCGTCTAAGGTCGCGGCAGGATCTGCGAAAAAGGAGAAAAAGATGCGGATGCTGATGGTGGGAGCGGCGCTCGTCATGATGACATCTGCTGCCATGATCTCTCCAGTCATGGCGGATGACGACGATGCGAAGGGCGCGCAGAAGCTCGCCATGCAGGGCCGCGACGATTACTGGCATTGCCTGGCGCGGGAATATTCGCGCGACAGCAATCAGGGAATGACGGAACAGGACTTTGGCCGCTCGGTCGCGGGCGCCTGTTCGTCGGAGCGGCAATATTATCGGGTGGCGCTGCTCGACTATCTCACCACGCAGTACCCGAGCATCGATGCCGGCGCTCATCTCGCTACCGCGAACAGGGCGGTGGAGGCCGCGCAGAAGGACATCGTGACGGCCTTCGTCAAGCAGAGGCCGCCGGCGAAATAGGGCATGGCAAATGGCGAGTAGGGCAGAAGCCCGGGCCGCCTGATTTGCCATGCGCCCCTTCGGCAGCCCTTCCGGCTCCGCGCGCATCCGTGATATCACGAGGCCTATCTGGAACAGGGATGGGTTTCCATGGCGTCTGAGTCGTTGGGGGGCATTTTGGGCGCGATCGTCGCCGCGGTCGTGCTTGCGGTCGCCGTCGTGTTCGGGCCGATCGGCCAGTACGGCAAGCCGCCTAAGCCGGCGAAAGTCGAGCAGGCGCCGGCTGCCGCACCCGCGGCTTCCGCCGCGCCGGCGCCGCGCGGGCCGATTATCCGGGAAGTGCCCAACCAATAAGGCACAAAAATCGTCCTTTTCGCCCCTTGCGAAGCGGTCTTGTCATTCCTATCTAGCCTTTAACGGCGCCGTTGAGCGAAAAACTCCGGCGTTGGGACGACCTTGGAATAGCTTGGGCTCGCGCCGGATGTACGCGCGGCCCGCCGTTCCGGGGTCGTTGGCATTTTGGGCCCCCTTTTGGTCCATTTCGGACACCCCCGGCTTCGTAACATAAGAACCTCGCAGCGCAGAACTTGGCAGCGCAGGACGCGGCGGATATACGCTGCCGTCATGAATGAAGCGATCAGACCGGGCTCCGACAATCCGCTGCAGGCTCAAGAAGGGCCGGAACTATCGGTCATCGTCCCGACCTTCAACGAGCGCGACAATGTCACGGTGCTGTACCGGCGGCTGGAGGCGGTGCTCGCCAACGTCGCCTGGGAGGTCGTGTTCGTCGACGACAATTCACCTGATGGCACCTGGGACGTCGTGCGCGCGCTGGCGCAGCAGGACAGCCGCGTGCGCTGTATCCGCCGCATCGGCCGCCGCGGCCTGTCGGGCGCCTGCATCGAGGGCATCCTGGCCTCCAGCGCGCCCTTTGTGGCCGTGATCGATGCCGACCTCCAGCACGACGAGACGCAACTGCCGAAGATGCTGTTGCTGCTTGCAAGCGACGAGGCCGACCTCGTGGTCGGCAGCCGCTACATCGAGGGCTACAAGAGCGAGGGCTTCAACAAGCAGCGCGCCGGCGCCAGCGCTCTGGCGACCGAGGTCGCCAGGAAGATGCTCCGGGTCGAGATCGCCGATCCCATGAGCGGCTTCTTCATGATCCGCCGCGATCGTTTCGAGCAGCTCGCGCCGAAGCTTTCCGTGCACGGCTTCAAGATCCTGCTCGACGTCGTCGCGACCGCGCACGGCGGCTTGCGGGCGGTCGAGATTCCCTACACCTTCGGCGCCCGCCAGCACGGCGAGAGCAAGCTCGATTCCATGGTCGCGCTCGATTTCCTCGGCCTCGTGCTGGCCAAGCTGAGCAACGACATCGTCTCGCTGCGCTTCATCCTGTTCGCGATGGTCGGCGGCATCGGCCTCGTGGTGCATCTTACCACGCTGTTCATCGGACTTCAGCTGTTCAAGGCGCCGTTCGCGGAGGCGCAGGCTGCCGGTGCCATCGTCGCCATGACCAGCAATTTCATCCTCAACAACTTCCTCACTTATCGCGACCAGCGGCTCAAGGGCTTTGCGCTGCTGCGCGGCCTGATCGCCTTCTACATCGTGTGCAGCGTCGGCTTGCTCGCCAATGTCGGCGTCGCCTTCTCGGTGTACGACCAGGAGCCGATCTGGTGGCTCGCCGGCATGGCCGGTGCGCTGATGGGCGTGGTGTGGAACTACGCGATGTCAGGCCTGTTCGTCTGGCGCAAGAAATAACCCACGATGGGCGAGGCTGACGCGCGGATCGTCCGCAACACCGTGCTGCTGATTCTGGCGCTGGTGGCCCTGCGGCTCGTCGCGGCCGCGTTGACGCCGATCACCTTCGACGAAGCCTATTACTGGATGTGGTCGAAGAACCTCGCCGGGGGCTATTACGACCATCCGCCGATGGTCGCCTACGTCATCCGCGCCGGCACCATGATCGCCGGCGATACCGAGCTCGGCGTGCGCCTCGTCTCGATCCTGCTCGCACTGCCGATGAGCTATGCGATCTACCGCTCCGCTGCGATCCTGTTCGGTGGCGCGCGCGTGGCGGCGACCAGCGCGATCCTGCTCAACGTAACCATGATGGCCTCCGTCGGCACGCTGATCGTGACGCCGGATGCGCCGCTCCTGGTCGCATCCAGCTTCGTGCTGTTCTTCCTCGCAAAAGTGCTGGAGACCGGCCGCGGCGTCTGGTGGCTTGCGGTCGGCGCGGCCGTCGGTGCGGCGCTGCTGTCGAAATACACGGCGATGTTCTTTGGCGCCGGGATCCTGATCTGGCTTGCTTGCGTGCCGAAGCTGCGGCGCTGGTTCCTCTCGCCCTGGCCCTATCTCGGCGGTCTCGTTGCGCTGGCGCTGTTCTCGCCGGTGATCCTCTGGAATGCGGACCATCAATGGGTCTCGTTCGCAAAGCAGCTCGGGCGCGCGAAGATCGAGGACTTCCGACCCGTCTTCATCGCCGAGCTGATTCCGACCCAGATCGCGTTCGCAACCCCGCTGGTCTTCATCCTCGGAGCGATGGGCCTGCACGCGCTGACCTGGCAGCGCACCGGCGCGTCGGCCTCGCGCGTGCTGATCGAGGCGATGTTCTGGACCATCGTCGCCTATTTCGTCTGGCATTCGCTGCATGCCCGCGTCGAGGCCAACTGGTTCGCGCCGGTCTATCCGCCCTTCGTCATCGCCGCGGCCGCCGCCGCCAACCTCGTGCAATGGAAGCCGCGACAGCGGCGCCTGGCGGATTTCTGCCTGCGCTGGGCCGCACCCGTCGGCATCGTGATGTTTGCAGCGCTCATCGTGCAGGCCAACACCGGCTGGCTCTCGGGATATCGCCGCGATGCCACCGTGCGCAGCGTCGGCGTCGGCTGGCGCGAGCTCGCCGCGGGAATCGAAGCCGTGCGCGCGCGCCATGGCGCGACCTGTGTGCTCGCGCAGGACTACGGGACCACGGGCTGGCTCGCCTTCTACTTGCCGCGCGGCACCTGCGTGGTGCAGCAGAACCAGCGCATCCGCTGGGTCAACATGGGCGAGCCCGATCCAAAGCTGCTTGCGGGCAAGCTGCTCTATGTCGACGAGCTGCGCCCGGACGGTCATCCCGTCCTCAACGACCTCTTTGCGAAGGTGACCCAGGTCGCGCAATTACAGCGCAAGCGCGGGCCCCTCGTGGTCGAGACCTACAGCGTCGATCTGCTGGAGGACGCCAAGGGCGACGTCCTCGACCGCTCGCCGCCGCCGGAAGCGCGGTAGTAGGCCGCACTGCTTCCACAGCGTCGTCCCCGCGTTCGCGGGGACGACAGCCGAGTGCTGGGTCGATAGCAACGACTATCAGTCGATCATCTCAGCCTTTGTCGCACCCTGGCCCGGCCCACTGTGATCCCGCCAGAACCACACGGTCACGACGCCGGAGCGGCCACGGACGTGGGCCAGCAGGGGGCCGGACAGAACGCCGTCGGGAGCCCCTTGAAAGTCGGCCGTATCCAGCAGCGTATTGCTCAGGGCGAGCCGTGCATCGTTCTGGACGGCGACTTCCATCAGCCGGCTCGCGACGTTGACCGTGTCGCCTGTCGCCGTGATGTGCTGGTGGCTCTCGCCGAGGCGGGAGGCGACGATCTCGCCGAAATGCGCGCCGATCTTGAAGCCGAGCTGACCGCCGATCGCTGACGGCAGCGAGGCGATCCAGTGGTCGACGCCGCGATGCAGGTCGATCGCGCATTTGAGCGCGCGCGCGGCGTCATCGGGCATCGCGGCCGGCAGACCGAACAGGATCATGGCGCCGTCGCCGAGAAAGCCTGTGATCATGCCGCCGCAATCGACCGCAGCCTTGTCGATCAGCGCGTGAAACGCCTGCAGGATCTCCTGAAGCGCGTCCGGATCGATCCGTTCGCTCAACGAAGTGAAACCGGAGAGATCGATGAAGACGATTGCGGCGTCTTGCCGGACCGGTTTGGACAGGAAATTCGGATCGCGCGCCAGCCATTCCTGCACGGCAGGTGCCTGGAATTGTGCGAGAGACCTGCTTTTGGCGGCGAGATATTGGGTGCGGCGACCTCCGGCCCACAGCTGCACACCGGCAAAGATCGCGACCGGCGGCACTGCGGCGGCGAGCGTGGTTGCCGCATTCAGCCAGACGCCATGCGTGAACGCGAAGGCGTTGAGGCCGGCCCAGGCGATCATCACTGCGGCCGCCGCCATGATGCCGAGTGCGCTGCGCCGCCACGCCAGCAAGCCGACCAGCAGCATCGGCAGCAGGATCGCAGCGAGCGCGTCGGCGATATGGACCCTGTGGTCGCGCACGATGCCGTCGCCGGCAATGAGATGGGTGATCGCGGTCGAGACCACCTCGACGCCGGGCATCAGGGAATCGAACGGTGTCGGGTAGAAATCGCCGCCGCCGGCGACCGAGGCGCCGATCACGACGATCCGGTTCTCGATCGCATCGCGATTGAGCGTGCCGTCGAAAATGCTCTGCGCACTCACGGTGCGGATGGTGCGGCGCGGGCCGTAATAGGTGATCGGCAGCGCGAAATCGGTGTCGGTCGGCACTGCGCGATCGCCGAGCATGAGATGATCCGGTGCTATCGTCAGCGGCTTGTCGAGCGCGCGCGTCGCGACGCGCAGGGGGAACGACAGCTCGACCTTGTCGCGGGTCCGGAACAGCATCGGCACCGAGAGCGGCGAGCCCGATTGTCCGGTCGCGACATTGACGATGCCGACCTCGGCGTGGTCGGCGAACGCAGGCAGCGGCAGCAGGAAACGTTCGGCTTGCGGCAGCGCGGCGAGGGGACCTGCGCTGCCGGGCGCCACGTTTTCGCTGGCGGAGGGGAAGATCGCGGCGGCAGCGAGCACCATGGGGCCGGTGGCGAGCGTGTTTGCCAGCGTGGCGTCGCCGATCGCAGCGCTGCGGTCGACCAGCAGGAGATCGATCGCGACCACCTTCGGCTTGAACTGCACGATGGTGTCGACGATGCGGGCAAGATCGGCCCGCGGCAGCGGATAGCTGCCGCCGCGCTTCACCACGGTATCGTCGATCGCGACGATGGTGACGAGATCGGGCGGACGCTGCACGCCGCGGACCTGGGTTCGCCAATCGGTCAGCGTCGCTTCCAGGCGGTCGAGAAAGCGCAGATGGCCGCCTGCGTGCGCGGCATAGATGCCCGCGCCCCACAACGCGGTGAGAGCGAGTGCCACCAGGATCTGAACGCGTCTCGTCATTACGGCGTACTGCAATCTTCGTTTTCTTCGAGGCCTGTGGGCCGGGGTCTGTTGGCCAAGTCCTATTGACCAAGTCTTGCCATGAGAGCGTCGATGCGCGGCTGGCCCCACTGCTTCACCGTCAAAGGTCCGGTCGCTTCCACGTCGACGCCTTCGCCGGGGCCCAGCACGACGCCGCGCCCACGCGCCCTGCGGCTGACGCCGACACGGCCGTCGGCGACGAAGACGGAGGTCTTGGCCTCAGCGACATCGACGGCCCATCTGGTGCCGCGCACCGCTGCAATAGCCTGCGGCGTCAGCACCTTGAAGGGATTACCGCCCGCCTTCCTGGGCACTTCAACCAGCAGGGCTTTGCTGCTCAACTCGACCGAGTCAATATGTCCGTCGCGGTTGGCGTCCTTTAGTTCAAATCTGGCGCCGTTTTCTGCAACGATGGTGATGCCGTTGTCGCAGCGCCAGGTCTGCGTGCCCGCTGCCGAGGCCGAGGATGTGCAAGCTGCATTGGCAGGCTGCGCGGCCGCAAATCCGATCAACAACGACCATGCCAGAGCAAAACATCCGGCGCGCGCGAACCTTCTCATGCCAGCCTCCGTTTGCATGTCCGGCACAGTTCAAGGCGATGTTGATACGGTACCGTATCACACGCAGAGGCTGCTGAAAAGTGCCGCTTTACGAGCTATTTTCTCGCCCCGGCCTTTTCCAGAGCGGTGCGATCAACTTTCGGTCAGGGCGCGCCACGTGAGTGCCAGGCCTCTCCCTCTCCCCGTGCTTGCGAGGAGAGGGTTGGGGCGAGGGGCCATCTCCGGGAATTCGGTCGGAGTTGCGTTCGCGGAGAGTCCCCTTCAGCCTGAATTCACTACGCGAATTCCGGCCTCTCCCCGCGAGCGGGGGAGAGGCGAAGGCGGAGCCCGCACACCAGCCTCGCGCAACGCTTCCCCGCTATCTTCCGGGTATCGAAGGCCACGAAAACGACTTGGTTCCATGGCCCTAGAGATGCGGCCGAAGACGGCCGCTGAACGCGCCGATCCTGCCGAGAATTATAGTTAACAGATGCGACTAAGTCCGTAGTTCTGCGGGCTTTTTTCTCGAAATGGGACGACGTTAACGAGCTGCCCCACATCTGCCCGAACTTAATCCGCATTTAACTAAAAGTCGCCTTAATGACGCTCCGACCCTCTGCGAGATGCTCTTCCCGGATCGTGACCAGCGGCACTTCGAAGGGGGACTGAGTGACACCGTCCTGGACGCAAGGCGAATGAGTACGAGTATCGCTGCGAAGAGTAACGCGGCACGGAAGTCCAAGAAATTCTCCAAGAATTATTCGCGGAAATCTTCCCGGAAAATGACCACGACCAATTGGCTTGGCGCCGCGGCCATCGGCTGCGTCGTGATGGGCGCCGGCTGGACCATCTACAACAACATTCTCGGCGCGAGCGTCTATCCGACCGTCGGCAGCACCGGCTATGATGCGCCGGTGCTCAAGCGTGCGCCCAAGGTCGCGCTGCGCGAGGCCGGCGACGCCATCAAGGAAGCTTTTGCGCTCCTGCCTGACCGGTTGCAGGTCGCCGCCCCGATCTCGCGTGAGATGTTCAACGAGCGCTTTGCTGCCGCTGCGACCCAAGGCGTGGCATCGAACGCGGACAGCGCGGCGCCCGCGACCCAGGTTGCGGTGGCCAAAGACGCGCCAAAGCAGAGCGTGATCGCGAAGGTCGCGGAAGCACTGAAGCCGTCGGCCCCGGCCAAAATTGCTGAAAAGGCCGCTGACAAGACCGCGGACAAGGCCAAGCGCGCTCCAGATGCCCAGACGCAGCTCGCCTCGGCCGATCCGGCCCAGATCGTGCCGGCACCGGAAGCGAAGAAGTCGTTCGCCGATCGCGCCAAGGCAGCGGTGATGTCGATCACCGGGCCGCGGCAGTCGATGGTCGAGAAGCTCTGGGGCAAGCGCGAGCCGTCCGGCGGGCTGCTGGCCTATGCCTCGGCCGATGCCAGCGTGACCGCGTCCATCGCGCCGAAGGAGCAGAACCCGATGTTCGGCGGCGCGCCGCCCTATGAGCGGGACACCGCCGTCTACGACATCACTGCCAAGGCGGTGTATCTGCCCGACGGCACCAAGCTCGAAGCGCATTCTGGCCTCGGCTCCAATCTCGACGATCCGCGCTCCCAGCGCACCCGCATGCGCGGCGTGACGCCGCCGCACATCTACACGCTGAAGCCGCGCGAAGCGCTGTTCCACGGCGTGCCCGCGTTGCGCCTGACTCCGATCGGCGGCGAGAGCGCGATCTACGGCCGCGACGGCCTGCTTGCCCACACCTTCATGCTCGGGCCGAACGGCGATTCCAACGGCTGCGTGTCGTTCAAGGACTATTACGCGTTCCTCGACGCCTACCGCAACAAGGGCATCCGCAAGCTCGCGGTGCTGGCGCGGGTGGAGTGAGGCGCTGCGCGCCTCACTGCTCACTTCTCTGCATGATCAGCGTTTGACGAAGACCAGGTTGCAGGCGCGCGCCTCGTTGCGCTTGCCGGTGCCGCGGGTGCGATCGAACTGCGCGTCGACCGTAAAGGCGTAAGGCGAGCCGGGCGCAAGGTTGTTGAGCGTGTACGCGCTTGCCCCCGTTGTGCCGCGCGCGCTCAACGTCGTCTTGCCGTCGGCCGGGATTTGGCCGTCGATCTCCAGGCGGTTGACGCCGTCCTTGCTCTGAGCCTCGGCGTGAAACACGCCGTTGGTCACGGTGCCGGCGAGGGGTCTGGTGAAGCCCTGCGCCTTGCCGGAAGCCGGGCAGTTCAGCGTCACGTCCCAGCTGCCGTCGAAGTCCTTGCTGCCGCCGGCGCGGGTGTTGGTTGCAGGCGCCAGCGCCACCTTTTGCTTCAGGCCCTCGATCCGCGCTTTGGCGAGACTGGCGAAGCTGCAACTGGAAAATCGCGTCAGATGGTCCTCGAAGGCGCTGACGGTGCCGATGGTGTCGGCAGCCTTCCAGTGCGCCTCCGCGGATGCGCAAGGGTCGGCCCGCGGCGCGACTTGTGGAGCTGCGGGAGCGATCGTGACCGACACCGGTCCGTTCAGGTAGAACTTGCCGATGATCGACAGCGACAGCTCCGGAAGCTGTGTCTTGCCACTGGCGTCATAGACGTCGCTGCTGATGTCGCGGAAGACATCGCCGATCTCCTGCGGCTCTTCGATGTGCTTGAGGAACGCGGCCGTATAGGGGCTGTTGCGGCCGACGCCGTCTGCCGCGGTCTGCCCCGATTGCGTCGAGAACGACACGATCGTTCCGCGCGGCGCTTCGACCTTCGACAGGCCGCGCCCGATCGAGGCGGCCCGCGTCGCAGAGCGTTTGAGAGTTTCCGCCAGCGGATTGTCGCGGCAGGAATCGAGCACCAGGATGCGCAGATTCTTGGCTTGCTGCAGATCGTTCACGATGTCGTCGACCCGCACGAAACGTTTGAGGTCGGCCTCATCGGTCAGCGTGGCGTCGACAGGCATCAGATAGTTCACGCCGTTGTACTGCATCGCATGGCCGCTGTAGTAGAATACTGCGACGTCAGCTCTGCTCGCGGCGCGCGCGAAGCGGATGGTCAGGTCCTGCATGTCGGCCTGGCGCAGGTCGATGCCCTGGATCACCTCGAAGCCGCTGCGCCGCAGCGAGGCCGCGACGTCCTCGGCATCGTGCGACGGGTTGGGAAGTTGCGCCGTCGAGGCATAAGCACCGTTGCCGATCACCAGTGCCACCCGCGTGTCCGCAGACGCACTATCGGGGTACAGCCAGCCGGCGAGGAGGACTAGGCAAACTAAAGATAAGCACAATCTGGAAAGAGCACGCATGAATGCCTTCCAAGAAAATATCGAAAAATATCCCTCCAGATTAGCGCATGCCGCGCCGACTTCAATGCCCTCGCCGGGGAAAACGCTCAGATTTCGCGACCGTGACGTCCGGTCACGCTGCCATCGCCTTGCGCAGGGCCATCTCGGTCGCAATCGCTTCCCGCACGGCCGGCCGCGCCTGCATGCGCCCGAGATAGGCTGACAAGGGCGGCCATTGCGCGATGTCGACGCCGGCGGGGCGGAGCAGCAGCAAGGCCCAGGTGAGATGGGCATCCGCGACAGTGAAGCTGTCGCCGACGAGGAATTCACGCTCCGCCAGATGCGCCGACGGCACCGACAATGTCTGCGTGATTCTGGTGCGCGGCTTGGCGAGCGAGCCGTCGTCCTTGTACCAGAAGGTCGGAAACAGAAACGCCTTATGGATCTCGGCGCCGATGAAGCTCAGCCATTCCTGCAGGCGATAGCGATCGGGATCGCCGGGCCGCGGCGCAAGGCCGCGCTCGGGCTTCGCGTCGGCGATGTATTGCAGCACCGCCGCGCTCTCGGTCAGCCGCTCGCCGTTCTCCAGCACCAGAACCGGCACCGCGCCCTTCGGCGACACGCCGCGGAAATCGCTGCCGTCGTCCACGACCTGCTTGGTCCAGATGTGGGCGAGGTGGTACTGCGCCTCGATACCAGCTTCCATCAGCGCGATGCGACTCGAGAGCGAGCAGGCCATCGGAAAGTAATAGAGTTGCAGCATCGTATGCTCCGTCACGTCAGCGCATCGCTGCGCGCGATGATCGCGAAGCGGTCCGAGAGCTCGGCCAGCGCGACCTCGTGAATCGTCCGGGCATCCAGCGTGCCGCCGCGGCCATCCGGCAGGTCGCGGGTGGCGCAGGCATCGGCCGCGATCGTCGTCCGCAGGCCGAGGTCGAGCGCGGCGCGGGCGGTCGAGGAGATGCACATGTGAGTCATGAAGCCGGCGAGCACGATGTTCTTGCATCCGGCCGCGGCAAGCCGGGCTTGCAGATCGGTGCCGGCAAAAGCGTTCGGCAGCGCTTTCTCGATCACGGGCTCGCCTGCTTGCGGCGTCAGGCGATCAACGATCGCGCCACGCGCGGCCTCGCGGTCGAACAGGCCGCCGGCGCGGCCCTTGTGCGCGATGTGGATGATCGCAGCGCCGCTCTCCCGCGCCCGCGCCAGCAGGCGCGCCGCCGCGGCGATCGCGGGCTGCGCATCGGGCAGGGCCAGCGGGCCGGCGCAATATTCGTTCTGGATGTCGATCAGCACGAGGCAGGCCTCGGTGAGCTTCGGCGGATTGAGATCGGCGCCAGAGAGTTCGAGCAGGGTCTTGGGAGCGGTCATGTTGGTCAGGCCTTCCAGGCATATCGGATGACGCGACACTAGCGCAGCATGGCCCTGCCATTGTGCAGGACTATTGCAGCTTACGGCTGCAGATTTGCAGGACACAGCATCGCCTGCTAGGCTCGCCGCCATGAACTGGGACGATCTGCGCATCATCGCTGCGGTGAGGGACGAGGGCACCTATGCCGGCGCCAGCGCGCGGCTGCGCATCGACGAGACCACCGTCGGCCGCAGGCTCGCGCGCATCCAGCGCGATCTCGGCGTGCCGCTGTTCGACGCGGTGGACGGCCTGCGCCGACCGACGCGCCATTGCGAGGCGGTGCTCGAGCATGTCGGCGCGATGGCCGCCCATGTCGCGGCGATCGACCGCATCAAGGAGAGCCAGCCCGGCCCGGTCGGCCGCCTGCGCATCGCCTCGACCAATGCGGTCGCCGAGGAGTTGCTGGCGCCGCACGCGAGCAGCTTCCTGCGCGATCACCCCGGCCTGACCCTGCAGTTCCTGACGTCCAGCGGCAACGTCAAATTCTCGCGCTGGCAGGCCGATCTCGCCATTCGCCTGCGCAAGCCGGAGAAGGGTGACTTCACCATCTCCAAGCTCGGCGATGTCAGGCTGTATTTCTTCGAGCCCGCTGACCGCACCGGCGGCGAGCCGGTCGCCTGCGTCTATCCCGATGAGCTCGATGCGATTCCGGAGCAGCAATTCCTGCGAGCCAAGCGGCTGAAGAACGTGCGCTGTGTCACCGACAATGTCCGCATCATCAGGACCATGATCCAGTCGCATCAGGCCGTCGGCGTGCTGCCCGAGCACAGCTGCGAAGGCCTGCTCGCCGACCGCAGCCTGCGCGCGACGCTTCTGCCGAGGCGGCGCGACGTCTGGCTCTTGGTGCAGAACCATCTCAAGCGCGATCCGGCAACCCGCGTGACGATCGACTGGGTGAGGGCGTGCTTCCAGGACAGCTCGCGCGATTGACGTCGCGTCGCGCTGTGATCTGCATGTCACAGCGCGCGATGCGCGATAGAAAATCTCGAAACAGCCCCTTGCAACCCGAACGTGCCTGGTCTATTAGCCCGCTCCTTCGCTAGGTCATGTGTCCGGGCTCTCTGAGATCCCGGCTGGCGCGAGCCGGTCTCCGGTTTCGTGTTCCGCCGAATGAAGACGCAGGATGTAGCTCATGGAGAGCGTCGGAGTAAAATCCGGAGGCATCGGTTCGATTCCGATTTCTTGTACCAACCAAAGGATAGCTCAGTGGTAGAGCAGATGACGTTTAATCATCGTGACGCGGGTTCGAATCCCGCTCCAGCGCTACGGGTCAGCCTGAAAAACTGACACCTCTGACGAGGACCGGACGCGCGCTTCAGTCGCAGTCCGGCCGTTTTGCCGCAAGGCTCTCCGTCCGAACCTAGACACTGTGAGACCGGCTTTGCGCCGCGGGTAGATACCGCTTGCGTTGATGCCGGGTGGCTCCGCTCGGCCGCGCGACACCCGTCGCGCGATCGCGCGCGTGCGCCCGTCGTCATGCAAGCTCAAGCCTCGGTCCGTCGATCTCTCAGGAAGCGTCGTCCGCGTCCTCAAATCCTTTGCAAACGAAACCTGTTGTCCGGCATCCGGCCGGACGCAAAACGATGGAGGCGTGCCATGACTTCGAACAAGGGCTGGCATTTGCTGATGCTGAACGTGACGGTCAAGGATGGCGAGCGTGCGCTGCTCACGCGCAACGGACAGCTCGTGCGCGTGCTCGCGCCCGGCAGGCATCGTCTGTTCGATCCCCTGCACGAGCTCAAGGCCGAGGTGCTCGATGTGGTCCGCAGCGAATTCTCTGCGGATCGCTACGCGGTGCTGAAGGCCGCACGGCCTGATCTCGCCGCCCAGCTGTTCGAGGCGGTCGAGACCAAGGCGGACGAGATCGCCATCGTCAGCCTCGACGGCCGGCCCGTGCATCTGATGACGCCCTGGCAGGTGCGCGTCTACTGGAAGGTCGCAACGAGCGTCGATGTCGAGCGCATCGATGTGTCCAGCGACGTCAGGGTCGGCGCGCGGCATCTGGCCATGATCGAGCGTAAACGCTCGGCCGTGACGTCGGAGACGGTGGTCGAGAACCACGAGGCGGGCCTGCTCTATGTCGAGGGCCGGCTCGTGGAGCGGCTCGCGCCCGGCCGGCACGCCTTCTGGACCGTCGGCCGCAAGATCGAGGTGAAGCGCCTCGACCTGCGGCCCCAGGCGGTCGAGATCACCGCGCAGGAGATGCTGACCAAGGATCGCATCGCGCTGCGGGTGACGCTGACGGCGTTCCGTAAGGTGGTCGATCCCGAGCGGACGGTTGCGACCGTGCCCGACGTGGATGCGTGGCTGTACCGCCTGGTGCAGTTCGCGATCCGCGAAGCGGTTGCGGGCCGGACGCTGGACGAGGTGCTGTCTGCGAAGGCGGCGCTGGATGCGGAGCTGCGCGACTATGTTCGCGCACGCGTCGCGGAGTCCGGTGTCGAGGTCACCGAGCTCGGCGTCAAGGACGTGATCCTGCCCGGCGAGATCCGGGAGCTGGTGAACAAGGTGGTGGAGGCGGAGCGGGTCGCGAAGGCGAACCTGATCCGCCGGCAGGAGGAGACCGCGGCGACGCGTTCGCTCCTGAACACCGCTCGCCTGATGGAGGAGAACCCCCTGCTGCTGCGGCTCAAGGAGCTGGAGTCGCTGGAGCGGCTGGTCGAGAAGGTCGGCCGCATCGACCTCCATGCCGGCAATGGCGAGGGCCTCGATGCCCTCTTGACCCGGCTCGTGCGCCTCAAGGCGCCCGAGAGTGCGTAAAACCGAAGGGGCGCCCACGGGCGGCCCTTCACATATCCGTCGTCGTCGCTTGCAATGAACGCGGAACCGCGCCTGTGCGACCAAAATCACGAAGCCGGGATTGCGCGCGCGCGAAGGTTGCGTAATCTCGCGATGACCACGGGTTTGATCAGGGCAGGCGCATGACGATGCTTCAGGACACCATCCGGCCGCCGACGGCGCGATCGCGGGAGTGGAAGGTGATCGTCATCCTGATCCTGCTGGTCCCCGTGCTGTGGTCCCCGCTGATCCTGTTTCGCTTCGTCCTGTATCAGCCGTTCAGCATCCCCTCGAATTCGATGGTGCCGACGCTGATGGTCGGCGACTACGTCTTCGCCGCCAAATATGCCTATGGCTACGGCCGCTACTCCGTCCCGTTCGCGTCGTCGTGGACCTCGAGCCGCGTCTTTGCTGCCGACCCGGAATACGGTGACGTGGTCGTGTTTCGCACGCCGAAGGATACCTCGGCCGACTACGTCAAGCGCGTGGTCGGCCTGCCCGGCGACCGCATCCAGATGCGGCAGGGCCAGCTCTTCCTCAACGACAAGCCGGTGACGCGGGTTGCGTTGAAGGAGACACTTGCCGGTTCTGCCTGCGGCGTGGATGAGGGGGCGACGGTCAAGCGCTGGCGCGAGACGCTGCCGAACGGTGCGAGCTACGTGACGCACGACTGCATCGACAACGGTTTCCTGGACAATACCAACGTCTTCACGGTGCCGCCGGGCCATTTTTTCGTGCTCGGCGACAACCGCGACAATTCCACCGACAGCCGCATGATGTCGACGTTCGGTTTCGTGCCGATGGACAATCTCGTCGGCAAGGTGACGCGGATCTTCTGGTCGCTCGACGAAGACGGTGAGCCGCGCATGGAGCGGTTGGGCAAGGTGGAGTGAGGCTCGGAATGACGGAGGTTCGTAGCCCGGATGGAGCGCAAGCGTAATCTGGGAAGGCTGCCTGCGTCGCACGAGATGTCCCGGATTGCGCTTCGCTCCATCCGGGCTACGGGCCGCCGTTCCGCGAAATCGTTCGCTCAAAACAAAAACCCCGGCATCGCTGCCGGGGTTTCGTAGTTTCTTGAGGTCGTTGGACCTTAGAAGTCCATGCCGCCCATGCCGCCGCCCGGGGGCATCGCCGGACCGGCGCCGCCCTTCTTGGGCAGCTCGGCGACCATGGCTTCCGTGGTGATCAGGAGCGCGGCCACCGAGGCTGCGTTCTGGATCGCGGTACGGACCACCTTGGTCGGGTCGATGATGCCCTTCTTGACGAGGTCGCCGTATTCGCCGGTCTGGGAGTCGAAGCCGAACGCATACGACTTGTTCTCCAGCACCTTGCCGACGATCACCGAGCCGTCTTCACCGGCGTTGATCGCGATCTGGCGAGCGGGAGCCGACAGCGCCTTGCGCACGATCTCGACGCCGGTCTTCTGGTCGTCGTTCTTGGTGCGCAGGCCCTTGAGCTGCTCGGAAGCACGGAGCAGGGCGACGCCGCCGCCCGGGACGATGCCTTCCTCGACAGCCGCGCGGGTCGCATGCATCGCGTCATCAACGCGATCCTTGCGCTCCTTCACCTCGACCTCGGTCGCGCCGCCGACGCGGATCACCGCGACGCCGCCCGCGAGCTTGGCCAGACGCTCCTGGAGCTTCTCACGGTCGTAGTCCGAGGTGGTCTCCTCGATCTGCGCCTTGATCTGGGCCACGCGCGCCTCGATGTCGGCCTTCTTGCCGGCGCCGTTGACGATCGTGGTGTTCTCCTTGTCGATCATCACCTTCTTGGCGCGACCGAGCATGTTGAGCGTGACGTTCTCGAGCTTGATGCCGAGATCTTCCGAGATCGCCTGGCCGCCGGTCAGGATCGCGATGTCCTGCAGCATGGCCTTGCGGCGATCGCCGAAGCCCGGAGCCTTGACGGCCGCGACCTTCAGGCCGCCGCGCAGGCGGTTCACGACCAGGGTCGCGAGGGCTTCGCCTTCGACGTCCTCGGCGACGATGACCAGCGGCTTGCCGGTCTGCACCACGGCCTCGAGCAGCGGCAGCAGCTCGTTCAGCGAGGAGAGCTTCTTCTCGTTGATGAGGATGTAGGCATCGTCCATCTCAACGCGCATCTTGTCGGCGTTGGTGACGAAGTAGGGCGAGATGTAGCCGCGGTCGAACTGCATGCCCTCGACGACGTCGAGCTCGGTCTCGAGCGACTTGGCTTCCTCGACGGTAATGACACCCTCGTTGCCGACCTTCTTCATGGCGTCGGAGAGGAACTTGCCGATTTCGGCATCGCCGTTGGCGGAGATGGTGCCGACCTGGGCGATCTCGTCGTTCGAGGTGACCTTCTTGGAGTTCTTGACGAGGTCCGCCACGACGGCCTCGACCGCGAGGTCGATACCGCGCTTGAGATCCATCGGGTTCATGCCGGCGGCAACCGACTTGGCGCCTTCGCGCACGATCGCCTGGGCCAGCACGGTCGCGGTGGTGGTGCCGTCGCCGGCCGCGTCAGCGGACTTGGAGGCGACTTCGCGCACCATCTGGGCGCCCATGTTCTCGAACTTGTCCTCGAGCTCGATCTCCTTGGCGACGGTGACGCCGTCCTTGGTGATGCGGGGAGCGCCGAACGACTTGTCGAGCACGACGTTGCGGCCCTTCGGACCGAGCGTGACCTTCACCGCGTTGGCGAGGATGTCGACGCCGCGCAGCATCTTGTCGCGCGCTTCAACCGAGAATTTGACTTCTTTGGCTGCCATCTGGAATTTTCCTTGAAATGTGTGACTGGAGGGAGAGAGGGGCTGTTAGGCCGCCTTCTTCTTGGAAGCGGGGACGTCGAGGACGCCCATGATGTCGCTTTCCTTCATGATCAAGAGATCGACGCTGTCGATCTTGACTTCGGTGCCGGACCACTTGCCGAACAGCACGCGGTCGCCAACCTTGAGGTCGATCGGGATCAGCTTGCCGGCTTCGTCGCGGCCACCGGGGCCGACGGCGACGACTTCGCCCTGCGAGGGCTTTTCCTTGGCAGTGTCGGGAATGATGATGCCGCCAGCGGTCTTCTCTTCTGCGTCGATGCGCTTGACCACGACGCGGTCGTGAAGCGGACGGAATTTCATGCAGTCCTCCTAAGCAATTGCTCGGGTTGAAGATTTCAGATTGTTAGCAGTCGCCGCCAGCGAGTGCCAGGCGGGCTAAGCTGAGATAAGGCAGGATTTTTGCGGGGGCAAGGGCTTCTAGCAGAAAAATAAGCACTCGAAAGCGCCGTCTGCCAGAATCTCACTCCCATCGTTAACCCGAGCGCAGACCCGTATTAGCACGGAGCGTTCTCTGCTGCTAACGCATTGAATTTCAACAGCTTGTTAAACTTTTGGGCTTGAGATGGGTTGTCAGTTTGCGTCACATTTCACTCATGTGAGCGCATCTCCATCGGGTGGCTCGTGAGCTGCGTACCCGGAAAGCCACCCCCTGAATGCGCTCCTGCAAAGGAGGTTGGCATGGTCTCGCGGGTTGGGGTTGTTTCCGACGACTTCCGGAAACAGGTGTTGGGTTACGGGCTGACGACGGCGGAAATTCTCTACCGGATGCCGGATCATCCCTCGCTGCTCCAGACCTATGTCTGGCAGAACTACGACATGTTTCCGAAATTTCCGGCGCTGAAGGATTTCCTGGCGTTCTGGCAGGAAAAGCTCGACGGTCCCCTCCATTCAGTCACCGTCGCGCACTCCAAGCTGATCAAGCCGGCCGAGTTGCGCGCCGTGGATGGCGTGTTCCGGCTGCATTGAATCGGCGATCAGGCACCGCTGCCGCAATAGCGCTTCCACATCGCGCGATAGGCGTCGTCGACCGCTCGCCCGTATGAGACGGGGTTGCTGGCGGCCGCGGCCCGGATCTTGTCGGGCAGTTCGCGGCGCAACCTGTCGAGCTCGCTGATCGCAGAACCTCGGCTCGTTGCGATCTCGATATACGCCTCATGGCTGTCCGTCACCCAGTCCGGCAGGCCAAGTGCGGTGAGAATAGAGCCGGCAGCACGGCTGGGCAGGCTGTTGCCGAGTTTCGCCACCACCGGCACGCCCATCTGCAAGGCTTCCCATG
The DNA here is from genome assembly GCF_036247985.1 of Bradyrhizobium sp. TM239. NCBI lineage: Bacteria > Pseudomonadati > Pseudomonadota > Alphaproteobacteria > Hyphomicrobiales > Nitrobacteraceae > Bradyrhizobium > Bradyrhizobium sp. TM239. The sequence continues at coordinate 350,737 of NZ_BTIR01000002.1, read as the reverse complement.
TGCTGACGCCGCCATTCTGCGGGAACGGGTCGAGGCAGATATCGACGCGATTGAACGATGCCAGATGTTCGCTTCGCAAGGTGGCACCGAGCAGATCGACGCGTTCGGCCGGCAATCCGCAAGCCTCGAACCGCGCCAGCAGATTCTCGCGGACCAGCTGGTCGTCCAGCGCGACATCCTTGACCAGCAGTCGCGACCCCGGCACCCGCTCGAGAATCCTGGACCAGACTTGCGCAGCCTCGTCCGAAATCTTGCTGATGCGGTTGAAGACGCCGAAGGTGACGAAGCCGTTCGAGATCGCCGGCGTTGGGGCCCGCGGAATCTCGGTCGGCAGCGACGCCAGCGTCACGAAGCACGGCAGGTCGACGACGGTCTCCGCAAACAGATGCCGAACCTCGAAGGGAATCGCGACCGGGTCCGAGATCAGATAATCGATCGTCGGCAGCCCGGTGCCAGTGCCGTGGCCCCAGCCATGCACCTGGATCGGCGCCGGCTTGCGCGCAAACACGCCGAGCCGGTTCCCTTTGGTATGGCCGGACAGATCGATCAGGATGTCGATGCCGTCGGCGCGGATCTCGGCGGCGAGGCGATCTTCGGTCCATTGCGAGGCGTCGCGCCAGCGATCGGCGATCCCCTGAAATTCGCTGGTCGTCGCATCCACTTTCGACGAACAGGCGTAGCACACGACCTCGAACTGTGCCCGGTCATGGTGTTGGAGGACCGGCTTGAAAATCAACGCGGCCGAATGCGCGTTGAAATCCGACGAGACATAGCCGAGCACCAGACGACGGTCCGGATCGCGGCTGTTGTCATGCGGTTCCGCCGCGCCTGAAGCGATTTTCGCGCCGACACGGTCCCACCACACCTGCCGCGCCTGCTGATGCCGTTCGACGGTGGCGTCCCCCGCAAAATCGAGCGTGAATATCTTGTTGGAGATCGCGCTCTGGAGGTCAGGCTGGATGTCGAGGGCTCTGTCGAAACTGGCGAGGGCTTCGTCGACGCGGCCAAGTCCGGCGAGGCAAAGACCCAGCACCAGGTGAGCTTGAATGGAATCGGGATCGATCGCGAGCGCCTGCTCGCAATCGAGCGATGCCTGGGCAATCTGCTGGATCTGGAGCAGGACACTGGCCCGCGCGAGCCACCCATTCGCGTCCTCGGGGGCCAGCGCAATTGCCTGATTGCCGTCTGCCAGCGCTTCGTCAAATCGCTGGAGTTCCCGTAAAGCAGTGGCGCGGTTCGCCAGCGCCGAGGCATAGTCAGGCTTGATCGACAGCGCGCGGTTCAAGCTTGCAATGGCCTCGTCATAATTGCGCTGACGGCACAGCGCCCAACCCCGGCCGTTGTGGGCTTCGGCAAGGCTTGCGTTGAGTGCGATCGCCTTGTCGTAGCTGTGGAGCGCCTCCTCGTGAAGATCGAGGGCTACGCTCGCGTTACCGAGATTGGAGAGGGTTGCGGCGTGGTTGGGCCGCAAGGCGAGGGCCTTTCGATAGCTCGCGCAGGCCTCGTCGTGACGCCGCAGCCCGTTGAGCGCGATGCCCAGACTCATATGAGCATCGGCAGATCGCGGATCCAAGGCGACCGCTCGGCTCAGCAGGATTTCGGCTTGCTGAAAGTTCTTGGCATCGGACTCCAAAGCGCCGAGCATGTGCAGCGCCATGAATTGGTTGGGCGCGAACTGCAGGACTTGACGATAGGCAGCCTGGGCCTCGGGGAGAAGCCCCATCTTGTGCAGCTGCAGCGCGTGCCCGAGCAACGGCAGCACTTCGGCTTTTTGCCGTTTCTGAAGCCGGGCATTCTGAAATGCACGCTGACCTACGCTGTTGCCCATGAATTCATTCCCCCAGAATCTCTCTTCGAGATTAATTCAGCGAGAGAACGAATACGAGACGATGGCCGCTCGCCACGACAGCTTGGGACAAGCTACGACCGACTGGGTGATCGAGCTGCCGGCCTTGCGCCCGGCAATTGCCGCCCGATCCAGGACTGGATAATCTGCCCTCGGGTTGTCCCCGTCCGGCGGGTGCGGCTCAGATCAGGGAGGCAGACAATGGCCAAGCAAAAGGCATCGAGACCCGCAACGAAGACCGCGGTGAAGAAGCGGAGCGGCGCCAAGCCGGCGGCGCGATCCTCGGCACGCAAGGCGGTGAAGGCAAAGGCCCGCACTGCCGTGCCGAAGAAGCCCGCACGCCCCAGGCAGCGCATCGCGATCAGCCATCACCGCGAGGAAGACTTCAAGGCCGATGGCCTGCGCGCTTACGCGAAATACCGCGACCTCGGCATCGCCGCCGCAAGCCACGGCCTCGCGCAAGCGCACGTGATCCGGCTGCAAGGTCCTTGCGATCCGGCCGAGGTGTCAAAACTGCATTTTCACGACGTCGATTTCCAGATGGTCTACGTGCTCAAGGGCTGGGTGAAGACCTATATGGACGGGCAGGGCGAGACGCTGATGAAAGAAGGCAGCGCCTGGACCCAGCCGCCGAAGATCAAGCACATGATCCTGGATTATTCGGACGACGTCGAACTGCTGGAGGTGATTTTGCCGGCGGAGTTCAGGACAGTGGAGTTGAAGGCGTAAGCCGATCTCTCCCCTTCGTCATTGCTATGACGGTTCGTAGCCCGGATTGCGCTGCACTCCATCCGGGCTGCAGGACCGTCGCTACTCCAGCCCCCACCACCGCCTATCAAGCACGTCGTCAGCATTCCCGTCACGATCGCTAAAAAGCACGCGATCTGCGAAACCGGGCAATTACCAGCCGGATGGTTTCAGCTGACCCGCAGCGCGGGCGCTAACCAATCGAAAATACCTCTCGCGGCAACTCTAGGATGTGAAAACGCGGGAGTGCTTTCATGGCGACCAGCACTTTTGGCCGACGCGGCGTTACGGCGCCGCCGTCAAGAGCGTCGTTTCAACCCGTCGCCGCGCCGACCGTGCGGGAGATCGTGCGCGACCCCGCTCGGCCCTTGCCCAGTGAAGGAACGCTTTTTGGCGATAACAGGCTTCTGGCCGATATCCCTTTCCTCACCATTGGCCTGATTTTCGGTCTGCTTTTAATCTTCGCTCTGCAACGCAGCCTGGCCATCGACGTTGCGCGGGACGGCGACCTCGATGTCCGCTCGCTGATCGCTCAGGGCGCCTCCGGCTACGATCTCGTTGTCGGACGAGGAGAGTGGTGGAGGATTGGCCTTGCGCCGCTGCTGCACGGCAGCGGGTGGCACCTCGTCAGCAACTGCATCGGGTTGTTCATCGTCGGCGTCAGGCTGGAGTCTCTGATCGGCCGTGGCTGGTTTGCGCTGATCTTCGTCGCCAGTGCAGTGGCGGGCGAGGTCGGCTCTCTGCTGGGCAATGGCCCCGGCACGGTGGGAGTCGGCGCGTCCGGCGCCATTACCGGGCTCATTGCCGCGCTGTTCGTCGCGAGCTTCGAGCCCGAAGCGGACGCCGATCAAACCATATCGCGATTGAAGACGTCGCTCTTCTTCGGCGTGCCCGCATTGCTGCCGCTGGCCTTCGGCGCCTCGGGCAACGTCAACTATTATGCCCATGCAGGCGGTGCGGTGGCCGGCGCCGCACTTGCGATCACGCCGTGGCTCGCCTTCTGGTCCTATGACAGCCTGCCGCGGAGCGCCGGCGCGACGTTGCTTGCAGCATCCCTCGGATCTCTGATCTGCGCCGGCTTCGCCGCCGTTCATTATTCGTCATACATGGCCGATGCCGTGCACTATATCCGCGCATCGGAAGTGCCGGCGAAGGCTGACGAGATGGTCAGCCGGTCGTTCGATCTCGTCACCCGCTACCCGAAGGACGCGCGGGCTCACGTGTTCCGTGCGGTCTTCTTCCTGGAGCAAGCGAACCTCAGTGCCGCCGAGACGGAAGCGCGAACTGCCCTGTCGCTCGCAGCATCAGATGTGGCGGGTGGGCCGGTGCGCTCCGGGGCGCAGGGCTTGATGGCGGTGTTGCTATGGGCGCAGGGACGAACCAGCGAGGCGAAGGCCATGGCGGCCGAGCCCTGCCGTGCCAAGCTGGCCGAGGTGCGCCGCATCTTGCAGAAGTCGAAATTGTGCAGTTGACCAGGCTACGGCATCACCACGGGTCACGTGATGACTCCCACCACCGCACCCATCAAGCACGTCGTCAGTGTCCCCGACACGATCGACTTCAATCCCAGCGCGTTGATCTCCTCGCGCCGCTCCGGCGCCATCACGCCCAAGCCGCCGATCATGATGCCGAGGCTGGCGAAATTGGCAAAGCCGCACATTGCGTAGAGCATGATCAGGCGAGAGCGCGGGTCGAGCGCATCATCCGGCAGCTTCGCGAAGTCGACATAGGCGATCAATTCGTTGAGCACGGTCTTGGTGCCCATCAGGCTACCGGCCGTCACCGCCTGATCCCATGGCAGCCCCATCAGCCAGCACACCGGCGCCATCACGAGACCGAGCAGGCGCTGTAACGAGATCGCGGCGCCGCCAACATTCGGCAGCAGGCCGAGCATGGCGTTGACGAGATAGACCAGCGCCACCAGCACCAGCAGCATGGCGACGATGTTGATCAGCAGCTCGATCCCCGCGCTGGTGCCTTTCACGATCGCATCCATCGTGCTGGAGACTTCCATCTCCGGATCTTCGAGCGTGCCGCCGGTACGAGTGTTGGAGGTTTCAGGCACCATGATCAGGCTGACGAGGATCGCGGCCGGCGCGCCCAGCACGGAGGCGATGACGAAGTGCGCGGCGGCATCGGGAATGTGGGGAGCAAGCAGCGTCGCATAGAGCACCAGCACGGTGCCGGCGATGCCCGCCATGCCGCCGGTCATCACCAGGAACAATTCGCTGCGGGTCATCTGCTTCAGATAGGGCCGCACGAACAGCGGCGCCTCGACCATGCCGAGGAAGATGTTGGCGGCGGTCGACAGGCCCACCGCGCCGCCGACGCCGAGCGTCCGCTCCAGCAGCCAGGCCATGCCGCGCACGATCGGCGGCAGCACGCGCCAATAGAACAGCAGCGTCGTCAGCACGCTCATGACCAGCACGATCGGCAGCGCCTGGAACGCCAGGATGAAATCGGCGCCAGGCACCTTGACGTCGAAGGGCAGGGCGCCGCCGCCGACATAGCCGAACACGAAGGCGGAGCCGGCGCGCGATGCAGCCGAGATCGCACCGACCGCATCGTTGATGGCACTGAAGGCGTGCGCGACGACCGGCAGCTTCAGGAGCACGATCGCGGTGACGAAGGTGGCGACGAGGCCGATCGCCGCCTGCCGCAGCGACACGGCGCGCCGATTCTCCGCCAATGCGAAGGCGATCAACAGCAATGCGAAAATGCCGAGTGCCGATTGCAAGCGCAGCATGATGTCCCCAAACCCCCAATGATTATGGCCGTGCCGGCGCTGCAAAGGCAATGCCGGGAGCCGCCAGAAGCGCCCCACTGTTGACAAGCCGGGCCACCTCGGCCACGCGGGGGCTTTCGACAGTGAGGGGGAGAGCGGTCCGAGGGTGACCCAAAAGGCGATGCCAGAGCAGCCAAATTCCGGACATCCGCCGGTCAGCGCCCGCGCGCTTCTCGCCCATCGCGCGTTCCTGTTCTTCCTGCTCTCGCGCAGCCTGTCGCGCTTTTCCAGCCAGATTGCGGCGGTCGCGATCGGCTGGCAGATCTACGATCTCACCGGCTCGGCCTTCGACCTCGGCATGGTCGGCCTCGTGCAGTTCCTGCCCACGGCGCTCCTGGTGTTCGTTGCCGGCCACGCCGCCGATCGCTATGAGCGCAAGCGGGTGGTCCAGCTCTGCCAGCTCGTTGAAGCGGCGACCGCGCTCTATCTCGCAATCATCACCTATCTCGGCGCGGTCGGCGAGGTGCAGATCTTCATCGCAACCTTCGTGCTCGGCATTGCCGGCGCGTTCGAGAGCCCGACCACGGCGGCGCTGCTGCCGCTGATCGCGCCGCAGGGCTCGCTTCAGCGTGCCACCGCCGTCTCCAGCGGCGCGGCGCAGGTCGCGACCATCACCGGCCCGGCGCTCGGCGGCTTCGCTTATGCGGTCGCACCGCATCTCGCCTACGGCATGATGCTGCTGTTCTGGATTCTTGGGATGATCCTGACCGGCTTCATCCGGCCGCGCCCGCAGGCCATCGCGAAGCAGGGGACGGACTCGGACAATATCTTCGCCGGCGTCCGCTTCATCCGCAGCAATCCGGCGATCCTCGGCACCATCTCGCTCGATCTGTTCGCCGTGCTGTTCGGCGGCGTCACCGCGCTGTTGCCGATCTATGCCCGCGACATCCTCCAGACCGGCCCAATGGGACTCGGGATCTTGCGCGCTGCGCCCGCCGTCGGCGCGCTCTTGATGACCATGGTGCTGGCGCGTCACGCCATCTCGCGGCATGTGGGCCTGCGCATGTTCCAGGCCGTGATCGTGTTCGGTCTCGCCACTATCGTATTCGCGCTGTCGTCCTGGATGTGGCTGTCGGTGCTGTCGCTCGCCGTGCTCGGTGCGGCCGATACGATCAGCGTCGTGATCCGCTTCTCGCTGGTGCAGCTGTCCACGCCCGACGAGATGCGCGGACGGGTCGGCGCGGTCAACTTCCTCTTCATCAACGCCTCGAACCAGCTCGGCCAGTTCGAAAGCGGAGTGGCCGCCGCACTGCTCGGCGCCATGCCGGCCGCCGTGCTCGGCGGCGTTGCCACCGTCGCAGTGGCGCTGCTCTGGATGAAGCTGTTTCCGAGCCTGCGGCAGGTGGAGAGCTTGGAGTAGGGGAATGTCTCGTGTCCCGGACAAGCTGCAACGCGTCAGCGTTGCGCCGCAGAGCCGGGACCCAGGAGGCCAAGCACGAGATCCCGGAGGCATGGGCCCCGGCTCAACAGCGCGTCATTGCATGCCGCGCAGCGTCCGGGGCACGGGACTGGATGCCCCCCGAAAGCCTCGGACAAAGCACAGAGGAATCAAAGAGATCCCTACTGTGCATGGGGTTGTTTTCGCAGTTTTGAGTTCAGCCCCGCCCCACGAACGGCATCTTGGTCGCCATGACGGTCATGGTCAGCACGTTGGCATCGAGCGGCAGGCCGGCCATGTAGGCCACGGCATCGCCGACCGCCTTGGCGTCCATGCGTGGCTCGTGCTTGGTGGTGCCGTCGGGCTGGAGCACGCCGGGGCCGTTGACCATGCGATCGGTCATCGGGGTCGCGGCATTGCCGATGTCGACCTGGCCAACCGCGATGTCATACATGCGGCCGTCGAGGTTAGAGGCCTTGGTCAGGCCGGTGATGGCGTGCTTGGTCGAGGTGTAGGCCGCCGAGAACGGCCGCGGCGCGTGGGCCGAGATCGAGCCGTTGTTGATGATGCGACCGCCGCGCGGGCTCTGGTCCTTCATGATGCGGAAGGCGTGCTGGGTGCACAGGAACGGGCCGGTGAGGTTGGTGTTCACCACCGCCTGCCACTGCTCGAGGCCGAGGTCCTCGAAGTTGACGGCGGGGGCGCCCATGCCGGCATTGTTGAAGAGCACGTCGAGGCGGCCGTAGGTCGCCTTCACCTTGTCAAACAGTGCCGCGATCGAATCAGGCTTGGTCATGTCGGCGGTGACGCACAGGCTTTTGCCGGCGGGGCCGAGCTTTGCCGTCTCCTCGAGCATGTCGAGCCGGCGGCCGACCAGCACCACGGTGAAGCCGGTGTTCATCAATGCCAGCGACGCTGCGCGCCCGACACCGGTGCCGGCGCCCGTCACCACTGCGATCTTCTTTGCTTCACTCATTGTTTCCTGCCTTTTCTCATGCTGTCAGGTTTTGGGTTCTTTTTCGTTCTTGTAGGGCGGCCGCGGAATGTTCTGGTGCGCCGCGCGCAGCGCCGCGGACCAGCGCGAGCGCAGATCGTGGAAATAGGGCTCGCCCGCCTCGATGCGATGGTTGAGATCGGCCTCGCAGGCATCGGCGCGCACCACCAGCACGTCGATCGGCAGCCCGACGCCGAGATTGGAGCGCATGGTCGAATCCATCGAGATCAGGCCGGTCTTCAGCGCCTCGTAGAGCTCGACGTCGTAATGCATGGCGCGGTCGAGCACGGGCTTGCCGTATTTGTGCTCGCCGATCTGCAAGTACGGCGTATCGGTGGTGCACTCGATGAAATTGCCGGCGGTGTAGACCATGAACAGGCGCATGCGTGCGCCCTTGATCTGGCCTCCGAACAGGAACGAGACGTCGAACGAGACGTCCTCGGATCTCAGCGCGGGGCCTTCGGTCGCATGCACCGCGCGGATCGCCCGGCCGATGCGCTGGGCGGCCTGGAACATGGTCGGCGCGTTCATCAGCGTCTCGACCTCACCCGTGTTGGGGTCCTCCAGGCCTTCGGTCAGCGTGGACAGCACCGACTGGCTGATGGCGAGGTTGCCGGCGCTGGCGATCGCCATGATGCGCTCGCCGGGCTTCGAGAAGATGTGCAGCTTGCGGAAGGTCGAGACGTTGTCGAGGCCGGCATTGGTGCGGGTGTCGGCGATCATCACCAGACCGTCCCGAACCAGGATTCCGCAGCAATAGGTCATTTCCAGTCCCCGAACGCGTTTGCGCGGAATTACTAGCCAATTTCGGCAGCCGCTCCAACCCCCGATTCCCGGGGCGAGTCGTCGTTCCAGGACGCGTCTGCCGGCCTCAGTCGGCGGCGCCTACGAGGAACGCCTCGTCGACGGGCACGCCGAGCGCCGTGACCAGCCGGTTGGTTTCCGCGGCCATGCCGACGATGGCGAGCATCTCGGCATATTCAGCCTCGGTCATGCCCTTGGCCCGCGCGGCGGCGGTGTGCGAGTGAATGCAGTAGCTGCAGCCATGCGCAATCGACACCGCCACGTAGAGCATTTCCTTGACCTTGGGATCGAGCGCGCCGGGAGCCATCACCTCCTTGATGCTCTCCCACGTCCGCCGCAGCGTCTTCGGATCATGCGCCAGCGTGCGCCAGAAATTGTTGACGAAGTCCGACTTCCGCACCTTGCGGATATCGTCGAAGACGGCGCGCGCCTCGCTGGAGAGTTCATCGTCCGAAAGCAGTTTTACGGTGGCCATGAGTACCTCGCGGGGACAAGTCTGATCCCGCGAGTGTAGCACGGCACATGTGTCGGGCGGCGGCGCCTAGCCCTGCCACTGCGATTGGGACTGCCCGCCGCGGCCCGCCTGGTCGACCTTGACGGCCACCGTCAGCGTCTCCGTGCCTCCGCCATAGCGGGTGCCACGCACCGGGGCTGCGCCGAGATAGTCGAGCCCGATCGCGACTCGGACATGGGCGTCGGTGGCGCAGATGCTGTTGGCGGGATCGAATCCGACCCAGCCGAGATCGGGAACGTAGGCTTCAGCCCATGCATGGCCGGCCTCCTGATGCACCGTGCCGTCGGAGCGCAGGAAGTGGCCGGAGACGAAGCGTGCCGGCACGCCGCCGGTGCGGGCGCAGGCAATGAAGATGTGCGCGTAGTCCTGGCAGACCCCACGCTTGAGCGTGAACGCCTCCGCCGCCGAGGTTCCACTGTTGGTCGGGTCCTCGTCGAAGGTCATGTGATCGCCGATCTCGGTCATCAGCGTATGCAGGAAGCCGAGCGTGTCGCTCTCGGCCTCGCTGCGCAACTGGCGCGCGACCGCCATCATCGCCGGATTGACGGAGGTGAGGTCGGTGGCGCGCAAGAACATGCCGGCCGGAAAGCGCTCGTCGGTACCGCGCAGCACGCCGCCGGTGTCGTGGGTCTCGATCAGGCCTTCGGCGGTGATCTTGATGTCGCCGACGGGACCGCAGGACAGCACATGGGTGACGTTGCCGAAGGCGTCTTCATGGGTGTCGAGCTTGGTGTCCGTCGAGACGTCGATCTGCCATTCCGCCACATACTGCCCGTCATGGCTGCCGGGCGTCATGCGCAGGATCTGGATCACGCTGATGGCCGCCGGCTCGTAGCGATAGGTCGTGGTGTGCAGGATTCGCAGGCGCATGGTGGACCGTGTCGTCAGCCGGGTGACATCAGATCAGATACTGCTTCGTGATGATTTCGCCCAGCCTGGAATTGTCGGTGATGAATTCCTGAATGAATTCATGCACGCCATGCTGGAAGATGTCGTTCATGTTGCTGCGTTCCAGCCGGTTGCGGATGCCGCGGGCGTGGCGCTGAGCCGGGCCCTGGCGGCCATAGGCGACGCCGATCTGGTCGAGATTGCGCACGAGATTCTCGTAGCAGCTTGCCAGCGAGCGCGGCAGCGTGCCGTTGAGGATGAGCAGGTCCGCGACCAGCCACGGTTTCAGCGTCTCGCGGTAGACCCAGTGATAGGCCGTCAGCGCCGACACCGAACGCAGGATCGAGCTCCACTGATAGAAGTCGAGCGGGCCGCCGACATGCTCCTCCTCAGGCAGTAGCACGTGATACTTCACGTCGAGAATGCGCGCGGTGTTGTCGGCGCGCTCCAGATGCAGGCCGAGGCGAGAGAACCAGTAGGCGTCGTTGCGCAGCATGGTCCGGTAGGCCGAGCCGTCGAAGCGCAGCGAGGTCTCCTGCACGAAACGCAGGAACTTGGCGAGGTCCTCGCGCGTCGAGGTGCCCTTGCTCCAGACCGCCTGAAGCTCGATCCAGGCCGAGTTGATGGTGTCCCACATCTCGCTGGTCAGCGCGGTGCGCACCGAGCGCGAGTTCAGTCGCGCCGCCTCGATGCAGTTCCTGATCGAGGATGGATTGTCCACGGAGAACGAGAGATAGTCGACGACGTTGTGCTCGTTGGCTTCCTCGTAGGTCTGATAGAAGCTGGCGGCGACGCCGGCGGTGAGCAGCGCCGAGTCCCATTCATTGGTCTTGCCGACATAGGCGGCGGGAAGCGCGGTGACGCGCAGCGTCGCATCGATGGTGCGCGCGAGATATTCGGCCCGTTCGACGTAGCGGGCGAGCCAGTAGAGGTTTTCGGCGGTACGCGACAGCATCTGACTACTCGTCCAGGATCCAGGTGTCTTTGGTGCCGCCGCCCTGGCTCGAATTCACCACCAGGGAGCCTTCCTTCAGCGCAACACGTGTCAGGCCGCCCGGCACGATGGTGGTGCTCTTGCTGCCGGTGAGCACGAAGGGCCGCAAATCGACATGGCGCGGGGCAAGGCCTGACGCCGTGCAGGTTGGGCAGGTCGACAGCGCCAGCGTCGGCTGCGCGATGAAACCTTCCGGCTCGCGCTTGAGCTTCTCGCGGAACGCTTCGATTGTCGCTTTGGTCGCGGCAGGCCCGATCAGCATGCCGTAGCCGCCGGAGCCGTGCACCTCCTTGACAACGAGCTCGCTCAGATGATCCAGCACATAGGCGAGGTCCTTCGGCTCGCGGCAGCGCCATGTCGGCACGTTCTTCAGGATCGGCTCCTCGCCGAGATAGAATTTCACGATATCCGGCATGTACGAGTAGATCGCCTTGTCGTCGGCAATCCCGGTGCCGACGGCGTTGGCGAGCGTGATGTTGCCGGCCGCATAGGCCGACATCAGCCCGGGCACGCCGAGCGCGGAATCGGGACGGAAGGTGAGGGGATCGAGGAAGTCATCGTCGACGCGGCGATAGATCACGTCGACCCGCTTCAGCCCTTCCGTCGTCCGCATGAACACTTCGTTGTTCTTGACGATGAGATCGCGGCCCTCGACCAGCTCGATGCCGAGCTTGTCGGCGAGGAAGGAGTGCTCGTAATAGGCCGAGTTGTAGACGCCGGGGGTGAGCAGGGCGACGGTCGGCTCGCCCGAGGCGCTTAGCGGCGCGACGGAGCGGAGCGCCGAGAGCAGCTCGTCCGGATAGCGCTCGACCGGCGCCACCTTGTGGCGGGCGAACAGATCCGGAAACAACCGCATCATGATCTCGCGGTTTTCCAGCATGTAGGACACGCCGGATGGCGTCCGCGCATTGTCCTCCAGCACGATGAAGTCGTTGGCATCGACCCGGACGATGTCGATGCCGGCGATGTGCACATAGACGTCGTGCGGCACTTGCTGGCCGTTCATCTCGGGCCGGAAGACCGGGTTCTGGAAGATCAGATCGTCGGGCACGATCTCGGCGCGCAGGATGTCGCGGCCATGATAGATGTCGCGCAGGAACATGTTGAGCGCGCGCACGCGCTGCTTCAGGCCCTTCTCCAGCAGTGCCCATTCCTTGCCCGACATGATCCGCGGGATCACGTCGAAGGGAATCAGGCGCTCGGTGGACTCGGCCTCGCCATAGACCGCGAAGGTGATGCCGATGCGGCGGAACAGGAGCTCGGCTTCCTGGCGGCGATATTCAAGCGCCTCGGGAGGCGTCTCCTTGAGCCAGCGCGCCAGCTCCTGATAGGCGGGGCGAAGGTCCCCGCCGGGAATATTCATTTCATCAAACGCGACTGCCATAGATCCCGACTTGTCTCCGCAAGGCGTTGCGCCATTGGACAGGTCGCCAGGCCCTGGTGAAGCCGCAACGTCCTGGCCATGCAGCAAGAGTGCATGACTCTGAGGTGGTAGCAAGGGCCGGGCCAGCGCGATATGCATGGACTGACAGCATTTGGCGGGCATGGCCGCGAGCATGCCTGAAAAAATGGCTGAGGACTGCTCATTTCGACAGCAAAACCGCGTGACTTCAACGCGTTACCTCGGCAAAGTCGGCGCCACAGGTGAGGGACTTAAGTTATGAGCGAGATCGTCACGGCGGGCATTCTGGTCATTGGGGACGAAATCCTGTCCGGCCGGACCAAGGACAAGAACATCGGCTTCATCGCCGAATACCTGACCAATATCGGCATCGATTTGAAGGAGGTCCGGGTCGTCTCCGACGACGAGCCCGACATCATCGCTGCCTTGGATGCACTGCGGCATCGCTACACCTACGTCTTCACCACCGGCGGCATCGGGCCGACCCATGACGACATCACCGCCGACAGCGTCGCCAAGGCGTTCGGCGTCGGCATCGACCACCACCCGGAGGTGGTCGCCCGTTTCAAGGAGCGCTGGAGCGAGCAGGACCTCAACGAGGCCCGCTTGCGCATGGCCCGCATCCCTGATGGCGCCGAGCTGATCCAGAGCGCAACCATCCTCGCGCCCGGCTTCAAGATCGGCAATGTCATCGTGATGGCCGGCGTGCCCTCGATCATGCAGGCGATGATGGACATCGTCTCGCCCAAGCTGAAATCGGGCGTGCGCATGCTCTCCGAATCGGTCCGCGCCAATGCGCGGGAAGGCGACATCGGCAGCCCCTTGCGCGCGATCGCCGCCGCCCATCCCGACACCATCATCGGCAGCTACCCCTTCATGGACGAAGAGCAGAAGCCGAATACGAACCTCGTGGTCCGCTCGCGCGATGCGGACAAGCTCGCGGCAGCCATGGCCGCGGTGAAGGACATGCTGGCGGGATTGAACATCACTCGTTAGCAGGCATGTTGCCGGCAGGCGAAGCAGGAGACGACAATGGCTGGTGAAGCACCGGAACTGAGTGCACAGGAGCGGGCGGGCAGGGCCTTCCCGGTCTCGTGGGACCAGTTCCATCGCGACTGCCGGGCGCTGACCTGGCGGCTCAACGAGGTCGGCCCGTTCCACGCCGTCATCGCGATCACCCGCGGCGGCCTGGTGCCGGCCGCGATCGTGGCGCGCGAGCTTGGCGTGCGCATCATCGATACGGTCTGCGTCGCCAGCTACGACCACGACAAGCAGGGGGACCTCCAGGTCCTCAAAGGCATTTCGGAACAGGCGATGAAGCTTGGCGGCGGCACTGGCAAGGGGCTATTGATCGTCGACGACCTCGTCGACACCGGCAAGACCGGCAAGCTGGTGCGCGAGATGCTGCCCGACGCGCATTTCGCCACCGTCTATGCCAAGCCGAAGGGCCGCCCGCTGGTCGACACCTTCATCACGGAAGTCTCGCAGGATACCTGGATCTTCTTCCCCTGGGACACCGCGCTGTCCTACCACCCGCCGCTGCGCGACGGCGCGGCGTGACCAAGTGGGAATGGCGAGGGGCGAATGGCGAGTAGTGAATCCCCAATTCGCAATTCCCCATTCGCCACTCGCCCGCTCCAAAACCGCGTCACACCGCTCGGCGACATCATCGCTACCCCGCATCGCGGCCTCTTCACCGGCAATCGCGGCATCATCCATGATCCCGCAACGAAGACGCTGCTGAACAAGCGCTGGTCGTCGCCGGCGTGGATTACATGCCTGTGTGAATTCCGCGGCTGGCGCCGGCCGGTGATGGCGCGGCGGAGCTGGACCGAGCTGTTCTTTCTCGACGAGGCCACCGCCTTTGCCGCCGGTCATCGTCCCTGCTTCTTCTGCCGGCGCGAGGATGCCAACCGCTTCCGCGCGGCGTGGGAGATGGGGAATGGCGCAAGCAAGGTGACTGCGAAGGCGATGGACGCCCAGCTCCACCTGGAGCGCCTGGATCATGGTCGCAAGCGCCTGCACGCGCTGCCGGTGCCGGCGGCAGAATTGCCCGATGGCGCGATGGTGCAGCAGGGCGAGGAGAGCTTTCTGGTGGTGCAGGGCAGGGCGCTGCAGTGGTCGCCAGCGGGCTATGCCCGCGCCGAGCACGAGCTGGACAGCCCAATGCTGCTGACGCCCCCGTCCACACTGCATGCGCTGCGAGCCGGTTATCAACCGGCACTGCATCCGACGGCTCTGGATTAGCAGAGCGGCCCGCGGATCCCAGCCATCACCCCAGCTTCTCCCGCGCCAGCGCGGCGCCTGCGCCGAGCGCCATCAGCTTGGCTTCGGCGATCTCGCGCCGCATCGGTGCCATGCCGCAATTGGTGGTGGCGATGATGTTGCTCTTGGGCACGAATTTCGACACCGCGTCGATCACCTTCACGACATCCTCCGCGGTCTCCACCGTGTCGCTCGCAACGTCGATCACGCCGGCCTGCACGATCTTGTTCTTGAGCAGCGCCAGCAAATCGAGCGGCACTTTCGAATTGCGGCATTCGATCGCGACCTGCTGGATCGGGCTGGCGTCGATCGCCGGAAAGATCTGCTCATACTGCCGCCATTGCGCGCCGAGCGTCTCCTTCCAGTCGGTATTGGCCTTGATGCCGTAGCCGTAGCAGATGTGCACGGCGGTGGCGCAGGTCAGGCCTTGCGCGGCGCGCTCCAGCGCCTTGATGCCCCAATCGTTGACCTCGTCCATGTAGACGTTGAAGGCGGGTTCGTCGAACTGCACGAGATCGACGCCGTCGGCCTGCAGCGCCCGGGCTTCCTCGTTGAGCAGCTCGGCGAAGGCAAACGCCATCTTGACGCGATCGCCATAGTAGCGATCGGCAATGGTGTCGATGATGGTCATCGGGCCGGGCAGGGTGAACTTCAGCTTCCTCTTCGTGTGCGTGCGCGCCACGCGCGCCTCGAAGGCGTGCACGCGATCCTTGAGGCGGAGCGGCGCCACCACCTGCGGCACCATCGCCTTGTAGCGGTCCTTGCGGATGCCCATCTCGACCTTGTGCGCGAAGTCGATGCCTTCGATCTTCTCCAGAAAACCGTGCACGAAATGCTGGCGGGCCTGCTCGCCCTCGGTGAGGATGTCGATTCCGGCGTCCTCCTGGATCTTCAGCCAGATCAGTGTCGCGTCGCGCTTGGCGCGGAGCAACTCGTCGCCCTGCGACTTCCAGGGCGCCCAGAGCATGTTGGGTTCGGCAAGCCATTCCGGCTTCGGCAGGGAGCCGGCGATCGTGGTTGGAAACAGCATGGCGGCCCTCCGGCAGGTTGTGTTGCGCCCCTTCCTGCCATGTCCTAACGTCAAGGTACAGAACAACAAAAGTCGTTATTTTAGCGGGCGGCATCGACAGGGAAGGCCAAAGGATGCCGAGGGAAAGGTCATGATCGACCTCTATTACGCGCCGACGCCGAACGGCTGGAAGATCTCGATCATGCTGGAGGAGCTCGGGCTTCCCTATACCGTGAAGCCCGTCAACATCCGCGCCGGCGAGCAGTTCAGCCCCGAGTTTCTGGCGATCTCCCCGAACAACCGCATCCCTGCGATCGTCGATCACGCCCCCGCCGACGGCGGCGGGCCGTTCTCGGTGTTCGAGACCGGCGCAATTCTGATTTATCTCGCGGAAAAGACCGGTCGTTTCTTGCCCGCTGACTTGCGCGGCCGCTCCGCCACCATCCAGTGGGTGATGTGGCAGATGGCCGGCCTTGGGCCGATGCTCGGCCAGCACGGGCATTTTGCGCTCTATGCGGCGGAGAAGATCCCCTATGCGATCGAGCGCTACCGCGACGAGGCCGCCCGGCTCTACGGCGTGCTCGACCGGCAGCTGGAGAAGACCGGCGCCTATGTCGCCGGCGGTTATTCCATCGCCGACATCGCCTGCTTCCCCTGGACCATGACCCACAAGGCGCAGGGCTTTACGCTCGATGACTTCCCGAACGTCAAACGCTGGTATGCCGAGGTCCGCGCAAGGCCGCAGGTGCAGGCGGGGCTTGCGATCGGAAAATTCGTCAAAGAGCCCTTTGACGAGGAATCACGCAAGATCATGTTCGGCCAAAGGGCTAAGGAAGTGTTGGGAAGGAAGTGACGGCACGCCGTCATTCCGGGGCGCGACCAAGTCGCGAGCTATGGTGCGCAATTGCGCACCCGAGAATCCATCGGGCCGCAGAGCCAGGAGCGAAGTGGATTCCGGGCTTCCGCCCAAGAGGGCGCGCCCCGGAATGACGAGAGCAAAGGAAACGCTATGATCGAATTCTTCTTCGACTGCTCCAGCCCCTGGACCTATCTCGCCTTCCACAACATCCAGCCGCTCGCCAGGGAGCTGGGCGCCGAGATCGTCTGGCGGCCGATCCTGGTCGGCGGCATCTTCAACACGGTCAATCCGAGCGTCTACGCCCAGCGCGAGACGCCGGTGCCCCTGAAGGCGCGCTATATGAAGAAGGACCTTCAGGACTGGGCGCGCTCCGCAGGCCTCGCGATCAAGATGCCACCGACCGTGTTCCCGGTGAACAGCGTCAAGGCGATGCGCGGCTGCGTCTGGTTGGCCGCGGACATGGTGCCGTTCGCGACCGCATTGTTCGAGGCTTATTGGGGGGACGACAAGGACATCTCGCAGGACGCGGTGCTGGCGGAGATCTGCAAGAAGGTCGGCGTCGACGAGGCAAAATTCTTCGCGGGCATTTCGGAGCAGGGGATCAAGGATCAGCTCAAGGCGAATACGGAGGAGGTCGTTGCCCGCGGCGGCTTCGGCTCGCCGACGATCTTCGTGAACAAGACCGACATGTATTTCGGCAACGACCGCCTGCCGCTGATCCGCGAGGCGCTCAAGCGCAGCAAGGCGAGCGCGGCCTGATGGTGCGCGCCGTCGTCTGCCGCGCGCTCGGCACGCCCGAAACATTGCGGCTGGAAGAGTTTCCGCCGCACGCCCTGAGGCCGGGCGAGGTACGGGTCGCAATCCGGGCCGCCGGCCTGAATTTCCCTGATGTGTTGATGGCCGCCGGCCAATATCAGCTCAAGCCGGAGTTGCCGTTCACGCCCGGCATGGAAGCGGCCGGCGATGTGACCGAAGTCGGTGCGGAGGCGGGGGGCGTTGCCGTTGGCGACAAGGTCATCGTGAAGATGCGGCACGGCGCATTCACCGACGAAGCCATCGTGACGCCGTCGCAGCTCACCCCGATGCCGTCGACGTTCGACTACGCCGAGGCTGCGACTTATCTTGCCGGTCATGGCACGGCCTATCACGCACTGATCGATCGCGGCCGGATTGAGCCGGGGGAGGTGCTGCTTGTGCATGGCGCCGGCGGCGGCACGGGATTGGCCGCCGTCGAGATCGGCAAGATGCTGGGCGCGACCGTGATCGCGACAGCGTCCAGCGACGAGAAGCTTGCCATCGCCAAGGCGCGCGGCGCCGATCATCTCATCCGCTATGACCGCGAGCCATTTCGCGACGCCGTCAAGCGCGTCACCGATGGTCGCGGCGCGGATGTCGTGTTCGATCCCGTCGGCGGTCAGGTTTTTGAAGATTCGATGCGCTGCATCGCCTGGGGCGCGCGACTGCTGGTGATCGGCTTCACCGGCGGCATCGGCTCGGCCAGGACCAACCTCCTGCTGATCAAGGGCGCCAGCGTGCTCGGCGTGCGCGCCGGCGAAGCGGTACGAAAGAACCCTGCGCTCGGGCAGGTGCGCCTGAAGGCGCTGCTGCAATGGGCAGAGGAGGGCAAGCTGCGCCCCAACGTCTCACACCGTCTGCCGCTGCAAGATTATGCGAAGGCAATGCGGCTCTTGATCGACCGCAAGGCAATCGGGCGTGTGGCGCTGGTGATGGACTGATCGACGGTGCCGCACTGGTGAGCAGTTACCGCCTATCTTTTTCTCACTCGTATAAGGAGTTTTCTTTACCAGTCTGATCCTATCACGAGTACGAAAATCGCGAACTCGAATGATGTTCAGGAATATAAGAATAATTCATCGCATCGCTCTGGCGGCACTGCTGCCTCTTGCGACGCTCGCTGCGCTCGCCCTGTACGATATTTCCGCCAAATGGACCGTGCGTTCGGAAATGGGGGACATGCAGCCGGTCGTGGATGGGGTCGGCAAGTTGAGCAGCCTGGTCCACGAGCTCCAGCGCGAACGCGGACTGTCCCTGACCTTTCTGAGCAGCAAGGGCGCACAATTGGGGGCCGAGCTCCAGCAGCAGCGTGGCCGCACCGACGCGGGACGAGCAACAGCACTTGGTGCACTGGCGGATCTTGCGCGAGAAGGCAGCGGCCGGCTCAGCTCTGCAAGCCAGGCGGCAGCTGAGAGCCTTGGGCGTCTGGATTCGCTGCGCGAACAGATCGATCGGCAGACGATTGCTCCGGCCGCCGCGGCGGGTGCCCTGACGGACATCGTGGGCCGCTTGATCACGGTGACATCAGGAATTTCCAAGCTTGCAACGGACGACGAGATCTCGCGGGCGATTGCCGCGCATGCCAACCTGGTGGAAGCCAAGGAACGTGCCGGACTGGAACGTGCGACCGTCGCCGGCGCGATCGCTGCCGGACGTTTCGAGCCACAGGCCTATGTCAGGGCGATCGGCCTCGCGGCCGCGCAGGACAGCTTTCTTGCCTCCTTCCGCGCGGTCGCTTCGTCCCGGGCGAAGGATCTGTTCAGCTCGGAATTGTCGGGGCCCGCGATCGACAAGTTCGAGGGCATGCGCAAGGTGGTTGAGCGGGGCGGGCTCGCGGGCGAGTTTGGTTCGCTCGACAGCAAGTCCTGGTTCGAGGCTGCGACGGTTCGAATCGATCTGCTGAAGAAGATCGAGGACGGGCTCGTGACGGAGCTTACCGGCCTGATGGCGAAGAAGAAGTCCGAAGCCACTCTGAGCCTCGGTCTCGTCACCGCGCTGTCTCTGCTCGCCCTGCTGACCAGCATGGTGACCGCGGCGATCATGGCGCGCGGCATCACCATGCCGATCGGTCAGCTCGCCGGCACCATGGCGCATCTTGCCGACGGCAAGCTCGACCAGCAGGTCGACGGGACCGACCGTACGGACGAGATCGGAGCGATGGCGTGTGCGGTCCAGTTCTTCAAGGACAGCCTGGTCCGGAGTGTCGAGTTGAACGCGAGAGAACGCGAGGCGGCTGCGCAACGGGCCGCTCGCGCGACGCGCATCGACGAGCTCTCCGATCGCTTTGACATCGACGTCGCAGAGGTGATCGAGACCGTCATATCCGCATCGTCCCAGCTGGAGGCGACCGCGGCCAGGATGAGCCGGTCCGCCGGTCAGACCAGCGACGAGGCGGCGAGTGTGGCAGGCGTGACCGAGGTTGCGTCGGCGAACATGCAGACCGTCGCTGCGGCGACCGAGGAATTGTCCAGTTCAGTCGCCGAGATAGGACGCCGCGCGACACAGTCGGCGCAGGTCGCCGAGAAGGCCGTCGCCGAAGGCCGGCGTACCAACGAAACCGTACAGGGTCTCTCGTCGGCGACGGAAACGGTCGGCGACGTGCTCAAGCTGATCAACGAGATCGCGAGACAGACGAATCTCCTGGCGTTGAACGCGGCGATCGAGGCGGCGCGCGCGGGACAGGCGGGCAGGGGATTTGCCGTCGTGGCGGGCGAGGTGAAGAGCCTTGCGGAGCAGACGTCGAAGGCGACCGACGATATTCGCGATCAGATCGCCGCCATCCAGACGACCTCCGGACAGGCCGTGAGCGCGATCCACGGCATCACGGCGACGATCGAGGAGATCAACGAAATCACCTCGTCGATCGCCGCAGCGGTGGTTCAGCAGGATGCTGCCACGCGGGAAATCGCCCGCAATGTTCAGGAGGCCGCGCGGGGGACCGGCGAAATCTCACAGAGCATCCAGGGTGTCAAAGTCGGTTCGAGCGAGTCCAGTGCCGCGGCAGGCGAAGTCTTCGACGCCTCCGAGGAACTGACGCGTCAGTCGGAAAACATGCGTCAGTTCGTCGAGACCTTCATCCGCGCCGTCAAGGCGGCGTAGCTTCGCTATTTGTAATCCCGTTCCGTCCACCATGGGAAATAGTCCGGCATATCGCTGGACACCTTGTTCTTGAACTGAGCGGGGCGCTTTTCCAGGAACGACACCACGCCTTCCTTGACGTCGTCTGAACGGCCGCGGGCGTAGATGCCGCGGCTGTCGACCTTGTGGGCCTCCATCGGATCGTCGGCGCCCATCATGCGCCACATCATCTGGCGGATCAGCGCGACCGACACCGGTGCGGTCTTCGCCGCGAATTCCTTGGCGAGCGCGCGGGCGGTCGGCAGGAGATCGTCGGGGGCAACGACCTTGCTGACGAGACGACCCGCGAGCGCTTCCTGGGCCGGGAACACGCGGCCCGAATAGCACCATTCCAGCGCCTGCGAGATGCCGACGATGCGCGGCAGGAACCAGCTCGAGGCCGCTTCCGGCACGATGCCGCGCTGAGAGAACACGAAGCCGAAACGCGCGGCGTCGGAGGCGATGCGGATGTCCATCGCGAGCTGCATGGTGACGCCGATGCCGACCGCGGGACCGTTCACGGCGGCAATGACGGGCTTGAGGCACTTGAAGATGCGCAAGGTCACCTGGCCGCCGCCGTCGCGCACCTGCGGATCGCTGTAATCGACCTTGCCGTCGGCCAAGCGTTTGACGGGTCCGCGCCGCGCGTCGCGGTCGAAGGTATCTGCACCGGAGGAAAGATCCGCGCCCGCGCAAAAACCGCGGCCGGCGCCGGTGACGATGATGGCGCGGACGTTGTCGTCCTTGTCGGCGGCGTCGAACGCGTCGATCAGCTCTCCTTGCATCTGCGCGTTGAAGGCGTTGAGCTTGTCGGGCCGGTTCAGCGTGATGGTGAGGATCTGCTCGGCGACCTCGTATTTGATCGTCTCATACGCCATGGGTGGTTTCCTTCCCTGTCTTGAATTCTGTCTCGAAGAGACGAGATGCATGGCCGCCGGCGTCCGTCTTGCGCGGACTGGGCATGTGGTGGCCTGCACGAGAACGTGGATGGCCGGGACGTAGGCGAGCGAAAGCGACGCCGTCCTTCGCCCGGCCATGACGAAACCTACTTGGTCGGTGGGCTCGGCCAGGGCCGCTGCTGGCCGCGCAGGCCCTCAAAAGCCTTGGCCATGCCGAGCACGCCGATGTCGTCGAAGCGGCGGCCGACGATCTGCACGCCGATGGGAAAGCCCTTGGCGTCGAAGCCGCCGTTGATTGAGACCGCGGGGTTCTCCGACATATTCCACGGCACGGTATAGGCGATATGCTCGAACGGCCTCATGGGGTCGTTGGTCGGCGAGGCCCACTCCGCCGGATAATTCACGTTCGGCGCGGTTGGCGAGATCACGTAATCGAGCTCGCAGAACAGCTTCGACGCCGCTGCGCGGATCGCCATGGTCTGGTTGAAGCCGCGGATGACATCGACACCCGAGAGCTTCGCGCCGGACTCGCCCCATTTGAAGATATAGGGCAGCACCTTCGCCTGTTCGGCCGGCGACAGCTTCGCCAGATCATCCCACATCCGCGCGCGCCAGAAATTGTCGAGGCCGTCGAGCATCTCGCGGGTCAAAATGCCGCCGACCTCGGTGACGACGGCGCCAGCAGATTCGAACGCCTTTGCGGCTTTCACGGCAACGTCGCGGATGGACCTTTCTGCTGGCAGGCCGACGCCGGCATCAAGCATCAAGCCGATGCGCAGCTTGCGCGGAGATTTTTCCAGCCCCTTCCAGTTGAGCGGCTCGGCGGGCAGGCTCATGCCGTCGCGCCGGTCGGGCTTTGCGATCACGCTCATCATCAGCGCGCAATCGTCGACCGTGCGGGTCATCGGGCCGGCGACGCGGCCGACATAGGTCGGGTCGATCGGCACGCGGCCAAAACTCGGCTTCAATCCGACGAGGCCGCACCAGCCCGCGGGCAGGCGGACCGAGCCGCCGATATCGGTGCCGAGATGTAGCGGACCGTAGCCGGCCGCGGCCGCCGCGCCTGCGCCCGCGCTGGACCCGCCGGGATTCTTGGAGAGGTCCCAGGGGTTACGCGCGAGTGCGTGGAAACTGGAGAGCCCGGACGACAGCATGCCGTAATCGGGCATGGTGGTCTTGGCGAAGATGACCGCGCCGGCCTCGCGCAGCCGCGCGGCGGGCGGGGCGTCCTTCTCGGCCGGCACGAGCTTGACGCTGGCAGCGCCCAGCGGCACCGGCACGCCTTTGGTCGCGATGTTGTCTTTCACGGTGACCGGCACGCCGTCTAGCGCGCCGGATGGTTCGCCGCCGGTCCAGCGCGCCGTCGAGGCCTTTGCGGCCTCGCGCGCGCCGTCGGGATCGAACGCGTAGAGCGCCTTCAGATGCGGCTCCCACGCAGCGACATGCGTGAGCAAATCCTCCAGCACCTCGCCCGGCGAGAATTGCTTGGCGCGATAGCCCGCGATCAGATCGACCGCGGACAGATCGTGCAGCGAGGTGACCGCCTCTTCGACGCTCTTTTTATGCATCGCTAGCCCACCGGCATGCGCGTTTCGATGATCCGGGCGAACATGCTGGCGCCGATCGGCAGGATCTTGTCGTCGAGCACGAAGCCGGGATTGTGCACGGGCACCGAACCGTCATGGCCGACCCAGAAATAGGCGCCGGGAATGGTCTCCAGCATGTCGGCGAAATCCTCGCTGCCCATCTTCGGCTGGGCGCGCGTGATCACGTTGGAGGGGTCGACGATGGTGCGCGCAACGTCCTCGACCACCTTGGACTGCTCGACCTGGTTGACCAGCACGCCGAAGGTGTCGCGGATGTCGACGTCGATCACGCAACTATAGGCGCTTGCGATGCCGGCGCAGATCGTGCGGATGCGTTCGCTGATCAGGGTGCGAACTTCCTTCGAGAAGGTGCGGATGGTGCCGCAAAGATGCGCGTCGCCGGGAATGACGTTATAGGCGGAGCCCGCGTGGATCTGGGTGATCGACACCACCGCGGCCTGCAGCGGCTCGACGTTGCGGCTGACGATGGTCTGGATCGCCTGCGCCAGCGTGGTTGCGATGATCACCGCGTCCTTGGAGCGCTCAGGCATCGCGCCATGCGCGCCATAGCCGGTGATGCGCAGGTCGAAGAAGTCGGCGCTGGCCATCGCCGGGCCCGGCAGGATCGCGATCTCGCCGTGGTTGAGGTCGGGCGCGTTGTGCAGGCCATAGAGCTCGTCGCACGGAAACTTCTCGAACAGGCCGTCCTTGATCATCGCGCGGGCGCCGCCGAGGCCTTCCTCGGCCGGCTGGAAGATCAGATGGACGGTGCCGTCGAAGTTTCTGGTCTCGGCGAGATAGCGCGCGGTGCCGAGCAGCATCGTGGTGTGGCCGTCATGGCCGCAGCCGTGGAAGCGGCCGGGGATTTTCGAGCTCCACTTCAGATTGGTATTCTCTTCCATCGGCAGCGCGTCCATGTCGGCACGCAGCCCGATGCGCTTGCTGCCCGAACCCTTGCCCTTGATGACGCCGATCACGCCGGTGCCGCCGAGACCGCGATGCACCTCGATGCCCCAGCTCTTCAGCTTGTCGGCGACGATGCCGGAGGTGCGCACTTCCTCGAAGCCGATCTCGGGATGGGCGTGGAGGTCGCGCCTGATAGCGGTGAGTTCGTCGGCATAGCCGTCGATGCGGTCGATGGTGGGCATGTGTTCTGTCCGGTTAGCGTGAGGAGGGTGTGAAAGCGGGGCCGTTCGGCTTGATGCGGATGCCCGGCCGCAGGCGCGTCCAGGGCAGGGTGGCGGTGTCGGCCGGCATCGCGCCGGGCGCGGCGCAGATCATCAGCTTCTCCGCGATCGGCTCGAAATCGGCGCGGAAATGCACCGAGCTCTTGTTGACCAGAATCTTCTGTTCGGTCGGCTCGATGCCGACATAGCGGTACATCGCCTGGTCGGCGAGCTGCGCCTTGTGCGAGGAGACGACGACGCGGACGTCGCCGATGCGCAAGGCTGCGGAGGGGCCCATCTCCATCTCGCGGCCGCCATAGTAAGGGCCGGGTGCGATGAAGCGGCCGTCGGAGAGCTTTTCGACGACAAAGGTCTCGCGATAGGGCTCGTCGCCGGGGATGCCGGATTTGCCGCCGAGCGACAGCGTCACGGTGGCACCGACGCCGGCGTCATGCGCGGCCTTGGCCGAGACGGGATCGTAGATCGCGCCAGTCGCGGCGCTCGCTCTGTTGCGCACCAGCGCGCGCAGCATGCCTGTGGTGTCGGAATCGCCGCCGGCGCCGGGATTGTCCTGGGTGTCGGCAATGATGATCGGCTTGCTCGCGCTCTTCGAAAGTTCCATGGCGTGGCGCACGCCGTCGTCGGGCGACCAGATCTTGCCGTCGAAATCGTCCTCGTGGCTTTCGATCAGCTTCACGATCGCATCGGCCGCGCGATCAGCGTCCGCTTGCGTCTTGCCATAGGCGAACACGCTGGGGCCGCAATCGCGGAAATCGGCGGCGGGAAAGCCCGGCGCGAAAGACAGCGTCGGAACCGCATCGCCCTCCAGCGCGGCGAGCTGTTCGTAGATGCCTTTGGTCGGCTGGTCGTTGGTGCATTGCCAGCTGATCGGGATCAGGAACGGCAATTGCCGGAACGCCTTTGCGAAGCGCTGCTTGGACTTCAGCAGCAGTGCGAGATGCCTTGCAGAGGCGCGGCCGGTTTCAGCCATGTCGACATGCGGATAGGTGCGGTAGGCGATCAGCGCGTCCGCATGTTCCATCATCTCGGGCGTGACGTTGGCGTGCAAATCGAGGCTGGTGACCAGCGGAACGTCCTTGCCGATGACGCGGCGCACGCGCGCCAGGATCTCGCCTTCGCCGTCGTCGAGATGCTCGGTCACCATGGCGCCGTGCAGGTCGAGATAGACCGCATCGAGCGGGCCGGCGGCTGCGATGCCGTCGACCATCACCTTCACGATACGCTCGAAGGCGTCCCTGGTGACATGCGCGGAGGGGCTCGCACCGCAGGCGACCGTCGGAACGAGTTCCCAGCCATTGGCCTCTGCGCTGTCGACGAAGCCGGCAAGGCCGACATTGATGCGCCGCATCACCTTGAGAACGTCGGCGCCTTCAGTCATCGCCGGCCAGCCGCCGCCATGCTGGAAGTCGGCGAAGGTCGCCTTGGTGGGAGCGAAGGTGTTGGTCTCGTGCAGGAAGCCGCCGACGGCGATGCGTGTCATTAATTCTGGTCCAGCGTTGGAAAAGTGCGCGACGTTAGCCTTGGCCCAGAGGCGAGGGCAAGGCAGGAAGCAATCGCGCCGCGCATGGCCTCAAGCTGTTTTGGGAATGCTGCTCCGCCGTCATTCCGGGGCGCGCCCGCTTGGGCGCGAGCCCGGAATCCATCCGACAACAGACTCTGAGGCGCGATGGATTCTCAGGTGCGCAATTGCGCACCGGAGCTCATCGCTTCGCGATGCCCCGGATGACAGCGGTGAGTGTCGCTATGCCGTGGCCGCCACGCCCTCCGACACCGGCCGGAAGTTCGCAAAATCCCAGTCGCGCCCCGGCGCCGCGTCCAGCAGCGCCCTGGTGTAGGCCTCCTTCGGATGCGTCAGCACTTCGGCGGCCGGGCCCTGCTCGACGACGCGGCCGTGCTGCATCACCACGACCTCGTCGCAGATCTGTGCTGCGACACGCAAATCGTGGGTGATGAACAGGATGGCGATGCCGAGCCGCTTCTGGATCTCGTCGAAGAGTTCCAGCACCTGCGCCTGCACGGAGACGTCGAGCGCCGAGACGGCCTCGTCCGCGACCAGCACGTCCGGATCGAGCGCGAGCGCGCGGGCGATGGCGATACGCTGGCGTTGGCCGCCGGAGAACTGGTGCGGATAGCGCGAGACGGCATCGGCGGGAAGGCCGACCAGCTCGAGCAATTCGCGGGCGCGCTTCATCGCATCGGGATGCGCCACGCCGTAGTTGATCGGGCCTTCGGCGATGCTCTCGCCGACGGTGACGCGCGGGTTGAGCGAGCGGTAGGGATCCTGGAACACGATCTGGATCTTCTGCCGGTGCGGCTGCAGCAGGCGGCGCGAGATGTCGGCGATCTCGCGGCCGGCAAGGCGCACGCCGCCCGAGGTCGGATCGATCAGGCGAACGATGCAGCGCGCCACCGTCGACTTGCCGGAGCCGCTTTCGCCGACGATGCCGAGCGTGCGGCCCTTGCGCAGCGTCAGCGTTACCTTGTCGGCGGCGACGACCTCGCGTCCCTTGCCGAAGAACGCGCGCTCCTTGTAGACCTTGCTGAGCTCGTTGGCCTCGAGCACCACGGGCTCCTTGGTCTCGGGCCGCGCCGCGCGCGGCACCAGGCTCGGTACCGCCGAGAGCAGGTTGCGGGTATATTCCATGGTCGGATTGCGTAGCACGGTCTCGAGCGGGCCGGTCTCGACCAGGCGGCCCTGCCGCATCACCGCGACGCGGTCGGCGATCTCGGCGACCACGCCCATGTCATGGGTGATGAACAGCACCGCGGTGCCGTGATCGCGCTGGAGCTCTCTGATCAGGGACAAGATCTGCTTCTGCGTGGTGACGTCGAGCGCGGTGGTCGGCTCGTCGGCGATCAGCAGCTTCGGCTCCAGCACCAGCGCCATCGCGATCATGATGCGCTGGCGCTGGCCGCCGGAGAGGCGGTGCGGATAGGAGGCGAAGATGCGCTCGACCTGGGGCAGGTGGACCTGCTCCATCATGTCGAGAATGCGCTTCTTGCGCGCCCTGGCATCGAGCTTGGTGTGCGCGCGCAGCACCTCGTCGATCTGGCGGCCAACCGGCACCACCGGATTGAGCGCGGTCATCGGCTCCTGGAAGATCATCGCCATCTGCGTTGCACGCAGTTGCCGCAGGCGGCGGTCTGTCGCGGTCAGGATCTCCTCGCCGACCAGCTTGACGCTGCCGCCGGTCGGAACCAGCGTGCCCTTCGGCAGCAGGCCCATCGTGGTGAGCGAGGTCACCGACTTGCCGGAGCCGCTTTCGCCGACGAGGCACAGCGTCTCGCGCTCGCGGACCTGGATCGAGATGCCGTCGATGATCTTTGGCCCGCCCGGCTTCTTGCCGACGGACACGACGAGGTTGTTGATGTCGAGGACGGTGTTAGTCATCACTTGATCGGTCATCACTTGCCTTCCCGCTGCTTCATGCGCGGATCGAGCGCGTCGCGGGCGGCGTCGCCGATCAAATTGATGCTGAGGATGGCGATCGAGAGCAAAAGGCCCGGCCAGAAGATCAGCGACGGCTTGATCTGGAAGTACTGGCGGCCCTCGGCCATGATGTTGCCCCAGGTCGGCGTCTCCGGCGAGATGCCGGCGCCGAGGAAGGAGAGGATGGCCTCGGTGAGGATGGCGCTCGCGCAGATATAGGTGCCCTGGACGATCAGCGGGGCGACCGTGTTCGGCATCAGATGCCGCCACATGATCTTCGGCAACGACGAGCCGACCGAGATCGCCGCCTCGACATAAGGCTCCTCGCGCGCCGACAGCACGACCGAGCGGACCAGGCGGGCCACGCGCGGAATCTCGGGGATGGTGATCGCGATCAGCACGGTCCAGAGGCTGGCCCCGGACAGCGACACCACGGCGATCGCGAGCAGGATGCTCGGCATCGCCATCAGGCCGTCCATGACGCGCATCAGCACGGCATCGACCAGCTTGAAGAAGCCGGAGACGAGACCGATCGCAAGGCCGATGACGATCGACAGGATCGCCGAACCGATGCCGATCAGCAGCGAGATACGGCCGCCATAGAGGACGCGCGACGCCAGGTCACGGCCATAGGCGTCGGTGCCGAGCAGGAATTGCGCGGACGACGGCTTGAGCCGCTGCGACGGCGCGAGCTGGATCGGATCATGCGGCGCGATCAGCGGCGCGAGGATCGAGATCAGGATGATCAGCGCGAGCAGGACCGTTGCGGTGGCGATGATGGGCGTCGAGGTGAGGAAGCCGAAACGCGGCCTCAGCGGCGACGTGATCGGAATAGAGGACTGGGGAAGGGTATCGACCGACATTATGTTCTTGTCCTTGCCTCAGTACCGGATCCGGGGATCGAGCAGGGTGTAGGCGACGTCGATGAGAAGATTGACGACGACATAGATCAGCGACGTCAGCAGGATCATCGCCTGGATCACGGGATAATCGCGCGCCAGCACCGCATCCACGGTGAGGCGGCCGATGCCGGGGATGTTGAACACGCTCTCGGTGACGACGACGCCCGAAATCAGAAGCGCAAAGCCGGTGCCGATCACGGTGATGACGGGCACGGCGGCGTTGCGCAGCGCGTGGCGCATCATCACGGCGACCTCGTTGATGCCCTTGGCGCGCGCGGTGCGGACATAGTCCTCGCCCAGCACGTCGAGCATCGCCGCGCGCGTCATGCGTGCGATCAGCGCGATGTAGATGAAGGAGAGCGCGCAGGTCGGCAGGATCATGCGCTCGAAGAACGGCCCGAAGCCGGCGCTGATGCTCTTGAAGCCCTGCACCGGAACCCAGCGCAGCTCGATCGCGAAGACCTGGATCAGGATGTAGCCGACCACGAACACCGGCACCGAGAAGCCCAGCACCGACAGCCCCATCACGAAGCGGTCGATCCATGTGCCGTGCTTCCACGCCGCGATCACCCCCAAGGGAACAGCGACGATGACCGCGAGAACGATGGTTGACAGCGCGATCGAGATCGACGGCTCGACGCGCTGGCCGATCATCTTCATGACGGGCAGATTGGAGATCAGCGAAGTCCCGAGATCGCCGTGCAGCAGCTTGTTCACCCAGGTGATGAACTGCACGATCAAGGGCTCGTTGAGGCCGAGCGAGGTGCGGATGCGCTCGAGCCGTTCCGGCGTCGCGTTGTCGCCGGCGAGGATCGCGGCGGGATCGCCGGGGGTGAGGCGGAGCAGGAGGAAGACGAACAGCGCGACGACGCCCATCACGGGCACTGCGGCGAAGATTCGGCGAAGGAGATATCCGAGCAAGTTGGATCCGTCAGATTAGAGTTAATCGGCGGCAGCGGTCATAGCCTGTTCTGCCACCAGCCTAACATTTCAGCAATTCCCGTGCCATCAGGGCCACAGGTTTTGCAGTGCGGCCAGTATTTTGGGGCACCTCTTCGTGCGCGGCCAAGCAGAGCGTGCCCGCCGGACGAAATATGGCGTGCCGGGCGCACAGGCGTTTTGCGCGCCCGCCCAGTCTGATCAGTCTAGCGTCGCCAGCAGCCCCGCCATCAAGCGGCCGCGTTCGACCAGGCTCTCGACCTCGATATACTCCTCTAGCGTGTGGCCATTGCCACCACGCACGCCCAGGCCGTCGAGCGTCGGGATGCCCATCGCACCGGTGAAGTTGCCGTCGGAGCCGCCGCCGGAACTCGCATGCGGCAGTTCGGCGCCGAGCGACTTGGCGATGCCGCGCGCCTTCTCATACAGCGCCATGGTGCCGGCATCCGGCTCCCACACCGGCCGCGTCACGCCGCGCGTGACCTTGAAGGCGACGTCGTTGGCCGTGCCCGACAGCGCCAGCATCCGCTCGACCCCGCGGTCGAGATCTGCCTGCCGCTTGGCCATCGAGAGCGCTTCGCCGGTGGCGGTCGTGGCGACGCAATTGACCCATTGCCCGCCATGCACGACGCCGACCGAGAAGGTGCAGTCCTCCGTCGTCATGGCGTCGATGGCGAGGATCTGCCGCGCCATCTCGCGGATCGCCGAGCGTCCCGCCGACAGCGTCGCGCCGGCATGGCTCGGCCGGCCGGTCGCCTCGAGATTGAAGCGTGCGATGGCGTAACGTCCGGTGGTGACGCCGTTGTCGGCGCGGCCGGGCTCGGGCACCAGCACATATTTGTTGCGCGCGGCTTCCGCCTCGATGATGTCGCGCGTCGAGGGTGTGCCGACTTCCTCGTCCGGCGTGAACAGCACGGTGATCGGCAGCGGCGTGGTGAAGGATGCGCGCGCCAGCTGCCGGATCGCTTCCAGCGAGAGGTAGTTGCCGCCCTTCATGTCGTAGATGCCGGGGCCGTAGCACCTGTTGCCCTCGCGCCGCCATTTCAGCTTCTCGATGGTGCCGACCGGGTGGACGGTATCCATGTGGCCGGCGATCAGGATGCCGGGCTCGCCTTGCCTTGGATGCGGAAAGCGCGCGCGGATCACGCCGCCGAAGCCCTGCCGGCCGGCGATGCGCTCGATCGTCGCACCCATGATCGCCATATCCCGCGCTGCGATATCGAGCATGCGGTTTACGGCACCAGCGTCCCAGGTCGGGCTTTCGCATTCGACCCAGCCGCGCAGACCCTGGAGCATCGCCTCGGAATCGAAAGGAAGATTGGCTGGATTCATCTCAATGTCTCTCAAGCTTCGAAAGATGGAACGCGCATTGCATCGCCGCGAGGCGAGACGAGTGGAGAGTGTTGTAGAGCCAAACCGATCCTTGTGGAGCCCGTGCCTGCGCCGCCAGGGCCTGCAGCGAAACCGGATTGACGCGCTCGGCACTGTCTGCAAGTCTCGAAAGATAAAGGCATTGCATGAGGTTAGTTCGCCCAAGGAACGAGCCGCATGCTTAACCAATAACCTGCCTTTGAACAGTTTCACGTCAGGAGAAACTTTTTATGTTCCACTTCATGCGCCGGGGGCCTCGCGCGTTTGCCTCCAAACTTGCGCTGTCCGTCGTCGCGCTTTCGACGGCGCTTGCCTCGCCAGTGCTTGCAGCCGGCAAGACCATTACGGCGGTGATGCATTCGGATCTGCGCATCATCGATCCGATCTTCACCACGGCCTACATCACGCGTGACCATGGCTACATGGTCTACGACACGCTGGTGGCCCCCGATTCGAGCTTCAAGATCCAGCCGCAGATGGCGGACTGGAAGATCTCCGACGACAAGCTCACCTACACCTTCACGCTGCGCGACGGCCTGAAGTGGCATGACGGCGCACCGGTAACGGCGGAAGATTGCGTCGCTTCGCTGAAGCGCTGGGGCGCGGTCGACGGCATGGGCCAGAAGCTCCTGGACTTCACCGCGAGCATCGAGGCGACCGACGCCAAGACCATCACGCTGAAGCTGAAGGAGCCCTACGGCCTCGTGCTCGATTCCATCGGCAAGCCGTCCTCGCGCGTCGCCTTCATGATGCCGAAGCGCCTCGCCGAGACGCCGCCGGACAAGCAGATCCCCGAGCAGATCGGCTCGGGCCCGTTCAAGTTCGTGGCGTCGGAATTCCAGCCCGGCGTGAAGGCGGTCTACGTCAAGAACACCGACTATTTGCCGCGCAAGGAGCCGGCGAGCTGGACCTCCGGCGGCAAGGTGGCGAAGGTCGACCGCGTCGAATGGATCACCATGCCGGATTCGCAGACCGCAGTGAACGCGCTGCAGTCGGGCGACATCGACTTCATGGAGAACCTGCCCTACGACATGTTGCCGGTGCTGGAGGCGAACAAGGAGATCACCATCGAGGTCTCGAACAAGTTCGGCTTTCAGACGCTCGGCCGGATGAACTTCCTCTATCCGCCGTTCGACAACGTGAAGGTGCGACGTGCCGCTCTTCTGGCGATGAACCAGAAGGACGTTCTCGACGCGCTGGTCGGCAACGCCAAATACCAGAAGATCTGCGGCGCGTTCTTCGTGTGCGACACGCCGTTCGCGACCGATGTCGGCGCCGAAACCCTGATCAAGGGCAACGGCATGGCGGAAGCCAAGAAGGCGCTCGCCGAGTCCGGCTACGACGGCACCCCGGTCGTGGTCATGGCGCCCGGCGATGTCACCACGCTCAAGGCGCAGCCGATCGTTGCGGCTCAGCTGCTGCGCGAAGCCGGCTTCAAGGTCGACCTGCAAGCGACCGATTGGCAGACGGTGGTGAGCCGCCGTGCCAGCCAGAAGCCGCCGAAGGAGGGTGGCTGGAACATGTTCTTCACCAACTGGGTCGCGGCCGACGTCTCCAACCCGATCGCCAATCTCTCGATCGGCGGCCAGGGCAAGAAGGGCGGCTGGTTCGGCTGGGCGGAAGACCCCAAGATCGAGCAGCTCAAGGACGCCTTCGTCCGCGCGCCCTCGATCGACGAGCAGAAGAAGATCGCCGCCGACATTCAGAAGGAAGCCTATGAGCAGGTGATCTACATCCCGCTCGGGCAGTATCTGCTGCCGAGCGGCTGGCGCAAATCGCTGACCGGCGTGCTCGACGGCCCGGCGACCCCGCTGTTCTGGAACGTCGACAAGTCGGAGTAAGGGGAGGCGGATTCACGCAGCCCTTCGCTGTCTTCACCACGCGGCGCCGCTGTCATCAGCGGCGCCGCTGCCATTTGTCAGCCTCACGTCAGCTTGAAACGGTGAGGCTTTTAGCCTTTCCAGTTTCCAATCATTGCTATTTGTTTCAATCCTGAAATAGATGTGCCGTCCTTACGCATCACTTTCCCTTCCTCAGTTTGATTCCCGTGCCGATCGATTTTGCATTCCAGGCGATGGCCGAACGGTCCGATCGCGCGCCGGCGCGTTGGCGGCGGCCTTTCCTGCATTGGCTCGACGGCGTCGAGGCGGGATGGGCCGTGCCGCTTCTCATTGGCTGCTTCGTCGCGGTCTGGACGCTCTATCTGGTGATCGCCTATGCCGGCGGCGGCCTGCACCCCGATACGCTCGAGGCCTGGACGCTGGGGCAGCATTTCGCCTGGGGCTATCACAAGCATCCGCCCTTGACCGGCTGGATTGCCGCTAGCTGGACCTCTGTCTTCCCGCTCAGCGACTGGTCGTTGCAGTTGATGGCGATGGCCAATGCCGGGCTTGCGCTGATCTTCGTCGACCGGATCGCACGGCAATTCGTGACCGGGCATAAGCGCATCCTGGTGCTTTTGCTCCTGATGCTGACGCCGGTCTATCAATTCCACGCCCAGCGCTTCAACGCCAATTCGGTACTGCTGGCGGTCTGGCCGCTGGCGACCTGGTGCTTCCTGCGCGCCTTCGAGACGCGCGCCCCGCTGTGGGCGGTCGCCATGGGATGCACGACGGCGCTGGCGATGGTCGGCAAATATTATTCGATCTTTCTCGTCACGAGCTTCGCGTTTGCCGCGCTGGCGCACCCGGCGCGGCGCGCTTATTTCACCTCCGCTTCGCCCTGGATCTCGGTCGTCGTCGGGCTTGCGGCGCTGTCACCCCACATCTATTGGCTCGCGACGACGGGCGCGTCGACTTTCATCTACGCGCTGGCGCACGCAGGCGGCAACGCTGCGACCTCACTCGGCGAGGCGAGAAACTTTCTGTTGGGGCTGGCGGCGGCGATGAGCATCTCGGCCGTGTTCTGGGTGCTCGTCGCTGGAACGCGCTTGAAGCAGTTTCCGGCGGACCTCGCCGCAATGAGCCCGGGCCTGCGGCTTTTGCTCTACGTCACGATGGGCACGATCGTGCTGCCGGTGGCGACGTCGCTCGTGATGGGCACCGATCTGCCATCGCTGTGGGCGTTGCAGGGACTGTTCCTGTTCACCGTTCTCGTGGTCTGCGGCACAAGCTACCCGATCGAGCGCTTCTACACGGTCAACCTCACCGTGATCGTGGCCGGCGTCGCGCTCGCGGCCGTCCTGATCGCCGCGCCGATCCACGCCGTCTATCGCAACGATCACGGTTATGAGGAGGGCCGGAATCTCTACGCCCAGGCGGCCAGTGAATTGACGCGCGAGTGGCGCGAGCTGACTGGCGTGCCGCTGAGCGCCGTGAGTGGTGATGGTTCGCTGGCCTTTGCCACCGCGTTCTACAGCCCGGACCATCCGCGTAATGCGGGGCCCTTCGAGTACGATCAGACGTTGGGCTTGCCGCGCAAAACGCCGCTCGACCGCGGCTGGGCCGCGCTGTGTTTCCGCGACCAAGAGTCTTGCCATCGATGGATGGCGTGGGCGTCCTCGCAGACCGGACACTTCGTCAGGCGTGAGTTCACCGTGCGGGCCACCCTGTGGGGGCGGCCCGGTCTGACGCGAGAAGTGGTCGTTGTGATGGCGCGTCCCCGGGGAATGCGGATGATCCCCAAGAGCACCGCGGATGATTTCAGCGCCAGCCGGCGAGCGACCGAGTAGACGCCGCGCTCAGCAATGGCTGTCGCGCAGCTGCTCCAGCCCTTCGCTCGCAAAAGGCGTCGTCAACGCGGCCTGCCCGGGGCTTGACTGCGAACGTTCCGTCGTTTGTGGCTCAACGTCGCGGTGATCTTCGCGGTGTTCCAGTTCCATCGCAGCGGCCTTTCGAATTGCTGCACGACAACATAGAGGCCGCCGGGAAGTTCCTTAACCGATCGGGCGATGATGCGGCTTGAACAGCCGGCCCTTTTCCGCCACCAGCACGATCGCGAGCGCAGCAAGCGTCGACAGGAAGAAGCCGACCGAGAACGGCAGCAGCGTGCCGTCGAAGCTCTGTCCGATCGCCATGCCGACCACGATTCCGATCAGCGTCGTGATCGAGCCGTAGAGCGAGGAGGCGGTGCCGGCGATGTGGCCCTGCGGCTCCATGGCGAGCGCGGTGAAGTTGGCAACCATCATGCCGAACGAGAACATCATCAGGGCCGAGAGCACCATGAACAGGGCAAGCGGCAGGACGCCGAGCATTTCCGTCAGCAGCATCACGGCGGCGACGATGGTGTAGAGCGTCAGCGCGCCATGCGAGATCACGCGCATGCCGAGCCGCCCGACCAGCCTCGCATTGAGGAAGCCGGCGACGGCTGTGCCGGCTGCAATCGCGGCGAAGGCGAGCGGGAAATAATGGCCGAGGTGATAGACGCCGGTGAAGACCTGCTGGGCGCAGAAGACATAGGCAAACAGCGCGCCGATGACGCTGCCGGCGGCCGTGGCATAGCCGATGGTCTGGCGGTTGGTCAGGGTCTGCCGGAACGCCGAGAGCACGTCGGCGGGCGCGAGCGACCGGCGCTCGGACTCGGGAAGGGTTTCAGGCAGCCGCAGCACGCACCATGCGAGCGCGAGCAGGCCGTACAGCATCAGCACCACGAAGATGCCGCGCCACGCCGTCACCAGCAGCACCGCCTGTCCGAACGAGGGGGCGATCACGGGCACCGCGATGAACACCATCATGGCGAGCGACATGACGCTCGCCATGCGGCGGCCGACATAGCAATCGCGCACGATCGAGGTCGCGATCACGCGCGTCGCCGAGGTGCCGAGCCCCTGCAGCGCGCGCGCCAGCAGCAGCGTCTCGAACGAGGGCGCCGCGACCGCCAGCACGCTCGCCACCGCATAGACCGCCATGCCGCCGAGCAGCACCGGGCGGCGGCCAAAACGGTCCGACAGCGGGCCCATGACGAACTGACCGGCGCCGAAACCGATCAGGAAGGTCGACAGCACCAGCTGGAGATGGTTGGCGACGGGAATGTTGAAGGCTGCCCCGATATTGGGCAGTGCGGGCAGCATCATGTCCATCGCAAGCGGATTGAGCGCCATGATGGACGCGATCACGATGACGAATTCTGGAAATCCCATCGGGCGGTGTCCCGAGGACACCCAATCGTCGGCATTGACGTCAGACAAGAAGCTCACCTCTGAAATTGAGCGACTTTATCCATCGGCCATGCTGCGTTGCACAACCCATGTTTCGGGATGGCTGGCAGGCGGGGGAGGGGCGGACAAGAATTGGTGAGGGAGCCCCCGCGAGCCCCTGCTATGGCCCGGAAACCAGTGATTCACCATCCCTCCCTAAAGATCGGCGCCAGGCGAGGCAGGCCGGCCCGGCGGGATGAAACGGAAACGCCTCCTGTCCACTGTGGCGGCCGATCAATGGGGCGCCGCGCTGGCGCCGAGAGAACCAGGCCAGACAAGGTGTCCGATTGTGTCTGATGTCACCGGTACAGCACGATGGTTGGAGCCCTCGGCCGACATGGCTTCGAGGCGAAACGTCTGGCTTGCCTGTCTGATCGCACTGTCCGCGCTTTTGGTGTTCGGCAATCTCGCCAACGACGCCGTGCTCGATGTGAGATATGGCTGGGACACCCGCGTCAATTGCGCGGCGGTGGATGCCTATGCCGGCGGACTCGATCCCTACTTCGTCAAGAACCTGAAGGGCACCAAGCTCTCTTATCCCTACCTGCCGGTGACGCTGGAGGCCTTCCGTCCCTTCTGCGCGGGCGGCATTCTGGTCGCTCATTACAAAACTATCTTTCCCGTCCTTGCCGTGCTCTGCGGCCTCCTCTTGCCAGGTCTCGGCCGAACGCGCCCGAGCGCTCGCGACGTTGGGCTCAGGGTGCTCTGCGCGCTCGGCGCATTCGTCGGTTTCGAATGGGTCCAGGCGTCCGGCAATTTCGCGATCCTGAGCGGCGTGCTGACCGCGATCGCGCTGAGGCTCCTGCTTTCTCTGCCCGCATCCGGTCCGTCGGAGGACCGCAGCTTTCCGTCGCGCCTCGCCGGCGCTGCGCTGCTCGGTCTCGTGGTGTCGTTCAAGCTGGTGTTCTTTCCCGTGCTGGGCGCGCTCTATTTCCTGCCGCTGCCGCGCGGCCGCAAGCTGACGCTGATCGCGATGGCGGTGTTCAGCTTCGCCTTGCCGATCCTGATATCGCGGCTGGCATACCCCGATCTGTTCGCGAGCTGGCAGCTTGCGATGGCCGGAAAGATTCCGGACCAGCACCTCGTCGAGCTCTTCGAGAGCAATCCGTCCCTGCTGCTGCTGGCGCGGGATCTGATGGGCCATGTGGGCCTGATCGATAGCAAGCCGGCGATCTTCGCAACATACGCATTCGCCGCGACCGCATTGGTGCTCGTGCCGTTCGTCCTGTCCATCCTGCGCTTGATCGGGAGCCGGCCGGCGCACGAGGGAGGTTCGCTGCTCGCGCGACTGGATCGCTGGCTGATGGATCACCCCCACGTCGCGATGCGCATCACGGTGCTGGCCATGTTTGCGCTCTATCTCAGCTCGCCGCGCCTGAAGGAATATGCCTTCTTCGAGCTCGCGCTCTATGCCGCGATCCTGCTGGTCGATCTTCCGGCCACGGCACTCGCCGCCGCGCTCACCGTCGGTCTCCTGATGCCCTCATTGATCTCCGTTGCGGGGACTCCCCTCGAGGACAGTTTCATCCTGCTCTTCAGCGCGCTGATGTTCTTCTGGGTGCTGCTGCTCGACGCCCGTCATGCGAGCCGTGTGCCGGACACGGTCCAGCTATAGCCGTGGCGGTGGTAGAGCCTGACATCCCCGAATCCGCCATTCGACAGCAGCGCCTCCGCTTCGGCGCGCGTGTAGTATTTCGCGTAGGCGGGATTGAGCTGGTCGTAGATGGTCAAGCGGCGAACGCTGCGCGGAAACTTCGCCAGCACCGAACGCATGTAGGACCGCATCGGTAGCGGCAATATCCGGCACAGCCCGATATAGGCCGTCAGTGCCCATTCCAGACCATGCGACAGCACCACCAGCAGCCGGTGCGGCAGCAGCACGGTGAGCTTGCGCAGCGGGATCGCGAGCGACAGATAGGTCTCGTTGCCTTCGTAGCCGTAGAGCCAGACGATGCAGCGCCCGCCGGGGCGCAAGGCATCATAGGCCGCGCGAACCACCGGCGCCGGTTCGGGGATGTGATGCAGCACCCCCATCGAAACCACATAGTCGAGCCCGAGATCGGGCGGCAACCGGTCGCCGGGCGCCTGCAGATAGTCGACGCGCTCCGCGCGCGCCGCCGTGTTGTCCTTCAGGACCAGCATGGCATCGGAGGGCTCGACCGCGACGACACGATCGGCCCCGGCATCGAGCAGCATGTTGACGATGCGCCCCGTGCCGCTCCCGATATCGGCGATCCGCTTGCCCTCGACCTCGTCGAGGGAAAGCAACGGACCGAACAGATCGGCGAGCAGGTCCGCCGAGCCGTAATAGCCGGGATTTTCGCGGAATGCGGTCCATTGCTCGCCGAAATCGTTGATCGTTTGGTCCTTCAGGTCCGGCATGCGCCTGCTCCCTAGGCTCGGCGCGGCGAGGGGGCCGCAAGCCCCGTCAACCAGATGCCCAGCGTCAGGATCGGCCACAGCGCGAACGCATTGTCGCTCCTGGCTTCGCGATGCGCATTCCATAGCAGCCGGATCGCCTCCGGTTTCAGGAAGGGCGCAAAAACGTCAGCCTCGCGGCCGAGCACCCGATCGCAGATCGGCCGCAGCCCACCGCGTCGCATCAGTTGAGCGATCGGCACGTTGAAGCCGCGCTTGCGCGACCATGCGGCCTCACCCGGCATGCCCAGTCGCTCGGCGAGCTTGCGCAGCACATATTTCGGCGCCCCCTTGGGCCAGGGATTGAGCAGCGAGACATCGAGACTGCCGGCGAGGTCCATGACCCGTCGGTCCAGGATCGGCACGCGCACTTCGAGACCATGCGCCATGCTCATGGCATCGACCTTGGTGAGGACGCTTTGCAGATGGAAGCGCTGGTCAGCGATCAGCGCCCGATCCAGCAAATTGTCATGCGGCTCCGAGTAATATTCGGCGTATTCCGCGAACGGATCGGTCGATGCAAGATCGGCCATCGCGCGATCATAGATCCTCTCGGCGAGAAAGCGGGGAACGAGCCGCCGCCATTGCAGATGAGGGCTGTTGCCGGCTTCACCCAACCCGAGTGCAAAGCGGGCGAGTTGCGCCGCGGCCGGAAGCCGCTTCTCGTTGCCGCGCACCGACGCATAGGCGAGGCGCCCGGTCAGGCCGGCAAGGCCGCGCGGGACGAAATGGCGCGCGCGCTCCGCCATCATGGTCGCGGCATAGGTTTCATATCCGGCGAAGAATTCGTCGCCGCCGTCGCCGGACAGGACCACCGTGGAATGCCGGCGGACCGCGCCAGCCAGATGATAGAAGCCGAGCGCGCCCGTGTCGGCGCATTGGCCGTCGAAATGATAGACCACCGCCCGCAGCGCCGCCTCGGCATCCTCGCCCGCTTCCCCGTCGATGACGTTGAGCGAGAGGCCGGCGGCGGTGGCGATCTGCTGCGCCACCGCGGTTTCGTCATGGCTTTTCTCGGTGAAGCCGGCCGTGAACAGCGGCGGCTTCAAGCCGAGCCGGCCGAGCGTGAGGCTGATCAGCGAACTGTCGATGCCGCCGCTCTGCAGCACGGCGAGCGGCACGTCGCTCACCATCTGGCTCTTCACCACGGTCTCGATCGTCGATTGCAGCCGGACAATGGCTTCGTCGAGGTCGCGGATCACGGGCGCGCGCACCGGCCGCCAGAAGCGTCGCTCGGTCCGCTCGCGGTCGGTGAATCCGATCATCGTGCCGGGCGGGAGCTGCTTGATGTCCTGGTACAGGCTCTGTCGCGTTCCTGGATGGCCTGCGGCGAGATAGGTATGCAGGGCCACCGAGTCGATCCGCGCGGCGACGTCTCCGCTCGCCGTAAGTCCCTTGATCTCGCTTGCGAACAGGACGCTGCTGCTGCTTTCGGAATAATAGAGCGGCTTGATCCCGATGCCGTCGCGCGCCAGGATCAGACGGCGCTCCTGCCGATCCCACAGGCCGATCGCGAAAAAACCCTCCAGGCGTTCGAACATCGCCTCACCCCAGGCGAGATAGGCGTAAGGGAGGATTTCGGTGTCGCAGGTGCTGCGAAAGCGGACGCCGAACGATCGCTCGAGCTCGCTGCGCAACTCGTGATCGTTGTAGATCTCTCCGTTGTAGGTGACGACGATGCGCTCCGAGGCATCGAGCATCGGCTGGCGACCGGCATCGGAGAGATCGCGGATGGCGAGCCGGCGATGGGCAAGGCCGACAGGGCCGTCCAGCCAGGTGCTCCCGCCGTCCGGCCCGCGGTGGACCAGTGCTGCCGACATCGCCGCAACCGCGCGGCCGTCGGCGGGCCGGCCGTCACGATGAAAGATGCCCGCTATGCCGCACATCGCGTTCCCTTGCCGCGGGAGGTCATGGTCGCTGATTCATGATCTGCTTCAGCAGCACCGCGAGCAGTCCCATGGCGACGACGAGAATGCTGAGCAGGATCGCGCCGACGCCGAGGACAAAGGCGCTGACGAGCTGCAGGATGATCCCGCCGATCAGTGAGACCAGCGCGAGCGCCATGCACATCATTGCCAGCAGAACGAAGATCTTCAGCGGATTGTAGTAGGTGCAGGCCTCCAGGACGTATTGCAGGGTCCGAATGGAGTCGCGGAACAGGTTCACCTTGGAGCGGCCGATGCGCTCCTTGTAATCGATGTCGATGTAGTCGACGAACTTCGCGTTCATCATGTAGGCGAGCGTCAGCGACGTCGTGAAGCTGAAGAGGTCGCTGACATGCTCGAAATAGGAGATCGCGACCTGCCGGCCGAACACGCGCAGGCCGGAATTGATGTCGGGGATCTCGCGGTTTGCGGTGAATTCGACGATCGCCTTGAGGATGGCGCGTAGCGGCGACTTCAGCCTCGACTCGCGGTAGTTGGGCCCGGTCCTGGCGCCGACGACCATGTCGAAACCCTGCTTGAAGCGCGCGACCAGCGCCGGGATCGCCTCCATCGGGTAGGAGCCATCCGCATCGCTGATGACGATCATGTCGTAGGATGCAGCGCGAATTCCGTCCTTCAGCGAGCGGCCATAGCCGATGTTGTGAGGATGCCTGAGCACCTTTGCACCCGCCTGTTCG
Source organism: Bradyrhizobium sp. TM239 (assembly GCF_036247985.1). NCBI lineage: Bacteria > Pseudomonadati > Pseudomonadota > Alphaproteobacteria > Hyphomicrobiales > Nitrobacteraceae > Bradyrhizobium > Bradyrhizobium sp. TM239. Next base: position 309,851 of record NZ_BTIR01000002.1, on the reverse strand, counting down.
GCGAGCTCGCCGGTGCCGTCGGCCGAACCGTCGTCGACGATGATGATCTCATACGGAGTGAGCTGAGCGCCGTCGAGAGCCGCCTTGGCTCGATCAATGGTTTCGACGATGCCGTTGCGCTCGTTGAGCGCGGGAATGACGACTGAAATCATAAGCGGCGTGCAATGCAGGTGACGGATTGCCCAAAGAAGCTTCGCGAGAGCGGATCGAGCGCCCGCGACAGCGGCACGGCATATTTGTCGAACAGGGCGATCTGCCCGTTGACGGCGGCATCGTTCAGCGACTGGTGTCGCTTCAGGCGATTGGCAAGCCACCCAAGCCCGCCGATCGGATTGAAGTAGTTCAGCCGAACCAGCTCGACCGGTTGATCGGCGAGCAGCTTGGCGAGGCGCGCCGTGGTGTAGCGGCGGCAGTGTCCCGCCAGGCGATCGAGATCGTTGTAGAGCAGCATCAGGGCGGGAACGCTGATCAGGAGATGGCCTCCGGGCTTGAGCACCTGCACCAGGTTGGCAACCGCCGTGGCGTCATCCTCGATATGTTCGAGCACGTTGATGGTGAAGACCGCATCGACGCCTTGGGGAAACAGGGAACTCAGCTGATCGCGGACCAGAATGTCGCAGACGGCGAACTTGCGATCGGGCATCGCCTTGGCGGCACGTTCGACGCTTTCGCGGTCGTGGTCCACGCCGCAATAATCGCCAAGCTCTCCGAGCACTCTGCTGTAGAGCCCATGCCCGAACCCGACCTCGACGATGTCACCTTTCAGGTAGGGGCGGAACTGGTCGATGACCCAGTTCATGTAGTTCTGCGCGTCGGCGATCGCGCTCGAATACGTATCGGCCCCGACTTTCAGGCCTTCCGTCGTGGACTGGGCGGGAAAGGAGGTTTGAGCCATGGAGCCTGCGCCTTGTTCTGGCCCGGGTTAGCAGCGAGCGCCGCATTTCTCAAGGACATGTGAGGCACAATCGCCTTAAAGTTGACGGCTCTTGCGACAGGAGCCTGACGCGCTCCAACGAGCGCCCGATGCGCTGAAATCCCGCCTCGATCATCGATCGGATATCGTCGCTTGCTTTCGACGAAGCGGCTGCTTGGACTCGGAAGAGGGCGATCTTCAGATGCCGAAGCCGAGCAACAAAGCTCTCGGGCAGATCGAGACGTCACCGGACACGTTCGATCATCGTTTGGCTGAAGCGGGCGGCCGGCCGCGTTGACCAGTGGCCCGGCGCGCGTCGCGGCTTGCAAGCCTGTTTTCCGGAGGCGGCGGCCGCGCGGGAGCATCAAATCTCGTGGTGCGGGCAGCCGGGGTCGAACCGGCACAGCGCTTGCGCACCGAGGGATTTTAAGTCCCTTGCGTCTACCAATTCCGCCATGCCCGCTTGATCCAACGAGATCAAACACTTAAGTCCATCCCCGGGCGTCTGGAATTGGTGACTTTGCGTTAGCCGGGGACGTTCTTCCTTAAGCGAGCCGGGCGCACAAGGCAAAGCCTCAATCCGGACATCTGTTGTTGCTTTAGGCATTCTCAATCCACGGGGACTATTCATCCGGCATGGCTGCTTCGTTTTCCACTTCGCCGCGCGGCTTCGGCGCGCTCCTCGCGCTGCTTGCGGCCGGCGCCGCGCTGTCCGGCTGCGCCGGCATGAGCGAGACGGTCGCGCCGGCCTTTGCCGATCCCGCCAAATACGAATTGTACGACTGCAAGCAGCTGGAGGCTGAGCGCAAGTCGCTCGCCAAACGCACTGACGATTTGCGGGGGCTGATGGAGAAGGCCGAGACCGGGACCGGTGGCGCCGTGGTGTCCGAGCTCGCCTATCGCAACGACTATGTTGCCGTACGCGGGTCGGCGCAAATGGCCGAGGACGCCTGGCGCCGCAACAAGTGCCGGGAAACGCCGCCGGAGGCGACCCCGCCTGCCACGCAATTGTCGCCTGCGGCGACTGCCAAGCCCGCTTCGAAATCCGGGAAAACGGCCCGCTGAGGCGCGGCGCCGGCGGCGCTTCGCATCAGGGCCGCCAGCCGTAGATCCAGTCCTGCCGCGCCAGCATGCGGTCCGGGCCGAGCGCGCGGATCGCAAGATCGCGTGCGGCCGCAAGCGGTCCGCTGAGATGATAGATGCGGCCCTGCTGCCGCGCGGTCCGCTGCACCCGCCGCACCCGCGCCTGACGGGCACGGCCGTACTGCGTCAGCGCCGCACTGACGCCCGCCGTGCTCTCGGCGGCCTCAGGGCTCAGGTGCCGGGCGAGCACCGCGGCATCCTCGATCGCCATGCCGGCGCCCTGGGCTGCAAAAGGCAGCATCGCATGCACGGCGTCGCCGAGCAGCGCCACCGGACCTTTGCTCCAGGGGCAGCCGTCGGGCACGCCGAACAGCGCCCATTTCCGCCAGCTGTCGACCGTGGCGAGCATCATGCGCGCCGAGGCGGGCCAGCGTGGGCCGGCAAAGGCGTCCATCACCTCGAGGGGATCGCCGGGCGTGCTCCAGCCCGGCCTGTTCCAGGTGCCCGGCAGCACCGCCACCACGTTGATCTGGCGTCCGCCCGCGATCGGATAGGCGACGAGATGGGCATTCGGCCCCATCCACAGCTGCACCCGGCGCGCGGTGTAATCCTTCGGCAGCTGCGTGGCATCCAGCGTGCCGCGCCAGGCGATCAGCCCGGAGAAGCGCGGCTGCACCTCGGGAAACAGATGCTGGCGGACCGTCGACCAGATCCCGTCGGCGCCGATCAGCGCGCTGGCGAGATCGCTGCGGCGGATCGTGCCGCTGCGATGGACGACGGTCAGCCCCTTGGCATGAGGCGCGACGTCTTCGAAGGTCGCACCTAGCTTCAGGTCGATGTCGGGATGGTCGGAGACCGCACCGGCCAGCGCGGATTGCAGGTCGGCGCGGTGCACCACCCAATAGGGGGCGCCGGCCCGCAGCGAAGCGGCTTCACCGAGCGGCATGCGCAGCAGCTCGCCGCCGGCCCGCGCGCTCATGATCGAGACCGCCTCCGGCGTGACGGCGCGCAGCTTGAGGCGCTCGGTGAGGCCAAGCTCGACCAGCACGCGGCTGGCATTGGGGGAGAGTTGCAGGCCGGCGCCGACTTCCTCGAGCCGCTCGGCCTTTTCCAGCACGACGATGCGAAAGCCGCGGGCCGCGAGCGCCAGCGCGGCCGTCAGTCCACCGATGCCGGCACCGGCGATGACAATCGTGCGGGAGAGCGCCACCCCTGACCGATGGAAGCGGTCAGGCCACCTTGTCCTTCAGGACGCATTCCGGCGGGCGGGCTTCGCCCGCCTTCAGGTCGGCCGCGAAGCGGTACAGCGTCGAGCAGTAGGGGCAGATGATCTCGTTGTCGTTGCCGAGGTCGAGGAAGACGTGCGGATGGTCGAACGGAGGGTTGGCGCCCACGCACATGAACTCTTGCGAGCCGATCTCGATGACGGGGACACCGGCATCGTTATGGAAGTGCGGGACGACATGGTCGGACATCGTAACTCATCCTGGAGTGGCAATGGCGGCAGACACAATCAAAAACTGACGCGGCATCTTTAAGGCGCCGCGGACCATACTGGCGGGTGTAGATGATTGCTAGTCCAGCGGAACCGAAAGGTTCGCAATTGCCCCATGCTCATTTGCTCATGCAAATTCGACACAATCTTAAGGCCTGAGAGAAGCCCTTCTTTCGTCGGGGACGTTGTGTCGCAATTTTGGCATACTATGTCTTTGGACGAGCGAATTTGCGACGAAAGACGAATCATCAGGCGCAAACGGTCCAAGGGACTGCCCGGGTTTTCCACATGAAGTGGCTGCGAATCAGCACAGCGTTGACCGGTATCGCGGCGTGCAGCTTTCTGCTCGCGCAGGTAGCGCCGCATGCCCGTGAGGCCGGCGCCATCCTCGCCGCCCAGGATGATCCGGCCGTGCTCTCCGAGCTGAAGCTCGATGCATTGCTGCGGCAGAACGACCACCTGGTCCAGGACAACATCGAGGCCGCGCTCGCCGCCGGCGATGCCGATCTCGCCGACAGTTTCGTCGTGCTCGCGCGTGACCGCAACATCGCGCTGCCCGACGACCTTCTGAGCCGCGTCAATGACGCGGTCAAAGCCGAAAGCTCCACCTCGCATTTCGCCAAACGGTTCGCCACCGGCCTCGTCACCGGCAATGCCGACGATGTCGCAAGCCTCTCCGGGACGGTGGCCGGCGACCTCTTCGTGATCGGCGACGTCAGGGACGTGGTGCGCGAGGGCAAGCATCTTGCCATGGGCGAGGACACCGATCGTCTCGTGCTCGGGCTTGCGGCCGCGGGCCTTGCGGTGACGGCGGCAACTTACGTGTCGGTCGGTGGCGCGGCGCCGGTGCGCGCCGGACTGACGCTGGTGAAGGATGCGCGCAAAGTCGGGCGGCTCGGCGAGGGGCTCGCCGTCTGGGCCGGCCGTTCGGCGCGCGACGTCGTCGACACGCCGGCGTTGCGCAATGCGGTGGTATCAGGCTCGGTGCTGCGGCCGGGCGAGACCGTCAGCGCCATCAAGGCCGCGTTCCGGGCCGAGAAGGCCGGTGCGCTGGTCCGGCTCGGCAAGGACGTCACGCGCGTCGCCGAAAAGACCGGCACGCGCGGGGCGATGGATACGCTGCGGATCGCCGAAGGTCCGAAGGACGTCGCGCGAGCGGCGCGGCTTGCCGAAGCGCAAGGCGGCAAGACGCGCGCGATCGTGAAGCTGCTCGGCCGCGGCGCGTTGCTGCTGATCGGCGGCGCGTTCGATCTGGCGCTGTGGCTGCTCAGTGCGGCGCTGACGCTGTTCGGCCTTCTCTCCTCCATCAAGGCGACCACCGAGCGCCTCACCCAGGCCTGGTGCGATCGCAAACGGGCGCGGCGGCTTCGCCGTGCCCAGATCGCAGCCGAGGCTGCTCTGGCAAACGCGGCCGTCACGGCCTGAGGCGCGCGGCGCTTCAGGCTATTGTTTGAGCATGATGTTGCCCGAAAACCGCTGCACGCTTTGCCGGATCGTGCTCTAAGATCAATCACTCCCCACAACACCACGGAACTGCTGATGCCGAGCTTTCACAACGGCGCCGTTGAAATTGCCTATCTCGATGAAGGCGAGGGCGATCCGATCATCCTGGTGCACGGCTTTGCCTCGAGCAAGAACGTGAACTGGGTCTATCCGACCTGGGTCTCGGAGCTGCGCAAGAACGGCCGCCGCGTCATCGCGCTCGACAATCGCGGCCATGGCGAAAGTGCAAAGCTGTACGAGCCCGCGCAATACTCGATCCCGACCATGGCCGGCGACGTGCTTGCGCTGATGGACCATCTCGCGATCCCGCAGGCCGACATCATGGGCTATTCGATGGGCGGGCGCATGACGGCCTGGCTGTCCCTCAACGAGCCGCAACGCCTGCGCTCGGCGATCCTCGGCGGCATCGGCATCGGTGGCCTGATCGAGGGCACCGGCCCCGGCGAGAACGTCGCGAAGGCGCTGGAGGCGCCTGGGCTCGACGACGTCACCGATCCCGTCGGCCGCACGTTTCGTGCGTTTGCGGACCAAACCCGCTCCGACCGCCGTGCGCTCGCCGCCTGCCTGCGCGGCACGCGCGATCTCATGACCAGGAACGAGGCTGCGCGGATCGGCGTACCCGTGCTGATCGCGGTCGGCTCGACCGACGATGTCGCGGGCTCCGCCAGCGCGCTCGGCGCGATCATCCCCGGCTCGGAAGTGCTCGACATTCCGAACCGCGACCACATGCGCGCGGTCGGCGACAAGGTCTACAAGAACGGCGTGCTCGATTTCCTGTCACGCCGCGGCTGAGGCGATGTCTGAGGCGATGCGGTTGTTGCCCAGCTATCCTGAAATGTCCCGTCCCAAGGGGCTGTGCGCTCCCTTCAGGTCGGCGCGAACCAGGGACACCTGCACGTAAGATTGCCCCGCGGTTAAGTCTTGGGAGGCGACTGTAATCTATGCACAGCCTGAGCGCGTCGCTCCGCCTCTTCGACTCGAAGGCGGAGATCTTCCAGTTCTGACAGTCGGGAAGAGAGGTCGTTCAGCCGTTGGGCCAAAAGGATCGCGCGAGACTCCTTCATTAACGCCTTCCGCTCCAAATGCCGCTCTTGAGGGCCCACGGGAGGCGCCGGCTTCGGGCATTGGGGCGTGATGAAGCTAGGGCCGAGTGCGTTGCCCTAGGGGACGGGCGCCGGGAAAACAGGATACCCGTTCAACCGTTCCACTTGCCGTTGGGGGCTATGACTCTCGGCATAGGGTCCTAACCTGGCGAGAACACCAGTCATCGTCTGCGGCTGCGGCTGCGGTTGCACGAACCATGACAGGGCCCGAAGGTCGTCGCGCGTATTGGGTCGATCGGATGATCCAATATCCCGCGTCGAGGCTCGACAACTTACAGCAGGCCGGAGAGGGAGCGCTGATCTCTTACATCGTGCGCGAAGGTCTGGTCGGCGCGGTCTTGAAGTTCAACGCCGCTGGCCAGGTAGCGGTGCGTACCTGCGGACCCTCAAACTGATGTGCGATGGGACAGGCACCAGTTCGCGGGCAATGGGATGCGAGTTGATGCCTCTCCCAGGCTCACGGTCCCTCCGTGCGATCGGGAAAATAATCCATTTATGGTTCCGGCACCCGCGATCCTCGCTCTCGCGAGGCCCTTCGGCCTGTGGCGTTCAGGATTGCACTCGGAGGAGCACCGCTACAAGCGCGGCAGCCAGGATCGCCAGCCATATCAGCGAGACGATGATGGAGGCGAAGTGCCAATCTACGTCGCGGCGCCTGGGCTGCATTGTGTCTCCTTCCGGAGGTCGCGCGTCGGCTCAGCGGCCTCTATCGCTCTTCCCGTTGGGGCTGCCATCGCCGCCGCCGTTGCCCCAGCCATTGTTGCCATGGTGATGATGGTCGTGGTGGACCGCCCTGGTGCCGGACTGTGCAATCGCGTTGGACGTGAGGGACGTTGATAGCAAAAGGGTGATGGTCGGCGGCGTCACGGCGGCGAACTTTCCGCAGGTCTTCAAGAACTCACGCCGGTCGTCGTCCTGGTCTGGCATTGCAGGTCCTCCGGAGGGGTAAAGGAAATTAAATCCTATTAAATAAATTAAATCAATTAAAGTTTGTTCCTGGGAGCAGGCCGAATTCCGGCGCCAGCCGCTTGACGGCCTTTCGGCATCCTGGAGCCCGCCAAGGGCGGTTATCGGACCTCAGCTCGAAGCGGGTTGGAACGTCGGCAAAGGGGCCATCACCGGAAGTCGCAGGTCTTCGCCTTTCACGTGAGTTCCTCGAGCAGGGCCTTCGCTTCCTTCAAATCGCGGGTATCGAAGCCTTCGGTGAACCAGTCGTAGATCGGCGCGAGCAGCTCGCGAGCCTCGTTTCGCTTGCCTCGATCGCGCCAGAGCCGCGCCATGCTCATAGCGACGCGCAGCTCGAACGATCTTCCCCGCTGCTTGCGGGCGAGTTCGAGAGCTTGAACAAGGCTTGCTTCCGCTTCCATGGATGCTCCGAAAAGCAATCGGAGTTCGCCTTCAATTCTGAGCACGTCGGCCTGCCAGAGATATTCGCCTGTGTCGGCTATCAGCTCGGTGGCTTTTCTGATCGCGCTCAGGCTACCCTGCATATCTCCTGCGCGTGCTTGCAGGACCGCAAGGAGTGAGTAGTAGTGCGGAGAATGAAACCGAACCTGTTGTTCGGCGGCATGTATTCCGTGTTTCATGAGAGCAATGCCGTCTTCCAGCCGCTCTGCACACCCGATTGCCCAACCGCTCAGTATTTGACCGCAACTAATGGCCCAGAGCGGCACGCGCGATCCAAGTTGTGCGTTCAGGTTTTCAACGTAGTTCTTGACGTCGGCCATCTTGCCGAGCAACACCGACAACTGTGCGCCAGCATAGATGCCAACGATGCCGCTCGTATTCGCGTGGTTTGCGTCAAGGGCATGTTTAATTGCCTTCTGGCGTGCTGCGACTGCCTGGTCGGGGTATCCCAAGGCCCATAGGCTCAGTGCCAGATAGGCAAGACCTGACGAGTGCGGATCCGCGAGGTAAAGCACCGAAAGAGCTTGGTCCATTTCGACCCTGTCGATTGCAAGGATCTGTTCCAGCTGTGCTTTCGCGGCCTCGAACTCGCCCATTTCAAGCAGCGACGCGCCCATGGCGCGGTGCGCGATCAGTCGCGCCGCGCGGTCACCGGTGTGCGCGGCCAGCGATTGGCAGCGCTGCGAATACTCAAGTGCCTTCGGGATCCTGCCGCTCGCTATGCAATAGGCATACTGCCCGTAGAGGCTCGGCAACAGGTGCTCCGTGTCGCCTAACTTTTCACACAAGGCGATCGCGCGATCGCGTGCAGCCCCCACGAGTGGGTTGCCATAGCCATGCTGAGCCGCCAAGGGCGTGCCCAAGGCGAGCTGGAATTCGAGTTCCTGCTGATCCTTCTCTGTCGAATGCGGCAGCATCATTAACATCTCCAGGCCCCGTCTGAGATGACGCACGGCCTCCTCGTCGGCGGAGCGCCCCGCCGCACGCCGCCCGGCCTTCAACCAATATGAAATCGCGATCTCTGCCTCTCCGGCCTCCGTGAAATGGTGCGCCAACAGCTCGGGTTCGATGCTGCCAAGCTCAGGAAAGAGCTGTTCGAGCGCTTTGCCAATCCGTGCATGCAGCTTGTGACGGGCTCCGCGCAGCAACGTGCTATAGGCCGCATCCTGCACTAAGGCGTGCTTAAAGCTGTATTCCGCGTCTGGTGGCATTCCGCGCCGGAAAATCAATTCGGCAGATACCAGCTGATGGAGCGCTTTATCCAGTTCAGCTGAGTTCCGCTGCGCTACGGCCTGTAATAGTTCGTAGGAGAACTCTCGACCGATGGCAGCACTCACCTGCGCCACCTCTTTCACGGGTGATCCGAGCCGATCAAGGCGCGCCATCAGCGAGGCGTGCAGAGTGGCCGGAATTGCAAGCGCCGTCGCTGAAACACGCGAGAGTGCGGTTTTGGCGCCGCGGTCATCTGCCTCCAGCACCGCCTTCGTCAGCTCCTCGAGAAATAGCGGCACCCCATCCGTGCGCGCGACAATCTCTGAAACGACATCACTCGTTAGCGTCCCTTCGCCGATGAGCTGCTGAACCAACGCAGCGCCCTCGCGCCGGTCGAGCCGGCTGAGGGACAGCATTGTGACGTGCGCCTGCCCGGCCCAGATGCGCTCGAACTCGGGACGGAATGTAATAACCAGCAACACCGGTAGATGCTGGACCCGCTCGACTACAAGGTCGAGCAGTTCGCGCGAGCTGGGATCGATCCAGTGCACGTCCTCAAAGAGCATCAACACCGGTCGTTGCTGCGCTAGACCATGGAGCTGCCGAAGCAGCGCCTCGAAAGTTTTTTCCTTTCTGCCCCTAGGCGTTAACTGGAAAGGCAGAAAACGGCCTTTGAACGGGATCGATAGCAGCTCGGCCAGCAAGGCCTGATCCTCTTGCGGAGGTGAGGCCGGCGCTAACAGCGCCGCCAATTTGTCAAGCTGCGCCTCCGGCGTATGTTCGCGCAAAAATCCGGCGGCGCGCTCCAGCTGTGTAACGATCGGATAGAACGCACTGTCGACGCGCTGCGGTGAGCAAAAGTACCTAAGGCTGGTGTGCAGCTCGATTTGAAGTCGCTCCTGAAGCGCCGCTATCAATCGCGACTTGCCGATACCTGGCTCGCCAGCAAGCAGTACGACCTGACCTTCACCGCTCGCCGCCCGCCGCCATCGCCGTAGCAGCAAATCGAGTTCTTCTTGCCGTCCGACTAGCTCGGTCAGCCCACTTCCGTGGAACGCCTCGAAACGGCTTTCCACCGAACTCACTTGTAGCACTGCCCAGGCTCGCGCCGGCGCATCGATGCCCTTGAGGTCCTGCAATCCGAGGTCCGCCAAATCGAACAGGTTCCCGAGCAGTCTCCGCGTGCTCTCAGCTATGACCACCGCGTTCGCTTTGGCGACGCTCTGAAGCCGTGCAGCAAGATTTGGGGTCTCGCCGACGATCGCCTGCTCCTGTGCCGATCCCGTGCCGATCAAGTCGCCGACGACGACCAGGCCCGTCGCGATACCGATGCGGGTTTGCAGCGAAACTGAAAACTCGAGCGCACCAACCGCGCCAATCGCTTCCAATCCTGCGCGAACGGCTCGCTCAGCGTCGTCCTCGTGAGCCTGCGGGTAGCCGAAATAGATCAGCACGCCGTCGCCCATATACTTCGCAACGAAGCCCCCGAAGCGGCGTACCGTATCGGCGATGCACGTTTGATACGCCGAAATGATCTCGCGCAGGTCCTCTGGGTCCATACGTGCGGAGAGCGACGTCGAACCGACTAGGTCCGAGAACATCACGGTGACTTGGCGGCGCTCGGCGGTGTCCTTGGCGATTTTGCAGGTTGCCGAAGAAGCGTCGGATAGGGGCGCCCGTGCGCCCGCTTCAGCACGCAAGGCGGCGATGGCGTCGAGCAGCTTGCGGCGATGCCCGACAATTCCGACACCAAGGTCCTTCAAGTCCTCCGCCGTCAGGTTCGGCAGGACCGTATCGTCGATCTCATTCTCGCGGAATGCCGCCTCATATTGTTCGAGGCCAAGCCTCCGTAGCCAACCTCCCAGGTCCATGACGGCGGCCCCAGTTCGCCTAGAGCTCCATCATTCCCCCAGCGAGGCAGCCTGTCTAGGGAAATGACAGGTTTGGCTCACAAGCGGACGTGCAAGCGGGTCGTTCGAGAGCGACTGGAGTCCGCCAAGGGCTGCTATCGGACTCTGGTTCTTTGCCGACGCGGATAGGCTGTTGAACGCCAAGTCAGTTCCGGGTGTTGCTTTTCGATGAAAGCGTTCTCTGCTCGGACGAAACCAAGCGCGATGACTCTTCATTCCAACCACATCGCGCTTTGACGTCGTCGCCAAAACGGCGCGCCAGCGCGATCAGGACCACGAAGGTCGCGACCCATACCATCCGCGCGCCGTAGCGGTCGTGCGGGCCCGAGATGACGGCGCAGATGAAGGCGTTGCCGAGCAGGGCCAGCGTCACGGTCGCCGCCAGCAGCGTTAAATCGTCGAGCCGGCGGCTTGCGAGCGCGTTGCCGAGCAGTGCGAGCAGCGCCAGCATTGAGGCCAGCGCCACCGGCACGTGCAGCCAGTTGATCGCGGTGAAGTCGAGCTCCCAATTCTGCTGCCGCGCCGCGCGCATCGGCGCGGCCTGTCCGGGGATATAGCGCTCGATGATGCCGCGGGTGTGCGGGATCCAGCCATTGGTGCCTTCGCCGGTCGCGACATGCAGCAATTGCTGGCCCATCGCCCGGAGCGCCGCGCCGGCTTGCCAGGCCGGATAATCCTTGAGCGACTGCACGACGATGTAACCCATCTCCTCGTTCATGCCTTCGAAGCGGCCGAGCGTGTTGAACATGCTCTTGCCCCACAGGAACTCGTCGGCGCTCGCCGGCAGCTCATTGCGATATGGACAGAGCTTGTAGCGCTCGCGCGGGCAATGGTCGTTGAGGTAACGCGCGACGATGCCGTCCTGCATCATGCGGCCGAAGGCGACGCCGTAACCGCCGGGCGTCCAGGCCAGCTTGCCGGACAGCGCATAATTCGCCGAGACCAGCATCAGGCCGCCTGCAACGATGGTGAGGCTGGCCTGCGTCAATCCCGCCAGCGGAAGGCGCTCCTTCAGAAACGGCCGGGCGATCCAGCCCGCGACGCAAAGGCCGAGCAGCACGCCGAGCGTGGCGCTGTGGGTCGCGGCGGCAAAGGCGGTGAAGACGAACAGCGAGGTCTTTTCGAGCGCCGAGGTGCGGCTTGCGCCGACGGCCAGGAGGAACAGCGACAGCACCGAGAGCCCTGCGAAGATGTCGGTGAGCAGCATGCTCGCAAGCCAGGGCAGTGCGGTCGACAGGATCAGGCCAAGGCTGATCGCGACGAAGCGGAAAGTCTGCATCATCGAGAGCACGCGAAGGGTGAGCTGCAACAGCCACAGCGCCGCCAGCGACTGGACCGCGAGGTTGATCCAGAAACCAAAACTTTCGCCATAGTGCAAATAGAGGCCGAACACCGTGGAGCGGCTGGGGACGAGATAGCCCTCGTACCAGCGCGCCAGATAGCCGCCGGTATCCCATTGCAACAGCGGGTAGCCGTTCCAGAACGCCGGCGCGATCATCAGGAGGGGCAGGGCCACCGCCGCCAGACGCAGCCAAAGCGTATCAGCGGCGCGCGCGCGCAATTGATCGGTGGTGATGCTCAAATCTGCTCCCCGTCCTCGCCCCGAACCATGCTCGCAATAACGGTCGGGAGAGAATTCACCAATAGTTTGACGCCGCCCGACTTGAATTTGGCAAAACTCTGACCACTTTGAGCCAACCTTGCCGCTTGGGGGCTTCGGAAAAAATCTTTTGTTTCAACGTCTTGGCATGCTTTCGCGGGGCAAGGCGCTGTTCACTCTCAGGCAAGCCGGTCAGGACTTCGTCGCCTAAACTATGCTATAGAGCGGGCAAAACGAGCCCACTCGAAAGAGCAAATCCCAAAGAGCAAATCCATGGCAGTGCATCAGGTCAATCCGGGAGGAAAGCTCGCATCGCTCGATCCGATCTGGGATCGGATCCGGGGCGAAGCGGAGGACATCGTCCGTCGCGAGCCGGAGCTTGCGACCTTCATCTATTCGTCCGTGCTGCATCACAGCCGCCTTGAGGATTCGGTGGTCCACCGCGTCGCCGAGCGGCTCGATCACTCCGCATTGTCGGGCGACTTGGTGCGCCAGGCCTATATGGACGCGCTGCGCGACGATCCCGATCTTGGCAACGCCTTCCGCGCCGATCTCGTGGCCGTCTACGACCGCGATCCCGCGACCTCGCGCTTCATCGATCCCTTGCTCTACTTCAAGGGCTTTCACGCGATCCAGACCCATCGCCTCGCGCACTGGCTCTATCTGAGAGGCCGCAAGGATTTCTCGTATTATCTCCAGAGCCGCGCCTCCGCGGTGTTTCAGACCGACATCAATCCTGCCGCGCGCATCGGCCGCGGCATCTTCCTCGACCATGCCACGGGCTTCGTCTGCGGCGAGACGGCGGTGATCGAGGACGACGTCTCGATCCTGCACGGCGTCACGCTCGGCGGCACCGGCAAGGAGAATGAGGATCGTCATCCGAAGATCCGGCACGGCGTCCTGATCGGCGCGGGCGCAAAGATTCTCGGCAACATCGAGATCGGCCATTGCGCGCGCATCGCGGCCGGCTCGGTCGTGGTCAAGCCCGTGCCGCACAACGTCACCGTCGCGGGCGTGCCTGCCAAGGTCGTCGGCGAGGCCGGCTGCGCCGAACCGTCGCGGACCATGGATCAGATGATCAACGCCATGGGACTCTGAGACGGGACTCTGAGATGGGGCTTTGAAGGCGAAAAGGGCCGGATTTCCTGCCCTTTCGGTCCCCGAATTCTTTGACAATTCATGCTGGCGGTTCGTCGCGTCTCGTCCTAAAACCCGCCGACCATTTTCGATCGGAGACTTGCCGTGGACGTCAAAGAAGTCAGAAAGTTAGATGCGTATCTGAAGCGCGTATTCGGCAATCCCAAGATCCGCGTCGTGCCGCGGCCGAAGAAGGACGATTCCGCCGAAGTCTATATCGGCGAGGAATTCATCGGCGTGCTCTTCGTCGACGACGAGGACGACGATCGCTCGTTCCAGTTCCAGATGGCGATCCTGGAAGACGATCTGGTCGATCAGGAATAAAAGTTACACAGGCCGTTCGGCTTCGTGCCCCGGACGCAGCGCAGCGCCTCCCCGGCGATGCGAAGCATCGTCCGGTTCGGCGGTGCGTTGCAGAGCCGGGGCCCATGCAGCGGCGGAGCGCGGGGCCTTCTGGATCCCGGCTCTGCGCAGCAGCGTAAGAACGCTGCAGCGCGTCCGGGACACGCACCGAAGATCAGGCGCGCTCTTCTCATGACGAACAGCAGCTTCACGACTGCCTCATGACGACGTCATAGCGCTAAAATTTGACTTCGAAAAATACGAACAATCACAGGCGCTTGGCTACTGTGCATGGGGTTGTTTTTGCAATTTTTACTTCGGACCTGGCCCGAACAGGCCCCGCTTACCCTTTCGGCCCGCGCAGCTGCGCCGTCAGCCTGTCCATCGCCTCCGCCGCATCGCGCCATTGCGACAGCCAGCTGCGCGGAAAGCGGAAGGTGAGGTCGGCGCCGCCGACGCGGCGCTCGGACAGGCACATGCCCGGGGTGGCCGCATCGCGGGTGCAGCGCGCGGCCAGCGCGGGGCTTGCAGCGGAATAGAAGTCTTCGCTGCCGTAAGGGGTCTCAGTGCGGAACATCCGCATCGTCAGGCCGTCCACGGGCGTCGCTGCGGCCTGGTCGAGATAGCGCGGATAGATCGTGGCTGTGCGCTGCTCGGGCGAGAGCGCATCGTGATGGGCTGCGATCGACAGGAAGATGCGGTCGATCGATTGCACCGCCGCTTCCACCGTGTCGGCGGTGACGTGCTTCGGCGCGCCGGGCGGCTCGAGAGACGGATAGAGGAAGTCGAGATCGATGCGCTCCTGCGGTCCGGAGTGCCGCTGGATCTTCATGCGGATCGCAGTCACCGGCAGGTTGAACAGCGTGCCGCCCACGCTCACCGGCAGCTTGTCCGGGGCGTTCGCACCGCGGGTGCCCCAGGTCGGCCACAACAGATAGGCGACGAGCGCGACCGCGCAGACCGCAGCAATGCCGCCGAGCACGATCGGGACGGCATGCGTCCAGCTGCGCGTGCGGGGGGATCTGTGGGGAGCTGCCGAAAACACCGTCATGAGCTTGCGCAAGGAGAGCCGGAAGTCGGCCGGTGGCCGACGAATCAGCGGCGAATATGCCATGGGGCGGCGATTTCGCGCAGCGTTCCCGGCCGCGGGGGGCGAGGGTGGCCCTGCGTGGATGGGACGGCGGCGTTAACCTTCCCTTAAGGATAATGTAGCGTTAACCGGCACCATTTGTCACAGGAATGCTCCGGCGTTGCGTAAGGGCGGACCGTTCCGATGACACCTGAAGCTTTCAACACCTTCTTCTCGATCTGCATTGGTTTCGCGCTCGCTGGCGCGCTCGTGAACGGATACCAGGCGCTGGCGCGGCGGCCCGCCGGCTTCGGCCTGTTGCAGGACGGCGTGGCGCCGAAGACCTTCGCGGCGGTGCCGTTCCTGGTGTTCGCCGCGCCCTTCATCATCATGCGCAACACGCTGCGCGGCATGCGCGTGGAAAGCCGCCGTGCCGAGTTCGTGATGATGGCGACCCTCATCGCCGGGTTCTGGAGCATGATGAGCGGCACCTTCTTCCTGATGACGCTGCGCGCGGCTGGCGTTCTGGGCTGACGTCCGCGCATCGAGCGCTGCCGGCGCGGGGCCTTTGCGTCGCGGCTGCCGTTTGGCTATGCCAGTGGTCAACGCGACAGGAGACCTCCATGGCGATCTACGAGCTCGACGGGCAGGCGCCCGACCTTCCCGCCGACGGCAATTATTTCATCGCCGAGACCGCCACCGTGATCGGCCGCGTGCGCCTGCAGCCGGGAGCGAGCGTCTGGTTCGGCGCGGTGCTGCGCGGCGACAATGAATGGATCGAGATCGGCGAGGACGCCAATGTGCAGGACGGCTCGACCTGCCACACCGATCTCGGCTTTCCGCTTCACATCGGCCGGAACTGCACGGTCGGCCACAATGTCATCCTGCATGGCTGCACCATCGAGGAGGGCGCGCTGATCGGCATGGGCTCGATCGTGATGAACGGGGCGAAGATCGGCCGCAACAGTATCGTCGGAGCCGGTTCCGTCATCACCGAGGGCAAGGAATTTCCCGAACGCTCCCTGGTCATCGGCTCGCCGGCGCGTGTGATCCGCACGCTCGACGACGCGCAGGTGCAGCGAATGGGGAGCGCGGCCAGGTTCTATGTCGCCAACGGTCCGCGCTTCAAGAAGGGCCTGAAGCGGATCGGTTGACGCACCTGCGGTGTGCGGCACGCTCCCGCTCTTTCGGTTCCATGCCGTAAGAATACCGGTTGAAACTTTAAGCCTCCGCTAGCGCCGTGCCGGTATCGTGGGGTGTTTTCAACCAGGGAGAGCTGCGCCATGGGCGCTGCGGCACCGGCATCCGGCCTCGCCGCCGGAACCAATTTTTTGAGGAAGCTCGTTCGCTTCGCGCGCGGCGCCGACACATTGACGGTCGCGGAGAAGGTCTACAGCATTGCCGCCTTCCTCGCGATCGTCACCACCTTCCTCATGGTGATGTCGGTCCAGTCGGTGCGGCTGCAGACGACCTATCGGCACATGCACGCCTCTTCCGCCGAGGCCGCAATCAATGTCGGACGCATCAACGCGCTGATCTACGCCATCGTCATGGAGTCGCGCGGCATCTATATGTCCGCCGATCGCGGCGCGATGAAGCAGTTCGCCGATGGGCTGGTGCGCCGGAACGGCGAGCTCGCGGTGGCGGTGAAGAGCCTGGAGCGGACCGTCGGCGACGACGATGCCGAACAACTCGCCACGTTCCGCCAGCGCATCGTGCAGTTCATCGATTTCCGCCGGGAGCTGGTGCGGCGTGGTCTGGAGATCAGTCCGGCCGCGGCGCGCGAATGGGGCGACAACGACGCCAACCGGACAGTGCGCAACAAGCTCAACAGCGATATCGAGGTGCTCGAGCGCATCTACCAGCAGCGTGCCCGCGAGGCGGATGCGCTCGCCAATGAGAACCGCTACGCGGCGGCCTATCTGTTCGCACTCGGGCTCGCGGCACTGATTCTCGCAGGACTGAACGTCGTCGTCATGCGAGGTTCGGTGGTCGGCGCGCTGGCCGATATCACGCAGGCGACCGACCGCATCGCGCAAGGCGACGTCAAGAGCGAGGTGCCGCATCTCGGCCGTCACGACGAGATCGGGCATCTTGCGCGCGCCGTGCAGAATTTCCGCGACGCCGTGGCGCGTATCTTCGAGCTCCAGGAACTCGAACTCGGCACCGCGCAAGCGCGTGACGCGGCGATGACCGAGCGCGACAAGTTCAACGACAAGTACCAGGCCAAGAAGTGGCAGCTCTCGGCCGCCATCAACAGCATGCCGCAGGGCCTGATCATGCTCGACGGCAAGGCCCACGTGGTGGCGATGAACGCCAACTACCGGCAGATCTACAATCTGCCCGAGACGATCCAGGCCGGATCGAGCCTCGAGGAGATCCTCCAGCACCGGGTCGGAAGCGGGCTGTTCAGCGGCGACGTCGCGAAATATGTCGCGGCCGTTCTCGGCCGGATCGCGAGGCGCGAGCCGGCGGCCTACGAGATCGCCTTGAACGACGGCCGCACCATCAAGATCTACGAGCGTCCGATGGACGGCGGCGGCTGGGTTTCGGTGCAGGAGGACGTCACAGAGCAGCGTCAGCGCGAGCGGATTCTCGAGCGGATGGAACGTTTCCTCGCCACCATCATCGAGAACGTGGCCGAGGGCATCATCGCCAAGGATGCGCGCAATCTGCGCTATGTCTTCGTCAACAAGGCCGCCGAGAAGATGATCGGCATGTCGCGCGGCGAGATCATCGGCAAGACGGCGCGGGAGTTGTTCTCCGCGGAGGCGGCCGAACTGATCGAGCGGCGCGATAAGCAGCTCCTCGGGCAGAAGCAGCAGCTCGAGCCGATCATCGACACCATCGACAATCCCGCGCGCGGGCGTCGCGTGATCTCCGCACGGCGGGTTCAGATCGGCGGCGCCAGCGAAGAGTCCCACATGTTCGTGACCATGGTCGAGGACCGGACCGAGAATATGGTGGCGGCCGCATAGCGATCGGCGCGCGATCCGGAGCGGGACGTCAGCTTCCCTCGGATTCGCGCGCTTCGGTCGCGCCTGCGACCTTCTCGTGGCCGGCGGCCCACAGCGCATGCTCGTCGCTGCCGCCGAGGTAAGGATTGGCCTCGGCCGGAATGTTGTCGCGCGCGGCGCGTTCGCCTTCTGCAAAAGGATCGCGATCGGTCATCGTGGTTGAGCCTCCTCGCTTTCAAGCTGATGTGACGGTATTTGTTCCGGAACCTGCCTTCGCCGCAGCGGTTGACCGGCAAAGGAGAATTCTCATGGCTGCATCGCCCGCAACCGTCTCGATCAAGACCATGATGGTGATCTTCGCCCTCGCAGCGATGCCGGCCGTCGCGTTCGCGCAGGCGAGCGGCGGTTCTGCCGGATCGACCGGAGGCGCTGCGGGATCGACTGGAGGCTCCGTCGGATCGAGCGGTGGCGTCGCCAACTCGCCGGCTCCACCGCCCGGCACCAACAGCCTGGGTACGGCTCAGTCATCCGGCCCGGGCTCCGGTACGACTGGCAGCGGCACAGGCGGCGGCGCCGATGCCACCGTCAATGCCGAGAATCGTATGCTCGACAAGAAGCTCAAGAGCATCTGCCGCGGTTGCTAAAGCATGATCCGGAAAAGTGCGCCGCGGTTTTCCGAAAAGATCATGCTTGAAACAATACCCTGAAGCGCGATGGACGATTCATCCTGATCGCATCGCGCTTTAGCGCTCGCGCGGAAGTGAGACAGCGTGGCTGTCCCGAATGCCCAAGTGACGTTAGCTTGATCCCGCTTTGAAGCGTGGAGCGTGTCCCCGCGGAGGATCGAGTGATGTTACGCAGGATGATGATGGCGGCGCTGGCCGTCGCGGCGGTCGGACTGTCGGCGCCGCAGGTGGCCCACGCAGGGGGATTCGGGCATGGTGGGGGACATGGCGGCTGGGGTCACGGCGGTGGTGGCTGGGGCCATGGCGGCCATTGGCATGGCGGCGGCTTCTGGCCAGGTGTCGCGATCGGGGCGGGCATCGCCGGTGCCGGCTACTACGGCGGTTATTACGGCTACGGCTACCCCTATTACGGCAATTCGTACTATTATAGTACCGGCTACGGCGACTACAACGATGGCTATGGCGGCTGCTACGTCGCGCGCAAGCGCGTCATGACGCCGGCGGGCTGGCGCATCCGCCGCGTGGACGTCTGCGAATAGCGTCCCACAAAAAAACAAGGCCGTTGACGCAGTATACCGTCAACGACCTTGCCAGCCCCGGACATTGAAATCGGCTCACGCCATCCGGTAAGCGCGACCATCGCGCGGAATCATACGGCCGAATGTGATCCAGTTCACAAGTGGCGAAAATAAAGTTCCACGGCGTGGTGGGAGTTAGCCGCGCGAGCGCTTGCGCGCACTGGCGTGGACACGGTGCCGCGCCGGTTTCCTGCGGGTAACCGAGGGCGCTTCAACCTCGCTCGCCCGTGCGCTGGCGAACGACTGCCGCAAGCCGTCGATGGACTCGTTCAGCGAGGCGACCTGTTCGGACAGGCGCTTGGTGTCGGCCTGCTGCGCCGCCATCAGCCGCTTCATCGTCTGGAGCTGGTCCTGCACGACCTGGAGCTGGTCGATCGATTCCTGCTGGGTCGCCTCCAGTCCCTTGGTCTTCTCGACGAGTTGCTCGGAGGCCTGGGCGGTGCGGGCCTGGAGCTGCCGCGATGCCACCACGCGGTCGGCTTCAGGAGCGGCGCCGGTATAGGCCCGCCAGATCGCGATCGAGGTCACCCCCGCGATCAGAAGCAGGAGCGCTGCGGCGGTCAGCGCGATCGGCTGCGCGCCAAGGCGAAGGAGGGGGTTGGACGGTGTGTCCTGGGCGAGATCGATCATCGCTGACAAAACCCAAATTGAAACTTGGTGAGTGGCGAAGACCGGCAACCAGAGGTCGCCGGGGCGTCCCGAAAGCGTTACGTTTCCGCAAGGAATGGGACCAAAAAGAGGCTAAGGGCAAAAAAACCAGGAATCAGCGTGCCTTGGGGCCTGCGAGGCTCCGCCCCGGCCCAGGAATCAAGGTTGAAACGGCGCAAACGGCCCGGAATAGGTCTTGGATCGCGGTGCCGCGTAGGGCCCGAGCCGGGAGGTCTTCAGGCCCAGCCGCACAAGTGATTCCGCCAGCGTCACCGCCGCAGCGACGCCGTCGATCACGGGCAGGCCATGCGTGGCGGCAAGCTCAGCGGCGAGATCGGCCATGCCGGCGCAGCCGAGCACGATGGCTTCAGCGCGGTCGTCGCGGATCGCGGCGGTGATTTCGGCGGAGATCCTTGCGAGCGCGTCCGTGTTGCGCTCCTCGAGCGCCAGCACCGGCACTTCGGCGGCGCGGACGCGGGCGCAGCGTTCAGCGAGACCGTATTTCCGCAAATTATGTTCGATCGGCACGATGGACACGGCGAGCGTGGTCACCACGGCAAAGCGCGCGGCGATCAGGCTCGCCATGTGGAAGCCGGCCTCGCCGATGCCGATCACCGGCACCTGGGCGACCGCGCGGGCGGCGTCGAGGCCGGTGTCGTCGAAGCAGGCGATGATGTGGGCCTCTGCGCCGTCGCGGTCGGCCTCGCGGATGCAGCCGAGCATGCCGGGCACGGCGAAGGCTTCGTCGTAAAATCCCTCGATCGAGACCGGGCCCATCCTCGGCTGCCGCGCGTCGATCACCGTGCCGGGCAGGGCGACGCTACGCGCTGCAGCGGCGATCTTTGCCGTCATCGACGCCGTGGTGTTGGGATTGACGATGTGCAGTCGCATTTCGATCAGACGAGTCCCTTCTCAGACAAGTCCCTCAGACAAGCCCCTTGCCCGCGTCCGAACCCTTGGCCGCCTGCCGCTTGTTGAGCATGTGGATGGTGCCGAGCGCAAGCGTGATCACCGTGAACGAGACTGCCGAGATCACGGTACCGAGCGCATAGATGTCGGGGTTCGTCACGGTGGTGGTGAGGCCCTGCAGATCGAGCGGCAGCGTATTCACCGCCCCGATCGCCTGGCTGGAGCGGGCGAGCTCGTCCCAGGACAGCGTGAAGCCGAACAAGCCGATGCCGATCACGGAGGGCAGGATGATCGGCAGCACGACATGGCGGAACGTCTGCCACGGCGTTGCGCCGAGATCGCGCGCGGCTTCCTCGAGGCGGGGATCGAAGCGGTTGAAGATCGCGAACATGATGAGCAGGCCGAACGGCAGCGTCCAGGTCAGGTGTGCGCCGAGACCCGATGTGAGCAGGCCCATCGAGGTCTCGAAATTCTCGTTCCAATGCGCCTTGATCAGATCGTCGATGATGCGGAATTCCAGGGAGATACCGAGCGAGGTGATGATCGAGGGCACGATCAGGCTCGCGATCGCCGAATAGAACAGGATGCTTTGCGCCCTGAACCTGCGGCGGAACGCCATGCCGGCGGCGACCGACAGCACGACGGTGACGATCATCACGATCAGGCCGAGCAGCAGCGAGCGGCGGAAGGCCGCGCCGAGATCGACGATGCCGGTGCCCTGGAACAGTTTTGCGATCCAGAAGGTCGACACGCCGTTCATCGGGAAGGTGAGGCCGCCCGACGGCCCCTGGAACGACAGCACGTAGATCGCGATCATCGGGCCGTAGAGGAACAGCACATAGGCCGCGAAGAAGATCGCGAGCACGTAGAACGAGCGCGGCCGTCCTTCCTTCATGCTCTAGAGTTCCTTCTTGATGTCCACGATGCGCGACATCATGGTGATGATCAGGAAGGTGATGGCGAGCAGGATCACGGCGTTGGCCGCGGCGGCCGGGAATTGCAGCGCGTTGACCCGCGTCTCGATGATCTTGCCGGCAGCGGCGATCTGCTGGCCGCCCATCACGCCGATGGTGATGAAGTCGCCCATCACGATGGTGATGACGAAGATCGAGCCGATGACGATGCCCGGCTTTGCCAGCGGGATGATGACGTTGACCAGAGTCTGGAAGCCGGTCGCACCGGCGTCATAGGCGGCCTCGATCAGCGACTTGTCGATGCGGATCATCGAATTGAAGATCGGCACCACCATGAAGAAGGTGAAGAGGTGCACCAGCGCCAGCACCACGGAGAATTCGGAGAACAGCAGCCATTCCAGTGGGTGGTTGATCAGGCCGGTCTTGACCAGGCCGGAATTGACCAGGCCGTTGCGCCCGAGCAGCGGGATCCAGGCGATCATGCGGATCACGTTGGAGGTCCAGAACGGGATCGTGCAGAGCAGCGACAATCCCATCTGCCAGGTCTTGGACTTGACGTGGAAGGCGAGGAAGTAGGCGACCCAGAAGCCGATGAACAGCGTGATCGCCCAGACCAGGAAGCAGAGCTTCAGCGTCATGACATAGGTTCGCCCGATCGTGCAGAGATCGGGCAGCTGCGCGATGCAGCCTTCGAACGTGTCGGTATAGCCGCGGCCCGAGAAGGCCGGCAGCAGCTGGTATTCGTTATAGTCCCAGAACGAGACGATGACCACGAAGACCAGCGGAACGAGAAAGAAGGCGAGAAACACCAGCATCATCGGCCCGGCCTGGAGCCAGGAGATGAAAGACGGCGACAACCGCGCGGCCTTTGCGGCGCGCGCGGTGTCGGATCCTCGGACAAGGTCCGGGGATGCCCGTTGCAGGATGTCCTCTGACGTGTCCATCAAATTACGCTGCGATGAACTCGTTCCACTTGCGGACCATGTAGTCGTTCTCGTCCATCACGGCGTTCCAGCAGGCGACGCCGCCCATGCGGTCCTCATAGGAGCCGCCGTCACGCACCGCGCCGGCCTTTTCGAGCAGCGAGCCGTCGGGCGCCTTGATGTCCTTCTCGGCCGGCTTGCCTTCCATCCAGTACGCCCACTCGTAGGGCTCCATATGCGCCTTCGCGGTGGAGAGCACGGCCGAGTAGTAGCCCTGGCGGTTGAGATAGGCGCCGGCATAGCCGGACAGAAACCAGTTGACGAACTCATAGGCCCATTCGAGCTTCGCGCCCGACACGCCCTTGGAGACGCAGAAGCCCGAGGCCCAGGAGCGATAGCCTTCCTTCAGCGGCTGGAAGGTGCAGGCAATGCCCATCGAGCGGACCTTGGTCACTGCCGGCGACCACATCGACTGGATCACGGTTTCCCCTGATGCCATCAGGTTGACGCTCTCGTTGAAGTCCTTCCAGAAGGCGCGGAACTGGCCGGCCTTCTTGGCTTCGGTCATCACCTTCATGGTGAGATCGATCTCTTCCTTGGTCATGTTGCCCTTGTCGGCATATTTGTACTTGCCGGTGGCCTCCACGACCATCGCGGCATCCATGATGCCGATCGAGGGGATGTTGAGGATCGAGGCCTTGCCCTTGAATTCGGGGTTGAGCAGTTCGGACCACGAGCTGATCGGACGCTTGATCAGGTCGGGGCGGATGCCGAGCGTGTCGGCGTTGTAGACCGTCGGGATCAGGGTGACGAATTCGGTCGCCGAGGTCGCGAACTTCTTGGAGTCCTTGCCCTCGAGATAAAGCACCTTCCAGGGCGCGGTGCCCTGGCCGCCGATCTTCTTGCCGCCGGGCGTCTCGCCCTTGGTGAAGACGGGCGTGATGTTGTCGAACTGCTTGATCTTCCTGGCGTCGAGCGCAAGGATGTTCCCCGACGGCACGATCTTCTTCAGCGAGAAATATTCGGTGTCCAGCACGTCGAAGGAGTTCGGCTGGGTCATCACGCGCTTGGTGACGTCGTCGGTGGTCGCGGTGATGTATTCGATCTTGATGCCGGTGTCCTTCAGGCACTGCTTGGAGATGTCGTCGCCTTCGTTCACGGCGGTGCCGAGATAGCGCAGCACCTTGGTCTCGGCCGACTTCACATAGGGAAAGCCGGTGATGGCGCCGGAGCCGGCGGCAAGGCCGGCCAGACTGGCGGTGCCCTTGAGCAGCGTGCGGCGGCTGACGCCCTTTGTCCTGATGGTCTCGCTCATGTCAGTCACTCCTCTGTTGCGCATTCCAGTGATCGATCGGCGCTATTGCAGGCGTTGCGCCTTGGCGGGATCCCAGGTGGCCAGCACGCGATCGCCCGGACGGAACGGGTGGACGTCGAAGGTGGCTTCGGGAACGTGGGAGAACAGGGCGGTGCCGTCGTCGAGCGTCAGCGAGACGGCGATGTAGGAGCCCTGGTACTCGGTCTGGGTCAGCCGCGCCGGTGCGCCGAACGCGCCATCGGTGAACGGCGCGATGCCGAGCTGATCGGCGCGCACGGCGATGAGCTTGCCGGCGTCGCTGAGCACGTTGTGGCCGCCGATGAAGCGCGCCACGAATTCGGTGCGGGGATGGTGGAAGATGTCGCGCGCCGTGCCCTGCTGCTCGATCTTGCCGTGGTTCATCACCACGATGTGGTCGGCGAGCGCCATCGCCTCTTCCTGGCCGTGGGTGACCTGGATGAAGCTGATGCCGAGCTCGCGCTGCAGCCGCTTGAGCTCGCCGCGCATCTTGACCCGCAGGAACGGATCGAGCGCGGAGAGCGGCTCGTCGAGCAGGAGGATCTGCGGCTCGGTGATCAGCGCGCGGGCGAGTGCGACGCGCTGCTGCTGGCCGCCGGAGAGCTGCGCCGGCAGCCGGCCCGCATATTGGCTCATCGCCACCAGCTCCAGAAGTTCGCCGGCGCGTTTGTGGCGTGTCGGCTTGTCGATGCCGCGCATCTTGAGTGCAAAGGCGACGTTGTCGATCACGGACAGATGCGGAAACAGCGCGTAGGACTGGAACATCATCGCGGTGCCGCGCTCGGCCGGCGGCAGGTCGGTGACGTTTTGCGCGCCGAGGATGATGTCGCCCTCGCTGACCGCCTCGTGGCCTGCGATCATCCGCAGCGTCGAGGTCTTGCCGCAGCCGGACGGGCCGAGCAGGCAGCAATAGGTGCCGGCCGGGATCTTCAAATTGACGGTGTCGACCGCCAGCGTCGTGTCGTAGCGCTTGGTGACGGCGACCAGTTCGAGAGCGGCGGGAGTGGCCATGGCGTGTCCGAGGAGGGGCGTGCTTCCGCCTCTCTCCGCAAGCTCCGTGCCAATCGCCTCCTTGCCGGCCGAATCCTGAAACTGTGCTGCGGAGTCAGATCGTTAGATCGAATCCGGCGGATCCGGGCTGCCCGCCGGGCGCGCAGTCATCTGCACACAAAACAGGCGAAGATTGTATAAAGTTTCGCCTGTGATTGGATACAGCTCGTCGACTAACATTCGAAAGCGAACGTCGTCGACCGAGCCCTCAAGCCCAACTCTCGAACCAATGGCCGCCAAGTCCCGCCCCAAATCCGACGCGCCAGACGCGAGCGACCGCGTCAGCCGCATCCGGGAGGGCGTGACCGCCGCGATCCTGGAACATCGCCTGCTGCCGGGCACGAAGCTCGGCGAGGACGAGATCGGCGAGATCTACGGCGCGAGCCGCACCCTGGTCCGCACCGCGCTGCAGCAACTTGCGCATGAGGGCATCGTCAACATCGAGAAGAACCGCGGCGCATTCGTCGCGCGCCCCACGCCCGCCGATGCCCGCGAGGTGTTCGAGGCGCGGCGCCTGATCGAGCCCACCATCGTCGATCACGCCATCGACGCGGTGTCGCCGGCCTGGCTCGATCGTCTCCAGCAACATCTCACCGAGGAGCGCGAGGCGGAGCTGCGCGGCGACGCGCGCGCCTCGGTCCGGCTTTCCGGTGAGTTTCACAAGCTCGTCGCCGAGATGAGCGGCCACAGCATCTATCTCGGCTTCCTCAAGGAGCTGATCGCGCGCTCCTCGCTCATCATCCTGCTATACCGCCGCCACGACACGCCCGCTTGCGGCACCGATCATCACGCCGGCATCGTTA
The DNA here is from genome assembly GCF_036247985.1 of Bradyrhizobium sp. TM239. Lineage (NCBI taxonomy): Bacteria > Pseudomonadati > Pseudomonadota > Alphaproteobacteria > Hyphomicrobiales > Nitrobacteraceae > Bradyrhizobium > Bradyrhizobium sp. TM239. Next base: position 284,276 of record NZ_BTIR01000002.1, on the reverse strand, counting down.
GCGCGATCCGCAAGCGCGACAAGCAGGCCGCGCGCGCGCAGATGCTCTCGCATCTGACCGAGATCGAGGACGAGCTGTTCCTCAAGGACCCCGCCGCCGACGAGCTGCGGCTCGCGGACGTGCTGGGCGTCTGATCCGCATCGATCGCAAGCGCCAGGAATCGCCGCCGAGAGCTGCGATCCCGCGTCAGTGGCTGAATTCGCGTTCTGCGGCGAGCTGCCCGTCTGGGGTGATCTCGTAGTCGCCGCCTCGCTTTGTCATCCATCCTGACCTGACCATCTCCCGTGCAAGCTGCACCGAGCAGATGGGGTGGTTACCTCCTGGGTAATACAGCCTGTCATTTCGGACGAGCAAGTGACCGTATAGTTGGGCATGACGTAATGCCCTGCGCATCCCGGGTGATGGATCTTTCATGCCGGTTCAAGCGCGAGCGCGATGAAGGTTCCTAATGAATGTGGGGCTCATCGCGCGCTGTTCGCTCATCATTCTGCTCTCCCGTCGCCACGACATGCCGGCTGCGGCGCCGATCATCACGATATCTCTTTGATTCAAATTCGAGCCGATCGCGGCGACCTCTCATCAATGCAGATGGCAGGACTGCATATTTGCCGCTGTGGTGGCCAGTTGACGGAGGCCAGACGTCGGCGTCAATTGGCGCGAGACGTTGCGTGCCTGTCATCACCCCTCGCGTAGCCCTGCACCTCAGCGGAGGCCGGACATGTCGGGTTTGAGGATGCCGGCCAGAGTGTCCGGAATCGCCACGCTGCTTGCGGCCGTTGCAATGATCCTCGGCAGCGCCTCCTCGGCGAGGGCCCAGCAGGACTCCGCCGTCCTGTTTCGCAACGTCCGGATATTCGACGGCAAGAGCGCCGCGCTGTCAGCCGCGTCCAACGTCCTCGTTAGAAATGGGAAGATCGAGAGGATTTCGACCGCGGACATCGCGGCCGCCGGTCAGGTGGTCGACGGCGGCGGCCGCGTGCTGATGCCGGGACTGATCGATGCGCATTGGCACGCGATGCTGGTGCGCCCGACGCCGATGGCCGTGCTCGCGGGCGATATCGGCTATAACAATCTGCTCGCCGCCAGCGAGGCGACGGCCACGCTGATGCGCGGCTTCACCACCGTGCGCGACATGGGCGGGCCGAGCTTCGGTCTCAAGCAGGCCATCGATGAGGACCTCGTCGCAGGTCCCCGCATCTATCCCTCCGGCGCCATGATCACCATCACCAGCGGTCACGGCGACTTCCGCCAGCTCTCCGATCTGCCGCGAACGATCGGCGGCATGCTGAGCCGCATGGAGCGGATCGGCGGCAGCATGGTGGCCGACAGTCCGGACGAGGTGCGTGTGCGCGCGCGCGAGCAGCTCATGCAAGGGGCCTCGCAGGTCAAGCTCACCGCAGGCGGCGGCGTTGCATCGCCCTTCAGCCCGCTCGACGTCTCCACCTTTACCGAGCCCGAGCTGCGCGCGGCGGTCGAAGCCGCCGACAATTGGGGCACCTATGTTGCTACGCACGCCTATACGCCGGTCGCGATCCAGCGCTCGGTCGCGGCCGGCGTCAGATGCATCGAGCATGGTCATCTCATGGACGAGGCGAGCGCTAAGCTGATCGCGGAGAAGGGGATCTGGTTGAGCACGCAACCGTTCCTGGATATCTCCGGTGCCGCCGCGCTCGGACCCGCCGAGCAGGACAAGATGAAGCAGGTGGTCGCCGGAACCGACCGCGTCTATGCGCTCGCGAAGAAGTACGGCATCAAGACCGCGTTCGGCACCGACGTCCTGTTCTCGCAGGCGCTGGCGGATCGACAGGGCGCCATGCTGGCCACGCTCACGCGCTGGTACACATCGGCCGAAGCGCTGGCCATGGCGACGTCGGCCAATGCCGAACTGCTGAGCCTGTCGGGTCCGCGAAATCCCTATCCGGGCAAGCTCGGCGTGGTCGAGGAGGGCGCGTTCGCCGATCTCCTTCTGGTCGACGGCAATCCGCTCGACAACATCAAGCTCGTCGAAGATCCCGCAAAGAATTTTGTGGTGATCATGAAGGGCGGCAAGGTCTACAAGAACATCCTCGCACGCTGACAAGCGCGCGCGTCGATCACATCTTGCGTGCCTGCCAGACATGAGGTGGCGGGATCGCTCCTAGGGGCGATCCTCCGCAACCGCCCTTTTGAGCTGCGAACCTAACGCGAGCTCCGGGACTGCTGCAGGCCGCCCAGGGCTTGTCACAATTCCAGGCCGGTCATCGGGGGCATGGCTTCTCAGCGTCTCCAGAACCAGAAAGAATTTCTCGGCTAGCATGGGGCAAACTCGCTGGCGCGTTCATTTCGGTTTCGAGGACAGCGAATTTCGCTCGGCGAATCGATCATTTGCTGCGCTTAGGGCAGCTTAGCTCGTATTGGCACGCCGGATTGTGACAAGCCTTGCCGGATTCCCGCGTCTGGCACGTCGTGTGGTTGATCACGCACTGCTGCATAACGTGACTATTCCTCGCGGGCCGCTCCCGCTATATGCTGTCGCTCTGTCATTGAACTGTCATGTCACCGTAAATGCTGAAATCAGACCCAACACCGGCTCGCAAAACCCCGAGTGCGCCGGAGGGGAATCCCGTTCCGAAGGACAACAGGAGAACGCAAGTCGTCGCCGGCTTCCTCAGGCAGATTGAACCGGCCGAGCCCGGCGCGGAACCTGCGATCGTCGAGGGCGCTGTGAGTGATCAGACGCCATCGCAAGGTGTCCCGCCTGCTGCGGAACCGACGCAGTCGAGCCTTGCCGCGCATCCCGGCGAAATCGAGCTCAAGCTGCTGGTCGATGCCGATCGCATGGCGCATTTCAACGCCGCGCCGGTCATCGCTGCGAATGCGCGCAACAAGGGCTCGCGAAAACACCTCAAATCCGTCTACTATGACACCCCCGAGCGGATGCTTCGGCGCAACGGCCTGAGCCTGCGCGTTCGCCAGAGCGGCGCGCGCTTCGTGCAGACCGTGAAGACCGACGTGGCGGACGATCCGCTGCGCCGCGGCGAGTGGGAGGCGAGCGTGGCCTCGCTTGCGCCCGATCTCGCTCTGGCGATGCCTTTCATTCCGGAGAAGCTTCGCAGCCATCTCGAAGCGCAGCCGCTCGAAGCCGTCTTCACCGCCGACGTCCATCGCCACGCGCGGATGATCGACCTGCCGTCCGGCACGGTCGAGATCGCTTTCGACCATGGCGCGCTGACGGCAGATGATCGATCGCTGCCGGTGAGCGAGATCGAGCTGGAGCTGGAGCTCAAGAGCGGCAGCGCGAGCACGATCTACGAGGTCGCGTTGCGGCTGGCCGAGCACGGCGCGGTGAAGCCGTCCATCCGCAGCAAGTCGGCGCGCGGCTTCGATCTTGCCGCGGGCGTGCCGCCCTCGGCACGCCGACCGCGCAAGCTTCGCCTCGATCCATCGGTGACGCTCGACGAGGCGTTCGCGACGATCCTGCGCTCGTGCTTCCTTCATCTGCTTCAGTCGCTGCCGGCGGCCGAGGACGGGCGCAATCCGGAAGGCGTGCATCAGCTGCGCGTCTCGCTGCGCCGGATTCGATCGGCGCTCGACCTGATGCGCTCGGTCGGCGCGCTCAGCAATCTCGACGCACTGAGGTCGGAAGCGCGCTGGCTGGCGCAAGACCTGTCCGCCGCGCGCGATTGGGATGTGTTCCAGCTCGAGACCTTGCCGACGATCGCGAAGGCTTGCCCTGCAATCGCCGGTTTCGATGCGCTCGGCCGGGCTGCGGCCGGACGCCAGTCCGAGGCCTATCGCAAGGCGCATCACGCGCTCGACGATCGCCGCTGCGCCATGTTCCTGATCGGCTTCGGCAACTGGATCGAGACTCGGGGCTGGCGCAATGACGTCGCCGCCGAAGATCTCGGCCGGCTCGCCGAGCCCGCCGTCAATTTCGCGCAGCGCATTCTGTCGGAGCAATACGCCAAGGTGCTCAAGCGCGGCCGCCGCTTCAAGTCGCTCACGATGGAGGAGCTGCACCGGGTGCGGCTCGCGACCAAGCGGCTGCGCTATCTCAGCGAGTTCCTGCTGCCGCTGTTTGCCGATCGAAAGCCCGCGAGGAAATTTGCCCGCAGGCTCGCCGGTTTGCAGGAGGAGCTCGGCGCCTACAACGACATGGCGGTCACGGCTTCGCTGCTCGACGGGCTCGGAGCCGAGCCCGACGGCGCCATCGCCGCCGCCGCGATCGCCGGCTGGCAGGCGCGTGCATCGATCGGCATCAGGCCCGCCTTGCAAGGCACCTGGCGCGATTTCACCGCCGCGCGCGTGCCGTGGTCGCAGGCCGCTCAGGACTGATCACGCATCGCAAAAAAATTGCGCCCAGCCATTGGGGGATGGCTGGGCGCGCGCGAACCGGTCTGGGACGGGGAGGGGTGGGGATGTGACCGGGCCGCGTAACTCCTTGTCTCGTTCTCAATCTCTGGCGCTGGCGGTGGAGACCGCCGGCTTGGTATCGCCGAGCGAAACCCAGACGTTGGGATCGCTCTGCGACTGGCGCTTGACGAAGCGGTAACCGGTCTCCGTCCAGGCAACGACGTTCTCGTTCTGATTGTCGAGAACGAACTCGCCCTTGTCGGTCTTCACCGTCAGCACCGCGTGTCCTTCGCCCTTCTTGTCGCGCACGACGGTGATCAGCAGGGCCTGGCGCGGCCATCCGGCATCGATCAGCATCTTGCGCTTCAGCAACACGTAGTCTTCGCAGTCGCCGTAACCGTCGGTCGGCAGCGACCACTTCTCGATCACGCCCCAGTGCTCCTGGTCGGTCAAAGGCTTGACGGTCTCGTTGACCCAGCGATTGACCTTGACGAGGTCGCGCCATGCGGCCTGCGACATCACGATGTCGCGCGGCTGCGCCGGCGTGCCCTGGCACTGAGCGGTATTGTCCGCGCAGAACTCGACCCAGCCGATCGGCGCACGCGTGGTGTCACCGAGGCTCGCGTAGAGCAGACGGCTCTCGCCGGCCTGCGCTGCCGCGCTGATCCCGAAGAGCATGGCAGCCAGCGCCAGCCCTTTCCCCTGTCCCTTGAAGTCAAACATTGCGGCCCCCGTTTCTTGTTGGGACCACATTTCGCACGGAGCTTTTGAGTTGCCGCTAAGTCAGCCAAGTCAAGTCGAGACGAATACAAGTAAAAGGCGCGGCGAATTCGATCTATACTTGAATCGAATTCTCATAAAATTTGAAACAACTGCAATTGATTCAAATTTTATCGATTAACGCGGAAACACTGGCGGAACCGCCATTTCAACGTGCAAAGGGGCTGTGCGTTAACCGGCGCGAGGTTCGTCATCACGCACGAAAAAGGCGGCGTCCGCATTGCGAAAGCCGCCTTCGGGCTGAAAATACAGGGGTTTTGGCGTCCCTGCGCTTTACCGCGCGGTAACGCTCTCTTCGAGTGTCTCGATCGGCTGGGCGTGGACGAACTCCAGCGCGAAGCCGTCTTCGAGGTTTCGGACCACGCGGCCCTGGACCCGGCCGAGCATGACGGTCGATTTCAGCGGCGGCCGGTTCTCCGCGGCAATGGCGGCACCGGACAAGGAAAGGTCGATGATGCGGCAGGTCATCTTGGTGCCGTCCTCGAGCGTCAGCACCGCAATCGGGTTGCGCGGCACGATACGGTCGTGGCGGCGGTCCTCCGGCAGGTTGAGGATGTCGCGGTTGGCGAGCCAGGTCAGCTGCGCGGCGAGCTTGTCGCGCTTCCTGGGTGTCGCCCCGATCGTCATGGCAAAGCCATTGTCGATGATGCGGGTGATCTTGCCCTCGACGCGGCCGATATGGTCGAGATAGGCGACGACGCGGTCGCCGACATTGCCGATGCCGGGGGCGAGCAGCGCGAGGCCGCCCGGCGACATGTTGATCACCTGGCAGGGAAATTCGCGGCGGTCCGGCAGCATGTAGCGGCCGAGCAGGTGCACCTTCACCCGCTGAAAACGCCGACGCTCTTCGGCGGCAGGAAGAAATTTTTTGTTCGCCAACGCCATTTTCAACACCCGACCCCCCGCCCGGGCGGAGTCCGGGACGACCCTAAGGTGCATAGGGTTAATGCCGCGTTAGGATTGGGTACGGCGGTAACGGACAGACACAATGCGTTCGAAAGGCCACACCCGGAGGGATGCTCAAGCCGGCCTCATCGCCCGCCGCTGCAGCAGGACCAGCAGCGCCAGCAGCACCGCAGCGGACAGCCCGAGCGACCAGTGAATGCCGATCGCAGCGCCCGATAGCCCGACGGTGATGCCGCTGAACGCCCGCATCCCGAGCCCCGCCATATTATAAAGACCGACGACGCGGCCGCGAATGTCGTGCGGGGCATTCACCTGCACCAGGGCCTGCGCCATGGTGTTGAACGACAGCTCGAAGAAGCCGGCGAAGAACAGCAGCACGATCGCAACCGGATAGATCCGCACTGTGGCGAAGCCCAGCAGCGCCACGCTCCAGAGCATCGCCAGCATGATCGCGGTGCGCGGCGTGCCCTTGAGCCGTCCCCAGGATTCCAGCGCGATAGCGGCGAGCACCGCGCCGGCCGCATCCGCCGCGAGCAGCACGCTGTAGGAGACGCCGGGATCGCCATGACCGAGATCGCCGGCATAGCCCGGCATCTGGGCGTGATAGGCGTTGCCGATCATGAAGGAGGTGAGGCCGGCGAGCCAGGTCATCGCGGTCAGGGTCGGCTGGGTTCCGATCGCGCGGACGGTCAGCACGATGTCGGCTAGGCCGCGCACGGCAAAGCGCCGCACCGCCACGCTGTTGTCGCGCACGGGTGCCCAGAACAGCCAGAGCAGCATCGGCAGATAGAACAGCGTGTTGAAGATGATGCCGTGCGAGGTGCCCAGCGTCAGCATGATGATTCCGCCCACTGCAGGCCCGACCAGAATGCCGAGATAGCGCGCCATCGCGTTCAGCCGCACCGCGCTCGGCAGGTCGGCGGGTCCGACGAGATCGTAGAGCAGCAGCTGGTTCGGTGTCTGCCAGAGCACGCCGGCGCAGCCATGGATCACCAGCAGCAGCATCGCGTGCCACATCTGGATCGTGTCGGTGAGGAAGAAGAATCCCCATCCGCTTGATGCCACGATGAACAGCAGCATGCCGCACTGGATGACGCGGCGCGGATCGAACCGGTCGGCAAGCCCGCCGACGGCGACCGAGAACAGCAGGAACGGCAGCCAGTGCGACAGCACCGCAAAGCCCGCCAGCGCCGGCGAATGGAATTTCTGGAACACCACCCAATAGCTGATCACATGCTCGATGTTGTCAGCCATCATCGCCAGCACGTAAGACGCGAACTGGAGCCGGTACAGCACCGACTTCATCGCCGCGAACGAGCCGGACGCAGCGACGGGATTTTGAGGCAGGGGATTCAAGGGGACACCTGGGGTGAGACTATCGGCGCTTACACGTTCGCCGGTCGGTGCTCAAGACATTGGGTTTGCATGGGCATCTGCCATGCGCTGCTGCCACACACTCTGCGGCGGGAAAGACGGCTGTGTTTGCGGCAAGCTTTGTAGCCCGGATGGGCGAAGCGACATCTGGGGCCGCCGGTCCCGCATGTCGCTTCCGCCTTCGCTCTCCGAGCTACGGCGAACAAGTCGCTCATGCGGGGCTACGAGACTGCCTGCTTGGCACGACCGTGCATCTCACATAGGCTTCGCCGCACGCCCGCACCCATCAATCATAACAGACGGGCGATGAGGAAACAGCCATGCAACAGATCCGCGTCTGCACCCACGCCGGTCCCGGCTCGGAGCCCGTCATCAAGACCGTGCCGTGGCCGAAGGTCGGCAGGAAGGCCGCGCTGATCAAGGTCGGCGCCTGCGGGGTCTGTGGCACCGATCTGCACATCCTGAAAGGTCACTGGCCGAAGCCGCTGCCCTGGCCGTTCACGCTTGGGCATGAGCTCGGCGGCGTCATCGTCGAATGCGGCGAGGAGTTCACCGAGGACTTCATGAGCAAGCCGCTCAAGGTCGGATCAAAAGTGATGATCCCGCCGCTGATGCCCTGCGGCCATTGCTATTACTGCATCCACTATCCGCAAACCGCCAACAAGTGCCTGACGCCGGTCTATTACGGCCGCTATCTCGGTTTCGACAAGGCGCCGCACATGTGGGGCGGCTGGGCCGAATATGTCTATGTCGATCTCGACATGCTGCCGGGCACCAAGATCTACAAGCTGCCCGACGACATGTCGCTGCGGCTCGGTGCTCTCTCGGAGCCGCTGACCTCCTGCATCCGCGCCTTCAACCGCGCCAGCCGCGCCGGTGGTTTCAGCTGGGGCGACACCGTGGTGATCCAGGGCTCGGGCCCAATCGGCATTCTCGCGGTCGCGGCCGCCAGGGAGATGGGGGCAGGGCGTGTGATCTGCGTCGGTGCGCCCGAGGAGCCGCGGCTCAAGCTCGCCCGCGAATTCGGCGCGGAGGCGACCGTGAACATCGAGGAGATCAAATCGCCGCAGGAGCGCATCGCCCGTGTGCGCGAGATCGTCGGTGGCTTCGGCGCCGATCTGGTGATGGACTGCTCGGGACACCCCACCGCCGGCCCCGAAGGCATCGAGATGCTGCGCGACGGCGGCACCTATGTCGAGATGGGCCAATTCACCGATGCCGGCTCGATCGACACCTCCTGGCATCGCATCTGCACCAAGGACCTCAACGTGCTGGGTTCCTGGGGCTTCACCGGCAATGATCTGCCGCTCGGAGTCGACATGCTTTATCGGACGGCGGGCAAATATCCCTGGCTGAAGATGCAGACGATCTATCCGTTCACGGAGGAAGGCGTCGCGCAGGCGGTGAAGGACGCCATGGCGATGAAGACGGTGAAGTCGACCATCGTGCCGTGGCCCGAACTGGTGGACTAGCCGATGCCACCGATCCCGCACGATCTCGCGGCGTTCCTGGTCGAGGCCAAGCAGCGCACCTATGCAGGCCTCGACGACGACGCGACGGTGGCCGCGCCGCTGCTCGCCGGCTCAAAACGGCTCGAGCATCGCGCGCCGCCTTATGCCTATCGCGATATCTATTTCGGGATGGGATTTTTCGTCGGGCAAGTACTCTCGACCGAACTTCCGTCTCTGCATGCCCCGCCTCCAGCTTGATAAAACACCCAATCTTGGTGTCCATCAAACCGGCACACGGTCAAGCTTGTCAGGGAACGAGAGGTGTCGGTGGCGCAAGCAGGCCGGGAGCGTTGGCAAGCAGGACTAGGCATTCGCCTCCTTCGGCTTATCCTTTACTCTCCAACCACAGATCTCCGCCGTAACGCGACCCAGTCTAATTGAGAGAGCCAGGCAAATGATGTACAAGGCGGCCAGTCTCCTGCGCACAGAAGCAGACTTATCGGATTCAATGCGGCCATATACTTGTGTTTCCATATCGTTGTGCAAGGCCAAGACCTGATCATAGAGTCGACGATACACCGATATCTCTGGGACGGGCAGGTCGACATACGGACTCACGAGAGATAGTAACCTGCCAAGATCCTCATGGTTGTAAGGCCCGTCGAGGAGTTTTCTCCCCTCACTTTCAATCGCGCAAATCACTTTAGGACTCAGAAAGATCGCGATCTCCACCTTGCCATCAATACACCTGACATATGAAGAGTAATCTATCTTATGCTGAGCCCGTATCCTTGGGACCTTAAGCTCTAGCAGCGTTTGCTGCAGATCAAGAACGCTTATGATGCTGAGAAATCCCAAGCTTAGGTAGATGTAGTCAACCGCGCGCAACGCCGCTTCGCTGGTCAATTTCCGGCATCCCCAATACAGAATGTGGCAGAGAGCCACGCATAGCAGCGCAAAACCTACCAGCCTCCAAAGGTGCCCATCATCGCCCATTGACGCCAACTCAATGGCGAGGCATGTGAGAACTCCTCCACAAGTTAAGATCCAAAAGATAAGCCAAGGGAAAATGGGCATAGGTACAGCTCTAAAAATCACATCGTAATCACGCCGGATATATCCTAGTGACAGCTAATTGCAATTGCGCCATCATACTCGCGGGCCGCGAGGCGGATATAAGTCAACGAGAAGAAGCGACAATGGCACTCTTTATCGCCGTCACGGCGCTCATCGTGGGCGTCGCGAACATGGGTTTCCAGCAAGGGCAAGCGAACCCGGGCAAGAACTTCTTCAGCTCTGACAACCACATCGTCCAAGATGGCAGCTCCATAGACTAGCTCCATAGATAAGGCCCCACTAAGGGGCCTTTTCAATATGCAGATATTTCGGCAAAGGCGGCGGCCACACAAACGGCCCAGCACCCTCTGAGACCCTTCGCGCGGCTCCGTTGTTGGACACGGTTGCCTTGTCCGTTCAGCCTATCCCGGGGGAATACCCTCTTGGTCGTTTCCCGACTTCGGACTTTCCTGTGCGATGTGATCGCTTGGGCTGGACGCCACTATACCGGGTTCCGCAACTTCTGATAGCCTCCGCCACGGACGGTGCAATGCGGGGAGATCGGTTTGATTTGGAGTATCCTAAGCCCGGAGGACGGAGACGAACGAGAGGAGTTGGATCGGGCTCTCCATGATATAGACGCCAGCCCGGATAGAGCGGCGGCAATCGTTGCTGCCGCCTTTATTGAAAGACACCTCGAACTCGCTTTGAAGGCACGTCTTGTTCAGGACGATACCTATCTAAAGGATATGTTCAGAAGCAGCGGCCCGCTTGGTAGTTTCTCCTCCAAGATACGAATGGCCTATCTGCTTGGCATATGCAGCAAGGAGACGACAAGAGATCTGGAAACGATCAAAAACATTCGCAATGCCTTTGCTCACGACGTTCTCATAGCTGGCTTTGACAATCAGCGCATTAATGACCTGACCGAGAATCTGGAGAATGCTACGGTCAATCTCGTAATTAGAATAGTCGGTCACGACGACGTGCCTCCCCAGATGGCATTTCCAAAAGAGGCAAGTACGTCCCGAGAGCGCTTCATCCGCGCGTCCCAAATTCTGATGTTCCAGTTCGTCACCAACAAGAAGCGACACCGCAAGCCGAGGGAGTCTCTTTTCTAACGCCACTTGGTACGCATCATTTCTTGCAGGGAAAGGCGGCCGTCAAAGCGTTATGGAATAGGACATCGGCTCTGTTCTGGCGAACCTCGGGCTTGTCCTTCAGGTACTTGCAGAAGACATCACCTACTTGATGCGTTCTTCCTCAGCGACGAGAAGAAGCTCTCCTCGTCGCTTCGGGATCTGGCGCTGGGCGATCGGTTCAGCCAGGCATGAAAGCCCGACCGGGATACGCCCATTGCTTCCCATAGCCATGCCGCCGGCCAGACAGTCCGGTGCTTCGCGATGGAGACGAATTTTATATCGCTTCCTTCGCGAAGTAGGAGGCGGCCTTTTTTTAGGATATCCCGCTCTGCCTTCAGCTTGGCGACCTCGCGCCGCAACCGCTCGATCTCCAATTGATCAGGCTTCATTTGCCCGTGGCCGGGAAGGACTGCACAGGGTCGGAGCCGAACTCCTTCACCCATTTGCGAAGTACGTTCTCATGAACGCTCAGGCCGCGGCCTGCTTGCGCCACCGACACCCCTCGTTCCCTGACAAGCTTGACCGCCTCGATCTTGTACTCTCGACTGAACTTCCGTCTCTGCATGCCCCATCTCCAGCTTGATAAAAGACCCAATCTTGGTGTCCATAAAACCGGCAGCAGCCCCCATCGCCCCCGCATTCCGCCGTGCTCCATGCGGGCCACGTGACGGGAGTTTGGAATGAAGGACACGATGACCAACGAACAGACACCCGAGCCAACTCGTCGCTCCCCCTTCGACGCCATCCGCGCGATCGACTACACCGTCATCTTCGTGCGCGACATGGCGGCGATGCGCCGCTTTTATGAGGAGGTTCTCGCCTTTCCGCTGTTGCGCGAGCTGTCGCCGAACTGGATCGAGTATGGCCTCGGCAGCAACACACTGGCGCTGGCGCGGCCAGGCCGGACCGCCACCGATGCGCCGACGCCGCCGGGCAGCGCTTCGCTGCAGCTGGCGTTCAAGGTCTCCGCGGCCGAGGTCGATGCATGCGCCGACGAACTCGTGCGGCAGGGCGTAGCGCTGGTGTCGCCGCCGACGAACCAGTCGTTCGGGCATCGCACGCTGTTCTTCCGCGATCCCGACGGCAATCTTCTGGAGGTCTATGCCGAGATTTAGCCCGGTTACCGTGCCCGTCGCCCGAAAAGTTCCACTGGAAATCCCCGACTTATTCACGCCGAGGTGAAACTTAGGTCCAGGTTGCGGCTTTCAGTTCCCATGAGAGCGATCGTGAAGCGAATCCTGAAACCCGTCACTTACGTGCTGGCTGCCATCTACTTCGTGGTGGATGCTGTCTTCATGGCCGTGGCGCGGCCGATCGCGCGCTGGATCGGGCGTCATTTCGAATTCAGGCGTTTGCGCGCCTGGATCAGATCGCTGTCGCCTTATGCGTCGCTCGCTCTGTTCTCCGTGCCCGTCATCGTTCTGGAGCCGGTCAAGCCGGTCGCTGCTTATCTCACCGCAACCGGTCAGTTCCTGAGCGGCGCGGTAACGTTCATTGTCGGCGAATTGCTCAAGCTGGTGCTGGTCGAGCGCTTGTTTCATCTCACACGCGACAAGCTGATGCGAATTCGCGCGTTTGCCTGGGCTTACGGAAAATACGCCGGGGCGAAGGCGTGGCTGCAGGCGACCGAAGCCTGGCGCGCCATCCGGGCGCTGGCCCGTGCGGCCAAGGACGCTGTTGCGCGCGTGAGAGCCAGGCTGGTCGGCAGCTTCAGCGGACTGGCGGCCTCCAGGGATTAGACCGCGCAGGCGCGCTGCGCGCTATGCAAGCTTGCGCGCCGCGGCGGTGGCCTTGTCGCCCGTGTTCGGTGTGCCGGTCGGCTCGATGAGCAGGAGATGAACCTCCTCACGTGCCACCGGGCGATGCTCGACACCTTTGGGCACGACATAGAGCTCGCCGGGACCAAGCGTCACCGTGCGATCCCGCAATTCGATGTCCAGATTGCCTTTCAGGACCAGAAAGAAATCGTCAGTGTCCTCGTGCTTGTGCCAGGTGAACTCGCCCTTCACCTTCACCACCATCACGTCGCAATCGTTGAAGGTCGTGACCGTGCGCGGCGACCAATGATCCTCAAAGGTCGCGAGCTTGTCGGTCAGCGATATGCTACCTGTCATGTTTTCTCCGTTGCTCTCTCGTGAGGCACGATTTGGGATCGCGGGGCGGGCGCGACAAGACCGTCCTCGTTGACCGGTCGATCCTGCCGTACCGATGCGATCTGAGATCTCGCCGCGGTCGGCTATGTGACGCATCCGGTCAACATCGCCTGCGCCCATTCGGGGGGGTTGTTGGCGAGCGCACGCGCCGATGCGGCGTCCCAATCATATTCGAGGGCCAGCAGCTCGACCTGCCAGCCCCTCTTTTTCTTCGTGAGGATCGCATAGCGGGCGTGAGGCGAGCGGTGCTCCAGGTTTGCGGCAAACGGAATGTCCGCGAAGACGGGGCAACCAACGCTTCCCGGATTGAGAACCAGGCAGTCGCCCGGTCCCTGAACCGCGGCCTGGCGGTGGCTATGGCCGCACAGCACCACGCGCGCCGTCGGCTCGCTTGCGAGGCGCGTCGCCAGCACCTCGCGGCGTGCCGGCACAAAGCGGCCGTCATCGAGCGATTCCTCCAGCAGGCACGCCGTATCGTTGTCGGGCGTGCCGTGGCAGGCGAGGATCCCGTCGTCGAGACGAATTTGCGAGGGCAGGCCATGGAGCGCGCGCCGTTGCTCCGCAGTCAATGCGCGACGCGCAAACAGGCCTGCCGGCGAGAGTTTGTCGTCCGGAAACTCCTCGATCCAGCGGTCATGGTTTCCGCGCACGGTCGGCAACGCCAGCGATTGCAGGGCCTCGAAAGTCTCTTTCGGCCACAAAGGGCTGGTGACGCAATCGCCGAGGTTCACGGTGCGATCAACGCCGCGCGCCTTGATGTCGGCCAGCACGGCCTCCAACGCAGCAAGGTTGCCGTGGATGTCGGAAATGACGGCCAATCGCATCGTTGCGCTCCCCCTCTAACTCGGTTCGATCTCGGCCCATTTGCCTTGCCGCCAGACCCCGTTGCGCCGATGTTAATCAAGGTGGCCGCAAAAATCCGCTGCAACCTCTGAGGCGCGGCTCTTTTCGCGAAGCCATGCATCATTGGCATGGTGATTTCCGAACTCTTGGCGTAAAGAGCACCCAGATCAAATCCAGCGTGCGGCCGGGCCGTTTGCCGCGCACGCGAGCTCAGGCCCCTCGGCTCACCGTTTGCGCGCCTGAATTAACCAAGGTTCTCCATCCCGTGTCTTTTCCGGCCCTGACCCCGCCGCTCGCCCGCGCTTTGGCCGAGCGGAACTATGCTTCACCGACCCCCGTTCAGCTCGCCGTGCTCGCGGACGAAGCCGCCGGCCGCGACCTCTTGGTTTCGGCCCAGACCGGCTCCGGCAAGACCCTCGCTTATGGCCTCGCCATGGCCAAGGATCTGCTCGGCGATGCCGAGCGGTTCGAGCGGGCGGCCGCTCCGCTCGCCCTGATCGTGGCGCCGACCCGCGAGCTCGCGATGCAGGTTCAGCGCGAACTCTCCTGGATCTATCAGCATGCGGAGGCGCGGGTCGTCTCCTGCGTCGGCGGCATGGATCCGCGCCGCGAGCAGCGCGAGCTTGCGGCTGGCGCCCACATCGTCGTCGGTACGCCCGGCCGGTTGTGCGATCATCTGCGGCGTAACCGCCTCGACATCTCGGAATTGAAGGTCGTCGTCCTCGACGAGGCCGACGAGATGCTCAATCTCGGTTTTCGCGAGGACATGGAATTCATCCTCAAGACCACCCCGGAGACGCGCCGCACCCTGCTGTTCTCGGCGACGTTCCCGCGCGGCATCGTCGCGCTCGCCAAGCAATATCAGCAGCAGGCGTTTCGGATCGAAGTGGCCGGTGACGAAGGCGGTCACGCCGACATCGAGTACCGCGCCATCCGGATCGCGCCCGCCGATGCCGAGCATGCGGTCGTCAACGTGCTGCGCTTCTACGAGGCGCCGAGCGCGCTGGTGTTTTGCAGCACGCGCGATCACGTCAGGCATTTGCAGGCGGCGCTGCTGGAGCGCGGCTTCTCCGTGGTCGCTCTGTCGGGTGAATTGACGCAGAACGAACGGACCATGGCGTTGCAGTCGCTGCGTGACGGCCGCGCGCGCGTTTGCGTCGCCACCGACGTTGCCGCCCGCGGCATCGACCTGCCGAGCCTCGACCTCGTCATTCATGCCGACCTGCCCAACGACGCCGAGGTGATGCAGCACCGCTCGGGCCGAACCGGGCGCGCCGGACGTAAGGGGACCAGCGTCCTGCTGGTGCCGCCCGCCCGCCGGCGGCGCGCTGAGCTGCTGCTCAATCTCGCGGGGGTCGACGCCGACTGGGGCACGGCGCCGCAGGCGGACGAAATCCGCAAGCTCGATCATGACCGCATGAAGGACGTGTTGTTCACCGAGGAGACCACGGCGGACGACCTCGTGCTGGCCCAGGCGCTGCTGGCCGAGCGGTCGGCCGAGGATATCGCCGCCGCGCTGGCGCGGCTTTATCGCGCGCGGCTGCCGTCGCCGGAGGACATCCTCGATCCCGGCGAGCGGGCTGGCCGGCCGCGTGACGATCGCGGTCGCGACAATGTTCGCACGCCGCGCGACGATGGCCGCACCTCACGCGGCGATGATCGCCCTGCGGGGCCGCGATCGAAATCAGGCAAATCCTCGCCGCGTCACGGCATGGGAGAGGCCACCGTCTGGTTCCGCGCCAACATCGGGCGACGCAAGAATGCGGAAGCGCGCTGGCTGCTGCCGATGATTTGCCGTCGCGGCGGCATCGACAAGGGCGATATCGGCGCCATCAAGATCATGGACACCACGACCGAGTTCGAAATCTCCGAGCGGGTCGCGGAGTCCTTCGCGGTCAAGATTAAGCGTCCGGACAAGGAAGACAATATCCGCCTCGAGCCGATGGCGGGCGCGCCGCAGCAACAGGCGCCTGCGGAGGAGCGGTCACACACGCCCCGGCGCGAGAGCCGCGACAGCGATCATCGTGAACGTCGCGACGATCGTCCGCGCGACAAGAGTGACTTCAAGCCGCGCAGCAAGCCTCAAGGCGAGCGCGGGCCGAAATTCGACGATGCTCCGTCTTTCGGCAAGAAGAAGCACAAGAACAAGCCGGGTCACGCAGAGCCGTCGGTCACGCCGTGGCAGGCGAAGGGCGCGCCTGGAAAGAAGCCGAAGAAGAAAAAGAATCGCGGCTGAACCGGCACCATTCAGCGCAGACGACAATGATGCCGCCGGGTTGCACCGGCGACATCATCTGAAAAGTCGGGTGTGAGCTCAGCGGCCACCGCCGCCGCCACCACCACCGCCTCCGCCACCACCACCGCCGCCGCCGGCATCGCGCATCGACGAGCTGTAGCGCGGGTCGGTCTGCTTCATGTAGGTCGGCGAGGTATCGTGGACGGGAATGACGCTGCTGCGGGAGCGGCCGGGGTTCGGCTGCTCGAACACGATGCCACAGCCTTCGAAAAAGGCGAATTCGCAACCATAGCTTCGGTGTTGCGCCGCATTGGCACCGGTCGCGACGAACGCGGCCGTCGCAACCCCTGCAATCAAAGCAATCTTCGACAATGTGAGTTTCATGGATCTTCTCCAGCCTCGGTTCGGCGAGACCGGAACGGCTCGCACACACCTTCGACGGAGCGCCACTTGAGCGGGTTCGAGGGCGCGGCTTCACGCCCGCGTGAGCCGGCCCGGGGCGGGACATTACATCGCGGTAAGGTCGCGCAGCATGTACGTGGCGCCTTCGCCATAGGATGCGAGTTTTGCGCGCAGTGCCGCGTCCGCCGTGACGGGCCGAAAGCCGAGACGTTGCCACAGCGGCTGCGTGGCATAGACCGAGACCAGCGCGAGCGTTGCGATGCCTGACGCACGCGCCAGCTGCTCGACATCGGCAACATAGGGGCGCACGACGCCGCCGCGAAAGTCGGGCAGGACCGCAACGTCGTGCACGTAGAGGCAATCGGCGCCGTCAGGCAGTCGTTCGAGCAAGCCGTCGAGCGGCGGAATCCGGTGCCGCTTCCAGGGATGCGCGAGACCGTAGCCGGCGATCTCGTCGCCCGCGACCAGCACGCGGCATCCGTCGGGATAGAGCCGCATCTTCTCCGCGAGCACCTCGGGGCTCTCAGGAAGAGCAGGATGAATTTGCGCCGCGATCGCGCTGATCGCGGGCAGGTCGGATGCGTGCGCGGGGCGCCAATGCGGCTTGCTCATGTCTTTCCGTCGTTCCGTCTCGGTCGGTCCAGTTTATTCCGCCGCGGCGGCGCGCGCAGCGAAAAATATCTTTGCCGCCGTTTCAGGAATACGACGCCGCGCGCGGCGTCCTACCCATGCAAGCCAATTGCATGACAGGAGAAATCATGACGTCCCCGATCCGCCTCGCGCTCTCGCTGGCACTGTCGCTCGCGATCGTTCCCGCCGCCTTCGCCGCACCGCCGACCAAGACGGGCAAGACCGACAAGGGCAACGTGCTCACCGACGCCAAGGGCATGACGCTCTACACCTTCGACAAGGATGCGGACGGCAAGTCGGCCTGCAACGGTCCATGTGCGACGAACTGGCCGGTGCTGAAGGCCGAGGCGAATGACGCCGGCAGCGACGGCTACACCATCATCACCCGCGACGACGGCTCGAAGCAGTGGGCCTACAAGGGCAAGCCGCTCTACACCTTCGCCAAGGACCAGAAGCCCGGCGACGTCACCGGCGATGGTTTTCTGAACGGCGCCTGGCATCTGGCGATGCCGTGAGAGCTGGCGACTATCTCAGCCCCTCATAGACCATCAGCCCGCGTGCGATCTGCAATTTGCGGATCGCGCGCGGCAACAGCTTCTCCGGCTGGTGCAGATAGCGCCAGGAGGTGAGGGTGAAGGTTGAAAGCGCGCCGCATTCGTCGTCGAACGGCGCGAGCACGCCCGTCACGCTCACCGGCGTGTGCGGGCGGGCGTTGAAGGGCAGCAGCAGCAGCTCGAGATAGGCCTTGCTGCCGTCCTCGCGCGCGGCCGTGACGCCGGCGATCGCACCTAACGCCTCGTCGGCGACGATCGTGGTGATCTCCTCGATCTCGCCGCGGCAGGCTTCGGTGAACAGCGCCGCAAAGCTCTGGTCCTTGAGGTCAAATCCCGCGAGTGCGCAGACGCGCGTTCCCGCGACGCGGAAGGGAAAGCCGAGATTTGGCTCGCAGGAGAGGACAAAAATGTCGCCGAGCAGGCCGCGGACGGCGGCCGGATCGATGTCGGCCCTGTCAGGGGCCCGTGCGGCGCCGCGCTTCTTGTCCCAATACGCGAAGAACGCGCGGCTCGACGGATGTTTCATGTCTGAACGCTTATCCCGGGGTGCAACCTCGAAGGGACAAACTTGTCCCGCTTCAGTGCACCCGCGATCCCTTGTGATGTTGTGCAGGAGGGGATTTGCAGCGTCCATGCCGGGAGGGCGTTTTCGCCTCCGTTAAGGCCACCTTTGCGTCATTAACGTTAAATTAACTATGGCCTTTGCACCTCGCGCGGCGCTGCTATGGTGATCGCAGTCGCAAGCCTCGCCGCTTTCATCCAGGTTCTCGGCGGGGCCTGTACACAGGGCGTCAAACAGTTTGGTCACGGGCCGCGGGGAGGGGTGGGGATACACCTTCATTCCTCTGGCACCGGAAGGCCGACACGGACAGGCAGGGCTTCCCAGGGCCCTGCCTTTTCCTTTTTCAGCCGCCGGCTCTCGTGCCCCGGAGCCGGGGGCCCATGTCCCGAGCTCAACCGACGAAGAGCTGGATCCCGGCTCTGCGGCGCGTCCCTTCGTGCCGCGCCTTGTCCGGGACACTAGCGTTCCGTGTCCCGGACGCGCTGCAGCGCATAGCGCTGCTGCGCAGAGCCGGGACCCAGTCAGTTTGCCAGCGAGTTCAGGTCTTCCGTCAGGTCGCGCCAGTCCGGATTGAGGTCTTCGATCAGCTTGAGCTTCCAGGCGCGCCGCCATCGCTTCAGCGAATGCTCGCGCGCTCTCGCTTCGAGGATGGACTCGTAGCTCTCGAAATAGACCAGCAACGTGACCCCGTATTGCTTCGTAAACCGGGGCACGCGCTTCGCCTTGTGTGCGGCCATACGGCGCGCGAGGTCGTTGGTGACGCCGACGCACAATGTGCCGTTTCGCTGGCTTGCGAGGATGTAGACGAAGAATGCGGTTGGCATGGGCGTGAACCAGAAAGTAAAAACTATCTAAAATTGCATGGTTCGAGCTTGCCGCCAATCTGGGTCCCGGCTCTGCGGCGCGTCACTTCGTGCCGCGCCTTGTCCGGGACACGGGCTGGGCTGGTTCGTGCCCCGGACGCAGTGCGGCGCTCCTTCAGCGCTGCACTGCTGAGCCGGGGCCCAGCGTCGCGTCCGACATCGAAATGAGACGCCGTTTCACGATTTCCTTTTGTGCACTTGCGCAAGGCCGGCAAAGGCGACTATCTCCAAACGGATCGCTCCGATCGCGCCTGAAAGCGAAGCTGCCTTGGATTCTCCGCACGATTCTCCGCCGCAGGATTCTCAGCCCGGCCTGCCGGCCGCCCATGAGGAGGCTCCGCGCGAGCCGGTCCTGACGCTGCCGGTGGCGCTGACCGCCTATATCGTCCTGCTGGCGGTGATCCATCTGCGGGTGCTGCTGCCGCCGGAGCTCGAGAACTGGACCATCGACGTCTTCGGCTTCATCCCCAAGCGCTACGATTCCTCGCTGCTCAATCTGCAGATCCCGGGCGGGGCCGGCGCCAAGGTCTGGACCTTCGTCACCTATTCGCTGCTGCACGCCAACCTGACCCATCTCGGCTTCAACGTGCTGTGGCTGCTGCCGTTCGGCAGCGCGCTGGCGCGGCGCTTCGGCGCGGTCAGGTTCTTCCTGTTTCTGGCGGTGACGGCGGCGGCCGGCGCGCTCGCCCATCTCGTCACCCATGAGCATGCGGTGGCGCCGATGATCGGCGCCTCGGCCTCGGTGTCGGGCGCGATGGCAGCCGCGATCCGCTTCGCCTTCGTCCGCGGCAGCTTCCTGTCGTTCAACCGGTCGGACGCCGATACCGCAGCGAGAGTTCCGGCGCTGCCGCTGTCGCGCGCGCTGCGCGACGGGCGGGTGGTCGGCTTCCTCGCGGTGTGGTTCGGCGTCAACATCATCTTCGGCGTCGGTGCGATCGGCATCGATTCCGAGACCACGAGCGTGGCCTGGCAGGCGCATATCGGCGGCTTCTTCGCCGGCCTGCTGCTGTTCGCGCTGTTCGATCCCGTGCCGCGCGTGCGAAACGATGCTGCGGATGCGTCATCACAGGACGTTTCAGACCGTATTTGAAGCGGCGCTTGCGGCGCGGCCCGAATTCATCCATCATTTACCGGAAGAATGTTCCGGAGCTGCAAGCCGCTAGCGGCGATGCTTCGCAAAGCGCCTGAGCCTGCAACCGGCGCCAAAACTGTTAGTTGAAGACTCGAAGAACAAGTCCGGACCGCCAAAGGCGGACGGGTCCGATTCAGGGAGGCAACAATGACGGTACGTTCCATTCTCAACACCAAGGGCCACCAGATCATGAGCGTCGAGCCCGACGCGAAGCTGGCCGCCGCCATCAAGCTGCTCGGCGAGAAGAAGATCGGCGCGGTGCTGGTGATGAACCAGAGCCGGCTCGAAGGCATCCTGTCGGAGCGCGACATCGTCCGCGTGCTCGGCGAGCGCGGCGCGTCCGTGCTGGAGGAACCAGTGAGCCAGGTCATGACCCGCAAGGTCGTGAGCTGCAAGGAGGCCGACACGGTCGCCGAGCTCATGGAGATAATGACGACAGGCAAGTTCCGCCATCTGCCAGTGATCGACAATGGCAAGGTGGTGGGCCTGATCTCGATCGGCGACATCGTCAAATGGCGTGTCCGCGAATACGAGACCGAGCAGGAAGCCCTGCGCGACTACATCAAGACGGCCTGACGCGTCCGCTTACGCGTCTGCCTTGTTCGTCCGCCTTATTCTTCCGCCTTGGGCGCGTGGCCCGCGGGAGCCGGCGCCAGCACTTCGATCGCCTCGCGGATCGACTCCAGCGCGCGTTCGGCGGCGCGCGCGCCATGGGCGATCAGGTCCTCGGAACGATGGAAGTCGAACCAGCCGAACTGGCCGACCCGTGGCGAGATCAAGAGATCCGGCGGATCGCCGGCGAGGCGGGCGCGGGTGATGCGGTCCTGCATGATGTTGAAGGCGTCGACCATCACCGAGGAGATGCCCGGGCGCCCGGCGCTGCCGAAGAACTCGCGCTTCATGGTTCTCTCGGGTGAGAAGAAGCGCGGAAAGCGCCGCTTGGCGGTCGTCTCCTCCGGCTCGGCTGCGACCGGCGCGGGCATCGCGCCGTGCGAATAGATCGTCGTGGAATGGGTGAAGATGTCGCTGGAAAGATTTGCGGCGATGACGATTTCGGCGCCGAGCGCGCGGGCGGCTGAGACCGGCACCGGGTTCACCAGCGCGCCGTCGACCAGCCAGCGATCGCCGATCAGCACGGGCGCGAAGATGCCGGGCAGGGCGTAGGACGCACGCATCGCATCGACCAGGCGGCCGCGCGTCAGCCAGATCTCGTGGCCGGTGCGGACTTCGGTCGCAACGCTCGCGAACTTGACCGGCAGGTCCTCGACCAGGGTCTGTCCGACCGCGTTCTCGAGCCGGGTCGCCAGCTTCTCGCCGCCGAGCAGGCCGGAGCCGTTGAGGCGGATGTCGAGATAGCCGAGGATGTTGCGCATCCCTTGCAGGCTGCGCCCCCACTCTTCGAACGTCTCGAGCCGGCCGGCCGCATGGAGGCCGCCGACCACGGCGCCGATGGACGTGCCGACCACGACGTCGGGAACGACGCCGTTGGCGATCAGGGTCCTCAGGATTCCGATATGGGCAAAGCCGCGCGCCGCGCCGCCACCGAGGGCGAGGCCGATGACCGGCCGGCGGGTGGGGCCAAGGCCAATCTTCTCACCGTTCGAGCCGTTCGCACCACGACCCTTCAAGATATCAAGCACCGAAACTCTCCTACCCGGGCCAGCCCTCGACACCAGAGTAGGCACCGGACTTCCGCCGCACCAGAGCGAGGGCCAAGCATGGTTTATACCGTTCGGGGAAGCAGGGGGCAGTAGTGTGGCGAGGGCTGGCTGCCGCTGGACTAATCACGCAAGCGTCAACCGGGTTCCATCAATCGGACGGGGCCCGTATTTCCTGGGGTTTCAGAGGCTTGAATTTGCCGCGTTTTCGGTGAAAAGCAGGGGGTATGACACGCGGGGGTGACGGCATCATCGGATGGCGGCGCAGCGGCAGGCTGCTGCCGGCGCTGATCCTTGCCGCGTGCTTCGTTACCTCGGGCCAAAACGCTGCGCAGGCGCAGCTTTTCTCCGATCGTCCGCCGCCGGTCCCGCCGGCTTCGGTGCCCGACCCCGGCGGCGCCGTCAGCCTGGCGCCGCCCTCCGGGCCTGGCGCCGGCCCCCCGAGCCTGCCGCCGACCCTGATGCAGCCGACGACCCCCAGCATGCCGCCGCCCGCGGTCACGACCGTGCCGCCGGCCGCCCCGCTCAATGCGGCCGTGCCCGGACAGGGCGTGCTGTCGCTGACCGCGAAATACGGCAAGGATTCTCCGGCGATCACCAGCGGCCTGGTCTGGCGCGTGTTTGCCGACCGTCCCGACGAGAACGGCACCTTCAAGCTGATCCGCGAGGACCGCAGCGCCACGCCCAACATCGTGCTGCCGCCGGGCAATTACGTCGTGCACGTCGCCTTCGGCCTCGTCAGCGCGGTGCGCACCGTCAGCCTGAAGGCCGAGACCGACCGCGAATCCTTCGTGCTGCCGGCCGGGGGGCTGCGGATCGAGGGCCGGGTCGGCACCAGCCGCATTCCGCAGAACCAAATCTCGTTCGCGATCTACAAGGGCAGCCAGTTCGAATCCGGCGAGCGCGCCTCGCTGGTGCCGAACGTCGCCGCCGGCGACGTCGTGCTGCTGCCGGAGGGCACCTACTACATCATCTCCAACTATGGCGACGCCAATTCGGTGGTGCGCTCCGACATCCGCGTCCAGGCCAGCAAGCTCACCGACGTCACCATCACCCACCGCGCAGCCGTGATCACGCTCAAGCTGGTCAGCGACAGGGGCGGCGAGGCGCTCGCCAACACCGCCTGGTCGGTGCTGACCCCGGGCGGCGACGTCATCAAGGAATCGATCGGCGCCTTCCCGCGCGTCGTGCTCTCCGAAGGCGAATACCGCGCCATCGCCAAGAACGAGGGCAAGGTCTACGAGCGCGGCTTCAACGTCGTCAACGGCGTCGACGGCGAGGTGGAGGTCGTCGCGCGCTGATCTGGTGTCCCGGACGCGGCGCGGCATGCAATGCCGCTCCGCAGAGCCGGGACCAGAAGGCCGCAAACGCTTATCTCGATGGATGGGCCCCGGCTCAGCAGCGCACCGCTGAAGGAGCGCTGCGCCGCGTCCGGGGCACGAGAGCGGGCCAAGCCCACAAACGGCCCCCTCACTTCCGATACCGCAGCGCCTCCACCAGCACCGCGAACGCCGGCGTCGGCTGCCGCCGGCTCGGGTAATACAGGTGATAGCCCGCGAACGGCGCGCACCAGTCGGCGAGCACGCGGATCAGCCGTCCGTCGGCGATCTCGCGCTTGACGAGGTCTTCGGGGATATAGGCAAGCCCAAGCCCTGCCAGCACGGCATTCATCCGGAGCAAGCCGGTGTTGAACACGAGCTGGCCGTCGACGCGCACCTTCACGGCGCGGCCGCGCTTCTCGAACTCCCAGGCATAGATCCCGCCATAGGTCGGCAGGCGGAGGTTGATGCAATTGTGCTCGGTGAGATCCTGCGGCTGCTTCGGCTTTGGCCGCGTGGCGAAATAGGCGGGCGCGCCGACCACGGCCATGCGCATCTCCGGCCCGATCCGCACCGCGATCATGTCCTTGGCGACCTGCTCGCCGAGACGCACGCCGGCGTCGTAGCGCTCGGTGACGATGTCGGTGAGGCCGTAGTCGACGACGAGCTCGACTTTGATGTCGGGATAGCGCGGCAGCAGCGTTGCGAGCGCCGGCCAGAGAACCGTCTGCGCGGCATGCTCGCCGGTGGTGATGCGGACGGTGCCGGCCGGTGTCTCGCGCAGCGCGGTCAATGCCGACAGCTCCGCATCGATCTCCGCAAAGCGCGGTCCGACATTGCGCAGCAGGCGCTCGCCGGCCTCCGTCGGCGCGACGCTGCGGGTGGTGCGGGTGAGCAGCCGCAGGCCAAGCCGCTCCTCCAGGCTGCGCACCGTGTGGCTGAGCGCCGACTGCGACACCCCGAGCTGGGCTGCCGCACGGGTAAAACTGCGCTCGCGCGCGACGGCGAGGAAGGCGAGGAGGTCGTTGACATTGGCTCGGGCCATTCATGAGTCCGTATCATGAGTACATGCCGCTTTTATCACCTAATCGCATGCCGGCGCGCCGCCTAGATTTGCCCGTGAACGTGATTTCTCAAAGGAGAGCTTCAGATGCAGACACGAAAACTTGGCAAGAGCGGCCTCGAGGTCTCGGCCCTCGGCCTCGGCTGCATGGGACTGAGCTATGGTTATGGCCCTGCGACCGAAGCGTCGCAGGCGATCGCGCTGATCAGGACTGCATTCGAGCGTGGCGTGACGTTGTTCGACACCGCCGAGGCTTACGGCCCCTTCGTCAATGAGGAGCTGCTGGGCGAGGCGCTCCAGCCATTCCGCGACAAGGTGGTGATTGCCACCAAGTTCGGCTTTAAGGGCGGCAAGGTCGAAGCCGGGCTCGACAGCCGGCCCGCCAACGTCAAGGCGGTGGCGGAGGCCGCCTTGAAGCGGCTCAAGACCGACCGCATCGACCTGTTCTACCAGCACCGCGTCGATCCCGACGTGCCGGTCGAAGACACCGCGGGCGCGGTGAAGGAGTTGATCCAGGCCGGCAAGGTGCTGCATTTCGGCCTGTCGGAGGCGGGCGCGAAGACCATCCGCCGCGCCCATGCGGTGCAGCCCGTGACCGCATTGCAAAGCGAATATTCGCTGTGGTGGCGCGAGCCCGAGCAGGAGATCCTGCCGACGCTGGAAGAGCTCGGCATCGGCTTCGTGCCCTTCAGTCCGCTCGGCAAGGGCTTTCTGACCGGCGCCATTACCGAGAGCACGACGTTCGACAGTAGCGATTTCCGCAACATCGTACCGCGCTTCTCATCCAGCGCACGAAAATCCAATCAGGCGTTGGTCGATCTGCTCGGCGAGATCGCTGCGGCGAAGAAGGTGACGCCGGCGCAGATCGCGCTGGCCTGGCTGCTCGCACAGAAGCCGTGGATCGTGCCGATTCCCGGCACCACCAAGCTGCACCGGCTCGAAGAGAACCTCGGCGCGGCGGCGGTGAGGCTGTCGGAGGCGGATCGCGCTGCCATTGCCGGCGTACTGGCCAAGGTCACGGTGCAGGGCGATCGCTATCCTGCGCATCTGCAGGCGCGCGTCGGCCGCTGATATCTGCGGCGAAAGTCCGGTGAGCATTCGCTTACCGGACTTTCACGCCTGTGTACCGGTTTGAATACCTCTGCCAGCGCTACCAAGGTGCGTTAGAGCAGCGATGAAACACCGGTACCATCGGCTTATTCCGGAAGCGTCGCGCGTTCATCACAACGGTGCAAGATACGCATTTCCGATCATCAATTTTATTCTCTTTCCACTCCGCTGCGTTATATGTCGGGCATCCGTCTAACGGGGGAGGCCGGAGCAGGCTTGAGCGTCTGCGAGACCGGCAAGGGCAGGGGACCAAGCTCGTCGGCATGTTCGAAGTGATCCTCACCAGGCGCAAGCGGTTTGGCTGGCGATGGCAGGTGTGCGACCAGTCCGGCAAGATATTTGCCGATGGCTTCGAGCGCACCCGGCCGTCCGCCAAATATCATGGCGAGCGCGCGTTGTTCTTCCTGTTGTCGCAGGCGTACTTGCGCAAGCGCTCCGCCGCGTCCAGCGAGGATTAGCGGCGGGCACAGCTCCACCCGGGCTGCAAGCTCCGCCTCAGATATCGACGACCAGCTTGCCCTTGACGGCGCGGTCTCTGATCAGCGCATAGGCCTCGTCGACGTTTTCCAGGGTAAAGCGCCTGTAGTCGAGCAGCGGCATGAGCTTGCCGGCCTCGGCGAGGCGCGTGGCCTCCGCCATGATCTCTCCGTGATGCGCGCGGCCTTCGCCCGACAGCAGCGGCAGCAGCGTGAACACGCCTGAATAGGTGGCTGCCCGGAACGACAGCGGCGCAAGTGCATGGGTGCCCCAGCCGAGCGCGCTCACCACATGGCCGAAGCGGCGCACCGCTAGGAAGGAGGCGTCGAGCACCTTGCCGCCGACGGTGTCGTAGACGATGTCGAAGCCGCGGCCGCCCGTGTGCTGCGTCACGTAGGCGTCGACCGGACTGTCGCGGTCGATGAACACGCCGCCGAAACCTTCGATGGTGGCGCGCTGCGGCCGCGAGCCGGTTGCGAACACCTCCGCGCCGAAGGCGCGCGCGATCTGGATCGCGACATGACCGACGCCGCCCGCACCGCCATGAATCAATACCTTCTGGCCTGCCTTCAGGCCCGCCCGGTCGATCAGACCTTCCCAGGCGGTGATGACGATCAGCGGCAGGGCGGCGGCTTCCCGCATGCTGAGATTGGCAGGCTTCAATGCCAGCAGATCGGCATCGACCGCGGCGAATTCGGCCAGCGATCCCTGTACGCCGCCGACACCGCCGGTCATGCCGTAGACTTCGTCGCCCGGCCTGAACCGCGTCACCTCGCGCCCGGTCTTGTCGACCACGCCGGCGAGATCGATGCCGAGAATTGCCGGCAACGGGTGGCGCGCATGCGCCGCGGCGCCGGCCTGGATCTTGGTGTCGAGCGGATTGACCCCGCTCGCGCGCACCCGCACCAGGACCTCGCGCGGGCCGATCTCGGGCGTGGAGATGGTTGAGTGGCGCAAGGGAGCGTTGTGGGTCTCCAGGACATTTGCGCGCATTGTCGATTGTCTCGTCATGATCGTCTTGCTCCGTGATCGGCTCAATATGCCCATGAAATTTTGCATGAGAAGGAACAAGGTTGTACGATCATCATACATTTCTGTATGGCGGGAATCCTGATGGACTGGAGCGATCTGCGCGTCTTCCTGGCAATTGCGCGCGAAGGCACGCTCGGCGCTGCCGCACGAAAAATCGGCCAGACCCAGCCGACGATGGGCCGGCGGCTTCGCGCGCTCGAGACATCGTTGGGACAGACCCTGTTCCAGCGCACGGCAGATGGCCTGGTGCTGACCGACGAGGGGGCCGCCGTGCTCCGCCATGCCGAGCGGATCGAGGACGAGGCGCTCGCGCTGGAGCGCCATGTGTCCGGTGCGGAGACGCAGCTCGACGGCCTGCTCCGCCTGTCGTCGTCGGACTGGTTCGGGACGGTGATGCTGTCGCCCGTGATCGCCGCGTTCGGCAAGCGTCACCCCAAGGTGACGGTGGAGCTGCTGACCGATGCGCGGCTCTACAGTCTGCCGCGGCGCGAAGCCGATCTCGTCTTCCGCATCAAGCCGTTCAGCGAGCCCGAGGTGATCTCCAGAAAGCTGCTGCACATTCCCTACGCGCTCTATGGCAAGAAGGGCAGCAAGCCGCCGCGCGCCGGCGACGGCAGCGCTGTCCGCGTCGTGACGATGAATGCCGAGTTCGCCGACATGCCGGACGCGGTCTGGCTGAAGCGCGCGCTGCCGAATGCAGCCGTCGCCTCGCGCAGCAACAACAGGCAGGTGCAGGCCGAGCTTTGCGCCTGCGGCGGCGGCTTTGCCGTGCTGCCGCGTCCCCTCGGCGATCGCGATCGCCGCCTCGTCGCGCTCGACATCGGCACGCCGCCGCCGGGCCGCGATACGTATGTCGGTTATCACCGCGATCTCAGGCGCCTCGCCCGTCTGCGCGCGCTGCTCGATATCGTGATCGAGAAGCTGGCGGGCTGATGCTTCGTAGCCCGGATGGAGCGAAAGCGTAATCCGGGGCGCTCTTTCCGCTCGGATAGATTCCCGGATTACGCTGCGCTCCATCCGGGCTACCAGACCTTGCGTTGCCCGACGGGCAAAACACCCAATTGGTCGGTCAACGCACGCCGCCGAAAATATTCCACTTTACCGAAATTCGGAAATCACGTATGTGTCGCGGCAACCCGGCCCAAGGAAGAGGGGCGTATCGCGATCGTCACGAACGCGGGCCGGGCGGCGGTGGACGCCGATGGCATCGGCGCGAAGGGTTTTGCAGGGCGGAGAGCCGTGAGCAGAACCGTCGCGCACACGACCGGTGTGATCGGCGTACGGCAAAATCGTGTGGTCCTGACGCCCGGGGTCTGTGCGTCAAGCGTTGCGGTGATGTGGGTTGCCCGACCGGGCAGGCGCATCAGCCATCCGCAAGGCGACGGGGGCAATAGTGCAACGCTCCCCGGGGAGAGCACGACATAAGCCGTAAAGCCACTGCGCAGGGAAGGCCGGGATGTCCTGGCTACACCTGTATGCCGCTGTGCAGCTTCTTGTTACGCAGGATTCGCACAGTGGACCGCGGGTGCCAGCCGGCGCCCGGTCTTCCCTGCGCCCTCTTTCAATTGAGGGTGAAGCGATCAAGCAAAGCTCGGGCGAAATGCGCTGCGAGGATGCGATCCCATGTCAGTCATTTATCAACGCTCTCGTGCCCCGGACGCTGCGCAGCACGGAGTGATGCGCTGCAGAGCCGGGGCCCATGCATCAGCGAGTGCCGCGGCCTGCTGGGTCCCGGCTCTGCGCAGCAGCGTAAGAACGCTGCAGCGCGTCCGGGACACGAGAGTATCGCCTTCGCACGACCGTCATAGTCTCTAACGCCCACTAACCAACACCTGATTTAAAACTGTCATAATCGCCGAATGGAACCCGCGCCTGCGGCCCTTTTACACGTCGTTAAGCGCACCTGCATTGGATGCGCCGGGAAAGTGCGTTGGGGACTGCCATGAATGCCGCGAAGAAAGTGTCGGGAAAACCGGCCGCCGAAATGTTCGATGACATCCCGGTGCTTCAGCGCAAATGGCGTGCAGCGTTGAAGCCGGGCGATCGGCTGCCGCGCTATGAGGACGTGATGCTCGGCAGTCTCGGACGGCTCGCCGATCACATCGCGCTGTTGAGAAACGACGGCACGCTCGAGCTGTCGCGCAGCGGGCGCTACGTGCAGAAATGGCTCGGCGAAGAGCGCTGGGACATTCCCGTCGCCGAATTGTCGCCGGATTGCGCCACCGCGCTGTCGGAAGCGGCGACGAGCGCGCTTGCCAATGGACGGCCTTACCAGGCCAGCGCGCATTGCGTGCGCGACGGCATGGTGCGGACCTATGATGTGCTGGCGCTGCCGACGGCCTCGCGCTGGGGCGCCACGCTGGTCGGCGCTTACATCAACGAGCGCGGCACGCAGTACAATCTGCTGGACGCGATCTTCGCCTCGACCGACGATGCGGTGATCTCGCTGGCGACGTTGCGCGACGCCGGCGGCAAGCCGTCCGATCTCCAGGTCGTGCACCACAACAACAGCGCAAGCGCGCTGCTGAAGGTCGCGAGCGGAGGTCTGTTGTGGCGGCGGATCGGCGAGGGCAACACGCTGCTGGCCTCGCCCGAGATCATGGGCTTTCTGCTCAAGGCCGTCGCGGGCGGCCGCGGCGAGCAGCTCGAGATCGAGAGCGAGGGTCGCCACCTCCGCCTCAGCGCCACGGCCTTCGCCGACGTGGTCTCGCTGACGATCTCCGATGTCACCGCATTGAAGCGGCGCGACGCCTCGTTCCGCCTGCTGTTCGACAACAACCCGATGCCGATGTGGGTGTTCGACGCTGAGACCAAGGAGTTCCTCGGCGTCAACGACGCCGCGGTCCAGCATTACGGCTACAGCCGCGCCACCTTCCTGCGCATGAAGCTGCACGAGATCTGGCCGGAGGACGAGTGGGACAGCCACGCCGAGGCGCTGGAGCGCGTCGGCGATGCCTACCATTCCTCGCGCAACTGGCGGCATCTGCGCGCCGACGGCAGCGAGATCGAAGTGCTCACCTTCGGCCGCCGCGTCGCCTTCGACGACCGCGACGGCTATCTGGTCGCGGTGGTCGACATCACCGAACGGCGCAAGGCCGAGGCGCGCATCGCGCACATGGCCCACCATGACGGACTCACCGACCTGCCGAACCGCGAATATTTCCAGGAGCGCCTGAAGCAGGCGCTGGAGCAGGCGGCCGGAAAACGGGTCGGCGTGCTCTATATCGATCTCGACCTGTTCAAGAACATCAACGATTCCTTCGGGCATCCCGCGGGCGACCGCCTGCTCAAGGAAGTCGCCGAACGCCTGACCCTTGCTGTCCGCGGCCCCAATCTGGCGGCCCGGCTCGGCGGCGACGAATTCGCGGTGATCCTCGCGGCCGACATCTCGCCGAACGAGGCCAGCGCCTGCGCTGGCCTGCTGATCGACATGCTGAAGGCGCCCTATGACCTCGACGGTCAGGAGATGGTGATCGGCGCCAGCATCGGCATCGCGCTGTCGCCGGGCGACGGTACGACGCCGGAGGAGTTGATGCGCAATGCCGACATGGCGCTGTACCGGGCGAAGTCCGACGGCGGCGGCGTGCACCATTTCTTCGAGCGCGAGATGGACCTGCAGGCGCAGAAGCGCCGCGACATGGAGCTCGATCTGCGCCGTGCGTTCGCCAATGCCGAGTTCGAGCTGCACTACCAGCCGCTGGTGTCGATCGCCTCCGATCGCATCTCCGGCTTCGAGTCGCTGCTGCGCTGGCGTCATCCGGACAAGGGCATGATCTCGCCGGCGGAGTTCATCCCGGTTGCCGAGGACATCGGCCTCATCACCCAGCTCGGGGAGTGGGTGCTGCGCGAAGCCTGTCGCGAAGCGGTGAAATGGCCGTCTGACGTCAAGGTCGCGGTGAATCTGTCGCCGGTGCAGTTCCGCAGCCGCAACCTGGTTCAAATCGTGATCTCGGCGCTGGCGCAATCCGGCCTGTCGCCGCGACGGCTCGAGCTCGAGATCACCGAGTCGATCTTCCTGGCCGAGACCGATGCCAATCTCGCGATCCTGCATCAATTGCGCGAGCTCGGCGTCGGCATCTCCATGGACGATTTCGGCACCGGCTATTCCAGCCTCAGCTATCTCAGGAGCTTTCCCTTCGACAAGATCAAGATCGACCGCTCCTTCGTCAAGGATCTGGCGCAGCGGCCCGATTGCAGCGCGATCGTGCGCGCGATCTCGGGGCTCGGCCGCAGCCTCAACATCACCACGACTGCGGAGGGCGTCGAGACCGAGGATCAGCTCGACTGGCTGCGCGCCGAAGGCTGCAACGAGGTGCAGGGCTTTCTGTTCAGCGCGGCGCGGCCTGCGGCCGAGATCGCAAAGCTGCTCGTCGATTTCGGTCAGCGCGCCTCACGGGCGGCGTAGCCCCTCGGGGTAGCAGTCGTAGACCAGCGCCTTGAAGGCGGGCGTGATGCGGCTGCGCTCGTTCTGGGTCTGCTGCATCATGAGGTAGAGCATGTCGAGCTTGGGATCGACGCCGAAATAGGTGCCGCTCCCTGAGTCCCATTTCAACTCGCCGAGCGAGCCCGGCGGCGGCGGTTTGGCGTTGCCCGGATCGGTCCGCACCGCAAGGCCATAGCCATAACCGAAGCCGTCGCCCGGAAAATAGAAATAGTCGCGTCCGACGCCGGAGCCGGGCCCGATATGATCGGTCGTCATCGCCTTGAACGCGGCCGGGCTCAGGTAACGCTTGCCCTCGAACTCGCCGCCATTGAGCAGCATCTGCGAGAAGCGCTGATAGTCCGTGATGGTCGAGAGCAGGCCGCCGCCGCCCGATTGCCATTCGGGATGGTCGAGGCGATCGCGCTCGGCGGCGAGCAGGATGAAATCGTTCGGCAGCGGCCGCGCCATCCGCGCGAGCTCGTCCTCGGTCGCCAGCGCGAATTTGGTGCTGGTCATGCCGAGCGGATCGAAGATGCGCTGTTTCAGGAACTGGTACAGCGTCTGGCCCGAGATGATCTCGATGACGCTGCCCAGCACGTCGGTGGAATGGCCGTAGCGCCACAGCGTTCCCGGCTGCCGCGCCAGCGGCAGTTTTGCGATGCGGTCGGCGAATTCCCTGTTGTTGAATTGGCCTTCGAAGATGTTGGCGGCCTTGTAGGCCTGCTCGACCCATTTGCCGCCGATATAGTCGTAGCTGATGCCCGAGGTGTGCCGCAGCAAATCCTCGATGTTGACGGGGCGGACCGGCGGCACGAGGTCGAGCTCCAGCTTGCCATCGGGCAGGGTGACCTCGAGGCCGACCTTGGTGTCGGCAAACAGGGGAACATATTTCGACACGGGGTCAGTGAGCGCAAGCTTGCCCTCGTCGATCAGCATCATCGCGCCGAGGCAGGTGATCGGCTTGGTCATCGAGTGGATCGCGAAGATCGTATCGGGCGTCATCGCAAGGCCCGTCCTGACGTCGCGCACGCCAAAGGTCTTCTGGTAGACCGGCTTGCCGTGCTGCTGCACCAGGATCACGGCGCCCGGCAGGCGGCCGCTTCCGACCTCGTCGTTGAAATACGCCGTGATGCGGTCGAGCCCGTCCGGCGACGGGGCGGGGATGTCGGCAGCCCGGCTTCGCGCCATCGTGCCGGCCAGCAGCGCAGCCCCGACCAGAAAATCACGACGCTTCATCCCGGCTTCCTCCCTCGGCGGGATCAAAGCCGCAAGACGCTGGAGGCGTCAACAAGCGTTCGATTAAAAACGCGTCACGATTTCCGAAAGGAACGGTCGCGGACGGTCTTCGCTCGGCTTGGTCGGCGTGCCCACGTGGATGAAGCCGGCGAGCTTTTCGTCAGGCTTGAGGCCGAGGCCATCGAGCACGTCGCGATCGAACGAGAACCAGCCGGTCAGCCAGCAGGCGCCGTAGCCGAGCGCGGTTGCGGCCGTGACGATGTTCATGGCGCTGGCTCCCGCCGACAATTCCTGCTCGAACGCCGGCACCTTCGGATGCGGCCTCGTGAAGCTGACGATGCCGATCACCAGCGGCGCATCGGTGAGGCGCTTGCGCTCGATCTCGACGTCGGCGGCGGGCGCGCCAGGATTCTTGCGGGCAAAGACCTTCGCGATCACCTCGCCGGCGCGCTGGCGGGCGTCGCCCTCGAAAATGATGAAGCGCCAGGGCGCCAGCTTGCCATGGTCGGGCACGCGGGCGCCGATGGTGAGGATGGTCTCGAGCTCGGCCGCCGAAGGGCCGGGTCCGGTCATCTCGCGCGGCTTGACCGAGCGGCGGGTCTTCAGGAGTTCGATGGCGTCGGGCACTGCGATATCCTCTTCAACTGGCCGGCGGGCGTGCCATGCCGAGATAAGCATGCACGCCCGCAACCGGAAGCGAGTTTAGATCGATTTCAGGAATCAGACCGCGCCCCGCGCCCGCTTGACGTCCGGCGGGGTCGCCTCGTCGACCAGGGCGGCGATCGCCTCCTCGGTCGTCAGCACCTTCTGGCCGTCGCTGCCGAGGCGGCGGACGGACACCGAATGCGTCTCGGCCTCCTTCTTGCCGACCACGAGCAGCGCCGGGATCTTGGCCAGCGAATGCTCGCGGACCTTGTAGTTGATCTTTTCGTTGCGCAGGTCGATCTCGACCCGAAGGCCGGCGCGCCGCGCCTGCTCCATCACCACCTTGGCGTATTCGTCGCCTTCCGAGGTGATGGTCGTGACCACGGCCTGCACCGGCGACAGCCAGAGCGGGAAGTTGCCGGCATAGTGCTCGATCAGGATGCCGATATAGCGCTCCATCGAGCCGCAGATCGCGCGGTGCACCATGACAGGCGGTTTCTTGCCGCCGTCATGGTCGATGTAGAACGCACCGAACCGCTCCGGCAGATTGAAGTCGACCTGCGTGGTGCCGCACTGCCAGTCGCGGCCGATGGCGTCGCGCAGCACATATTCGAACTTCGGCCCGTAGAAGGCTCCTTCGCCCGGATTGATCTCGGTCTTGATGTGATTGTTCTGCGACTGGATCTCGCGCAGCACCGTCGCCATCACGCGTTCGGCGTGATCCCACATCTCGTCGGTGCCGACGCGCTTGTCCGGCCGGGTGGACAGCTTCACGGTGAGATCGCCGGTGAAGCCAAAGTCCGCATAGGTCGACAGGATAAGCTCGTTGATCTTCAGGCACTCTTCGGCGAGCTGGTCCTCGGTGCAGAAGATGTGCGCGTCGTCCTGGGTGAAGCCGCGCACGCGCATCAGGCCGTGCATGGCGCCGGAGGGCTCATAGCGGTGCACCACGCCGAACTCGGCGAGGCGCAAGGGCAGGTCGCGGTAGCTCTTCAGGCCGTGCTTGAAGATCTGCACGTGCCCCGGGCAGTTCATCGGCTTGAGCGCAAACCAGCGCTTGTCCTCGGCCTCGTCGCCGGCCGACTGCGCCGCGAACATGTTCTCGCGATACCAGCCCCAATGGCCCGAGGTCTCCCACAGCACCTTGTCGAGGATCTGCGGCGCGTTGACCTCGCTGTAATCGCCGGTCAGGCGCCGGCGCATATAGGCGATCAGCTGCTGGAAGATGGTCCAGCCCTTCGGGTGCCAGAACACGACGCCCGGACCTTCCTCCTGGAAGTGGAAGAGGTCGAGCTCACGCCCGAGCTTGCGATGGTCGCGCTTCTCGGCTTCCTCGATCTGCTTGAGGTAAGCGTCGAGGTCCTCCTGCTTGGCGAAGGCCGTGCCGTAGATGCGCGTCAGCATCGGGTTGTTGCTGTCGCCGCGCCAATAGGCGCCGGCCACCTTCATCAGCTTGAAGGCGTTACCGACCTTGCCGGTCGAAGTCATGTGCGGGCCGCGGCACAGATCGAACCAGTCGCCCTGGTAGTAGATCTTGATCGGCTCGGTGCCGGGAATGGCGTCGACCAGCTCGACCTTGAAGGCCTCGCCCTTGTCGCGGAACACCTGCTTGGTCTTCTCGCGGTCCCAGACTTCCTTGGTGAAAGGTTTGTCGCGCGCGATGATCTCGCGCATCTTCTTCTCGATCGCGGCAAAGTCTTCCGGCGTGAACGGCTCGTTGCGGAAGAAGTCGTAATAGAAGCCGTTCTCGATCACGGGACCGATGGTGACTTGCGTGCCCGGCCACAGCGTCTGCACGGCTTCGGCGAGCACGTGCGCGCAGTCGTGGCGGATCAATTCGAGCGCGCGCGGATCGTCGCGGCTGATCAGCTCGAGCTTGGCGTCGGCCTCGATGGGATCGTTGAGATCGGCGACCACGCCGTCGAGCGCCATCGCGACCGTGCGTTTGGCCAGCGACGGCGAGATGCCCTTGGCGATATCGAGGCCGGTGATGCTCTGGTCGTATTGACGCTGGGCGCCGTCCGGGAAGGTGAGGGTAACTTTGGCGGCGGGGGTCACGGGCTTCAGATTGCTGAGGGAATATTGGAAGCCGGATTCGGACTTCGGCTGGTCGGACTTGGATTGGTCCTTGGACTGGTCCTTGGGCTGGTCGGTCATTGCTTTTCTCCTGAGGCTCACTCCTGCGAACGAGCGCAGGTAAGCGGGAACGAGCGATATATCAGGCGATTCGGCCTGCGCAATCCGGCAATTCCAAGAAAGTCGGCGCATAAAGCGGCGTTGGGAGCGAACTATTTCGCACCGGCCCTTTAACTGGCTCGGCGGCTGCTCTACATGCACTTGCATGGAAAATGCACGCGCCAGGCGTTTCGCGCCAACCGCCTTGATGCTCGGCAATCTCGTCACCGGATGCTCGGTGCTGGCCCCGGCGGGCATGCTGCCGGAGCTGGCGAGCGGGCTCGACGTCAGCATTCATGCGGCCGGGCTCCTCATCACCTTCGGCGCGATCACGCTGTGCATCGGCTCGCCGCTGACGGCCTGGCTGACGAGCCGCATCGAACGGCGGACGCTGCTCACGACGACGCTGGCGGTGCTTGCCTTGGGCAATCTCGCGTCGGCCTTTGCGTCCGATTACACCAGCCTCCTCGCCATCCGCCTCGTGATGCTCGCGGTCGGTGCGCTCTACACGCCGCAGGCCGCCGGCACGGCGGCGTTGATCGTGCCGGTGGAGCGGCGGGGCAGCACCATCGCCTATATCTTCCTCGGCTGGTCGCTGGCTGCCGCCGTCGGCCTTCCGCTGATCACTTTCATCGCCAGCCGCTATGGCTGGCGCGCGGCCTATGGCGGGATCGGCGTGCTCGGTTGCATCAGCTTCCTGTTGCTGCTGCTGCGGCTTCCGGCAGGCCTGAAGGGCGCGCCGGTGGATTTGAAGACCTGGCGCGAGGTCGGCCGCAACGGCACGATCCTGCTGCTGCTTGCGATCACCATGCTGCAGATGTCGGGGCAGTTCGTGGTGTTCACCTTCATGGGCCCGCTGCTGAAGAAGCTCACCGGCGCCGGTCCCGATGCGATCGGCATGGTGTTCGCGCTTTACGGCGTCTGCGGCTTCCTCGGCGTCGTCATCGCCACCCGCATCGTCGACACCTCGGGGCCGTATCGGACCTCGCTGCTGTTCACCTGCCTGCTGCTTGCGGGCATCACGGGCTGGGCGCTCGGCGCCGGCACGCTTGCTTTCATGACGGTCGGTGTAGCGGTCTGGGGCCTGGGCTTTGCCTCGACCAATTCGATGCAGCAGGTGCGGTTGGTGGCGGCCGCGCCGCCGCTGGCATCGGCGACCGTCGCGCTCAATACGTCCGTTCTCTATATCGGCCAGGCGGTCGGCTCCGCCGTCGGCGGGCTGCTGTTCGCCCACGAACTCCTGCATACGCTCGGCTTCGTCGCGGTCGGTTTCGTCGTGCTGGCGCTGATCCTGGTGGTCCTGACCCGGCCCCGGCCTGCTGCCGCAACGGCCTGAATCCCGCATTTTCGTGTACGCAAGGTGCTTGGCAAACCGCGCGCTGGAGCGCTAGAAGGCCGGTCATGGGGACCAAAGAGAGTTGACTGAAATGAGGATGATTCTGGCGGTTGCCGCGGTGCTCTATTCAGCCTCCGCGTTTGCGCAAGCCGACAAGCCACCGATGGTCGGGGACAAGCCGTTGGTGCAGGTCAAGCCCAAGGGGACCAAAGCGGGGACCAAGGAGGCGGCGGCCAAGCCTGCCGCGGCGCCAAAGGGCAAGCCGCAATCGATCGCGGCCCGCCTTCAGGCTTGCCTCGAGCTTGATGACGGCACCAAGGACCGGCTCAATTGCTACGACGCCATCATTCCGCCGACGCCAAAGCCGAAGCCGGCGAAGGCCAAGGGCTACGCCGACTGCAAATTCTTCAAGGAAGAAGACGAGCGGCTGGCCTGCTTCAACGGCTTCGCCGAGAGCATTCCGAAGCTGCCCAAGACCTAATTCTCGCCAGGCTCAGTCGCTGATCCGGCACAGCACAGCCCGGAAGGCAACGCCTGGCGCCTGCAGCGCGTTGCCTTCGAATTCCGCGGTGTCGCCGTCCTCCCGGCCGGCGAGCGCCAGCGTGATGCGGTCGAGGCCGAACAGCGCCTTGAAGGACGGGTCGTCGTTGTAGCGCTGGGTCGAGATCTTGACCTTGATGCCGTCGCCTTCGCCCGTGTACGTGCCGATGAAGGCGAAAGCGGAATTGCCCCCGCGCATCTTGCCATCCATCACATAGACGACGCCGCAGCCCGTTCCGTGAACGGTGTGGAAGTCGACCTTGTACAATCCCTGACGCACTGCCTGTCCCCGCGCAATTCCGAACGCAACTCGACCGCAAACTATGAGCCCTGCCAGCGGAAGCAATCCGGTGGCTCCCGGGGATCTCGGCCATCAACATCACATTTTGATCAGAGCCTGAGGGAATTGCAGGCAATGCAGCCGGATACAGGCTGCACCAATGTCCAAACTATCGGCTCGACGCGGCGGAACTGGTGGCGGCCACGCGGGTCAGCGCCAGCGCCGGCGTCGCCGACATCTTCACCAGCACGTCCTTGAGCGGATCCCGCGTCCAGGCGCGGGTGACGTAGTCGCGATGGGTGATGCCGTCGCCGGTCTCCACGAACACCACGCTGCCGGGACGCAAGGGGCCATCCATGTCCTCGGCGACGCTGATGCCCTTCTGCCGGAGCATGCTCATCAGCTCGCGGTCGCGCCGCGCGGTGTGGCGGGTGTAGGCGCTGACGAAGAAGCCGGAACGGTGGCTCTCGATCCAGGCTGCGAACTTGTCCATTTCGCCATAGACGGCGTCGAGCAGCACGACGCCGCGGACGCGGTCGCTGATGCCACCGACCTCCAGGCTCCAGGCCGTCGGCAGGAAGCCGCCGCTATAGCCGACGATCACGATCGGCATGTTGGCGAAGGCGCGGGCGCCGTTGGGATCGCCGGTGACGCGGGCGAGGTGGTCGGCCGATTCCGCCATGAAGCGCTTGAAGCCGCCCGGCTGCCAGAACTTGCCGGCGCTGGAATCGGCGGCATCGACCGCCATCTGCGGGGCAAGCAGCACGGCATTGGCGCCGGAATCGGTGATCTGCTTGGGGACCAGCTGGCGATCACGCACGTCGCGTTCGAGCGTTGCGCCATTGCCGTGGAAGAACACCACGATCACGCCGGGCTTGCGGACATCGAAATGCTCGGGCACGTGCATCAGCACGCGGCTGTCATTGTAGGTCTCGTCCTGCCAGAACACGCGACCGGAATAGCTGCGATGGCCGCGGCGGTCGCCCTTGGCAATGTTGAGGAACGGCGCGTCGGAGGCGGGGTTGTTGCCGAAATAGGGGAAGGCCGACGACTTCATGCTGACGAGCGTCGTCAGGTCGTCGCGGGGCGAACGCTTGTAGGGGACCTGCGGCTCGAGCGAAGCGACCTTGTAGGGTGCCTGCTCCGGCGGCGGCTGCTGCACTGCGCGCTTTGGCGAGAAGTCCGACATCTGCCGCTGCAGAAAACTCTCGCTCGCCGAGGGGAAGCGCTCCCCGAATTGCGGAGCGGGGAAACGATCCTCGAACGTGTCGCCGCTCGCAACTTGCTGATTGGAGATTTGCGAATTGGTTTTGGCAACGACCTGGACATTGCCTTGCGAGTTCACCGCGAGCGCCGCCGCATTCGGCGCCTTGCCGCATTGAACCAGTGTCAGGGACAGCGGCACCAAAGCTGAGATCAGGCCGACCCGGAGCGCACGACCGCGCGCACCGGACGACGTCCGGTCGGCACGCATGTCAGCTCTCGGTTTCGGAACGGCCCCGACCATCCACCCATGACCCCAAAGTCACGTCCATCGGCATCTCTAGACAATTGAGCCGACCGGCGTTTAGGCGACGTTAAGCGTCCGGAGAAACTTCCCCACATCCGGAACGCTCAAAAGGACCATGCAATCGTGTCCTGATTGTGGGGAAGGGGAGCGGGCTTTCCCGGGGCTGGCGCAGCTTTATCGCTTGGGAGCAGAATAAGTGGTGCTCGATTACCCGCTTTCGTCGCCTCATTTAGCCCTTGTTAACCCTGCTTGAATTGACTGGGCCAACCTGCACGATGCGCCCATGAGGCACGACGCCTGAGGTTAAGGACCCCGATGACGGCATCAAATGCGGGAACCGCGCCCTGGACTGGCCGGCTGACCGGAGGCGGGACCGGGATCTCGGTTCTGGTCGCAACCGCCATCGTCGTGGCCGACATGATCGGGGTCGGCGTCTTCACCAGCCTCGGCTTCCAGGTCAAGGATATCCCGTCCGGCTTCTCGATCCTGCTGCTGTGGACCGTCGGCGGCATCGTCGCGCTGTGCGGGGTGTTCGCCTATAGCGAGCTCGGGGCGATGTTTCCGCGCTCGAGCGGCGAGTACAATTTCCTCGGTCGCGCCTATCATCCCGCCTTCGGCTTTCTCGCCGGCTGGGTCTCGGCGACGGTGGGCTTCGCAGCGCCCGTTGCGCTCGCCGCGATGGCGTTCGGCGAATACGCCAAATCGGTCGTGCCCGATCTGCCACCGATCCCGCTCGCCATCGCCGTGGTGTGGCTGGTCTCGCTCGTGCAACTGACCGGTGTCAGGCACTCCTCGACCTTCCAGCTGATCTCGACGATCATCAAGGTCGCGCTGATCGTCGCCTTCCTGGTCGCCGGCTTCGTCATCGCGTCCCCGCAACCGATCACGTTCACGCCGCAGCCGGGCGATCTCGCCCACATCGTCAGCGCGCCGTTCGCGATCGGGCTCGTCTTCGTGATGTATTCGTTCTCGGGCTGGAATGCCGCCACCTACATCATCGGCGAGATGAACACGCCGCAGCGGAGCCTGCCGCGCGCGCTGCTGGCGGGCACGCTGATCGTGCTCGTGCTGTATGTCGCGCTGAACGCGGTGTTCCTCTACTCAACGCCAGCAGGTGCGCTCGCCGGCCAGCTCGATGTTGCCAGCGTTGCCGGCAGCGCGATCTTCGGCAGTCTCGGCGGCCGGATCGTCGGCGCGATGATCTGCGTCGGCCTGATCTCCTCGATCTCTGCGATGATGTGGATCGGCCCGCGCGTGATGATGACGATGGGGGAGGACATTCCCGCCTTGCGCGTGTTCTCGAAGAGATCGGCAAGCGGCGCGCCGGCCTATGCCATCCTGTTTCAGCTCGCCGTCGCCAATCTGCTGCTGTTCACGCGCAGCTTCGAGGCGGTGCTCGACTTCATCCAGTTCGCGCTCTTGTTCTGCTCATTCTTCACGGTCGCCGGCGTCATCAAGTTGCGCATCACCGATCCCGATTTGCCGCGGCCCTATCGCGCCTGGGGATACCCGTTCACGCCCCTGGTTTTCCTGCTCGTGACCGCGTTCATGATGTACTACCTGTTGACCGAGCGGCCGGTGCAGTCGCTCGCGGGGATGCTCGTCATGCTCTCGGGCCTGTTGATTTATGCTGTTTTCCGCAGGCGGCCGGTCGCCGCTGGCAATTCACACAATCGCGAATAGACATGTTTCGACCGTTCAGAATTGCGTCCGTCGCTCTTGCCCTGCTGGCTGCGGCCGTCTCGTCCGTGCACGCCGCCGAGGTGAGCTTCGATGACACCGCGCGCTTCCTCGCGGGCATGCAGCCTTCGGCGGACTCGCCGCTGGTGCCGCTCACGAAGGATCCGGGCTGGCAGCGCCATGCAAAGTTCTTCGACGGCGCCTTCGCCCAGCTCGAACAGCGCCAGCTCTCCAAGATCCGCGATTGGGCCGACGTCAATCTCGCCGCGCCCCGGCCGACCATGTTCTACATGTTCAGCGGTCCTGATTTCCTCTACGCCAACGCCTTCTATTCCAAGGCGAGCACCTACGTGCTCGGCGCGCTGGAGCCGGTCGGGACGGTGCCCGATTTGACCCGGCTGCCGCGCGGTTCGGTCGGCGCCGCGCTCTATAATGTCGAGCGCTCGCTCGGTTCGATCCTGAGCTTTTCCTTCTTCATCACCAAGCAGATGAAGGTCGACCTGCACGCCAACCAGGTCAACGGCACCTTGCCGATCCTCTATGTCTTCCTCGCGCGCTCCGGCAAGACCATCCGCAACGTCGAGATGATCGGGCTCGATGACAAGGGGGGCTTGCATGTCGGCGACGACAATCCGGGGCGTAACGCGACGCGCGGCGTTCGCATCACCTTCGCCGGCAGCGATGGGGAAACGCGCACGCTGTACTATTTCTCGACCGATCTTTCCAATTCCGGCGCGCGCAACACGGGGTTCCTGAAATTCTGCGAGACGCTCGGGCCCGGCAACAGCCTGCTCAAGAGTGCGTCCTATCTCATGCACTCCGGAAACTTCACCGTCGTTCGCGACTGGCTGCTCGCCAACAGCGCCACCATCATCCAGGACGATTCCGGGATTCCGCTTGCGAACTACGGCGCGCGGCAATGGCGGTTCTTCCCGTTCGGCCGCTATCTCGGGCCGATCGACGAATTC
This sequence comes from Bradyrhizobium sp. TM239, assembly GCF_036247985.1. Classification (NCBI taxonomy): domain Bacteria; kingdom Pseudomonadati; phylum Pseudomonadota; class Alphaproteobacteria; order Hyphomicrobiales; family Nitrobacteraceae; genus Bradyrhizobium; species Bradyrhizobium sp. TM239. Next base: position 242,408 of record NZ_BTIR01000002.1, on the reverse strand, counting down.
CCCGGCCGCTACCAGGAGCGCTACGCCGAGTTGTTCACACGGGCCCAGCCAATCGATTTCGGCGTCGGCTACCGCTGGCGGATGCACGAGTCCAATTTGCTGCTGGCGGTGAGGGTGCCGGGCACCGAAACGGCGCCGGGCGCGGAGGCCACCTCGTCGGCCGATCCGGCGCCGAAGCCGCCGCGTCCGAAGCGGCTGCGACCGCCCGAGCCGATCCCGCCGCCGCCCGGGCGCTTCTACTGGTTCCGCTGATTACCAGTGCACGCTCTGGCTCGGCACGATGAACGCGGTCGTGCTCGGCGCGGTGGCAAAGCTCGTTGCCAGATACCAGCCGGAGCCGAGCACCAGCGCCAGCAAGGCGACGATCGCGAGCAGGTCCATGGTTCGGGGGTCGTGGTGACGCCTGGAGCCGGGATTGGGCCCAAGCCTGAAGTGAAGATGAGGGCTGATTTTCCAGCGCATTGTTGTTTCCTCCCGGGGGAGCATCAAAACAACGCGGGAGGAAACTCGAAGGTTCCGCTCAGCCACTTATGGGCAGAGCATCGCAGCAATCTCAGGATGCATTGACGCCGCGCCAGCGGCCATAGCGCCATGGCAGATACCAGCGCGCACCTTGCGGCGCGGCGAGCGGCACATTGTCGATGCCCGACGTGCCGAACGGATTGCAGCGCAGCAGGCGCGCGAGCGTCATCCAGCCGCCGGCCCAGAGGCCGAACCGTTCGATCGCCTCATCGCCATAAACGGAACAGGTCGGCAGATGCCGGCAATTGTAGCCGACCAGAGGCGATAGCGTGTGCCGGTAGAGCCAGATCAGCGCACGGCCGAATCGACGCGGAAGCCGGAGCACGCCCTCGACGGAATTGGAACAATGCTCGCAGGCTGGATGCTTCATGTGCGCTTTGCTGCAATCGTGGGCGCGGTATTGCATGGTTCCGGCGCATGGAACTGTAAGCTGTTGTTTCCGCGCCATATTTTGCATGTTTTTTGGGAGCAGTGCAGCAAATCCGTATGGACGAGCTGTATTCCCCCGGATACCATTTTTGCGACTCTCGTGGAAACATACGACCGTATGATGGACTCATCGAGCGCGAAGCGGGGATAATCGCGCCAATGGGGCTTGGGGAAGGGATCAGTTTGAAACTCCTGAAGTCGCTCAACCTTCGCGGCTGGTTGCTGGTGGGAGCCGCCGTGGGCGGAGTCGTGCTGGCTGGCGCCGTCACGACATTCGGGTCGTCGGCCCGCGCTGGTGCTGCTCTCGAAGAGCGCAAGCTGCCGATGAAGTTCAACTGGATCGCCTGCGAGCCGAACTGCCGCGGCTGGGTCAGCGCGGTCGGCATCATTACTGCAGACACACCCAAGGACTTCGAGGAGTTTTCCCGCGGACGCCAGCTCGGCGGCGCCACCGTGGTGCTCGATTCCAGCGGCGGTTCCGTCAACGACGCGATCACGCTCGGCCGGCGCTTCCGCAATCTCGGACTTCTGACCACGGTCGGCGTGAGTCTCCGCGGCGGGCAGTCCGCCCGCCCGGCGGTTGCGCCGGAGGCCTACTGCGAATCCATGTGCGTGTTCCTGCTGCTGGCCGGCAAGAAGCGCTATGTGCCGGAAGCTGCCCATGTCCGTGTCCACCAGATCTGGATGGGTGACCGCGCCGACGATGCCAAGGCGGCGAGCTACAGCGCGCAGGACCTGATGATCGTGGAACGCGACATCGGTCGTCTCGCCAAATACACCTTCGACATGGGCGGTGCCGGCGATCTGCTGTCGCTGGCGCTCAGCGTGCCGCCCTGGGAAGACCTGCATGAGCTGGATTCCGGCGAGCTCAAGCTCACCAATCTCGTGACCACCGACCTTGTGGCCGACGTGCTGCCGCATGTGGACATCTCCGCGCCGGCGATGGCGGCGCTTGCGCCGAAGACGCAGGCGAGATTTGGCGCGGAACAGGAACAGTCGCAGCCTGCCAAGTCGACCAAGACGGCGGAAGCACTGGTGCCGACGGGGGGCGTGGCCGCGCCGGCTCCGACGACGCAGAAGTAGCTCTCAGATCCTGGCCGTCATTCCCGGTGCGCGCGTAGCGCGAACCCGGCCTCAGCCCTGCGCCGCAGCCGGCTGCTTGGCCTCGGTCTTTGCCTTGGCTTCGATCTGGCCAATGGCGTCGACCACCGCATCGAAGGTCAGGAGCGTCGAGGCGTGCCGCGCCTTGTAGTCGCGGACCGGCTCGAGGAACTTGATCTCCTCCCATTTGCCTTCAGGAGGCGCGCCGTTCTCCTTCAGCATCTTGCGAACAGTTTCGCGTAACTCACGGAGTTCGCTCGCAGTCGAGCCGACGATGCGACTTGCCATGATGGATGAGGAGGCTTGTCCGAGCGCACAGGCCTTCACGTCATGGGCGAAGTCGGTAATCCTGTCGCCTTCCATCTTAAGGTCGACCTTCACGGTCGAGCCGCACAGCTTGGAGTGGGCGGTGGCGGAGGCATCGGGGTCCGACAGCCGTCCGAGGCGCGGAATATTCCCGGCCAATTCGATGATCCGCTTGTTGTAGATGTCGTTCAGCATGTGATGGAGTCCAGCACTTCCGCATCGGATCGGCCTTGGCGGGCGCCGTCCACGGTCCTATATAGGGTCGGAACTGGCGGAAAAACAGTCCAGCGGCGGTGGCCATAGGCCATGCGGCCGACGTGAGAGGTGAGGGCCTATTCGCCAAGTTCAACTGTTCTCTTCAGGCGTCCGGCGGCATGCCGCCCCGTCTGCCGGTGACACTCCGGCCGTAAGGCCGTCGAACGGAGTCGATATGGACGCTACCATCAAACCCATCCGCCCCAACAAGGTCTCCGACCGGCAGCCCGAGAGCCGCCCGGCCGAGCTTGACCCTGCCGAATTCCTCGCGGCCGCCGTCCGCGCCGACCAGCCGCGCCCGGCGCGCGCCGAGGCGGAAGCGGCGGTGAAGACGCTGCTCGCCTATATCGGCGAGAATACCGAGCGCGAGGGTCTGCTCGACACGCCGCGCCGCGTGGTCGAAGCCTTTGACGAGCTCTATCAGGGCTATCACCAGTGCCCGGCCGAGGTGCTCGACCGCACCTTTGGCGAGACCGCGGGCTATGACGATTTCGTCCTGGTGCGCGACATCGAATTCACCTCGCAGTGCGAGCATCACATGATGCCGTTCTACGGCAAGGCGCACATCGCCTATACGCCGGTGGAACGTGTTGTCGGCCTGTCCAAGCTTGCGCGCCTCACCGACATCTTCGCCCGCAGGCTCCAGACCCAGGAGCATCTGACGGCGCAGATCGCGGCTGCGATCGACGAGGTCCTCAAGCCGCGCGGCGTTGCGGTGCTGATCGAGGCCGAGCATACCTGCATGTCGGTGCGCGGCGTCGCCAAGCATGGCGCCTCCACCTTCACCAGCCGCTTCACCGGCATGTTCCGCGACAATCCGGCGGAGCAGGCCCGTTTCCTGTCCCTGGTGCGAGGCCTGCAGCGCTGACCTCGCGAATAGATCGGCGAGGTCGTCGTGTCCGCCCATTCCCATGAGATCGAGGAAGGCCTGTCCTTCCAGCCGCGCTTCGACGCGAGCGGGCTCGTGACCTGCGTGGCGACCGACGTCGCCACCGGTGACGTGCTCATGGTCGCGCACATGAACGAGGAGGCGCTGCGCAAGACGATCGCGACCGGCGAGGCCTGGTACTTCAGCCGCTCGCGCAATGCCTTGTGGCGAAAAGGTGAGACCTCGGGTCAGACCCAGCGCGTGGTCGAGATGCGCACCGATTGCGATCAGGACGCAGTCTGGATCCGTGTCGAGCAGATCGGCGCGGCCTGCCACACCGGGCGGCGATCCTGCTTCTATCGCAAGGTCGAGGCCGAGGGCGGGGGAGCGAAGCTGGTCTTCGCCGATGCCGAGCGGCTGTTTGATCCGAACGCGGTCTACAAGAAGTAACCTGCTGTCATTCCGGGGCGCGCGCAGCGCGAGCCCGGAATCCATCGCAAGGCATCACGCGCGGCTCAATGGATTCCGGGCTCGCACCTGCGGTGCGCCCCGGAATGACGCGGGGCGGGCGGGGAGAGCCCAATTAACCCCGCATTAACCATACCTGTCCCACGGTGAGACGATCGGGCGTCCGAATTGCCGGCGCCGCTCAACGCCGCGCGGGGCGGGCACTTCATCATGTCGGTCGACAATTCCAGTGCCACGCAGACGGCGGTTCTCGATCCGTCGCGGGCGCGCGTCGCCGGTGCGATCAAGCAGGCCTCGAATGTTTCAGGCGTCAGCTTCCAGTACATGCTGACCACCGCCAAGATGGAATCGGATTTCGATCCCACCGCGGGAGCCACCACGTCATCCGCGCACGGGCTCTACCAGTTCATCGACCAGACCTGGCTCGGCACGGTGAAGGAGGCGGGCCCCCAGCTCGGCTACGGCAATTATGCCAACGCGATCTCCAGGACCACGTCGGGCGGCTACACCGTCGACGATCCCGCGATGAAGCGGTCGATCATGAAGCTCCGCGACGATCCGGAGGCCGCTTCCAGCATGGCCGCGGCGCTGACGCAGTCGAACAGCTTCAAGCTGACGGGCCTGCTCGGGCGCAGGCCGAGCGACAGCGAACTCTACATGGCGCATTTCATGGGCGTCGGCGGCGCCGCGAAACTGATCGCCAATGCCGAGGATAATCCGCAAGCGGTCGGCGCGCGGCTGTTTCCCAATGCGGCATCCGCCAACCGTTCGATCTTCTACGCCAGGGACGGACGCGCCCGCAGCGTCTCCGAAGTCTATTCGGTGCTGGACGCGCGCTATGCCAGCGCGGCCAATTCGAAAACGACCCGCAGCGCGATGGCGATGTATGGCGGGACGCCGTCGACCACCGAGGTTGCGAGCGCGAGCGGCGTGCAGCCCACCGCGCCCGTCATCGACAACGCCGCCTATCTCCAGACCTTCCCGAACACACGCGCGGTGACGCCCGTCAGTGCGACGTCGCCGACCACGGTCGCGGACAGTGCCCCGACCACGCCGGTGTTTCGTTCGATCTATCAGCCCGGCGATGCCACGCAGCCGGTCTCGACCACGGTGCAGAAATTGTGGGGCAACAACGCCTCGCTGACGTCCGTCGCCTCAGCGACGCCAGATGTGCGTCCGCCGCAGCCGCTCGATCTGTTCAGCGATCGCAGCGGCACGTTCTCGAGCTAATCGAGGTCTCGCGTCCCGGACGCGCCGCAGCGTGAAACGCTGCTGCGCGGAGCCGTGAACCCATGCCGCAGCAAATCTTCCTGTCGGAAATGGATCCCGGTTCAGCAGCGCATCACATCGTGCTGCGCTGCGTCCGGCGCACGCGAGCCGAGGCGCCTTTGTTCCCTTAACAAATCATCAATAAAACCAGCCAGTTATGGTGAACGCTTTGTTAAGCGTCGTGGTTTATTTTGTGTTGCAGGTGACGAGCCGTCACCATTTTCGTTTGTTGTGTAAGCCGGAAGCAGCATGATTGTTCGGCAGTTCATCAATTGGATCAGGACGGCGCCCGCCGGCGAGCGGGCCGAGGCCACACGGGCGTTGGCCCGGGCCTGGCTGATCTCGGACCTTTCGACAGACGACCGCATCGCCGCCGAAGGCGCGCTTCTGATGCAGCTCGACGATCCCTCGCCGCTGGTGCGGCAGGCGATGGCCGAGGCTTTTGCGCGCAGCCTTGATGCGCCGGCATCGATCGTGCGGGCGCTGTCGGCGGACCAGCCGACCGTGGCGCTGCCCGTGCTCGAACATTCCCCGCTGCTGATCGACGCCGATCTCGTCGACATCGTCGCGACCGGCAATGACGAGGTGCAATGCGCGGTCGCGCGCCGGATCGCGCTGCCGGTCTCGGTCTGCGCCGCCATCGCCGAAGTCGGCTGCGCGGCGGCCGCGCTGGAGCTGATCGAAAATCCCCATGCCGAGCTTGCGCCGTTCTCCTGGGACCGCATCGTCGAGCGTCACGGCCATCTCGCCGCGATCCGCGAGGCGATGCTGGTGCTGGACGATCTGCCGGCAGCAACCCGCGCCGCGCTGGTGGCGAAACTCTCCGAGACGCTGGCGCAGTTCGTCGTGGCGCGGAACTGGCTCAGCGCCGACCGGGCCGAACGCATCGCGCTCGAGGCGCGCGACCGCTCCACCATGAATATCGCATCGCGCTCGCGCGGCGAGGACATGCAGGGCCTGGTGCGGCACCTGCGCATCACCGGCCAGCTCACGGCGGGTCTCATCTTGCGCGCGCTGTTGTCGAGCAATCTCGACCTGTTCGACGCGGCGCTGGCTGAGCTCGCCGACCTGCCGCTGGCGCGCGTCACCGCGCTGCTGCACGACCGCGGCGGCAACAGCCTGCAGGCGCTGCTCCGGCGCGCCGGGCTTCCCGAGCCGACGTTCGCGGCATTCCAGGTGGCGCTCGATGCCTGCCACGAGCAGGGCTTCGTCGACAGCGACGACGGCGCTGTGCGGCTGCGCCGGCGCATGGTCGAGCGCGTGCTCACCCATTGCGAGACCGACCGCGGCGTCACCGAGCCGCTGATGGTCCTGCTCCGCCGCTTCGCCACCGAGTCGGCGCGGGAGGAGGCAAGGCTGTTCTGCGACGAGCTGGTCGCGGACGAGGCGATCGATCCGGTCTATGACGATCTGATTGCCGCATAGCGAGCTGCCGTAGGGTGGGTTAGCCTTGCGGCTGCGCGAAGCGCAGCTCGCAGGCTAACCCAGCTCTTTGCTTTCCACGCAAACAGAGAAGTGGTGGGTTACGCTACGCTAACCCACCCTACGATTCTGATCGTGGTGATAGAGCCGAACCCTTACTCCGTCGGCGCGATGCTCGGCGCCAGGATCACTTCGAGATGCTCGGGGCGGTCGCGATTGACATGGGCGAGATAGTCGTCGGCGACCTTGCGCAGGCGGCGGCTGAGCTCGGCGGAGACGCTGATGCTGTCGAGCTTGGTATTCTCGTGCACGATGGCGAGGATGGCGTTGATGTGGTGCGTGAACAGTTCGGCCGGCACCTTTTCCAGATCAGGCGCGTGCTCGATGACGCGGCACAGGCTTTCGGCGATTCCGGCCGCGGCCGGATAGCCGAAGGTCGCGGCGTCGCCCTTGATGTCGTGCGCGGCGCGGAACAGCTCGTCGCGCCGCTCCTTGGTGAAGCCGTCGTTGCGGATGGCGACATAGGCGGCCGACAGACGATTGACCTCGGTCGTCATCCAGTCCTTGAACTCGCCGGACAGGCCCGCGAGCGCCTGCTCGGCGCGGCCGATCGGATCGTCCATGTCCTTGTCTTCGACCCGGCGCAGGACTTTCCGCAGCGGGTTGGGCTGCGTGATGATTTGATGCGTGGCGAAGGCCGTGACCTCGATGTCCTTTGCGCTGTTCTTCGCCATGATGCCTGCCTCGTCTGAAGACGTTGCGCTAGATGGATGAGCGGGCCTTGTCGAGCAGCGAGGGCTGCTGCAGCACCTCGTGCTTTTCGCCGACGCGGCGCTCGGGGCCCATATAGGCAGAGTTGGTGTTGCGGCGCCGGTCCGGCCCGAAATAGGTCTTGGTCTTGATGAAGGGGCGGGGATTGGCGACGACGTTGAGGATGCGCTGATAGAGCCCCTTGGCCGAGATCGGCTTGGCCAGGAATTCGGTGACGCCGGCATCGCGCGCCACCGTGACGCGGCGCTTCTCCGAATGACCGGTCAGCATGATGATCGGTGCGTAGGGGTTGCCCTTGGATTCCGGCTGCCGGATCATCTGCGCGAGCTCGAGCCCGTCGAAGATCGGCATGGCCCAGTCGGTGATGACGATGTCGGGCACGTAATGGCTGTACATTTCCAGCGCGGTGGCGCCGTCCTCGGCTTCATAGACCTCGCGCGCGCCGAACGAATGCAGCAGCGTGCGCAGGATGCGGCGCATGTGCGGATTGTCGTCGCAGACGAGGAAGCGCAGCTTGTTGAAATCGATTCGGAACATGACGCCTGGGCCAGAGCGGTCAACCTTCGTTAACCATATCGTGGCGAGGGTTAACGAAGGGTTGCGACCGGGCTCCCGCAGCGCGCGGGGGCAGGGGCTCAGTAGCCGAACTGCTCGCGCAAAATGCGTTCTTCCAGGCTGTGGCCGGGGTCGAACAGCATGCGCATCGAGATGCTCTTGTCGGACAGGATCTCGACGCGCCGGACCCTGCGTACCTCCTCATGGTCGGCGACGGCCGCGACCGGGCGCTTGTCGTCCTCCAGCACGTCGATCACGACATATGCGGTGTTGGGCAGCAGGGCGCCGCGCCAGCGGCGTGGACGGAAGGCGCTGATCGGGGTCAGCGCCAGAAGGGCGGCGTTGATCGGCAGGATCGGTCCCTGCGCCGACAGATTGTAGGCCGTCGAGCCGGCCGGCGTCGCCACGATGATGCCGTCGGCGATCAGCTCGGGCATGCGCTCGCGCTCGTCGATCAGGATCCGCAGGCGCGCCGCCTGGGAGGTCTGCCGGAACAGGTAAACCTCGTTGATGGCGTGGTGCAGATGGACGCGATCGTTGACGTCGGTTGCGCGCATCAGGAGCGGATTGATCTCGGATTCATGCGCCGCCTCGAGCCGCGCGCGCAGATCATGCGTCGAGTATTCGTTCATCAGGAAGCCGACGGTGCCGCGATGCATGCCGTAGATCGGCTTTCCCGTGTGCATGTTCTGGTGCAGCGTCTGCAGCATCAGCCCGTCGCCGCCGAGCGCGACCACGATGTCGGCGTCCTTGGGGTCGCAATTGCCATAGTCCCTGGTGAGCTGGCTGAAGGCGGCCTGCGCCTCGCTGCTGGGGCTGGCGACGAAGGCGATGCGGTCGTATCGCTGGGGCTTGGTCATGGCTTGTCGGGCAGGCCGCTGGCTGGAGGAAGTTCCGCCGGGCTCGTCTATACGAGGTGGGCCTGCATTGTCGAGGATGACCGGGTCTCAAGGCAAACGGGCGATTGTCGATCCGGAGAACAAAACGGGTCGATTTGAGCCCGCCGAGGCGCCTTGCGCGCCATCGGACCGGCGATCCCGCAAACCGTCGCAATTCCTCGCTAGCTTCGATGCGCGCCGGCTATGACAGCCGGGCAGGGAGAACGATCATGCTCACGATCCTGTCGGCGCTGCGCCGCGCGGCCCTGGTGCTGGCCGTGTCAGCTTTCGCGTTCGCAAACGTTGTGCGCGCGGATGATCCGCCGCAGCCGCGCTCCGAGGCGGCATCGCCGGCCGGACAGAAGGGTGGGCGCGCCGCCAATCCGCAAAGCGCGACGCAGGCCTCGCCGTCCGCGGCCGAGCCGCACCGTCTCCCCTCGGATTCCACCACGAAGCAGACGCTGGATCTGCCCGGCCGCACCCTCAATTTCGCCGCGACCGCCGGCTCCATCCGGGTGTTCGACGGCAAGGGCGAGCCGCTGGCCGACATCGCCTATACGTCCTACCAGCTCGACGGCGCCGACCGTGCCACGCGCCCGGTCACGTTCCTGTTCAATGGCGGGCCCGGCGCGTCCTCGGCGTGGCTCCAGTTCGGGGCTGCCGGTCCATGGCGGCTGCCGCTGGATGGCGAAGCGCTGTCGCCCTCAGCCTCGCCCGAGGTGAAGCCGAACGCGGAGACCTGGCTCGATTTCACCGATCTCGTCTTCATCGATCCCGTCAGCACCGGCTACAGCCGCTTCATTGCGAGCGGCGAGGACGCGCGAAAATCCTTCTACTCCGTCGACGGCGACGTCAACGCGATCGCGCTGGTGATCCGCCGCTGGCTCGAGAAGCACGACCGGCTGACCTCGCCGAAATACGTCGCGGGGGAAAGCTATGGCGGCATTCGCGGGCCGAAGGTGGTGCGCCAGTTGCAACTCCAGCACGGCGTCGGCGTCAAAGGCCTGATCCTGGTATCGCCGCTATTGGATTTCCGCGAGTTCACCGGCACCAGCCTCCTGCAATATGTCGCGACCTTGCCGAGCTATGTGGCGGTGGCGCGCGAGGCCAAAGGGCCGGTCAAGCGCGCCGATCTCGCCGACGTCGAGGCCTACGCGCGCGGCGAATTCCTGGCCGACCTCGTCAAGGGCGAGGCGGACAAGGAGGCGACCAATCGGCTTGCCGACAGGGTCGCCGCGCTCACCGGCATCGACCAGGCGGTGAGCCGCCGGCTCGCCGGCCGTTTCGACGTCGGTGAGTTCCGCCGCGAATTTGACCGCAAGAACGGCAAGGTGACGGGACGTTACGATGCCTCCGTGCGCGGCTTCGATCCCTATCCGGATTCCAGCAGCTCGCGGTTCGGCGACCCCTCGGGCGATGCGCTCCAGGCGCCGCTGACGAGCGCCGCGGTCGACGTGCTCTCGCGCAAGCTCAACTGGCGGCCCGACGGCTCCTATGAAGTGCTCAACGGCGCAGTGGAAGGTCACTGGGATTTCGGCCGCGGCATCAACCCGCCGCAATCGGTGTCCGAGCTGCGCCAGATCCTCGCCACCGATGCCAAGCTGAACGTGCTGGTCGCGCACGGCCTGTTCGACCTTGCCACGCCCTATTTCGGAACGAAGCGGGTGCTCGACCAGATGCCGGCCTTCGCAACGCAGCGCGTGAAGTTCGTGGTCTATCCCGGCGGCCACATGTTCTATTCGCAAGGCGGCTCGCGGCAGGCGTTTCGCAGCGAGGTCGAGGCGCTGATCAGGGAGTAGGCCGGCGCTTGCGCGGCGGATAGCGGCGGGCGATCTCCTTCGCCACGGCGCTCGCCGGCTTGAGGTTGGCGCCGGCGATCCAGACCTCGCTGATCCTGCCGCGCTTGTCGCGGATCCGTCGCACCGGCTCGCCATGGCTGGAATAGCCGGCAGCCCAGGCGAGCTTGCCGGTGTCGCGGCCGGTGACCTCGATCTCGGCGGCATCCATGAACGGATTGATGAATTGCGGATTGGCGACGAGCACGCGGTTGCCCGCGGGGACGAGGTCGCTCGCGCCCCAGATCGTCCACCAGCGGCCGGTCCAGTCGCGCAGGCGCCGGTCGGCCGTGCCGCGCGTCCTGAACACGCGCAAGATCTGCATCGCGCCGTCCATCCAGAGCGGCGCCGCGCCGTCGATGGAGTTGCTGAGGATGCTGATCGTGAGCTCGCAAGCGGGGATGGCGCAGGTCCGGGAGATGTAGCCCTGAAAGCCGCCGCCATGGCCGAACCAGTCCCAGCCGTCGGTCTTGCCGGCATTGACGCCGAGCCCGTAATAGCCCTCGAAGTTCTGCGGGATGCGCCAATGATGTCGCGTCATCTCGCGGCGGCTCGCGACTGAGAGCACGCTCTTCTTCGCATTGGGCGCAAGCTGCGCGAAGAAGCGTGCGGTGTCGCCGGCCGTCGCAACGAAGCCTGCGGCGGACGCCATCGCGTGCGCGGGATTGTCGCCGGGGATCACGCATCGTTCGCCGAACGGCAGCTTCCGCGTATGGCCGCGCGCGAACGATGCGCCCTTGGGCAGCGGCGCGTCCGGCTCGCTCTCGCGCAGGCCCGCAGCCTCGATGATCTCGCGCTTGATCCAGGCGGAGTAGGGCTGCTTCGTCACCGCTTCGATGACGAGGCCGAGCAGGCCAAAGCCGTGATTGGAATATTTGAAGCGGGTGCCGGGCTCGATCGCGGTCGGCAGCTTCAATTCCGCGAGCAACTCTTTCGCGTCGAGATAGGAACGGCGGTCGATGAACTGTCCGGAATCGGCGCCGTCGCGCGTCAACCCGGCGCTGTGCGAGAGCACCTGCGCGATCGTCGTCTCGGCGACGCGCGGATGCAGCCCGCCGACATGTTGGCCGATCGGATCGTCGAGCCGGAGCTTGCGCTGCTCGCGCAGCTTCATGATGCCGGCCGAGGTGAAGCTCTTGGAATGGGAGGCGATGCGGAAGCGGTGGCGTGGGGTGAGCTTCTCGCCGGTGTCGAGATTTGCAAGGCCGAACGCATGCTCGGCGACGATCTCGCCACGATGGGCGAATGCGACGATGACGCCTGGCTGTTGGATTGTCGTCAGTTGGAATTCGATCCAGGAGCCGATGTAGTCGATCGCGGATCGCAGCCACGGGTCCATTGCACACCAATTTACTGGGAAAATCGATGCGAGAGGCTAGCCGAGAAAGCCGAACGGGCACAACCGAAAGGTTGTGCCCGTCCGCGAGGTCAAAGATGCGATTGTCTTAGTAGACGAGCGTCGCGCCGGTCGGCTTGTCGAGCGCCGTGGCAAGCGAGCGATACTCGGAGCTGTCGGTGCCGGCGAGCGAGGCGATCTTGTTCAGATGATACTGCGCCTGTTCGCGGTTGCCCTGCTCGAGCTGCCAGAGGCCGTAATACTGCCAGGTGCGGACGTGGTTCGGATCGTCCTTCAGCGCCAGCTCGTAATAGACCTTCGACGACTGGTAGTCGCCGAGCTTGCGATAGGAGTAGCCGATCAGATTGGCGACGTCGGCGACGTCGTCGCGCCCCAGCGACTTCAACTGACCGATCGCACCGGTGTAGTCGTGGTTGTCGTAGATCGCAGTGTAGGCGGTGCGGTAGGCGGCGAGGAATTTGGGATCGCTGACGGAGGAGCTCTTCTTCTTGCCCTTCTTGGACGAGGAGTCCGATTTCGGCGGCGAGGAGGGCTCGTCACTGCCGGCGGCATAGGCGCTGGACAGCACCGGCGCGGCCGCCAGCGACATGGCGACCAATCCCGGCACGACAAGCATTGAGAGTTTGCGCATCTAAATTCTCCCGTATGGAACGTGGCGATCCTACACGATTGCCCGAAGACCGGAACACCCGTCTGGCGAAAACATTCCCGCTTCGCCCGATCTATTCGCCCGGGCGCGGATGACAAACTTGTCATCGAGATGAACGGAAGCCTGCAAGGGGCTTCAGACCGGGTTCAGCGCGCCACCCCTAGGCTCCCACCCACGATCGAAGGGTAGGCGACAGGGCGCCGCCTCGAGATCCTTCCAAGAGGAGACCACCATGTTGAAGACCATTTCCGCAGCTTTGCTCGCAGCTTCCGTGATCGCAGCCCCGGCCTTCGCTGCCGAGGCCGGCAAGACCACAACGGCCCCGGTGATCAAGGCGGACCAGAGCCAGACCAAGGCCTCGACCACCGCCGCGAAACCGGACACCGGCGTCAAGGCCGATGCCAAGACCGATGCCAAGACCGATGCCAAGACCGATGCGAAGGCCGGCGACGTCAAGGCGGACGCCAAGGTGGATACCAAGTCGAAGGCGTTGAATGCCAACGCCGCGGTCACGTCCGACGAGCACAAGACCGTGCGCACCCATCGCCACCACCACAAGCATCTGTCGGCGAAGAAGCTGAAGGCGCAGCCTGACGTGACCAAGCCGCTGGCCACCGACAAGCGCAGCTAGCGTCTGATCCGGCGCGGCGGCACCGTGCATTGCCCGCCGCCGCATACGGACTTCAGGCCCGTCCCGGCGCCTGTGCGAAAGCGCAGACGCCGGCGGCGGGGCGGCGCGTTGTCCGCCAGGCCTTGCGAGCGGGCCTTGCCAGCAGGACTGAATTCCCTTTGCGCGACCTTGCGGCTAGAACGTCCCCCTAATCTGTTCGAGCGGGAGCGGGATCTGTGGGGCGATTGGCGAAACGTGCGGCGAGCTTGGCATCGGTCCTGCTATTGCCGCTGGCGCTCGCGGCATGTTTCGGCAGCGACGGTGACCGTCCGACCATCATCGGTGGGACCCAGGCCGGAGGCCCGCAGCCGTTTCCCGACAATTTCCGCGGCGACATTCTGGCCCTGATGCGCACCTATCTGAACAACCCGGTCGGCGTGCGCGAGGCCAGCATGGCCGAGCCGGTCCAGCGCGAGGTCGGCGGCCGGCAGTTCTATGTGAGCTGTCTGCACTTCACCCCGCGCGAGACCGACGGCAGCTACAAGGCCATGCGGGAACGCGCTGTGATCTTCGTCAACGGACGAGCGGACCGCGTCGTCGACCGCACGAGCGAGCTCTGCGCCGGCGCGGTTTACGTACCCTTTCCGGAACTGGAAAAGATGACGCGGTAGCGCAAAGTCCGCCTTCATCGCCTGGTGCTAGAACGATCAGGGCCGGAGCTGCCGGATCACATTTCGGGGAGCTTTGAACGGGGTGGTTTGACCTCGCGACAAATTGTTACGGCAGGCCCTGCGCAGGCGGCAAAAACAGTCGGTGCAGGACGACGTGACGGAACAAAATCGCGTTGTTGCCCCTCCGTCACAGTTACGAGCGATCAACGTTCCGGCATCGCCGCGAAGCAACCCAATTCACGCCACGTTGTTTCCTGAGTGTCGTAAATGAAAGAACGGGGATGATCATGAAATCGATTTTGCTGGGTGCTGCCGCTCTGCTTGCGCTGGCCGCGCCGGCTGCAGCCGCGGATATGCAGCCGCGCACCTACGCCAAGGCCCCGGCCTATACGCCGCCGCAGCTGATCTACAACTGGACCGGTTTCTACATCGGCGGCCATGTCGGCGGCGCGTTTGCCGGCGACAGCAGCTTCCAGTCCAGCGACGCCCGCTTCCTCGGCGGCGTGCAGGGCGGCTTCGACTACCAGTTCGCGCCCAACTGGGTGGTGGGTATCGAGGCCCAGTATTCCTGGCTGCCGACCAACAACAACGGTGTCACGTTCCCGGCGGGCACGCAGGTGACCTCCAATACCGACCAGCTCGGGTCGGTGACCGGCCGCATCGGCTACACCTGGGGTCCGACGCTGCTCTACGCCAAGGGCGGTTACGCCTGGCGCAATGGCGGCCTGGGCGTCAATGTCGCAGGCGTGCCGCAGGGCTTCACCACCACCGGCAACAGCAAGGACGGCTACACCGTCGGCGCCGGCCTCGAATACATGTTCGCGCCGAACTGGTCGGCCAAGGCCGAGTACCAATACTACAATTTCGGCAGCACCACCTTCACCTCCGGTCCGGCCGACATCGTCGGCGTTCGCGGCCGGGAGGACGAGCATACCGTCAAGGTCGGTGTGAACTACCGCTTCGGCTGGGGCGGTCCGGCAGCCTCGCGCTACTGACGCTCCAACGCGACCACGCTCTGACAAAGGCCGGCTCCGCCGGCCTTTCGTTTGTCAGCCTCTTGCCTGCCGGCCCCATGTTTGCTTTGCGTGAACCATCTGGCGCGTCATTTGCAGGAAAACATTCCGGCGGGCGCCTTCTCACGCGCGTCATGGGACTTGGGTAAAGCAAAAATAATTTTTGCCGCTTACGGAACTCGCGCTCCGGAAAGCGTTATATGAGAATTACCGGGCTGGTGGGACGACGGACATGCGTATCTTGGTGTCGGCGGTGGTGCTCTCGTGCTTTGTCTGCCTGCCGTGCTCTGCACAGACAATCCTCAAATCCGAGCCTCTGATGCTCGCACCTTACGAGGTGGCCTTCGTCAAGGACGCGTCCTGCCCGTCGGGCAAGGTGCTCAAGGTCACCGGCGCGATCCGCGGGCTGCATCGCCGCAAGGCCTGCGTGGCGCTGGCCGGTGAGCAGGCCTCGCTGGCAACCGCAACGCCCTGACCGCTTTGCGGCTTCCGCCGCCAGACCTCACGAATTCAGCTCGAGCTCCATCGTCGACTGGCGGTCGGCCTCGGCCTTGTTTTGGGCGGGGTCCTCACCCTGGGCGACCCGGCAGGGCTTGATCTCGTAGTCGTTGTCGAGCACCCGGCGTGGCCCGGGACGCTCCTCGTCGGCGCTGATATCCACGACCAGACCGCTCCGATACGCGAGCTTCCAGACGTCGGATTCGCTCGGATAGGCCTTGCTGATCTGGGCGTCGTTGCAGAACAAGGCGTAGGGCATTCTTCCCGCTCCCGGAAAACGCGTTAACGACCTCACGGCCCGCCGGTTCCGGGCGGCGGGCGATCACGGGGCCGTGATCCAGGCTGCCGGGCCTTGAGTCCTTAACGAGTCCTGAATCGCGAAAAAAAGAATCCTTGGGACTCGTTTGGCGGAATCAGCGGATGTTTTCCGCCATGACGAGCGACCTGAAGACCTCCTGCGGGCACATGCTCCTGCCGCTGACGCTGGCGTTATTCGGCGCCTGCGCGGCCAATCTTTGGCTGGTGTGGTCCTGGCTGTAGGCCCTCTGACGGGAGGCGGCCTTATTTTTTGGCCGATGGGCCGGAGGCGTCGTGGATGGCGGCGCGCAATCTGGTCAGGGTTTCGGCACAATATTCCTCGCGCTCGCGCTCGAACCGCTCCTGATGCTTGCGGAAATTGGCGATGCGGGCCTGCATCTCGGTGCGGAAATCACCGATCGCCCGCGCTGGCGGCAGAGGAGTGGGCGGGGGCGGTACCGGAGCTTGCGCCAGCTCGATCTCGACTGCGGCGGCCTCCACGGCAACGAGCTCGACCGCGATTGTGGTGGCAACCTGGGTCCCTTCCGGCTGAAGGACATCATCCTTCCTGCCGGTCACCGATTGGACGAAGGCCAGTGTCTGCGCGATCAGCGCGTCGCGTTCCACGATCCATTTCATGATCCACCTCAGCCGGCCCATTCCAGCAAAGCGGCCGTGCCGAATCAAGGCGGTAAACAAGGGATTGCATATTTTTCCCGGTCGCCCGAAAATAGGCAGATGGATTCCGGAGAAGAACGTTCGGACGAAGTAGAGGGCCTGAGGCTCATCCGCGCGTTTCTGTCGCTGCCGCCCGACAAGCGGGCGGAGGTGATCGCGTTCGTGGAGGAATTGGCGCGTGCGCATGGCCGGCCCGATGAGGGCAAGGCGGCGTCGCCGAGGTGAGCGCTATCGCTCGCGCGGATTGACGTTGGGCTCGAACGGCGCGCCGACCACCCGGACCGGTGTCTGAACCGATGTCCGGGTGACGTCGATCACGGCTGTCTCTGCGACCAGCTTTTCGGGGGCCGGCCCAGGCAGCGGCGCGAACAACGTCAATGTGCCGGCCACGGCGGCGCAGCACAGCGTCACCGTCGCCAGCAGAAACATGTTTCGGTTTTCTTCCCTGATCCGCATGGGCCGACAACGATTGAGGGCAGGGCTCGGTTCCCCGTCTGCCGCGCCGACTACGCCCTCTATGGTGCCAGCAGGAAACCGAGCATGAACACGAACAGCACGACCGTCATGATAACGGCCGTCACCGCGCCAGCGACGATTTTGGCCTTCTCTCTCGGAGTGGTCGAGCGCATCGGACGCGAGTATAGCTCGTCTGCACCGGAATCTCGACCTCCGAGTCCGATCCCATGATCTCCAATCGTCCTGCCGTCCTCGCCCACGAACGCTTCGTCGCCGACCGCGACAATTTCGCGAGCCTCGATCTTGCCGCAAGGTTCGAGCGGATCGAGCGGACGAACCTCTGGGGCGCTGCCGGCTCGGTGTCGGGCCTCGGCTCCGAGGACCCCGCGACCGCCGCGATCCGGGACGCGCTTCCTTCGCTGCTGCAACAGCTCAGCGCGCGCTCGCTGCTCGATGCGCCCTGCGGCGACGCCGGCTGGATCGGCCGCATCAAGCTCGATCTCGATTACACCGGCATCGACATCGTGCCGTCGCTGATCGAGACCAACAACGCGCGTGCGGCGCGCGGCGAATTGGCCGGCCGATTCCTGGTGGCCGATATCACGCGCGATGCACTGCCGCGCGCCGATCTGATCCTGTGCCGGGACTGCCTGGTGCATCTGAGCTTTCAGAACATCGCCAGCGCCATCGCCCGCTTTCGCCAGAGCGGCGCGCAATTCCTGCTCGTCACGACGTTTCCGGAGTGGGAGGATAATTGCGATTGCGAGGATGGCGACTGGCGCGCGCTCAACATGACGAAGGCGCCGTTCGACTGGCCGGTGCCGCGCGCGCTGATCGACGAGCGCTGCGAGGAGGGCGATGGCGGCTGGCGCGACAAGAGCCTCGGGCTCTGGCGGCTGGATGAGTTGCCGGATCGCGTCCGCACGGCCACGGATGTGTGACAGCTGCGGGCGGAACGTCCATTGCGTCCGTAATCGCCCCGGCGATAGACTTCGGGTTGTGTCGCGATCTCCTGTCGCATGCCGGAGCCCACCATGAGAGCACGTGCTGTCCTGGCCGCGTTGTTGATCTGGTGCAGCGCGCCGGCGCTGGCACAGCAGGAGGGCGCAGCGCTCTATGCGACGCATTGCGCGCAATGCCACGACGGCGATGCGCAGAGCCGCGTGCCGGGCCGCGGCGCCATGCAGGCGATGTCGTTCGATCATGTGCTGGCGGCGTTGACCTCCGGCAGCATGGTGGGGATGGCAAAGGATCGCAGCGACGCGGAACGCCGCGCGATAGCGTCCTTCGTCACCGGCAAGATCGCGACCGGCGCCGTTGCGGCCGACGCGGAAGGCCGCTGCGCGCAACAGGCCAGCGGCTTCCCGCAAGCCCTCGACGGTCCGCGCTGGAACGGATGGGGCGTGGACACCGGCAACAGCCGCTTCCAGCCGGCCGACATGGCGGGGCTGATGGCGGAGCAGGTGCCGCGTCTGCGGTTGAAATGGGCTTATGCATTCCCCGGCGCCTCGGTGTCGTTTGCGCCGCCGACCATCGTGGGCGGAATGCTGTTCATCGGCGGCACCGATCGCAAGGTGCACGCGCTCGACGCGCGCAGCGGCTGCACGCTGTGGACGCTGGCGATCGATGCGGCGGTGCGCGCCGCGATCAGCTTTGCGCCACTTCCAGGCTCCGACCAGTTCGCGATCTTCTTCGGCGATTTGCGCGCCAACGCCTATGCCGTGAACGCGCTGACCGGCGCGCTGATCTGGAAGACGAAGGTCGAGGAGCATGCCGCCGCGCGCATCACCGGCGCGCCGACGCTGCATTCCGGCGTGCTCTACGTGCCGGTGTCCTCGATCGAGGAAGCGGCCGGCTCGCAAGCCAGTTACGAATGCTGCACCTTCCGCGGCAGCGTGGTGGCGCTGGACGCCGCGACCGGCAAGCTGGTCTGGCAGGCCTATACGATTCCGGAAGTGCCGCATCCGACCGGCAAGAATGTCAGGGGCACGCAGCTGTTCGGTCCGTCGGGCGCTGCGATCTGGTCGGCGCCGACGATCGATGCGAAGCGGGGCGCCGTCTATGTAGCGACCAGCAATTCCTACTCGAACCCGCCGGCGGCGACCGCTGATGCGATCCTCGCTTTCGAGCTTGCGACCGGGAAGCTGCTCTGGAAGCAGCAGGCCACGCCCAAGGATGCCTTTGTCGTGGCGTGCTTCACTGCGGACAAGTCCAATTGTCCGGAGGATCCAGGACCCGATCACGATTTCGGCCAGTCGCCGATCCTCGTCACCTTGCGCGACGGCCGGCGCGTGCTCGTCATCGCGCAGAAATCCGGCGTCGTGCACGCGCTCGATCCTGACGACAGCGGCAAGATCCTGTGGCAGACCAGGATCGGGAAGGGCGGTGCGCTCGGTGGCAGCGAATGGGGTTCGGCCGCGGACGGCGAGCGCATCTATGTCGCCAACTCCGACGTGCGCTTTATGCGTGACGGCACGCGGCAACTCGATCCCACGCAAGGCGGCGGCCTGTTCGGCCTCGACCTCGCCAGTGGCAAGATCGCGATGGAAGTGCCGCCGGTCGCCTGCGGCGACCGCCCCAAATGCAGCCCCGCGCTCTCGGCGGCGGTGAGCCTGATCCCGGGCGTGGTGTTCTCCGGCGGCGTCAGCGGCTTCCTGCGCGCCTACGCCACCGATGGCAAGCTGCTCTGGGAGTTCGACACCGCGCAGGATTTCAAGGCCGTGAACGGCGTCCCCGCCCATGGCGGCGCCATCGATGGCCCCGGGCCCGTCATCGCCGGCGGCATGCTCTACACCAATTCCGGCTACGGCCAATGGAGCGGCGTCGCCGGCAACGTGCTGCTGGCGTTCGAGGTCGGACCGGAGTGACGACTTTGCCGCCGTGTCCCGGACGCGCAGCAACGCGCCTCTCGCGTTGCTGCGCAGAGCCGGGACCCAGAGAGCGGCACGGTGGAATGCGGCGCGATAGGCCCCGGCTCTGCAGCGCATCGCCGAAGGGGCGCTGCACTGCGTCCGGGGCACGGGCCGCCCTTTCAATTCGCATCCGTCCAGAGGGAGGGCATATTCGATGATCGATGCCAGATGCAGCTGCGGTGCTCTGTCGCTGTCGCTGCCGGGACCATCGCGCCTCGTCGTCGCCTGTCATTGCCTCGACTGTCAGCGTCGAACCGGCGCGCCGTTCGGCGTCGGTGTCTTCTATCCCGCGGACGCCGTCACGATTTCCGGAACGCCACAGCAATATGTCCGGACAGCCGCGAGCGGCGGCAAGGTCCGCAATTATTTCTGTCCTGACTGCGGCTCGACGGTCTATTGGCAGGCCGACAATCTGCCAGGGATGATCGGCGTCGCCATCGGCGCGATCGCAGATCCGGATTTTCCACCGCCGATCAGATCGGTGTTCGAGCAGTCGAAACATGGCTGGGTGGAGATGTCAGGTGCCGAGCACTTTCAGCAAGGCAGCGTGGCAAAGCGGTCGCGCTGAGACCCGGGCGCTCGGGCGCTGCAGTCTGCAACTCCTGCTGGATCGGCGATTCGCCGTCCATAAGGCCGAGCCCAAGTTCGCGCCGAAGTATCCACCAAAAAGTTGGGTTATCAACATGGCGCGAATCACCCAAGCAAAAGTTATCCACCGCTCAAGTCCGCGACAATAAAGCTGAATTTCTCGAAATGTGGAAGCTGTTCACAGGTTGTGAGGGACTGCAGCAGACTCTTGCGCCGGAGTCACGTTCTGCACCATGTTCGGAGCCGGATGATGTTTGTCGAGAACACCATCCGACGCCTGGAGGAGGCCCGAAGGTCTCCGACCGAACACCGTAGGTTTTCGCTCTCCTCAGGCATCCTGTCAATCACTGCGCGATGTCGTCTCGCGCCACGATGGAGGCTTGCCTTGAAGACCTTTTCGAAAGTCCGCCGCTTCATTGCCCGCAACTGGAAGTTCTTGGTACAGGTCGGCGTCAACATTCTGACGGTGATGCACAAGTGATGGCAGCAACGCCGTAGGCGCGATTGTCATTCGCAACGACCTCAAACAGCGTGCTCTCGGCAGACGGACGCAACCAGACCGCTCTTGTTCTTGGCTTCCAGTAGGTATCGGGGCCGCTGCAAGCGACGAGTAGTGCGATCATGTTCGTTTCTTTTCGCTCGCCCATTTTTGGCCTTCTGGCGCCGCATGAATCATGGCAGCAATCGTAGATTGTTGTCACGCTGATGAAATTCATTGAATTGATAGGGAGTGATTATGAAGAGGTTTCGGCTTCGCTCGCTGGTGACCCCGGTAGCCATGCTCGGATGTGCTGCATTGCTCGCATGGTACGCGACTTACCTCTCGTCAACATCAAGCGATAACATGTCGAAGATGATCCGGTTTACGCTCATTTGCTTCGTGGTGTTGCACTTCGCGTATTTCGCTTGCCAGCTCGTCACCGACGACATTTCCCTCAAAATTGTGGATTACATCTATCTCTCTATCGCCCTAGGCAGCCTCGGCGCGTTCTTGGACGTTCAAAGTGCTGCCCTCAGGTTCGATACATTCGACTACATGCCTCAGCATGTCGCGAAGCTTGAGGAGCTATACCGAAACTGCCCCAACAATCCCGCGGTGCACGATACACTTCCCGGTTGTCAGTGGCAGGGCGAGACCTTGGGCTATATGCGCAGTGGGGGCTACGTTCACGCTGTGATCAAACATAAGCTTGATAACTATGAGAATAACAAAGCGGAGCTTGCCCGCCTGCATGGAGTCTTTTTCAATGAGGTAGCATCTGCCTACCAAGCGATGGACGAGGCTTATAAGAGATTTGGTGTGAATCCCAATGAGTGGGAGCAGCTGAGCTGGAAGCTTTACTTCGTCTATCTCTTTGCCATCGGCGCCGTCATGCGCATAGGAAAGGTTTCGGCCGAGCTCTTCGATTGGAAGGCGAAAGCTCTGTCCATCGTCGAGGCCTCTTGATCACTGGCCAGGAAACGAAGGGCTGTACCCACAAGACGCAATGGCCGGTAGTTGCGAAGCTGGTGCCGGCTGAGGGGATTGAACCCCCGACCTTCGGTTTACAAAACCGCTGCTCTACCGCTGAGCTAAGCCGGCGACGCGGGCAGGACCGGCATGGGCCGGGGCTGTCCACCCGTTGCGCGCCGCAATACCAGACTTGATCGAAAAGTGCCAGAACCCGAAAGGTGATCGCCGCCAGACATGAATCAGGCGGCCCTGAAGGCCGCCTGATGTCTCGTTCGACTTGGACCGCCTTACTGGCAGAGATGCCGGCGGCCGTCTTCGCCCTTGAACCAGGTGCCGGGCGTGCAGACGAAGCCGTTACGCTGGGCGTAGGTGCGGGTGTCCCAGCCACGATTGTCCCAGCCGCGGTTGTCCCACGAATTATCGTACGCGTAGGAATTGTCCCAGGCGCGGAACGGCGCTGAGGCAATCGCGCCGGCGGTGCCGATCGCGGCGCCGGCTACGCCGGCCGCGACGTCGGTCGGCCAGAAGCCGGTGCGGCTCCTGTTCCAGTCGTTATTCCAGTCGCCATTGGTCTGACGATAGGACACGCGGCGATGGCGGTATCCGCTATCGGTGTACGGATTTCCGGGGCCGAGATTCTGGCAATTGGCGTTGGGGAATTGCGCCGAGCAGCGGCCAGGATTGGTGACGACGGCCTGCGCCATGGCAGAGCCTGCCAGCATGGTCGCCGCAATCGCCGTCGCTCCAAGAAGTTTGATGTTCATGGTTGTTGGCTCCCATTTTGTTGACGGGGGCTAAACGCTTGCGGCGCCGGACGTTCCGAAGAAACGGTGGATTTCGCCAGCAAACGGTCAAACGGATGTGAGCGCACGGCGCGGTTCCGTGCGGCGGAGCCATACGCCGTTAACGCTTCGCTCATTCGCTTTGCAGCATTTGAGCGGCGCGCAATCCT
This sequence comes from Bradyrhizobium sp. TM239, assembly GCF_036247985.1. Classification (NCBI taxonomy): domain Bacteria; kingdom Pseudomonadati; phylum Pseudomonadota; class Alphaproteobacteria; order Hyphomicrobiales; family Nitrobacteraceae; genus Bradyrhizobium; species Bradyrhizobium sp. TM239. The sequence goes on along the minus strand of NZ_BTIR01000002.1, from coordinate 219,595 downwards.
TACACATTAGGCTTACCGGAATTTGGTGAGCGGGCCTTAACCCTCTCTGCGTCGCGATCGGGTAGGTTGCCGCCGCATAACCGGGATCCCCTCATGCGCGCTGTCGCGCTCGCTGCCTTTCTGATCGGATTGCCCGCGACGGCGCTTGCCGGCGAAGGCTTCGATATCGTCGTGCCCGGCCGTCCCGGCGTGCCGATCATCATCAACAACATCGACGCGTCCTATGCCGTGGTCGAGGGCACCTGGGGTCTTGGCAAGAACCAGCAGGTGCAGCCCACCATCTATGGCGGGCGCTATGTCGCCGAGCGGCAGCCTGCCGATGTCGGCCATTATTATCCGACGATGGGCCTGCGGCCCGGCTACGGCCGGCTCGAGGTCGAGCCGCCCGCGAACCGGAAATTGCCGAAGCCCGCCGAGAGCTACCATCAGAGCTGGGGCGCGCAATCGGCGCCGCTGCCGCCGCAGATGGACGCGCCCGTCGATGCGCCGCCGGTGATCCTCGCGCCTGAGATCAACGATCGTCCGCGGCCACCGCGACCGCGACCGCGGCCGCATGTCCAAGTCCCCGGCAAGCCGCCGGGTTAAGAAACGTCAAAATCCAACAAACGGAAATCAACAGGAGAGAGTAATGCGTCAAATGATTTCGGGACTGGTTGCGGCGGCTGCCGTGATGTTCGTCGCCACGGCACCCGCCGCGGCGTGCGGCTTCAACCCGTGCCAGCCAGTCGCGCCGGTCTATTCCGGCTGCAACACCGGTTGCGGCGGCTACGGCTACGGCTATGGCGCCTATGAGCGTCTCGCCGAGCCGACCACGCAGTATTATCACGTCAACCAGGGCCCGACCTATACCGGCCCGGGCGCCTTCGCGCCGTATCCGACCTATCGTGAAGACGCGGTGGTCGCGCCCGCCAATTACGGCTACGGCTATCGCGCCGCCGTGGCTCCCTATCACCGCCCGTACTACCGTCCGTACCGCTACGGTTACGGCCCGCGCTACGGCTATCTGCCGCGCGTGCACTACGGCCATGGTCCGCGCTACGGCTATGCCCACCGGCACGCGCCGGCGCCGTACTACGGCGGCCACCGCGTGCTGCGCCGCTACTACTGATCTCTGATCGCTTGAGCTAAAGAGACGCCCGTTCGCGCGATGCGGACGGGCGTTTTGCTTTTCTGATTATGTGCGGGCGCGATCAATCAGGTCATTAGCCCGCCTACGCCTGACGGCTACGGCGTGGCAGCCTTCGCTCGCTTCGCTGAATGATGATCTGGATTGGCCTGCCTAGCCGTAGTTGGCGTTGCCTCAGTCCGTCTTCGCCCTACGGGCTTCGCCGGACACCACGCTTCACCCTTCGGCATCACGTGGCTGCGCCACGCGTAGCCCGAAGGGTGAAGCGTGGTGGGGGAGGCAGGACTCGAACCTGCGAAGCCATGAGGCGGCTGATTTACAGTCAGCTCCCTTTGCCACTCGGGACACTCCCCCGCTCGACGGCAGCACAATCGGGCCGGACCTTGCCGGCGACCGAAGACGGCCATGGAACGTGAAGGCCGCGACAGCCCGGATGGGGGCGCGACCGGGCGCGGTTATGGGCGATCCGGTGGGGCAAAGTCAACCGAGGCGAACAGCTAAAATCGCCGTCGAAGCCACCCAAATTGCCATATTCCGGCACCCGTGACACAAGCGAGCCCATGAAGGATCGAAAATTCACCCCCAGGGGCCCCCGCGGCGGGGCTAAGCCCTTCAACAGGCCCGGGAAATCGGCCGGCCGGCCGGCCTGGCGCGACCGCGATTCGCATACCGACGGGCCGGTCATCCTCTATGGCTGGCACACCGTGACCATGGCCCTGGCCAACCCGGAGCGGCGGATCCGCAAGCTGACGCTGACCGAGAACGCCGCGAAGCGGCTTGCGGACGAGAATATCGAAACCCGCGTCACCCCCGAGATCGTCCGGCCCCAGGAGATCGACCGTCTGCTCTCGCCCGATGCCGTGCACCAGGGCCTGCTTGCCGAGGCCGATCCTCTGCCCTCGCCTGACATCGAGGCCTTGAAGCAAGAAGGCATGGTGCTGGTGCTCGACCAGATCACCGACCCGCACAATGTCGGTGCGATCCTGCGCTCCGCCGCAGCGTTCGCGGTGAAGGCGATCGTCACCACTGCGCGCCACAGCCCGGAAGCCACCGGCGTGCTCGCCAAGGCCGCCTCCGGCGCGCTGGAGCTGGTGCCTGTTGTGACCGTGCAGAACCTCGCTCGCGCGCTGACCACGCTGAACGAAATCGGCTTCCAGACCGTCGGGCTGGACAGCGAAGGCAGCGCGGATCTCAGCGACGTTGCGCTGCGCGAGCCGCTCGCGCTGGTGCTCGGGGCCGAAGGCAAGGGTCTGCGGCAATTGACCCGCGAGACCTGCAGCGTCGTGGCGCGGCTCGACATGCCCGGCGAGATCAAGAGCCTCAACGTCTCCAACGCCGCCGTGCTCTCGCTCTATGTCGGCGCGAGCCGGCTCGGGCTGATGAAGTAGGCGGCTGCCTCAAGCCGCTACCCCATCATCTCCCGCACCATCGGCACCACCTTGCTTCCATAAAGCTCGATGCTCTTCATCAGCTTCTCGTGCGGCAGGGGACCGGCCGAATACTTCAACTGAAACCGCGCAACGCCGAGCGTCTTCGCCGTCCTGGCGATCTTGCGCGCCACCGTCTCCGGCGAGCCGGCATAGAGCGAGCCTTGCTCGACCTCGCTCGCGAACTCGTCGCGGCCCATCGGCGGCCAGCCGCGTTCCTTGCCGATGCGGTCGCGCATGGCCTTGTAGTCGGGCCATAGCTCTTCGCGCGCCTCTTCATCCGTCTCGGCGACATAGCCGGGCGAGTGCACGCCGATCGGCTGTGCCGGCCGGCCGAACTCCTTGGCGGCGCGGTGATGGAGATCGACGAACGGCGCAAAGCGCGCGGGATCGCCGCCGATGATCGCGAGCATCAAAGGCAAATCGTAATGCGCAGCGCGCACCACCGATTGCGGGCTGCCGCCGACGCCGATCCAGGTCTTCAGCCGGCCGTTCTCGACAGGGGGATAGACCAGCTGATCCCGCAGCGGCGGACGCAGCTTGCCCTCCCAGCTCACCGGCTTCTGCGCCAGCAGTGCGGCGAACAGGTCCAGCTTCTCCTCGAACAGCTCTTCGTATTTGCGCAGGTCGAAGCCGAACAACGGAAAGGATTCAGTGAACGAGCCGCGGCCGAGGATCACCTCGGCGCGTCCGTTGGAGAGCGCGTCCAGCGTGGCAAAGCGTTGGAACACGCGGATGGGATCGTCCGATGACAGCACCGTCACGGCCGAGCCGAGCTGGATGCGCTTGGTCCGCGATGCGATCGCGGCGAGCACGGTCTCCGGCGAGGAGATCGCAAAATCGGCGCGATGGTGCTCGCCGAGTCCGATGAAGTCGAGGCCGAGCTCGTCGGCCAGCACGGCTTCGTCGACGACGTTGCGGATCACCTGCGCGTGCGGAAGCATGGCGCCGGCGGCGTCCCTGGTGACGTCGCCAAAAGTGTCCAGTCCGAATTGAAGCGATGCGGTCATCGGTGAGGTCTCTGCGGACGCAGCTTGCGCCTGTCACTGTGGGAGGGGATCGTTGCGGTGGAGCTAGGCCGCGGCGGCCGGTGCAACAATGCTGCTCTGAGAAACCCACCGTTTCCTTTTTGGATCGTGCCAGGCCCGCGCCCGCTCAGTCGGATCGGGTGAACATCTCGACCAGGGTCTCGCGCAGCCAGCGCTGCGCCGGCACGGTGTCGTTGCGCTGGTGCCAGAACAGGCTGACGATGCGCGGCGGCGCCTTGAGCGGCAGCGGCATCGCGTGCAGGAACGGCGCGTGCCGGGATTGCGAGCGCAAATCGCTCGGCAGCACCGCGATCAGGTCCGACTGGCGCACCACCTCGTAGGCGGCGCTGTAGTGATTGACGGTCGCGACCAGGTTGCGCGACAGCCCGCGCGAGGCGAGGAAGAGGTCGTAGGACGGCAGGGTCTTGCCGGCGAGGCTGACGTCGACATGGCCTGCGCCGAGGAAGCTGCGCGTGCTGAGCCGCTTCTGGGCGGCGAGCGGATGGCCGCGCCGCATGAAGCAGGCGTAGTCGACCGTCCACAGCGAGCGCGAGCGGATGGCGGCCGGCTGCTGCGCCTCGTTGACATAGACGCTGAGCACGCAATCGACGCGATTGTCTTCGAGCTGATCGGCGATCTCCAGAATGGTGTTGGGGACGGTGTGCACGCGCGCCTTGGGCGCGACCTTGCCGAAATGGCCGAGGAGATTCGGCATCACCAGCGAGGCGACGTAATCCGACATCGACAGGCTGAACTCGGTCTGCGCGCGGCGCGGATCGAACACCTGCTCGTCGAGCGCGCCCCGGACGGTTTCGAGTGCCTCGCCGATCGGCTCCCACAACACCACGGCGCGCTGGGTCGGACGGATGCCCGTGCCGGACCTGACGAACAGGGGATCGCCGAGCGCGTCGCGCAGCCGCGCCAACGCGTTGCTGACCGCGGGCTGCGTCATCAGCAGCGCGTTTGCGGCACGCGTGACGCTGCCCTCGGTCATCAGGGCTTCGAAGACCTTCAGCAGGTTGAGGTCGAGCGATCGAAACGACAGAACATTCACCGTGGTGATGTATGGGATCACGATTATAAATTATGACGATAATATCTCTTTGTCTATGGTTTCCCCAGGGACTTGCGGATGCCGGGCCGCCGGACAGAGGGGACTTACATGTCGATGATCTCGGCGCGCATCGAGCGCCTGCCATTCGCGCGCTTCCACACGCATCTGCTGTTGATGGGTGGGCTCGGCTACATGTTCGACGCGATGGACGCAGCCGTGCTGGCGTTCATCCTGCCGGTGCTGCGCACCGCCTGGAATCTGACGAGCGTGCAGATCGGCGTGCTCGGCAGCAGCACCTATATCGGCTTCCTGTTCGGCGCGTTGCTGGCGGGCACGCTCGGCGACCTGATCGGCCGCCGTGCGGTGATGATGTCGGCGCTGGCGCTCTATTGTGCCGCATCGATCGTCAGTGCCGCCGTGGACAGCTGGCCGTCCTTCTTCGCCGCCCGCGTCGTCGCGGGCATGGGCACCGGCGCCGAGAGCGCGATCATCGCGCCTTATCTCGCCGAGTTCGTGGCGCGGCGCTTCCGCGGCAGCTTCACCGGCGCGCTGGCCGGGTTCTTCTCCTTCGGCTTCGTCGCGGCGGCCTTGCTCGGCTACTTCATCGTTCCCGCCTATGAGAACGGCTGGCGCATCGTGCTGGTGATCACCGCGGTGCCGGTCGTCATGCTGCTCTGGTGGCGCCGGGCGCTGCCGGAATCGCCGCGCTGGCTGGAAAGCCGGGGCAGGGCGAAGGAAGCCGAAGCGGTGCTGGACAGGATCGAAGCCGGCTTCGCGCGCCAGGGGCATGTGCTGCCGCAGCCGGTCGTCGACGCGGTCAGCCCGCCCGTCGCCGGGGGAACGTTGCTTGCCAACTTCGCGGCGCTTCTGGCGCCCCGGCAGGCGCGCATCACCGTCATGACGTGGATCATGTGGCTTGCGATCACCTTCAGCTATTATTCCTTCTTCGTCTGGATTCCCGGCCTGCTGGTCCAGAACGGCATGAGCATCACCAAGAGCTTCGCCTATTCGCTCGCGATCTATTGCGCGCAGATCCCCGGCTATTTCAGCGCCGCGTATTTCAACGAGCGCATCGGCCGGCAGGCGACCATTGCGTCCTACATGGTGCTCGGCGGCATCAGCGCGCTCGGACTCGCCTTCGCGCAGAGCGACCAGCACATCATGGTCGCCGGGATCCTGCTGTCGTTCTTCATGAACGGCACCTATGCCGGCGTCTATGCCTATACGGCGGAGGTGTTCCCGACGCCGGTACGGACCACCGGCGCCGGCCTTGCCTCGGCGATCGGCCGCATCGGCGCGATCGTCTCGCCGATCCTGGTCGGCTACCTCTATCCCAATTTCGGCTTTGCCGGCGTGTTCGGGATCACCACCAGCGTTCTGCTGATCGGTGCGCTCACCGTCGTGGTGATGGGCGTGCCGACGCGCGGCCGTTCGCTGGAAGACATTGCGGCGGGCGAAGTCGCATGAGGGCGACGACACGCCGGCTCGATCCGCTGGTCAACGCCGTGGCGGCGGCGCAGGGCAGGGCGGATCAGCCGGAGGCGCTGTTCTCGGCACTGGACGATGCCTTGAAATCGGCGATCGGGCACAAGCTGTTCACGATCCTGACCTATGACGACGATAGCGGGGAAGCGGCGCGGATCTATTCCAATCGCCCCGGGCCTTACCCGGCGGGCGGCCGCAAGCGGCTGGCGCCGGGCCCCTGGACCGAGGCCGTGCTCGACCGCGGCGAGGCCTATATCGGCCGCACGCTCGACGATCTGCGCAATGTGTTCGCCGATCACGAGCTGATCGCTTCACTCGGCTGCGAGAGCGTGCTCAACATGCCCGTGCGCTGGCGCGGACGCACGCTCGGCTCGCTCAACCTGCTGCATGAAGCGGGCTGGTACGGCGCGGACGATGTGGCCGCGTGCCTTCCGTTCGCCCAGCTCGCATTACCCGCGCTGCTCACACAGTCCTGACCGGACAGGAAACGACCATGCCCAGCACCCTCTTCAAGAATGCCGCTCTGCTCGATCCGCTTCAGCCGGATTTGCTGGAAGGCCATCACGTGCTGGTCGAGGACAACGTGATCAAGGAGGTCTCGGACCGGCCGCTCCAGGCTTCAGTCGACCGCACCATCGACCTCAACGGCAAGACGCTGATGCCCGGCCTGATCGACCTGCATGTCCATGCGGTGGCGGTCGAGCTCAATCTGTCGCAGCAGGTGCACATGCCGAATGTGCTGGTGACGCTGCGCTCGACGTTGCTGCTGCGCGGCATGCTTCGGCGTGGCTTCACCACCGTTCGCGACGCCGGCGGCGCCGGCCATGCGCTGAAGCAGGCGATCGAGACGGGTCTCACCGACGGCCCGCGGCTGTTCGTTTCCGGCCGCGCGCTGAGCCAGACCGGCGGGCACGGCGACATGCGCGCGCGCTCGGATTATCTCGCCAGCGACGCGCCGTGCCCCTGCTGCGTGCGTGTCGGCGCGCTGGCGCGCGTTGCCGACGGCGTCGACGGCGTGCGCAGGGCGGCGCGCGAGGAGCTGCAGATGGGCGCCGATCAGATCAAGATCATGGCGTCCGGCGGCGTCGCGTCACCGACCGACCCTGTCGGTGCCTTCGGCTACTCCGAGGACGAGATCCGCGCCATCGTCGAGGAGGCGCGCGGGCGCCAGACCTATGTGCTCGCCCACGCCTATACCGCCGCCGCCATCGAGCGCGCGGTTCGCTGCGGCGTGCGCACCATCGAGCACGGCAATCTGGTCGATGCCCCGACCGCGCGCCTGATGGCCGAGAAGGGCGCCTATGTGGTGCCGACTCTCGTCACCTATGAGGCGCTGGCCAATGAAGGCGCGCAATATGGCCTGCCGCCCGAGAGCGTCGCCAAGATCGCCGATGTCCGCGATGCCGGCCTGCGCTCGCTTGCGATCTATCGCGACGCCGGCGTGAAGATGGGGTTCGGCAGCGACCTGCTCGGGCCGTCGCAGCGCCTCCAGAGTGACGAATTCCGCATCCGCGCCGAGATTCTCGGTCCGCGCGCGGTGATCGCCAGCGCCACGGTGATCGGCGCCGAAGTGCTCGGCATGGAGGGCAAGCTCGGCCGGATCGTGCCCGAGGCCGTCGCGGACCTGCTGGTGGTCGACGGCAATCCGCTCAACGACGTTGCCTGCCTGCTCGGCCAGGGCGAGCATATCCCGCTGGTGATGAAGGCGGGCAAAGTCCAGTTCGACCGGCTGAAGTCGTAGCTGCCGCTGCGTCACGGACGCCCTCGCTCCGCTCGTGCGTCCTATGTCGAGATGCGCACGACCATCTTGCCGAGCGCCCCGCGCGTCTGCATGGTCCTGAACGCCTCCCGGAAATCGCCCAGCGCGAAGACGCGACCGACCACAGGCTTCAGCTGGCCGTCGGCAAGCCAGCCCGTCAACTGCGACATCAGGCGCTTCTGCACCTCGGGCTCGCGCAGGGGAATTTGCGCGAGGTCGACACCGAGCAGGGCGCCGCCTTTCAGCAGCGGCAGGTTGAACGGCAATGCCGGGATCGCACCGGCGGCAAAACCGACCACGAGATGACGGCCACGCCAGGCGATGGAGCGAAAGGCCTGCACCGAGACGTCGCCTCCGACCGGGTCGAAGATCACGTCGACGCCGTGTCCTCCCGTCAATTCCTTCAGCGTGTCGCGCCAGCCGGCCTGCGTGTAGTCGATCACAGCGTCGGCGCCGTGCGCCAGCGCGAACGCGCGCTTGTCCGGCGTCGATGCTGCTGCGATCACACGGGCGCCAAGCAGCTTGCCGATCTGGACTGCCGCAATTCCGGTGCCGCCAGCTGCGCCCAGCACCAGAAGCTGTTCCCCTGCGCAGAGCGAGGCGCGTGCACCGAGCGCATAGAGAGCGGTCAGATAATTGGCGCGAAACGAGGCGGCGACTTCGGCCGCGACGCCGTCGGGCAGGGGATGGAGCGCTTCGGGTCTGACGACGATCTCTTCGGCAAGTGCGCCCGAGCGCGTCATCCCCATCACGCGCATGCCGGGCTGATAGCCGCCGGGTGCGCCGGGCGCGTCCGTCACCACGCCCGCGAACTCCGTCCCGGGAATGAAGGGCAGGGGATCTTTGGTCTGATAGCGTCCCTCGATCTTCAAGCCGTCGACGAAGCCGATCCCGGCAGCTTCCACGCGGATGCGCAATTGTCCTGGTTCCATGGACGGGGGCGGGACGTCCGTCAGTTCGATCTGATCGATCGGTGCGTATTGCTCGACCACGACGGCTTTCATGTCGGACCTCTGTTGTTCCGGTTATCCTGACAGGTCCCGACACGAGCCTCTTGCGTCTACCGCCACATCCCGCGCATCCGCGCGCCGATGTCGACCTTCGGGCCCTGCGCCGCGGTGCGGGCCGCGCCCGCGGCAGCCTTCGGCCAGGCGGTGCGCTCGAACAGATAGACCAGCTGCTCCGGGATGAAGCGGGTGCGCGAGGCATAGACGTGGCGGTCGCCCTTGGCGGCCTGGCCGTGGACGAAGAAGCGCTGGGGGACGACGAGGTGCAGATCGTCCTTGGCGCGGGTCATCGCGACATAGAGCAGGCGGCGTTCCTCCTCCAGCTCGGCGCTGGTGCCGGCGCCGAGATCCGACGGCATGCAGCCGTCGACGACGTTGAGCACGAACACCGACTTCCACTCCTGGCCCTTGGCGGAGTGGATGGTGGACAGGATCAGATAGTCCTCGTCGCGCAACGGCGGCCCGGATTTGTCGCTGGTCGCATCCGGCGGATCGAGCGTGAGTTCGGTCAGGAATTTCTCGCGCGATGCATAACCGCTGGCGATCTGCTCGAGCTGCATCAGATCGGCGCGGCGCGTCTCGGACTCTTCGTGGAGGCGATCGAGATGCGGCTCGTACCAGAGCCGCACGCGTTCGAGATCGACCGGCCATTCCGAATAGCGCAAATTCTCGACGGTGCGGACGAAGTCGGTCCAGTCGGCGCCGGTCCGTGCGGGCACCGGAAGCTGGCCGAGCACAGCAAGTGGGTCGGTGCTCTCCGCCATCTGGTCGAGCACGCGCTGCGCGGTCGCGGGTCCGATGCCGGGCAACAGGTGCAGGATGCGGAAGCCGGCGACACGGTCGCGCGGGTTCTCGGCAAAGCGCAGCAGCGCCAGCACGTCCTTGACATGCGCGGCGTCGAGGAATTTCAGCCCGCCGAACTTGACGAACGGAATGTTGCGGCGGGTCAGCTCGATCTCGAGCGGGCCGGAATGCGAGGACGTCCGGAACAGCACCGCCTGGTGCTTGAGCAGCGCGCCTTGCTCGCGGTTCGCCAGCACCTCTTCGACAATGTAACGCGCCTGGTCGGCCTCGTTGTGCACGGTGACCAGCTGCGGCTTGTGCGAGGCGGCGCGGTCGGTCCACAGATTCTTGGTGAAGCGCTCGCGCGCAAGCCCAATGACGCCGTTGGCCGCCGCCAGCACGGTCTGCGTCGAGCGATAGTTGCGGTCGAGCGTGATCATCTCCGCGCGGGGCGAGAAGCTCTGCGGGAAATCCAGGATGTTGCGCACGGTGGCGGCGCGGAACGAATAGATCGACTGGGCGTCGTCGCCGACCACGGTGAGCCCGCGTCCGTCGGGCTTCAGAGCCAGGAGGATCGAGGATTGCAGGCGGTTGGTGTCCTGGTATTCGTCGACCAGCACGTGATCGAAGCGGCCGCCGATCTCTTCGGCGATCAGCGCATCGCTCATCATCTGCGACCAGTAGAGCAGGAGGTCGTCGTAATCGAGCACGTGCTGCGCCTGCTTGGCCTCGACATAGGCGGCGAACAGCCCCTTCAGCTCGGTGGCCCAGCCCGCACACCAGGGATAGTGCTGGCCGAGCACCTTCTCGATCTCCATCTCGGCATTGACGCAGCGCGAGTAGATCGACAGGCACGTGCCCTTGGCGGGGAAGCGGCTCTCGGTCTTCGACAGGCCGCGCTCGTGGCGGACCAGGTTCATCAGGTCGGCGGAATCCTCGCGGTCGTGGATGGTGAAGGCGGGATCGACGCCGATCCGCTCGGCATATTCGCGCAAGAGGCGCGCGCCGATACCGTGGAAGGTGCCGGCCCAGGTCAGCGCATCGCGCATGATGGCGGCGTTGTTCTCGCCCAGCACCTTGCGGGCGATCCGTTCCACCCGGCCGGCCATCTCGGCCGCCGCGCGGCGGGAGAACGTCATCAGGAGGATGCGGCGCGGATCGCTACCTGCGACGATCAGGTGCGCGACGCGGTGGGCCAGCGTGTTGGTCTTGCCGGAGCCAGCGCCGGCAATCACGAGCAGGGGGGCGCCCACGGTTGAGCCCTCGGCCACGCCATGCTCGACGGCGCGGCGCTGCTCCGCATTGAGCGTGTCCAGATATGTTGCCACGAATCGCCCCGGTGAAAGCGCAAGAGTCGGCGATCCCGGCGCGAATCGCAATGCGGCTGGACGGAACGGGAATTAGGATTTAGGGGGAAGATGGCCCTAAGTTCCAGCAGCGCAGGCCCGACATGACCGAGCCCAACCCCGACCAGTTCGAGATGCGGCGGCTGGAATCGCTCAGCAACACCATTTTCGGTGTCGCCATGACGCTGTTGGCCTACGACCTGCCCAAAGCTGCGGTCTTCACCAGCGTGCCCGACTGGAGCGATCTCGCCCACGTCTATTCTGGCAAGCTCGCCGGCCTTGCCCTCAGCTTCATCATCGCCGGCGTGTTCTGGATCAGCCATCACCGGCGGCTGGCGCGCCAACCCGTCGGCAGCCGCGGCGCGGTGATCCTCAACCTGTTCTTCCTGCTCTCGATCGTTCTGCTGCCTGTCACCAACGGCCTCTACACCAATTACGGCATGAGCAGTGCGGTTGCGGTGCTCTACGGGCTGCACCTGACCGCGATCGCCGGCCTCAATGCCTGGCTGTGGTGGACGATCCTCGGCGGCTGGCGCCAGGAGATCATGGCCTCGCTGTTTCCGCTCCTGGTGTTCATCCCGGGCACGATCGTTGCGGCGTTCGCCCCGCACATCGCGCCCTTCGTGTGGTTCATCGCCTTCGGCGGGCTCGCGATCCAGCGCTTCTACGGTGCGCGGACCGGGCCGGGGGCGTGAGGCCTCACCCGGACGTCGCGCCGAACCCATCGGCCGGCACGTAGAGCTTGACCGGGCGGATTTCGTAGACCGCTGTCGGATTGACCGCACGCAGTTTCCGCGCCGCCGTGATCGCCTCCTCCTCGCTGGCGCATTCCATCAGGTGGAAGCCCAGAAGCTGCTCCTTGGTCTCGGCAAACGGGCCGTCCAGCACCATGCCCGCGCCGGGGCCACGCAAGGTGCGCGCCTTTCGGGTCTCATCCAGACGGGCGGCCGGCCCGAACTGTCCGCTGGCCCGCAAGGGGGCCTGAACTTCGATGACCTTGGCCACGACTGCGGCGTCCTGCTCGGGCGTCCAGGACAAGATCTCGTCTTCCACGTGGTAGGCCAGGATGGCGTAAAGCATCGTCACCTCGTTGTTTTTCTGCACCGATCCCGAAGGACGTCGCACCGCAGGCAATGCCGACAATCCTCAAGAATAAACTCAAGAATAAATTCACGCACAAAATATTGCGTGGCCGGGCCGCGACGAAACCGTCCTGAAACCCGATTGGGACCTTGCCGCGTGAACGCCGCCGGAAGTGGTCGCGACTGATGACCACAAACAACAAGATTTCTGCTGGAGGCGGCAATGTCGGGTCACATCAAGATCATCTGCGACGCACGTCGGGCCGGACAATCTCAGACGGCCGATCTGCACGACCAAAGCGGCCATCACCGCTATTACGGCAGCTCGGCCGAGAATGGCGGCGAGCGCATCGTGGAGAGCCGGCGCGGCAAGCGCCCGCGCGCGCTCGGCGTTTGCGGCTTCTGAAGCCTCGCGACCGATTTCCAATGGACGTCCTGCAAATATCGATCGCGGCGATGCCGTTCCTGCTCGCACTGACGAGCCGGACGGGCAAGGTCATCGTGCCGTGCCTGCTGACGAGCATCTTCACGGTGCTGCTCGGCGGGGAGCCTCACCGCGCCGTCGTGGCCTGGTGCGTCGGCATGCTGATTGCCGCCGTCGCGCTACGCGAGCGGCTTCGCGCGGGCTGACACAGCAGTCGTCACTTCCCGCTCAAGACCTGCTTGACCAGGGCCTCGCGCAGCGCCGCCAGCTCGCCGCTCGCCTCCATCTGAGCGATCGCCTTGCCAACCTTCGGCACGAGATCGCGATGGCGTTCGTGCAGGTAATGGTAGATGTGGATGCGCTCGAGCGGCGGCGAGAGGGGGTAGATCCTGGCCTGCAGATTGAGTTTGCGCACCGCTGCGAGCCCGCTGAAGAGATCGGTGACCATCACGTCGAAACGGTCGGCATCGAGCATCCTGACCATGTTGTCGAGGCCAGTGGTCGCCGTGACGCGGGCCATGCCGCGCGTACCGGCCTCCGAGGAGCCGACGCCGCGGACGATGCCGATGCTGTAGTCTCTGATCGAATCCCAGCCGGCGACGTCGAACCGGAATTTCGTCGCAAACACCGCGGGCTCGATATAGTTGATCGCCGGCGTGACCTGGACCAGCGTCGGGTAGTCGCGCGAGAGCGTTCCGATCCGTTGGATCTCCCCGTCCACCTCACCGGCGCTCGACAGCGCGAGCGCGCGCTTGCCGGGGACGTCCTCGAACTCCAGTCTGATGTTCAGCCTGGCGTAGACGGCCCGCAGCATCTCGCCGCCGACATATTGATCGGGGATGTCGGCGATGCGCGCCAGCCGGATGACCTCCTGCGCCTGCGAAGGATCGCTTGCAAGCAGTGACAGGCAGGCGACGATAATCCGCCACATGACGCGCCTCCTCGTTGCCCGATTCTACCGCTGGATTCCGATGTCCGCCCGATTTACCGGAGATGGCGCCTGCGTGTGGCCATAGAGGTCACTGCCCGCCCGAGGTGCAGGCGACGTCCGGACTTTCACCGATGTCATTCTACCACGCGAAGTGGTAGTTTGCGCGGGAATCCTGCTGCTGCGCAAGATATGACCCCGCCGACCTCGAGCCGCCCATGGGGTTGACAGGAAATGGGCGGACAGGATCGCCGCGCGCATCGCGTGAAGGCGAAGTCTCGACGATCGAATTGCTCGAGGCTGCGACCGGTCGGCCGCAGCGTGCCGCCATTCCGGGGATGTGGTGCATGGCCAAGGCTGGTGACGAGGACTCCAATCGCGGCCGCGCCGTCGCGCCGGCGGCTGCGAAGCAGGATTTGATCGGCACCGCGCTCGCGCCTTCGATGTTCGCCGCGCTGCTGTCCCGGCTCTTCAACTGGTCACGCAGCGGCGTCGGGCCGCGCCTGCTCGCGGCCGTGCTGCTGTTCTCTTCGGTCGTGACGCTGACGTTGACTGCGCTCCAGCTCTATCTCGATTATGATCGCGAGGTCGGCCTCATCGAGACCAGGCTGGACGAGATCGGCCGCAGCACCACCGGCAGTCTCGCCGAGAGCCTTTGGAATCTCGACCAGAACCAGCTCAAGCTCCAGCTCGACGGTATCCTGCGGCTGCCCGACATCCGCGCCGCGGAGGTGCGTGAGATCGCCGACCGTCCCAATCCGATCCGTCTCGCCATCGGCGAGCCGAGCACCCGCTCGGTCGTGACGCGCGACTATCCGCTGAACTACGCCGTGAAAGGCAACGCACGCGAGATCGGCGTGCTCCATGTCGAGGCGACGCTGACCGACGTCTACCAGCATTTGCTGAACCGTGCGCTGGTGATCCTGGCAAGCCAGGCGGCCAAGACGTTCCTCGTCTCGCTGTTCATCATCTACATGGTCCATCTGCTGGTGACGCGGCATCTGGTCGCCATCGCCGAGTTCGTCAGCAAATACAGCCTGGCGCGGCCGCCGCCGCCTTTGCGCCTGGAGCGCCGGCCGCCCTACGATGCCGACGAGCTGGACAAGGTGATCGACGCCTTCAACGCGATGTGCGCGAACCTCCAGCGGGCCTATGGCGAGCTGCGCGAGGCCAATGCAAATCTCGAGCGCGACCTCAAGGTCCGCCGGAGCGCCGAACAGGACGCGCGTGCGAGTGAAGAGCGTTTCCGCGACTATGCCGAGACCGCGTCCGATTGGTTCTGGGAGACCGGACCGGACCATCGATTCACCTACATATCCGACCGGGCCGGTGTCTTCGGCATGGACAACAAGGCGCTGATCGGCAAGCGCCGCACCGATGCCGCGTTCGGCCGCGACGCCGAGCCCGAGAAATGGCGCGCGCACATGGCGATGCTGGACCGCCATGAGCCGTTCCGGAAGTTCGAATATCGCGGCCGCGACACCACCGGGCGGATGCATCATTTCAGCGTCAACGGCCAGCCGGTCTTCGCCGCCGACGGACGCTTCATGGGGTATCGCGGCTCCGCGACCGACCTCACCGAGCAGCACGAGACCGAGGAGCGACTGCGACAATCCCAGAAGATGGATGCGATCGGCCAGCTCACCGGCGGCGTCGCGCACGACTTCAACAACGTGCTCACGGTCATCACCGGCACCATCGAGATCATCCAGGAAGGGCTTGCGGACAAGCCCGAATTCGCCGCGATCGCGCAGCTGATCGACGATGCGGCCACGCGCGGCGCGGAGATCACCTCGCAGCTCCTGACCTTCGCGCGCCGCCAGCCGCTGGAGCCGCGCGAGATCGACGTCAACGCCCTCGTGATCGAGACCGCGAAGCTGCTGCGGCCGATCCTCGGCGCCCATATCGAGATCGTGACCCGGCTCGCCGACGACGCCTGGTCTGCGATGGCCGATCCGTCGCAGCTCTCCTCCGCGATCGTCAATCTCGCCGTCAACGCGCGCGACGCGATGTCGGGCGGGGGCAAGCTCACGATCGAGACCGCGAACCGCGAGCTCGACGACACCGATGCTGCCGGCGACGGCGGTGCCATGCGCGGCGCCTTCGTGATGGTCGCGGTCGCCGACACCGGCCACGGCATCCCCGCCGACATCCGCGAGCGCGTATTCGAGCCGTTCTTCACCACCAAGGGCGTCGGCCGCGGCACCGGCCTCGGGCTCAGCATGGTCTACGGCTTTGCCAAACAGACCGGCGGCACCGTCGCGGTCGAGAGCGAGGAGGGGCGGGGCACGGTGATGCGGCTGTTCCTGCCGCGGTCGAAGGGCGAGGCGCCGGCCAGGACCGCGCCGGTCCAGGCGCTGGACACGGCACGCGGGCACGAAACGATCCTCGTGGTCGAGGACGATCCGCTGGTGCAGGGCTATGTCATCGCTCGGCTCGGCAGCCTCGGCTATCGCACGCTGGTGGCCGGCGACGGCGCCTCCGCACTGGCGCTGGTCGACCAGGGCGCCAAATTCGATCTCCTGTTCACGGATATCATTATGCCCGGCGGCATGAACGGGCGGGAATTGGCCGACGCGGTCCGGCTCCGCCGGCCGGGAGCAAGGGTGCTCTATACCTCCGGCTACACCGACGATGCCATCGTCCACGAAGGACATCTCGATCCCGGCGTGGCGCTGCTCAGGAAGCCCTACCGGAAGTCGGAGCTGTCGCAGAAGATTCGCGAGGTGCTTGCGGGCGAGCCGCCGGCCTGAGCGGCGCCGGCGGACGAAAAAGGCGCGGCGGGGAAGCCCCGTCGCGCCCGATTTCTTGCTCGCTGGTCCAGGGCTGAGAGCGCCCCGATGCCAAGCCTCTATTGAAAGCTTAGCGGGCGATCCCAGCGAGGTGACAGCGCTTGGTAAGAGACACTGGATCACCTCCTTTCGTTGGTTTCGGAAGATTTCAATATAGGCGGCATTGCCACCGCTGTTAAGAGGCGGCGGCTCCGGAAGGAACCGGGGCGGCTCGCAAGGCCGCCGAAGACGCCGGAAAGCGACCGCCTGGGCAGTTGAGACCGCCGCCCGGCCGTGTTAGGGAGCCCGTAACGCGGGTGTAGCTCAATGGTAGAGCAGCAGCCTTCCAAGCTGAATACGAGGGTTCGATTCCCTTCACCCGCTCCAACGCCCAAGCCCTCCGCTTGAAATGAGGGCTCATTGTGGATCGCAGAAAAGTTGAAGCCTGCTTGCTGACGTCGATCGCCAGATGGCCGGAGCTTTGCGATAGGAGCTGACGGTTGCCTGCTTGTTCGTACCTTTGGACAGCGACCTGAGCCCGCCGGCTCATTCGCTCGGGCGAGCCGACGGTCAGGAAGGCAAATCCACCTGAAAGCTCAGTAGCACGCAGGCATCAAGCCAAGTCGTGGATATTGCCGATCGATTGCAGCCAGCTCGATCCGCATTTGCGCGATGATCCAATCCCGGATCTCGGCGGCAATGGGCCGCATGGGCCGGTTGCGTGGCGGCAGGAACTCGCAGAGACGGCGCGTGGTGGTGAGCGTATCGGAGGCCGGCACCAGCGCGCCTGTCAGGAGCCAATGCGAGGCGACCGTCAGCCAGCCGAGCGCGATGCCTTGGCCGAGCAGGGCGGCCTGCATCACGACGGCATAATCGGTGAAGCTGAGCCCCTTGGCCGCACCGCGACGACCGGTGAGCAGTGATGCGTAATCCGCGGCCCAGTCGCCCGCCGTCTCGGCGAGGCGGATGATGGTGTTGCCCTCGGTGGGATCGGTCGCGCCGAGATAGGTCGGGCTGCACATCGGCAGCATCACTTCCTTCATCACCAGCGTGCCGCCGGACGACGGCTCGTCGCGATCGCGGAAGCGCATGCCGAGATCGACGTTCTCCACCGGCCCGCGTAATGCGCCGGAGATCAGCTGGAAGCGCAGATCGACCTGGGGAAACTGCTTCTGGAGTTTGTCGATGCGCGGCATCAGCCAGTGCGTGGTAAAGGCAGAGGAGACCGACAGCGTCACGGTCTCGGTGCCCTTGCGGCGCCGCTCGATCTCGACGAGGCCGCTCTCGATGCTGCGAAAGCCTTCGAGCACGCGGCGATAGAGCTGCTCGCCTTCCTCGGTGAGCACCGCGCGGCCCGCCTTGCGGTCGAACAGGCGAACGCCGAGATGCTCCTCGAATTGTCCGAGCATCCGGCTTACCGCCGGCTGCGTGACGTTGAGTTCGGCGGCAGCCGCCGTGAAGCTGCCATTGCGCGCTGCTGCGTCAAAGACGAACAGGGCGTTACTTGAGGGCAGCATCCTGCGCAGCTCGGGCATAACGTCATGTTATGGGCGCGGTGAGAATTTGGCAATTGCCGAGTTTTGCCAAGTCTGGTGTCATTCGTGTCACAGCCTAAAGACAGGGTGTTCGAGAGACAGTTTTGGTGCGGCGCACGCTGTACCCGCGATTGCTCCGGGATGCTGTCTATAAAGCAGGCTTATGGCGCGCAGTGAGGCACGTCATGACAGGGAACGAGGCGAGGGCGATCGTTGGACAGACGAGCGGAAAGCGTTGAGATCCGGTCCGCGAGCAAGGCGTACGGCGCCGTTCGCGCTCTCGACGACGTCTCCCTCAATGTCGGCGCCGGCGAGTTCGTCTCGCTGCTCGGTCCCTCCGGTTCCGGCAAGACCACGCTGCTCGGCATTTTGGGGGGCTTCATCCTGCCTACGACTGGCACGATCCTGTTCGGCGGTCGCGACGTCACTTACATGCCGCCGCACAAGCGCGACATCGGCGTCGTCTTCCAGAACTATGCGCTGTTCCCGCATATGAGCGTCGGCGAGAATGTCGCCTTTCCCTTGCGTGCACGTCGCTTGCCGAAGGCAAGCTGGCCCGACAAGGTGCGCGCCGCGCTCGGCATGGTGGGCCTTGCCGGATATGAGGAGCGCGGCATCGCGCAGCTCTCCGGCGGCCAGCGCCAGCGTGTGGCGCTCGCGCGCGCCATGATCTTCGAGCCGCAACTGATCCTGATGGACGAGCCGCTCTCCGCGCTCGACAAGCAGCTGCGCGAATCCATGCAGATCGAGCTGCGGGCGCTGCACAAGCGCATCGGCGCCACCATCATCTACGTCACCCATGACCAGCGCGAGGCGCTGACCATGAGCGACCGCGTCGCGGTGATGAAGGACGGCCGCCTGATCCAGATCGACGAGCCCGAGCGGCTGCACGATCATCCCGCCGATTCCTTCGTCGCAAGCTTCATCGGGGAGGCCACGATGCTGCCGGTGCGCCGCGTCGACGCCTCCAGCGTCGCGCTCGGCAACGCGCTGCTGCGCAGCGCCCGCGCCATTCCCACAGGCGACGCGCTGATGCTGGCCGTGCACAGCGAAAAACTGCTGATCGACGATGGCGCGCAGGATGCCGCCTGCAACCGGCTCACGGCTACGGTCACCGATATCGTCTATCAGGGCGAGAGCCTGCGTATCTTCCTGGCGCTTGCCGACGGCGTCGCGCTCAGCCTGCGACAGCCGAGCTATCACCAGGCCTACAGCCGCATTCCGCCACTCGGCGGCAGCCTCACCGTCACCCTTCACCCCGAGGACACCATCATCGTGCCCCGGGTGGACTGAACCCTAGCCTGTCTAACCTGAGAGAAAAACGACATGTCGACCCAAGCCGCGTTCAGCAATTTCAAGGTCCTCACCTTCGACGTCGTCGGCACCTTGATCGATTTCGAGGCTGGCGTGCTCGCAGCGGTGCGCAAGATCTCGGGCAAGACGCCGGCCGAGCTCAGCGACGAGCAGATATTCGAGCCCTACAAGCGCGGCCGCGACATGCACTACGAGCGCTCGAGCGAGGCGATGTTCCACGTCTATCGCCATCTCGCCAAGGAGCTCGGGCTGCCGTCTGACGACGCGTCGTGCGATGTCTTCCAGCTCTCGGTGCTGCGCTGGGGACCATTCGTGGACTCAGTCGAAGCACTGAAGCGCTTGCGCACGAAATTCCGGCTGGTGGCGATGACCAATGCGGACCGCGTCGCGCTCTCGTGTTACGCGCATGCGCTCGGCAATCCCTTCGACGACACCGTATGCGCCGACGACACCGGGGTGGCAAAGCCCAATCCAGAGTTCTTCGCTTACAACAAGGGGCGTCAGTCGGCCTTCGGCTATAAGCAGTCCGACATTCTGCATGTCGCGCAGAGCCAGTACCACGACATCGGCATCGCGCGGAAGCTGGGCTACAAGGTGTGCTGGATCGAGCGCCGCCAGGGCATTGCCGGTTTTGGCGGCACGCCCGCGGTGGAGACGCTAACCAAGCCGGACTTCCATTATCCGACCTTGAAGGCACTGGCCGACGCAGCGATCGGGCCGGCGGCATAAATCCGTGAGCGCGGGCATGACACGGGACTGGAGCGCGCAGCCATCGGTCAACTCGCTGTGGGAAGCCACGGCGGAGCCGGCGCGCGATTGTCCCGTGCTGTCGGGCGAGCATCAGGCCGATGTGGTGATCATCGGCGCGGGCTATACCGGGCTCTCCGCTGCGCACCATATCGCCAAGAGCGGGCTCGCACCGATCGTGCTCGAGGCCAACCGCCCCGGCTGGGGCGCGAGCGGGCGCAACGGTGGCGTGATCACCGCAAAGTTTCGCCTGTCGTTCCGTGAGATCGACGCCGTGCACGGCCGCGCGATGGCAAAGCGCATGTACGAGATCGCTCATGAATCGACCGACATGGTCGAGGAGCTAGTGTCCGAATTCGGTATCACCAGCGCAAACCTGACGCGCACCGGCCAGGTCAAGGCTGCCCACAACGAGACGACGCTCAAGGCGGCGATCGACGAAGCCAACTGGATGACGCGCGAGATGGGCTCCGCCGAGGTCCGCATCCTCGACAGAAGCGGCGTGCGCGAGGAGACCGGCTCCGACATTTTCGTCGGCGGCGTGCTCAATCCCGGCTCGGGCGGGATCCATCCGCTGAACTATCTGCGCGGCCTCGCCGATGGCGTGGCGCGCCGCGGTGTTCCGATCTTCCAGGAATCTCCGGTCGTCAAGCTGCGGCGCGTGAACGGCGGCATCGTCGCCGAGACGCCGCAAGGCGCGGTGCGCGCGAAACAGGCGATCATCGCGACCAACAGCTATTCGGATTTGACCGGCGCGACCGCGCATCTGCAGCGCACGCTGATCCCGTTCCGCAGCGCCATGGTGGCGACCGAGCAGCTGCCGCGCAATCTCGCTGGCAAGCTGATGCCGACGGGACGGACCTACACCGAGACCAAGCGCATGATGCGCTGGTTCCGCATGGTCGACAATCGCGTGATCTTCGGCGGGCGCGGCGCATTCGGCAAGCAGGACTCCCAAGCCGCGTTCGACGCGCTGCGCAAGGCGATGGTCAGCATCTTCCCTGATCTGGCCGAGGTCCCGCTCGCATACAAATGGTCGGGCCTCGTCGCGATGACGCTGGATTCGGTGCCGCATATCGGCCGGCTCGACGACCGCACGCTGGTCTCGCTGGGCTACAACGGAGCAGGTGTGGCGATGTCGAGCCTGATGGGCCGCTATCTGGCCGCCTTCGTGCGCGACGAGAGCCCCGACGTCGGCCTGCTCGATGTCAGTCGCGTGAAGACCATTCCGTTCTATCCGCTGCGCGAGCCCGCCGTGCGCATGGTCGCCGGCTGGTACCAGTTTCTGGATGCGATCGGTCAGTGAGAAGTCTTTGGAGGAGGCGAGGATGACGATGAAGCAGAAGTTTGGACTGGGCTGCGCGCTGCTGGGCGCAATCGGATTGACCAATGCGGCCGATGCCGCCGAGCAGATCACCTTCGTCTCGCAGGGCGGCGCCTACCAGCAGGCGCAGACGGTGGCGATCCTGGATCCCTCCGCCAAGAAGCTCGGCATCACCATCAACCAGGATTCCATTCCCGACGCCTGGCCTGCGATCAAGACCCAGGTCGGCAGCGGCAAGCCGATCTGGGACGTCGTCGACACGCCCACCGGCAACTGCCTGCGCGGCGGCGAGCAGGGGCTGATGGAGAAGCTCGACTTCTCGAAGATCCCGAACGGCGCGGCGATGCCGGAGGCGTATCGCAGTCCCTATTCGGTCTCCTATGAGTTCTATTCCAGCGTGCTGTCCTACAGCCAGAAGACGTTCCCGAAGGACGCGCCGAACAGCTGGGCAGATTTCTGGGACGTCAAGAAATTCCCCGGCCGCCGCGCCCTGCGCAACCACCCGTTCGCCACGCTTGAGGCCGCATTGATGGCTGACGGTGTCGCGCCGGACAAGCTCTATCCGCTCGACGTCGATCGCGCCTTCAAGAAGCTCGAGGAGATCAAGCCGCACATCACGGTGTGGTGGACTTCGGGTGCGCAGTCGGCGCAACTGCTCAACGACGGCGAGGTCGACATGGAGATGGCCTGGAACGGCCGAGTCAGCGCCGTCGCCAAGGAAGGCGCCAAGGTTGCCTTCACCTACAATCAGGGCGTCCTACAGAGCACCTCGCTCTGCATTCTCAAGGGCGCGCCGAATCTCGACACCGCGTTGAAATTCCTCAACGAGGCCGTCGATCCCGTGCACCAGGCCAATCTGCCGCTCCACATCGACTACGGCCCCGGCAATCCGAAGGCGTTTGAAACCAACGTGATCAAGTCCGAACGTGCCGCGCAATTGCCGAGCGAGCCGGCGAACGCGGCCAAGCAGGCGCTGATGTCCTACGCCTGGTGGTCATCGCCGGCCGGCGAAGCCGCCGAGAAGCGCTGGGCGTCGTTCATGCAGAAGTGAGACGAGGCAGCGTTGACGATGACAGTGTCCGATCCTTCGCAAAAGCATCAGCGCCGTGAGCACGGGCTGATGCTGGCGCTGGTGTCGCCGGCGCTGCTCGTGATTTTGCTCTTGATCGTGCTGCCGGTCGGCTGGCTGGCCTGGCAGTCGATCTACCATGATGGCTTTACGCTGGAGAACTACCGGCGAGTCTTCACCGAAGACATCTACTGGCGAAGTTTCGCGCTGACCTTCGAGATCAGCCTCGCGGTCACGTTGATCGCTCTGCTGCTCGGCTATCCCTTGGCCTATCTCGCCAATTCGGTGCCGAAGGGCTGGAGCATCCTGATCCTGTCGCTGGTCGTGCTGCCGTTCTGGACTAGCGTGCTGGTCCGCGCCTATGCCTGGCTGGCGCTGCTTCAGCGTAGCGGCGTGATCAACCAATTCCTGCGCTATTTCGATGTGATCTCCGAGCCACTCGCGCTGGTCCACAACAGTTTTGGTACGGTGGTGGCGACCGTGCACATCCTGCTGCCGTTCATGGTGCTGCCGCTCTATGCCACGATGCAGAAGATCCCCGGCGATCTCATGCAAGCCGGCGCCAGTCTCGGCGCGAGCCCGTCGCTGACATTCTTTCGCGTCTTCCTGCCGCTGTCGTTGCCGGGCGTGCTCGCCGGCTGCACCATGGTGTTCGTGCTCTGCCTCGGCTTCTACATCACGCCGGAGCTGCTCGGCGGCGGCCGCACCGTGATGGTGTCGATGCTGGTGAGCCGCAATGTCGAGCTCTACAACCAGTTCGGCGCGGCGAGCGCCGTCGCGGTGGTGCTGCTTCTCAGCGTGCTCGCAATCTTCTTTGTCGTCAGCCGCTTCATCTCGCTCGACCGCGTGCTGGGGCAGAAATGATGCGCATCTCGCCCGCACGGATTGCCCTCTACGCGATCAGCGCGCTGGTGCTGGTCTATCTGATCCTGCCCGTTCTCATCATCGCGCCGATCTCGTTCTCCAGCGCGCGCTTCCTGACCTTCCCGCCGCCGTCGTTCTCGACGCGCTGGTATCAGCAATATTTCACAAACCCGGCCTGGATGCAGGCAACGCGCGTGACGCTGACAGTTGCGCTCTTCACCGTCGTGATTGCAACGCCGTGTGGGGTGGCTGCCGCCTATGCCATCAGCCAGTCCAAGCTGCGCATCATGCGCGTCGTTCATATGGCGCTGCTGCTGCCGCTGGTGGTGCCGATTATCATCACCGCGGTCGGCATCTTCTTCGTCTACGCCAAGGTCGGCCTGGTCGCGACCATGCCCGGCCTCGTGCTCGCCAATGTCATGCTGGGCTTGCCTTATGTCGTCATATCGGTGCTGGCGGGCCTGCAGAGCTTCGATCCGGCGCAGGAGATGGTTGCGCGAAGCCTCGGCATGAACCGGCTGCGCAGCTTCTTCGCGGTGACCCTGCCGCAGATCAAGTCGAGCGTGGTCGCCGGCGGCATTTTTGCCTTCATCTCGGCAATGGACGAGACCATCGTCGCGCTGTTCATCTCCGGCGGCCAGTACCAGCCGCTGACCAAGCGCATGTTCACCGCGCTTCGAGACGAGATCGACCCAACGATTGGAGCGATATCGACGCTGATGACTGCGGCCTCGTTCCTCCTGGTATTGCTCGCAACCACGCGACAGAAGAGGAAGGTGGGATAAATCCTGCGCTGACGGCCCGGCCGCGCCGGGCCTGATCCAGGTCAATGTCGCGCGCGCCGGATGGTCTATCGGTTAGTCGCAACTTCGGGACAACCATGACATGACCAACAAGCCGATCGATTGGACGCCGGACCTCTCCCTGCCGACCTCCAAATCCACCGTCCAGCACTTCATCGCAAATGCCGGCGGCGACCGCCTGGAGATTGACACCACGCCCTGGGGCGAGGCCGATCTCACGGTCAACGGTCAGTCGCTTGCTCACATCGAAGCGGCACCGAGCGCCGGGGAGGCGTTTCGGGCGCTCGAAACGATCGCGGAAGATTTCGAAGCCGGCAAGGACGCGCGTCTTGATCAGGCAATCGAGGATGACGAGGTCCGCGAAAGGCTGGGTCTGACGCGTATCCAGGGCAGCCGCGGTCGGTGATATTGCCGCCGCGATGAGCGCGATCTGCGCGGGTCAAAGCGGAGCAAGGCGGATCCCCTAGGAACCATCACATCCCGCACGAGTTGGCCGGTCGGGCTGGAGGAAAGTCACACGAGGCCAACCGTGCAGCAAGACGTGCGCGTGCGCACCATCGCGCAGATCGCGGGTCATCCCATTCATCCGATGCTGGTGTCGATCCCGATCGCGTGCTTCATCGGGGCTCTCCTGACCGACATCGCCTATGTCGCCAGCGCCGAGATCATGTGGGCGGATTTTTCCGCCTGGCTTCTGCTCGCTGGCGTCGTCTTCGGCGTGCTGGCGGCGATCGCGGGCCTCACTGATTTCCTCGGCAACCGCCTGGTGCGGGCGCAGACGCCGGCCTGGCCGCATCTGATCGGCAATGCCGTGGCGCTGATCCTGGCCATCGTCAACGCGCTGATCCACAGCCGCGATGCCTGGACCTCGGTGTGGCCGACAGGGCTCGTTCTGTCCGTGATCACCGTGCTGATCCTGCCCGTCACCGGCTGGCTCGGCTGGGCCATGGTCTATCGCCACGGCGTGGGAGTTGCGCGATGATATCGAAGCTCGCCCGCGCGCTGGTGTGCTCGTTGCTGCCGTTGCTGGCCGGCTGCGACGACGGCAGCGGCGATCCCAAGGCGCAGATCGGTGCGACCCCAAAGCTACCGGACATCCAGCAATATCTGCTGCCGCCCGTCCACATCGCGCGCATCGTCGGCTGGAAGAAGGGCGAGACGCCCGCTGTGGCCGAGGGCCTGCAGGTCAAGGCCTTCGCGACCGGCCTGCAGCATCCGCGTTTCCTCTACGTGCTGCCCAATGGTGACGTGCTGGTGGCGGAATCCAAGGCGCCGAAGGGAGCGGGGATCAAGCGGCCCAAGGAGATCGTCATGGGCTATATCGAGTCCTGGGCGACCTCGGGCGGCAACGACACCGGGCCGGGCAACCGCATCACGCTGCTGCGTGACGGCAATGGCGACGGCGTGCCGGATACGCAAAGCGTCTTCCTCGACCATCTCAACTCGCCGTTCGGCATCGCGCTGGTGGGCAACGATCTCTACGTCGCCAATGCCGATGCGATCGTCAGATATCCCTACACGGACGGCGACACGAAGATCACCGCACCGGGCACGGTGCTGACGCCGCTGCCGGGCGGGCCGATCAACCATCACTGGACCAAGAGTCTCGTCGCCAGCCCCGACGGCTCGAAACTCTATGCCGGCGTCGGCTCCAACAGCAACATCACCGAGAACGGCATGGAGGCCGAGCACAATCGCGCGGCGATCCTGGAGATCGACCGTGCCAGCGGGCGCTGGCGCGTGTTCGCAAGCGGCCTGCGCAATCCGAACGGGCTCAGCTTCGAGCCGCAGACCGGCGCGCTGTGGACGGTGGTGAACGAGCGCGACGAGCTCGGGCCCGATCTCGTTCCCGATTACATGACCTCGGTGAAGGACGGCGGCTTCTACGGCTGGCCCTACAGCTATTACGGCCAGCATGTCGATCCCCGCGTCAAGCCGCAGCGGCCGGATCTCGTCGCCAAAGCGATCGTGCCGGATTATGCCCTGAGCTCGCATGTCGCCCCGCTCGGGCTCGCCTTCAACACCGGCTCCAGCCTGCCGGCTGCCTATCGCGGCGGCGCCTTCGTCGGCGAGCATGGCAGCTGGAACAGGCAGGTGCTCAACGGCTACAAGGTCGTGTTCGTGCCGTTCATCGACGGCAAGCCGAGCGGACCGGCGCAGGATGTCGTGACCGGCTTCCTCAACAGCGACAACCAGGCGCGCGGCCGTCCCGTTGGCGTCGCCATCGACAAGACCGGCGCGCTGCTGGTCGCCGATGATAGCGGCAATACGGTGTGGCGCGTCACCGCCGCGCATCCGCAGCTGACGCAACGTTAAGCCCGCCGGCGCGTTATCGGGACGACGGTTTCTGAAAGCCAAGCCAGGAGTTGGACAATGGGCCTTGCTCAATATGCCATCGTGCCGGTGCGGAACGAATGGGGCGTGCTGCACGACGGTGACGTCAAGAACACATACGCCACCAAGGAAGCTGCGTTCGAATCGGCGGTCGCCGCCGCATCCCTCGCGCTTCGTGAGGGACATGAAGTCCAAGTCAGCGTGCCCGGCCGCGAAGCCGGAGACAACGCGCTCGGCATCTAGCCATCAGACGATCAGCCGCCCGCGCCGCGCGGCAATCCCGATCGTGACCTCGGCACCCGCGTTGAAGTCGAGACGGTCGGCTTCGACGCCGTCGCTGAAGATGACGCCGTTTTCCGCCATCAGCGAGCGAATGCGCAATTGATCCGCCGAAGCGAGCCGGCCGCAGACGAGATGGGTCTGCGAATGGCGGCTGGGAAAGGGCTCTCGCACCGCAAAGCGCAGCTCGGCTGCGTCCCAGGGCAGGGCCTCGTAACCGGTCAGCGGGGGAGGCTGGCCAAAGCTGCCGGCAATGGCCAGCGAGCCGGTGACGATGCTCTTGAACCAGGCGGTCGATCCAAGCCCGGTCGAGACGATCAGGCCGCTGGAAGATTGTCGTTCCGTCGCCCCGCCGGCCGCAAGCTCGTAGATCGCGGAGACATGCGTGCGGGCGCCGATGAAGAGGTCGTTGACGGCGTAGAGCACCTGGCCGTCGTTGAGCCGCGCTTCGGCCATCGTCACGGTCTGGCTGCCGCGCTTCTCACTGGCGACCTCCGGCAGGAGTTTTGCGAGGTCACGCGGCGCAAAGGGAAGCAGGATGCCGTCGTGGCGCGCGGGATCCGGATTGAGCCCGATCAGCGGGTGGTCGTTCAGATATTTCATCGTGTTGGCGACGACGCCGTCCTGGCCGAGCGCGACCACGATGTCGTCCGGGCCGAACAGGAAGTTCGGCAGGAAGCCGCGGTCGACGACCTGATAGCGCCCCCATTGCTCCAGCACTTGCAGCGTCGTGTGGCGCTGCGCACGATAGACCTCGTGCTCGCGCTCATAGTCCGAGAAGTCGGCGCCGAGATGCTCGACGTAGAAGCGGGCCTGCGCCGCCGTCAGGTGGCGCGCGATCAGGTCCTCCAGCCTGGTCTTGCGCGTCACCAGCACCACCTTGCGGTCATTGGCGGCGGGCATTGGCGGCCTCCGTCGGCTTCGGCTTCTCCATCAACTGGCTGAGCAGGTCTGGCGAGACGTTGAGCTGGCCGATCTTCTCGGCCTTCTCGGCAATGCCGGAGAAGGCTTGCGCGATCAGCTGACCCGGCTGCATGCCGGCGGCGGCGAGCGCCTGGATCACGCGGGTGTCGACGCCCTCGAAGATCTTCATCAGCGCACCGACGCGATAGGCCTCGGCGTCGGCCAGCGTCCTGGTATTCTCGGCATTGAGGCCGACGAAATCCTTGCGCTTGCCCTCCAGCACGATGTCCGCGGCCATGCCGGCCTCGCGCAGCTCATTGCGCTTTGCCGCAACGCTTGCCTCGGCGTCCATTTGGGTCTCGCGAATCGACCGCTTCTTCTGCTCGACCGCGATCTCGGTGTCGAGCTCGCTCTCGCGAATGGCACGTTCCTGCTCGACGGCGAAGTTGCGCCGGGCGAAGATCGCTTCGTCCGCGTTCTTCAGGATCGCCTCGCGCGCTTGCGCCTCCAGCGCCCTTGCGGTGTCCGGAGTCGGCTTGATGCCGCGGATCGACACGCCGAGGATTTCGAGGCCGAGAGCGGCGATGTCGGCGCGCGCCCTCAAGCCGCCCGCGATGATGTCGGCGATGCGATCGGACGCCTGCAATGCGTCCCTCAGCGTCAGCTCCTTCACCGCTTGCTGGGCGAGGACCTCGACCGTGCCGAGAATGCGCTCCGGCAGCTTTTCCGGATCGTCGCTCCCGTAGGACTTGCCATCGGCCTTCAGCGTGAAGTCGAGCATCGATGCCGCCTTCTTCGGCTCGCTGACGCGATAGGTGACGTGACCCTGCACGGTCAGTGTCTGAAAGTCGCGCGCGATCTGCTCGAAGATGAAGGAGGCGTCGCGGCTGCCGATGGGCACGGCGACCAGCGTGGTCACCGGCGCGTAATAGAGCGCGGAGAGCCCGGCGCCCTCGGCGACGACCGCGCCGGCGCGGTACTTCATCAGATAGGTGGTGGGCTGGGCCTTGATGAACCTGACGCCGAACATGGCCGTCTCCAATCACTGACTGTAAGTTGGTCTGAGCAACTAAGTAAGTTGGACTGTACAACTAACTATGCTACTGTCAAGTTCGAACAGGGGGGGCTGCCGATGGCGGGCGAAGGTCGGGCTGAAGGGTCTGGTAAATCAGGGCAATTGGACTTCCCGCGACCCCTGACCACGGTCGATGTCGTGATCTTTACGATCCTCGACGACAGGCTTCAGGTGCTGCTGATGCAGCGCCCGGCCGGCGAGGGCGAGCCGTTTCCGCTCAGCTTGGCGCTGCCGGGCGGCTTCGTGGACGTCACGAAGGACCGCGATCTCGCCGCCTGTGCGGCACGCAAGCTGAAGGAGAAGACCGGAGTTACCAGTCCTTATCTGGAGCAGCTCGGAAGCTGGGGAAGTGCGACGCGCGATCCGCGCGGCTGGTCGGCGACCCACGCCTATTTTGCGCTGATCCCGGCGGACGCAAGCGTGCTGGCGAACGATGCGCGGTGGTTTCCGGTTCGAGGCGGACGGCTCAAGGAGAAGCTCGCCTTCGATCACGGCGAGATCCTCGCAACCGCGATCCGGCGGCTGCGCAACAAGGTGGAGTACACCTCGCTGCCGGCCTATCTGATGCCGGCGGAATTCACGCTGCCGGATCTGCAGCGGGTCTATGAGATCGTGCTCGACCGCCCGCTCGAGAAAAGCGCCTTCCGGACCCGGATCCTGTCGGCCGACATGATCGAGCCGGTCGCGAAGATGCGGCGCGGTCCCAACCGTCCGGCGCAACTCTACCGCCTGAAGAAGGGCGGCGAGCCCGTGTATTTCGTTCGGACGTTCAATCCGCCGGAATGAGGTCGTGCTCCGCTCTGCGGCTGGCGCCGCGGTGCCATTCGGAACCGGCATGCCCGTGGCCTCGGTCTGCAGGTAAGACATTGGTTGCCGGCGCGATCTGCGCTCGGCAGGCAGGCGAACGGTTGGAATGCGGTTCTTGAAATCTGACAGCAGGCTGATCGGCGTCCTGCTGGTGCTCGCCATCACGCAGCTGGTCGGATGGGGCACGATCGGGCTTCCTGCCATCGTCGGGCGCGATCTCGCAAGCGATCTCGGCATGAGCCTGCCGGCGGTGTTCGCCGGAACGTCCGTTCTCTACGTCTCGATGGGACTGTGCGCGCCGTGGCTGGCCAAATCGTTTGCACGGCATGGCGCGCGGACGGTCATGATGGTCGGCACGGTCGTCACCGTGCCGGGCTTCGTGCTGCTGTCCCTCGCGCGCGAGCCGATGCTCTATTTCGCCGCCTGGATCGTCCTCGGCATCGCCGGCAGCGCCACGCTGTCGACTGGCGCCTATATCATGCTGAACGAGATCGCCGGACGGCAGGCCAAGAACGCGATCGGGGCCTTGATGCTGGTGACGGGCCTGTCCAGCAGCATCTTCTGGCCGACGACGTCGTTCCTCAGCGGGCACCTCGGCTGGCGGGGGACGTGCCTCGTCTATGCCGCGATGATGCTCGTTGTCAGCCTGCCGCTCTATGCGTTCGCACCGCGCCGGAAGATCGCGGGGAATGATGGCGGCGAGCCGGTCAAGGCGTCACCGCCGCCCGCGATTCCGAAGAGCACCTTCGGCCTCGTCGTCGCCGCGATCACGCTCAACGCCTTCGTCAATTTCGGCATCAGCGCCGTCATGATCGAGCTGTTGCGGGCGGAGGGGCTGGCGCCGGCGCAGGCACTCCTCTTCGGCTCCATGCTGGGCGTGATCCAGGTCAGCGCCCGCGGGCTCGATCTCCTCGGCGGCGGGCGATGGGACGGGATCACGACAGGGCTCGTCGCGGGCACCGCGCTGCCCGTCGCGATGTTGCTGCTGATGCTGAGCGAAGGCGCGACCTGGGCGGTGGCGGTCTTCATCCTGCTCTATGGCGCCGGCAGCGGCGCGATGGCGGTGGCGCGGGCGACCATCCCGCTCGTGTTCTACGACCAGGCCGAGTTCGCCAAGGCGATGTCGATGATCGCGCTGCCGCTCAATCTCGCCTCCGCGATCTCGCCGCCGCTCCTTGTCGGGCTGCTCACCCAGTTCGGCAGCCGCGGTGCGCTCGGTCTCACTTTTGTCTTCTCCTGCGCGACGGTGCTGATCCTGGTCCTGCTCGGACGGCGGCGGCCACAAGCGACTGCGGCGGCCGTGACCTGAGCCGATGAGGCAATATTCGCGTCGCGGAAAGTTGCAGACGGGACTTGGCTCGCTGCCGAAGCTGCGGATGGCCGTATGCCGCCAGTGCAGTGCTCAAGGCGCCAAAATAGTGTATCCGCTAGGGGGCGTGGCGCGCTTTGAGCCGCCGCGCCAAGATCCAGTTCCCCGGAGGAAATCGATATGTCGGCCTTGCCGCTCTCAGGCATCAAGATCCTTGACCTCACGCGCGTGCTTGCCGGGCCTTTGTCGGCCCAGATGCTGGGCGATTTGGGCGCGGAGGTGATCAAGATCGAGCGGCCGGGCACCGGCGATGACGCGCGCGCCTTCGGCCCGCCTTACCTGACCGATCCGGAAGGCAAGGCCAACAACAACAATTCCTTCTATCTCTGCGCCAACCGCAACAAGAAGTCCGTCACGGTCAACATCGCCAAGCCCGAGGGGCAGGCGATCATCCGCGAGCTTGCCAAGGACGTCGACGTCTTCATGGAGAATTACAAGGTCGGCGATCTCAAGCGCTACGGCCTCGACTACGAGACGATCAAGGCGATCAACCCCGGCATCATCTATTGTTCGGTGACCGGATTCGGCCAGACCG
Source organism: Bradyrhizobium sp. TM239 (assembly GCF_036247985.1). Taxonomy (NCBI): domain Bacteria; kingdom Pseudomonadati; phylum Pseudomonadota; class Alphaproteobacteria; order Hyphomicrobiales; family Nitrobacteraceae; genus Bradyrhizobium; species Bradyrhizobium sp. TM239. The sequence continues at coordinate 188,417 of NZ_BTIR01000002.1, read as the reverse complement.
GGCCCTATGCGCCGCGCGCCGGCTATGACGCCATCCTGCAGGCGATGGGCGGCCTGATGAGCGTCACCGGTCATATCGACGGCGAGCCCGGCGAGGGCCCGATGAAGGTCGGCCCGTCGATCGTCGACTACATGACCGGCATGAACACCTCGATCGGGATTCTCTCGGCGCTCTACCATCGCGACGTCAATGGCGGCGAGGGGCAGCACATCGACGTCTGCCTGTTCGACACCGTCATTGCGTCGCTGTCGCACTGGCTGCAGATCTATCTCGTCAACGGCAAGACGCCGCCGCGGCGCGGCACCTGGGGCAATGGCGGCATGCCGGCCGGCGTGTTCCGCTGCACCGACGGCGAGCTGATGCTGGTGGTCGGCAATGACGGCCAGTTCCAGCGCACCTGCGCCGTGCTCGGCGCGCCGGAACTGGCGACCGATCCGCGCTTCATCAAGAACAACGACCGCGTCGTGCACGGCAAGGAGATCATGGCGATCTTCGCCGGCCTGTTCCTGAAGCAGCCGGTGGCCTACTGGCTGGACAAGTTGGAAGAGGCTGGCGTGCCCTCGGGCCCGATCAACAATTTCGAGCAGGTGTTTTCCGATCCGCACGTCCAGTCGCGCGGCATGCGGGTGAAGACCGAGCACAAGTTCGAGCCCGAGCTCTCGCTGATCCGCAACGCGCTGACCCTGTCGGGCACACCCATCACCGAATATCGCGCCCCGCCGCTGCTCGGCGAGCACACGCAGGAGGTGCTCGGCGGCAAGCTCGGCTATGATGCGGGCAAGATCGAGACGCTGAAGCAGCAGGGGATCATCTGATCTCATGACCACCAAAACCATCATCACCTGCGCCATCACGGGCAACCTCACAAAGCCCGAGCAGTCGCCGTACCTCCCCATCACGCCCGAGCAGATCGCGACCTCCGCGCTGGAAGCGGCCGAAGCCGGCGCCGCCATCGCCCACATCCATGTGCGCGATCCCGCGACGGGGCGTCCCTCGATGGAGGTCGATCTCTACCGCGACGTGGTGGCGCGCATCCGCGCCCGCAACAAGAGTCTGGTCATCAACCTCACCACCGGTCCCGGCGGGCGCTTCGTGCCCTCGCTCGAAGACCCGCGCGTCGCCGGCCCCGGCACCACGCTGCTGCAGCCCGAAAAACGCGTCGAGCACATCGAGCTGCTCAAGCCTGACATCTGCACGCTCGATCTCAACACCATGAACTCCGGCGGCGAGGTCGTGATCAACACGCCGCGCAATGTCCGCATCATGGCCGAGCGGATGAAGGCGGCCGGCGTGCTGCCGGAGATCGAGCTGTTCGATAGCGGCGACTGCCATCTGGCGCGCGACCTGTTCGCCGACGGCACGCTGAAGGGGCCGGGCCTGTTCTCGCTGGTGCTCGGGGTGAAATACGGCTTCTCGGCGACGCCCGAGACGATGTTCTACGCCCGCAGCCTGCTGCCGCCGGGCGCGATCTGGTCCGGCTTCGGCATCGGCCGCGCCGAGTTCCCGATGGTGGCGCAGGCCTGGTTGCTCGGCGGCCATGTCCGCGTCGGCATGGAGGACAATCTCTATATGTCCAAGGGCGTGCTGGCGAAGACCAATGCCGAGCTGGTCGCGCACGCCGCGGGCATTCTGAAGAGCCTGGGAGCGAGCGTTGCGACAGCGGAAGATGCGCGCGGGATGCTGGGGCTGGCGTGAGGCTTGCGCGCCATCCCCAGATAATCCCGGTCCGTAGTCGCACAGGCTTCCGCTTCGCGCCCGACTCTGATTCGATCTCTCCAGTAATGTCGGGAGGGAAATGGATGTCCTACACGATCGGGTTCCAGGCCAAGGACCAGAAGGCAATTCTGGCGACCGAGGCGGCGACCGCCAATCAGGCCGTCGCCATCGTTGCCGCACTGCGGCAGAGTGCCGAGGAGATCAAGTTCATCCGCTCGCCGCAGGAAGGCGAGATGGGCATCGAGATGCTGCTGCTGCTCGCCAAGGAAGAGGCCGAGGAGATGCCGCAGCGGGGCTGAACCCGCCACGACCACACTTCGACGAAAAGCGAAACATGCCGGCTGAAAGATGATGTAGTCAGCCGTCAGTCCCGCTCGAACCGAAGGTGGCCGGCCATGAAACGCGAAGCGCTCCGCGTCGAGCCGATCTCGACGTTTCTCGATCGCCGCAACGCGCCGGTCTCGCCGGTCACGCTCGCCGGCAATATGATCTTCGTCTCAGGCCTGCCGCCGTTCGATCCGGACACGGGCGAGATCGCGCAAATGCCGATCGAGCGGCAGAGCGAGATCGTCATGGAGCAGATGAAGCTGTGTCTTCAGGCGGCCGGCGCCTCGCTCGACAACGTCATGAAGTGCAACGTCTACTGCACCTCGACGAAACACTTCGCCGCCTTCAACGCGGTCTATGCCCGCTATTTCCCGCTCGATCCGCCGGCGCGGATCTTCGTCTGCACGCCGGAATGGTTCGGCCCCTTCGACGTCGAGATCGACTGCATCGCGATGATGTGAGGCGAGGCATATTGCAGATCGGCAACACTGCGCCGCAAGATGGCCTGTGTCATTCGAGCGAATGACGCGGGCAGAGCGGGCTCCCCCTAAGCCTCATCCATCGTGACCGACTCGCAGGACGTGCGGGTCGATGGAGGGAAGGGGCACAGATGTCTTGCCGGATCGTCTTGAAGGAATTGCTCGCCGGGGCCGTTGCGACAGCAGGCATTCTCTGCATCGGTCTTGCCGGTGCGAATGCTGCGGATGTCGCGCCGCGATACACGAAAGCGGCGGCGGTCGCCGCGGTCTGGGACTGGACGGGTTTTTATGCCGGCGCCGATATCGGCGGGACCAAAGCCACGACGGGCGGACGTTCGAACTTCTTTCAGGACGATGACACGCCCGAGTTTGCCAACAATCCACAGCCGTCACCGGCATCGTCGACCTCGTCGGCCATCGGCGGCGTTCATCTCGGATACAACTGGCAGACCTCGCATTTGGTGCTGGGCCTGGAAGGCGATTGGCAATGGGCGTCGGCCAGGCACTCGTTCTGTCGCCAGACCGATATCGGGAGTGACCAATGCAGTGACGACAGCGGCAGAGGCTTCCTCACGCTCCGGGGCGAAACAAGAGGGATCGGAACCGTGCGAGGGCGTCTCGGCTATGCCTTTGACCGCATCCTGGTCTACGGCACCGGCGGGGTCGCGTTTCTTGATACGCGCGATTCGATCACCGCCGATTGTCGGGTCGCCGGATGCGCTAACTCTAGTGCTAGGAATCTGACCACGGCGACCTTCTCCAACGTCAGGACCGGCTGGGTGGCTGGCGTCGGCGCGGAACTGATGCTGTCGCCCAACTGGATCGTGCGGTCGGAATATCTGCACGTCGACGTCGGGTCTGCGACCGATACGCTCAATCTGGCTTCCGGGAATTGCCTGGGCGCGCCGTGCGGTGCATCGTGGTCGCGCAGCCAGCATTACGACATCGGCCGGGTCGGCCTCAGCTACAAGTTCGGCGGCGCCACGCGGATCGACTGATCTTGCCGATCGTTCAAGCCAAACTCGACCCGGCCTCTGGCCGGGTTTTCTGTCGAGCACGTGCTAACGCGCCGCCACCCTTGGCGCCTTCGCCTCGACCTTCCCCGCCGTCAGCGCCATCGTCGCCACGCTGACGACGCGGGCGACGACGTCCTCGACGTCGTCGAGATCGCATTTGCCTTCCGACAGCTTCGTCAGCCGCTCGCTTTCGCGGATGGTGTGGTGCGCCATCGCGAGCGCGAAGTTGAGGCCCCAGTAGATATCGACGTCGCTGCGGTCGGGCAGGGCGCGGCGCATCGCGCCTGCGAATTTGCGCAAATGGTCGATCTCGCGGTTCTTGATGCGGCGGATCGGCGGCACGGATTCGATCGAGGCGCGGATCATGAAGCGCGCCGCGGTGGAGCGCTGGTTCTCGGGCCCGAGGCAGCCGCGCAAGGTCGGCCCGACCAGCGCGTGCAGGATCACCTCGATCGGCGCGCGGCCGCCGCCTTCCTCCTCTGCCGCCTTCAATTCGCGCAGGCGCTCGCGGTTGGTGGCGATCGAGCGCGTGACGAATAATTCCGCGATCAGCTCGTCCTTCGAGCCGAAATGATAGTTCACCGCCGCCAGGTTGACACCGGCCTCCGCGACGATGTCGCGCAGCGTCACGTCGCCGAAGCCGCGATCGGCATAGAGCCGTTCGGCGGCGGCGAGAATGGCAGATCTCGTATGATCGCTGGCCATGGATGTCCCGGAGGGGAGGGAGTTGCAATTCAAACAGTTGTATGAAACTATCGTTTGAAGGTCGGGAAAAGTCAATCCGCAATCGGGACTCGTTCGCAACTCGCGAAGCCGGTTCCGAAGCGTCCGCAAGCTGCGCGCTTGCGGGCCGCGCGCAGCGGGAGGACAGTCCGGCGCAAAACAGGCTCGCGAAGCCAACAGGTTCGCAAGAGAGAAACGAGGAGCGTCCCATGGATTTCGATCTGTCCCCCAAGCAGAAGGAATGGCTCGACCGCGTGCGGTCGTTCATGGCCAAGCACGTGCGCCCGGCGGTGCCGATCTATGATCAGCAGGATCACGCCGGCGACCGCTGGAAGGTGATTCCGGTTCTGGAAGACCTCAAGAAGAAGGCGAAGGCCGAAGGCCTCTGGAACATGTTCATGCCGCCGAGCGAGCATGAGGACGACGAATTCCGCGGCGCGGGACTGACCAATCTCGAATACGCGCTGCTGTCGGAAGAGATGGGCCGCGTCACCTGGGCCTCGGAAGTGTTCAACTGTTCCGCGCCCGACACCGGCAACATGGAAGTGTTCATCCGCTACGGCACCAAGGAGCAGAAGCGCAAATGGCTGCGCCCGCTGATGGACGGCGAGATCCGTTCCGCCTTCCTGATGACGGAACCGGCGGTGGCCTCGTCCGACGCCACCAACATCGAGACCCGCATCGAGCGCGACGGCGATCATTACGTCATCAACGGCCGCAAATGGTGGTCGTCCGGCGTCGGCGATCCCCGCTGCAAGATCGCAATCCTGATGGGCAAGACCGATTTCAAGGCGGCCAAGCATCAGCAGCAGTCGCAGATCCTGATTCCGCTCGACACCCCCGGCATCAAGGTCGAGAAGATGCTGCCGGTGTTCGGCTTCGACGACGCCCCGCACGGCCACGCCCAGGTGCTGCTCGACAACGTCCGGGTGCCGAAGGAGAACATCCTGCTCGGCGAAGGCCGCGGCTTCGAGATCGCGCAGGGCCGGCTCGGCCCGGGCCGCATCCATCACTGCATGCGCACCATCGGCAAGGCCGAGGAGGCGCTGGAGAAGATGGTGAAGCGGCTCACTTCGCGCACCGCCTTCGGCAAGAAGATCGTCGAGCACAGCGTGTGGGAGCAGCGCATCGGCGATGCCCGCACCAACATCGAGATGACCCGGCTGCTGTGTCTCAAGGCCGCCGACATGATGGACAAGGTCGGTAACAAGACCGCGCAGGCCGAGATCGCCATGATCAAGGTCGCAGCGCCCAACATGGCGCTGAAGATCATCGATGAGGCGATCCAGGCCTTTGGCGGCGCCGGTGTCTCGGATGAGGCGGGCCTTGCCAAAGACTACGCCCACATCCGTACCCTCAGGCTGGCCGACGGTCCGGACGAGGTGCACAATCGCGCCATTGCCAGACTTGAGGTTCGGAAGTATGCAAACTCTCCCAGTCATTAAAAGGGAGAGCCCTGCGGCGCTCCCGATCTGAAGAAACGACAGGGCATGATCCGATCTGGGTGACCGCTTGACGCAAGTGCGTCGGCGGTTACCCATTAGGATCGTGCTTCGACTGAAGAGGGAGCGTCATGGCTGACGGCGTCAGGAAAGACGAAGAGTTCTCGGGCACCAAGCCGGTCGAGGAGCGTCATCGTATCGACGAGATGCGGCTCGAAGCCTGGATGCGCGACAACGTCGAAGGCTATGAGGGTCCGCTGGTCGTCCTGCAATTCAAGGGCGGCCAGTCCAATCCGACCTATCGGCTGAACACGCCGAAGCGCTCCTACGTGATGCGCCGCAAGCCGTTCGGAAAATTGCTGCCCTCGGCGCATGCGGTCGATCGCGAATATCGCGTAATCGCAGCGCTCGGCAAGCAGGGTTTCCCGGTCGCGCACGCCTATGCGCTGTGCCAGGACGATAACGTCATTGGGGCTGCCTTCTACATCATGTCGATGGAGGAGGGCCGGGTGTTCTGGGATCCGACGCTGCCGAGCCAGGATGGCGATGCGCGGCGCAAGATCTTCACCAGCAAGATCGAGACGCTGGCGAAACTCCACATGTACGATCCCACGGCGATCGGGCTCGGCGAGTTCGGCAAGCCCGGCAATTATTTCGCGCGCCAGATCGACCGCTGGACCAAGCAGTATCGCGCGTCGGAGACGCAGCACATTCCCGAGTTCGAGAAGGTCGCCGAATGGCTGCCCAGGACCGTGCCGGAGCAGGCGCGCGTCTCGATCGTCCACGGCGACTATCGTCTCGACAACATGATTTTCCACGCGACGGAACCGCGCGTGCAGGCCGTGCTGGACTGGGAGCTGTCGACGCTCGGCGATCCCATGGCCGACTTCACCTATCTGCTGATGCAGTGGATCATGCCGGGCCTTGAGGGCGCCGACCTCAAGGCACTCAACATCCCGAGCGTGGAGGAAGCCGCGCAGATCTATTGCAACGTCACCAAGATGACGGTGCCTGATCTCAACTGGTACTTCGCCTACAATTTGTTCCGCCTCGCCGGCATCACCCAGGGCATCGCCGGCCGCGTCCGCGACGGCACCGCCGCCAACGCCAAGGCCCTGGAGTCCGCCAAGCGCACCGTGCCGCTGTCAAAGGCCTCGTGGGACTACGCGCAAAAGGCCGGCGCGGTGTAGGAATGACGAAGGCGCGGCCGATGTGGCCGCGCTTTTTGTTTGTTGCGACGCCGCTTCCACTTACTCGGTGTCGTAGCCCGGGTGAGCGTAGCGATACCCGGGACGGTGCTCCCGCATATCGCTTCGCTTATGCGGGCTACGACGCGTTCCCACACTCGGTGTCATTGCCCGCGAAAGCGGGCAATCTAGTATTCCAGAGGCCGCAGTGCTTGAATCGAAAAGCCGCGGCGTACTGGATGCCCCGGTCAAGCCGGGGCATGACGGCGTAGCCCGGATGAGCGAAGCGATATCCGGGGCAGATGCTCCCGCATGTCGCTTCGCTTATGCGGGCTACGGGCAGCTCTCGTAGGGTCGGCAAAAGCGCGTAGCGCTGTGCCCACCATCCGTCGGCGTTCGCGGGCAGAGTGGTGGGCACGCTTCGCTTTGCCCACCCTGCGGCAGCGGCGCCTGCGGCTACGCCTTCACACAATGCGCGATCAGCCTCTCCACGAAGCCTGCGCATTTCTCCAGCTCGGCCATCTCGACGAACTCGTCCGGCGTGTGCGCCTGCGCGATGGCGCCGGGGCCGATCACCACCGAGGGGATATCGGCCATGCTGGCGAACAGGCTCGCTTCGGTGCCGAAGGCGACCTTGGCGTGGTCGTTGCGCCCTGCAAGGCTCTTGGCGAGCGTGACGATCGCGGCATCGGCTGCGGTGTCGAGCGCGGGGTAGTCGAGGATCTCCTCGAAATCGATGCCGCACTCCGGATGCTGTTTCTTCATCGCCGGTTCGAGCTCGGCCCTGGCCCAGGCGACGATGGCGTCCGTCACCTCCCTGGACTCGGTGATGCCGATGCCGCGGCACTCGAAGTCCACCGTGCAGGTGTCGGGCACGATGTTCAGCGCGGCGCCGCCATGCACGATGCTGGTGAGCAGCGTCGAGTGTGGCACGTCGTAGAGGCTGTTGCGCTCGGCTTCTTTTGCAAGCGCCACGGCGCGGCGGCGGATCTCGACGATCAGCTCGGCGGCGTATTCGATCGCGTTGACGCCGTCGGGTGCGATCGAGGAGTGGCGCGCGAGCCCGCGAAACGTCGCGCGCACGCCGTGCTTGCCCTTGTGGCCGATGATGACCTTCATCTCGGTCGGCTCGCCGATGAAGGCGCCGAGCGGCTTGACCGTCTTCTTGGCGACCTCGCCGAGCATCGGCCGCACGCCGACGCAGCCGATCTCCTCGTCATAGGAGATCGCGAGATGAATCGGCGTCGTGAGCCTGGCCTCCACCATCTCCGGCACCATGGCGAGGCACACCGCGACAAAACCCTTCATGTCGGTGGTGCCGCGGCCATAGAGCTTGCCGTCGCGCTCGACGAGCTTGAAGGGATCGTGGCTCCAGTCCTGGCCCACCACGGGCACGACGTCGGTATGGCCCGACAGCACCAGGCCCGGCCGGTCCTCGGGGCCGATCGTGACCCAAAGCGAGGCCTTCTGCCCGGTCGCGTCGGTGATGCGCTCGCCCTTGACGCCGAACGCGGCGAGGTAGCTCTCGATATGGGCAATCAGGGGCAGGTTGGTGCGGTCGCTGACGGTGTCGAAGCCGACGAGGTCGGCGAGGATCTTGCGAATCCGGTCGGGTCTTGGGTCCAGCATTCTCGGGATCATGTGATGGGAGGAGTGGCTCTGCGGCCTGCACGAACCATACCAACGGAAGGGCATGATGCGCAAACGGGCCGGGCCGGGCGGTCGAGCCAGATCATCCGGCTTGGTGCCTCAGTTCTTCTGGGTCGCGTTCTTCCTGGCCGGAGCGGGGGGCGGCGCGGCGGCGGTTTCCGGCGGCGCCTGCGGCGTTGCGACCGAGATGCCGTAGGGTCGCCACTGGTTGCCGACGTTCTGGAAGGTGAGGTCGAAATTGATCTGGAGCGGACGCGTCGGGAAGAACCCCGTCAGGCGCAGCATCTTGCTGGGGTCGAGATAGGGCGGTGTCGAGAGCTGCGGCGCGGCCAGCGCCACCGAGAACAGGTCGAAATTCCGTCGGCGCAGGTCGGTGAATCCAAGCGCGAGATCGGCGGCGGTGTTCTTGGCCTGGAAATCGGGCGCGGCGAGATCGCGCAGCACCGAATAGTTCCCGCTGCGGTTGGCGTCGTTCAGTGTCAGCAGCGTCGAGCGGACCAGATAGAGGGCCTGTTCGGGGGTGACGGGAAGCTGCGGCTGCTGCTTGGTGGCAGCCTTGTCGTCCTCGGCGCTGATCGGGTTCATCACCACCGGCGACAAGGCAATCACCACGCCCAGCACGAGGCCGAGGCATTTTCGCAAGCGCATGGCCAGATCCGGCGTCACCATCCGGGCCGGTCTCCGTCCCGCGCGCCGAATCCCATCAATCCAGGTCGGGCACCCACACCCGAGCCCATGAAAGCGTGCATCACCATTCCTCAAACCAATCCGAGCCAACGACACTAGCGGTTCGATCGAACGGAATCTGTCACTGTCCGGCAACATCCGGACATTCGAAATTGTCGTGGCCGCCATCGGGCGGTAACATCGTCCTTAGTTCAGCGTCCACGACGCGCCGGCCCGCACGCCGACGGCGCCTTGCTGCGCGGCCGTGAACGCGGCGTTGAAGCGCATGGAGTCCGAATAGGAATAGCCGAGGCCGACCGCGAGGCCGGATTGCCCCTGGAAATTGCCGAAGCCGCCGGCGATCGAGACCTTGCCGGGGCGGGGATCGAATTGCAGGCCGGAGGCCGCGAGTGCGAGCGCGACGCCGCCCCGCGATTCCCGGGTCAAATTGTCGACGCGATTGCTCAGCGTCGCCAATTGAGCGTTGACCCCGTTGATGTCCGCAGCCGACGCGAGCCCGAGGCTCGCAAGCGTCGTCGTCGCAAGGTTGCCCGCGGCATCGGACGTCACGAGCTGGGGCGGCCCCGATTGCGCCGCCTTGCTCGCCGCGGAGCTGATGCCGCTCATCGTGTAGGTGCTGCCGGCGGTGCCGACCACGACCTGGTTGGCGCGCGTCGTGGTCGCGCCGCTGCCGATCGCGACGGAATTGTCGAAATTCGCGCTGGCGCCCGTCCCCATGGCAATCGCGTTCGCTCCGGCGACGGCCGTGCCGTTGCCGATCGCGACGGCGGCGGCGCCGGAGACCGAGCTGTTATTGCCCATGACGATCGCGTTGGTCGCATTCACGGCGTTGCCGCTGCCGAACACGGAAGAGCCCGCTGCGCTGGAGGTGGCTGCGATGGCGTTGTTCGAGCCGACAAGCTGGATGTTGTCGCCGCGGCCTGCCGTATTGGACCCGTTCACAATGTTGTTGTCCCCGAGCACGAAAGAGCCGTTGCCATTGACGGTGTTGGGATCGCCGATCGCGAAGGTGCCGTTGCCGTTGACGGTCTGTCCGGTACCGAACGCGCCGCTGTTGTTGCCGGTCACGCTGTTGTTGGATCCCACGGCAGTGCTGTTGTTGCCATTGGCGACCGTACTCTGGCCGAACGCCGCGCCTTGACTGCCGAGGGCCTGGACGCCGCTGCCGAACGCCGAGGAGTTCGCACCGGTTGCGACCGACCCGTTGCCTACCGCCGTGTTGGATACGCCGTCGCCGCTTGCATTGGCATTGCTGCCGAACGCGACATTGGCGCTTACGTTGCCGTTCGCGTTGGCGCCTGATCCCACGGCATTGTTTTGGCTGTGGTTGCCGTTGGCTGCGGCATTGAAGCCGATGGCGGTATTGGTGTTGGTCCCGAAACCCGAGCCGGTGAAGCTCCCGGTGCCGGTCGCGGATGCGCCGCTTCCGATCGCGATGTTGGATGCGATTGATCCCGACGCGTTGGGAGCCCCGGCCATGAAGCTGCTTCCGCCGATCGCAACGTTTTGGCCGAAGCCGGCGCCGACGTCCGTTGCTTGGGCACCGAAGCCAAGGGCTACGTTTGCCGAAACGATGCCACTCGCGCTGCTGGCCGATCCCACCGCAAGGTTGTTGCTGCCGTTGCCGCTTGCGTTTGCGCCGGCCGCGACACCGTTCGAATCGGCGCCGCCGATTGCGATGTTGTGAATGATCTGAAGTCCAGCGGTAATGCCGCCGCTGGCGTTCGCTGAGTTGCCGAGCGCGATGTTTGCGGCATCCAGGACGGAGTTGGCGTTGGCATTGTGGCCGCACGCCATGTTGCCGGTGCCTCCGCCAGAGAAGCCGCCTTGCCCCGTTCCGTCAGTGCTTTGGCAGACGAATTGCGCCGCGGCAGGGCGCTCGCCAACCAGAAGACAAAGGGCCGACAGTGCGATGGCCGCAACGACGCGCGTCTTGCGCGTCGCTCCCGATCGCGGGCGCGCCGGCGCGCGGGACGTAGCATTCGCCTCTGCATGACCCACTGGCAGTCTCGCCCAGTCCAACATCATATTGCTCGTGCCTGTACCCGCCGGAGAGGCATCGTCGCGCCCGGCGGCGGGTCGTGACGCGATTTTTCCCCGCATCGGGCCGGCGCCTCCAAAATGCATTGATTTGCAGCGGCCCACTTTATGGGAGCTGCCGCGCAGGCTCTACCGCTTGGCACGCAACCACATTGCGTCTATTGCAAATCATTGCTGGAAGATGCGTCATTCCTCTTCCGGGTTATTTTTTTGATTGCAACTATGAGGCGGGGGATGTCGGTCTTTCAGAGCCTGGTTTTCGATACGGCTGTGCTCGACGGCATTACCGATCCCGCGGTTCGAGCCCGCGTGTGGGCCGAGTGTTTCGAGCGGATCGTCACCGGCATGGACATGGGGTTCGCGGACGGCGATGCCCGCATCGTCGGGACGCACAAATTCGTCATGAACGAGACCGTCGCGCTCGGGGAGATGTTCAGCTCCTCCTTTATCGGCGCGCGGACCAAGAAGCACATCAACCGCGACGACGAGGACCATGTCTATCTGAGCTTCAACATCGGCGCGACCGCTCACATCGGCCGCCAGTTCGGGCGCGAGATTGGCGTCCAGCCGGGACAGGCGGGGCTTCTCGTGCTCGACGCGAGCACGGAGGCCATTGCCCCGAACAACGGCCATTGCATCAGCCTGAAATTGCCGAACGCGATCTTCAGGGAGTGGGGCCTGTCCCCGGTCGACCTGGCCTGTCGCCCGCTCGACTGCACCGGTGCGGACTATCAGCTCCTTACCGGCTATGCGCGCCTGCTGATCGCGAATGGGGCGGGGCTCGACGAAGGCAGCGCGGCGGAAGCGACGCGGCACCTGATCAAGCTCACCGGCCGCTGGCTCGGCGCCAGGGACGGCGTGCGGGGAGCCGACGGCGAGGAGGCGGTCTACCGCGCCCGGCTCGCCTTGGTCCGGCAGACCATCAGCAAGCAGGCGTTCGATCCCGAGGTCAGCCTCGAGCGGGTGGCGCGGCGGCTCGGCATGCCGTCCCGGACCGTGCAGCACATGCTGGCGAAGGCCGGCGAAAGCTTCTCGCAAATCGTGATGACGGCACGGTTGCGGCGGGCCCGCGTCCATCTGCTCGATCCAGTCAATGTCGATCTGTCGATCGCCGACATCGCGTTTCGCTGCGGCTTCCTCGACGTCTCGAGCTTCTACCGCGCGTTTCGCGCCGCCTACGACATCACGCCGAAATCGCTGCGCGAGCAGGCCGGGACCATTCCGCCGGAGTGAATTCGCTGGGGCGAAACCTTGGACCTGTAGCCCGGGTGAGCGAAGCGATACCCGGGACAGCTCGTGCTGTGAATCCCGGATGTCGCTTCCCTCATCCGGGCTACAAGACCTTGCGTTGCCTGACGGGCAAAACACGCCAGCCCTGGGTCAACGCGCTCGCCCGAAAATATTCCACTTTACCGAATTTCGGAAATGGCGTATGTGTCGCGGCAACCCGGCCCAAGGAAGAGGGGCGTATCGCGATCGTCACGAACGCGGGCCGGGCGGCGGTGGACGCAGGTGACATCGGCGCGATGGGTTTTGCAGGGCGGAGAGCCGTGAGCAGAACCGTCGCGCACACGACCGGTGTGATCCGCGTACGGCAAAATCGTGTGGTCCTGGCGCCCGGGGTCTGTGCGCCAAGTCTTGTGGTGATGGGTGTCGTCCAACCGGACGCATCCGTCAGCCATCCGCAAGGCGACGGGGGCAATAGTGCAACGCTCCCCGGGGAGATCACGACATAAGCCGTAAGCCCACTGCGCAGGGAAGGCCGGGATGTCCTGGCTACACCTGTATGCCGCTGTGCAGCTTCTTGTTACGCAGGATTCGCACAGTGGACCTCGGGTGCCAGCCGGCGCCCGGTCTTCCCTGCGCCCTCTTTCAATTGAGGGTGAATCGACGAAGCAAAGCTCGGGCGAAATGCGCCGCGAGGATGCGAAGGTGCGTCTGGGAGGCGTAGGATGGGTAGAGCACTCGCGAAACCCATCATGTTTCAACACGGGGGAAGCGTTGATGGGTTTCGCTGCGCTCTACCCATCCTACGAACTCTATCCAAGACCGTCACCCTGAGGTGCGGACCACGCGATGCAACGCGTCGCGTGGAGAGCCTCGAAGGGCGACAGCCCGGCTATATCTCGGCCGTTCATCCTTCGAGGCTCCGCATGCGATGCATTCGCATCGCACGCCTCGCGCCTCAGGATGACGGGACGGATACGGTACGGAGAGATTCTGGCTGGTTTGACTTTCGCACGAGGTCTCGTGCCCCGGACGCAGCGCAGCACGAAGTGGTGCGCTGCAGAGCCGGGGCCCATGCATCAGCAAATGCTGTGGCTTCCTGGGTCCCGGCTCTGCGCAGCAGCGTAAGAACGCTGCAGCGCGTCCGGGACACGAGACCGCCTTGTTAAACCGGCTTGCCCGTATACGGCATCGACGCGGTCAGGCCGCCGTCGACCGGGAACGCCTGGCCGTTCACATACGACGCCTCGTCGCTGGCCAGGAACAACCCCATCGCCGCGAGCTCGTGCGGCTGGCCGGGGCGCTTGAGCGGATTGAGCTGGCCGATCTTGTCCTGGGTGCCGCGCTCCTTGGCGCGGTCGAAGATCGGTTTTGTCATGCCGGTCTCGATCAGGCCCGGGCACACCGCGTTGATGCGCACGCCGGTGCCGGTGAGCGAATACGCCGTGGTCTGCACCAGGCTGATCACGCCGGCCTTGCTCGCGGCATAGGGATGCCCGCTGGCACCGGCCTTGAGGCCTGCGACGGACGCGGTCAGCACGATCGCGCCGGACTGCTGCTTCACCATGTGCGGCATCGCATGCTTCACCGCGAGGAACGGCCCGATCAGATTGACGCGCAGCACCTCCTGCCAATGCTCCACGGTTTGCTCGCCGAGCGGGACGAGCCCGCCGCTGACGCCGGCATTGGCCCAGATCACGTCGAGCCGGCCGTGGGTCTTCACCGCCTTGTCGATCACGGCGATGACGTCGGTCTCGGAGCCCGCGTCGGCGATCATGGCTTCCGCGATGCCGCCGGCCTTCTTCACCTCCTCGACGGTCTCCTTCACCGCCTCGGTGCGATCGACCGCGATCAGCTTGGCGCCTTCCCGGGTGAACAGCAGCGCGGCGGCGCGACCGATGCCGCTGCCGGCGCCGGTGATGATGACGGATTTGCCTTGCAGGCGGCCCATGCGTTTCTCCCTGTGGTGCCTCGCGCGACGCTTGCCGCGCGACGGAATTTCAAACAAGATTTCAAACGGTAAAGTGTCTTGAGACACGTTCACACCTGACGTACAGCGACATCAAACGGGATGGAAGGGTTTCGATGGCAGGCGCAGACAAGCCCAATGTGGTCATGACACGGTGGTGGTGGGTCCGTCACGCGCCGGTGCGCAACGACGGCGGCAACATCTACGGACAAAGCGACATCGCCTGCGACACCAGCGATACCTACGTGTTCAACGCTGTTGCCAAGGTGCTGCCACGCACGGCGGTCTGGTATTCGAGCAATCTGATGCGCACGCACCAGACCGCGGAAGCGATCTGGGCGGCCGGCTTCCCAAGGCCTGAATCGATGACATGGGAAGCGGACCTCGCCGAGCAAAATCTCGGCCGCTGGCAGGGCATGAACCGCGCCCAGTTCATCGCCAGCCGCCCCGTGGGCACGAGCTGGTTTGCCGACATCAACGAGCCCGCGCCCGGCGGCGAGAGCTTCATGGATCTCTACAACCGTACGCGCCGCACCATCGAGCGGATCAACGCCGAGGCGGCCGGCCAGGACATCATCGCGGTCGCCCATGGCGGCACCATCAAGGCGGCGCTGGGGCTCGCGCTCGACGGCCAGCCGGAGCGGGGATTGTCGTTCGACATCGACAATTGCTCGGTGACGCGACTGGATTATTTCGCAACTCCCGAGCGCAAGGTCTGGCGGCTGCCGATGGTGAACCAGCAGCCGTGGATCGCGGATGCTGCGCACGCGGCGATGCATCAGCCGGCGGGACCGGAAGTGAAGAAGCTCGCCTGAGCAAGGCGTCATTCCGGGATGGTCCGTAGGACCAGGCCCGGAATCTCGACGTGAATACCAAGATCAATCTGGGAGAGAAGCATGACCTTGTTCGACATGAAGGGAAAAGTCGCCGTCGTCACCGGCTCGACGCGTGGCATCGGGCTCGCGATCGCCGAGCGCATGGCTGAGCACGGCGCCAAGGTCGTGATCTCCTCGCGCAAGGCCGACGTCTGCGAGCAGGTGGCCAAGGGCATCAACGACAGGTACGGCAAGGGCACCGCGGTTGCTGTCGCCGCCAACATCTCATCGAAGGAGAATCTGCAAAACCTCGTCGACGAGAGCAACCGCGCCTTCGACAAGATCGACGTGCTGGTCTGCAACGCCGCCTCGAACCCGTATTACGGCCCGCTCGCCGGCATCTCCGACGATCAGTTCAGGAAGATTCTCGACAACAACATCGTCGCCAACAATTGGCTGATCTCGATGGTGGTGCCGCAGATGATCGAGCGCAAGGACGGCTCCATCATCATCGTCTCCTCGATCGGCGGCCTCAAGGGCTCGACCATCCTCGGCGCCTATGCGATCTCCAAGGCTGCCGACATGCAGCTCGCGCGCAACCTCGCCTGCGAATACGGCAAGGACAACATCCGCGTGAACTGCATCGCGCCCGGCCTGATCAAGACCGATTTCGCCAAGGCGCTGTGGGACAATCCGGAGAACCTGAAAGCCTCGACCGCGCGCTCGCCGCTGCTGCGCATCGGCATCCCCGACGAAATCGCCGGCGCGGCCGTATTCCTGGGTTCGAAGGCCGGCGACTTCATGACCGGCCAGACCATGGTGATCGACGGCGGCGCGACGATCAGCTGACGCGCACGCAGGTGCGAGGATGTGGTTGGCAGAGCCGCTGCGGCGAGGAACCAACCACTTTCCGGCTCGTTAGCCCGCGCATCCATCGCCGGCCCGTATGGCTGGCGAGGGCGAAAAGCGAGACAAATGATCCCCACGGTGATCAAGCCGCAATCTCCCGACGACGTCTCCGCAATGGTGTTTACGGTGGGCGCGGCGGTCCTGAGCATCATCATCATCGCGGCCCTTTATCTCGGGCGGGAGATTTTCGTCCCCGTCGCACTTGCGATCCTGCTGAGCTTCGTGCTCGCAGGTCCCGTCACGCTGATGCAGCGCCTTCATGTGCCGCGTGCGCTGGCGGTGGTCGGTGTCGTGCTCTTCGCTTTCGCGATCATTTTCGCCTTGGGCAGTGTGATCGCGACCCAGCTCAACGGCCTGGCGGGCGATCTGCCGAAGTACCAGGCCACGATCCTGTCCAAGATCCAGTCGGTGCGCGGCGTGGCGGGGGGCAGCTCCACGCTCGAGCGGGCCGCCGAGATGCTTCAGGACCTCGGCAAGGAGCTCGACAAGCCCAAATCGGCTGCGCCCGCCAATCCGCTGACCTCGGGCACTCCGGCCCACCCCGGCGTCAAGCCGGTCCCGGTCGAGGTCTTGCAGCCTGATCCCGGCGCACTGGAGAGCCTGCGCTCCCTGATCGCCCCCCTGGTATCGCCCCTGGCAACGACAGGGATCATCGTCATCTTCGTGATCTTCATCCTGATTCAGCGCGAGGATCTGCGAAATCGCCTGATCCGGCTGGCGGGCTCCCACGATCTGCAACGCACGACTGCGGCGCTCGACGACGCCGCGGCTCGCTTGAGCCGGCTTTTCCTCAATCAACTCATGCTCAACACGGGCTTCGGCGTGCTGATCGGCACCGGCCTGTGGCTGATCGGGATTCCCAGCGCGGCGCTATGGGGCATCCTCGCTGCCGTGCTGCGGTTCGTCCCCTATATCGGCTCGATAATAGCGGCGGCGTTTCCGCTCGCGCTCGCGGTGGCGGTCGACCCGGGCTGGTGGATGCTGGCCTGGACCGCGGCGCTTTTCTTCGTCATTGAACCGCTGGTCGGGCAGGTCGTCGAACCGCTGTTGTACGGTCGCACCACGGGCCTCTCGCCCGTCGCCGTCGTCGTCTCCGCGACCTTCTGGACGGCGCTGTGGGGACCGATCGGGCTCATCCTTGCCACGCCTCTCACCGTCTGCCTGGTCGTGCTGGGGCGCCACGTCGAAAGGCTGTCCTTCCTGGACGTCATGTTCGGCGATCGCCCGGCGCTGTCGCCCCCGGAGATCTTTTATCAGCGCATGCTGGCCGGCGATCCCACGGAAGCTGCCGAGAAGGCCGAGGAATTCCTCAAGGAGAGGTCGCTCGCCGCCTATTACGACGAGGTCGCGCTCAAGGGCATGCAGCTCGCCCAGTCCGATTTCGACCGCGCGGCGCTCGATCAGGTCCGGCTCGCGCGCATCCGCGATACCGTGGTTGAGTTCGTCGACGATCTCTCGGACCTCGACGACGTTCGCCCGGTCGGAATTGAGCGGACCGAGGATGCCGAAGCGGCCGATGCCGTCGAAGGTGTCGCGCCTGCCAAAGACCAGCCCGATATTCCCATCCTCGATAAGACGGCTCTTGCAGAGCAGTTCCGCGGCGAAAGCGCTGTGCTCTGCATCGGAGGCCGAACCGTGCTGGACGAGACCGCCGCGATCATGCTGGCACAATTGTGCCGCGCGCACGGGGTGGGCAGCCGTGTCGAAGGGCCGGACGCGCTGTCGACCGCCAACATCTTCCGCCTCGATACGACAGGCGTGAAGCTGGTCTGCTTGAGCTATGTCGGCATCACCAGCCCCGCCCATCTGCGCTATGCGGTGCGACGGCTTCGCCGCAAGCTGCCGCAGGCATCCATCATGGTTGGATGCTGGGCGGAGGGTGTCGCAAACATCGACGAACTGGGGCAGTCCGCCAAGGCCGATCTGTTCGCCACTTCGTTGCGCGAAGCGGCGCAGATTGTCGTCTCCATGGCGCAAGGCCAAGCGGACTCCGCGTCTGTTGCGGAGCCTGCCCTGTTGGCGCGCGCCTGAATGCTACTCCACCGCCGCGTAAACCAGATCCCGTACCAGGGTCCGCGTGTAGTCGCGCTGGCCCGGGCCCTGGCTCATGAACACCGCGAACAGATCCTCCTTCGGATCGATCCAGAAGAACGTGCCGGCGATACCGCTCCAGAAATAGTTGCCGACGCTGCCGGGGAAGGGTGCGATGCCGGCCTCGCGGCGCACGGCGAAGCCGAGACCGAAACCATGGCCGGGCGAGAGCAGCGTGCCGTTGGTCTGAACCTGCGGCCCGAGGTGATCGGACGCCATCAGCTCCAACGTCTTGCGGCCGATGATCCTGTTGCCGTCGAGCGTGCCGCCGTTGCGCAGCATCAGGCAGAAGCGCGCATAGTCCATCGTGGTCGAGACCAGGCCGCCGCCGCCGGACTCCATCACCGGTGCTTCGTGCATGTTGAACAGCGCGACCTTGTCGCCGGTCCAGGGATCGGCGGCGAACGGTTCGGCAAGCCTGCTTGCATTGGCCTCGGACGTCGAGAAGCCGGTCTCGGCCATCTGCAGCGGCGCGAGCACGCGCTCGGTGAGGAACGTGCCGAGCGACTTGCCGCTGACGACCTCGATGATGCGGCCGAGGATGTCGGTGGAGCGGCTGTAGTTGAATTCCGCGCCGGGCTGGCAGACCAGCGGGAAGCTCGCCACCAGGCTCGCGTGCTCGGCATTGGTGATCTTGCGGCTGCGGACGCGGGACTCCTGGTAGAGCTTGTGCACGGGGCCGTCGCCCTGGTGCTCGTAGGTCAGGCCCGAGGTGTGGCGCAGCAGGTCCTGCACGGTCATCGGCCGCGTCGGCGGCACCAGCTCGAGCTTGCCGTCCTTGACGATGCCGACCTGCTGGCTGGCAAATTCCGGGATGAATTTCGCGACGGCGTCGCTGAGCAGGAGGTGGCCGTCCTCGACCAGCGCCATGATGGCGACCGAGACGATCGGCTTGGTCATCGAGAAGATCCGGAAGATCGAATCCCGCGCCATCGGCGCGGCGTCCGCCGGGCTCTGCCTGCCGAGCGCCTCGAACCAGCCGACCTGGCCGCGCCTCGCCACCAGCACGGTGACCCCGGGAACGGTTCCCTTGTCGATCTCGCGCTTGAAGGCGTCCGACATGGCCTGGAGGCGCGGACGCGACAGCCCGAGCGTCTCCGGGCGGGCCTCAGGCAAGGGCGGGGTCAGCGGCGTCGAGGCGGCTTTCGTGGCGGCTTGGGCGTTCATGGAGGCTCCCGGACTCTTGTTTTTGGTCAACCGGAAAAGTGTGGCTCAGAAGCCCCGTGAAGAACAGATGCATTCGGCGCGGTGACATCTGCAGCGGACGCTCGGCATCGGGTCTTATGCACGGCAATACAATTCGGGGTAGACAGCAGCGGGCGGAACACCCTATTTTTGGGTCGGGCTGAGATTGAGTTACGGGGACAGGGGGCGTTGTTGAGATTGCTGCTGGGACTGGCGCGGATTGTCGCGCTGGGCGGAATGCTTGCGCTTGCGGGCTGCGTAACCGCCGCCAATAATTCGCTGTCGCAGAGTGACATAGCCGGCATGAAGCTGACCGGCGTTGCGGTCAGTTTTGCACCGGACGCACGCATACAGTGGGAGGACGGTCTCCGCGCCTATGCGGACTCGAAGGCGGTCAGCCTGGAACAGGCGGCAACAATGGCCGACGCTCCGGAGGTCAAGGCTTTCGTTCAGGGCCTGCTGGCGCCGCGGATCAAGGCCGGCGTCGAGCAGGTCTTGGTCGCTCGGCTGGCGGGCACGCGGCCGGTGCGGCTCGACATCCGGGTGAAGAGCTTGCTGTTCCCGTCGGCCATTCAGCGCGTCGTGATCGGCGGCCATCGCGGCATGATCGCGGACGCCAATCTCGTCGATGCCCGAACCGGTGCGCTGATCGTCGCCTATCCCGAGCTGAACGCAGCGCTCTATACCGGGCAGGGGATCGTTGGGGCGGCGGTGCAGGCAGCTATCGACAACAACGCGACGCAAACCCCGGTGGACAAGGTGAGCGTGCGCTACGGGGAGATCTACCGCAACTGGCTGCTGAAAGATGGGGGGGCCTAGCGCGAAGTACGCGCATGGCACTCGCTTCGCTCTTGCAATCCGGCCGCTCTCTGTGCTTGAAAGCGGCCCTGATCCTGGGGCGACGCAGGGTCCGTAGGAGTGTAGCTCAATTGGTAGAGCACCGGTCTCCAAAACCGGGGGTCGCAGGTTCGAGCCCTGCCACTCCTGCCAGTCAAATCAATCACTTAAGTCAGGTGCTGGCAGGATAGGGACGAGGGCGTCCCGCGGGCGAATCGCCGCGCGCCTGCCCATCCGCTCGATTTCCCAAGCCCAAGCCCGGCGAGGCGTCGTCTAGCGCGCCGGGGCCCGTTCCGCGTCGGTAGGAACCTGGCTGAGGTCGACGTGCCGGATGGGAACGCGGCGCAGCAGCGAGACGATGGTGCCGCCGAGCTCGAGATAGGTGCGCAGCCGCAGCGCACGGGAGGAGCCCTTCAGCTCCGCGTTCAGGCTCACGGGCACCTGCACATAGGTGAGGCCGAGCTGGAGCAGGGAGATCAACGCGCAGATCTGATAGCCGTAGCCGTCGGCCTTGACCGCGATCTGGCGCAGCCATTTCACGGGGTAGACGATCATGCTGTGATAGTCGGACAGCCAGAAGCCGAACAGGCAGTTCAGGATGAACCGCAGCGAATGCGACTGCAGCGAGCGGTTGACCGAGCGGTCCGACTGGTTGTCGCGATAGGTGATGACGAGGTCGGCGGCGCCCGCCGCCTTGAACATCCGGGCAATACCCTCGTTCTGGAAGGCGTGGTCGCCGGGAATGAGCGTGATGGCATCGAATTTCGCGCGCGACAGCGCGTATTCGAAGCCGGCACCGACACCTCGCGGCTCGGCGTTATGTTGCACGACGATGCGCGGCTCGCCGGCCGCGAACTCGTCCATGATCGCGCCGGTGGCGTCGGTGCTGCCGTCGTCGATCAGGAAGATCTCGAAATCGTCGAGCAGCTCGCGGGCGAGCGGCAGCACGCCGTCAATGGTGTCGGCGATCTTGTCCTGCTCGTTCAGTGCAGGGATGACGATCGTAAGCCGTTTTGCCGCCCTGGAAGGTGTCATCTTATGCCGCCCGTTGCCGGCCACTCTTTACTGGTGGAACCCCGGTGCAACTCTAGGTCATCTGGGCCAGGCGAACAATAAGGAGCCCGCAGATATGCCCTGCACAACCGTCATGAAACCGGCGATGTGTGTGTTCCCGGCAACTATTCGGAAAAATCATAGAGACTGGTATCGCCAATACCGAAGGCGCGGCGCAGCTGCCCGACGCGGCCTGCCATATTCCGGCCCGCCGCCGTCGCCGCGAAGCCGGAATCCACCGGTTCGACCAGGCCGCCGTCGACCAGGTTCCTAATTCGTCCCTGGAACAGATCTGGAACCTGCCGTTCGACGATCTCCGAAAGCGGAGCCCTCCGCTCGGGCCGGTCGACGACGCCGAGCAGAATGTCCAGGGACACCGATTTGTACACTGCGCCAAAAGCGAAGACGTAACCCATGACGCAAAAACCGAAAATCGACACGGCGTCCCAATACTGGAATTCCGGGACGACGAGGATTCCGAGCATCACGCCGAGACCATGGGTGAGGATCGCGGCGATCGCGAGCAGGGTCACGGCTCCAACCGGCCATCCGCGAGCGCGGGCCATGAGCTGCAAGGCAGGCGACAGCAGGGCGAAGGTGACGGCGGCGAGGAATCCGACAACGAAGGACATCGCGGCCTCTTACCCAAGGCCCGTTGACAGACGAACGAGTTTGACGAGACGCGCGACCGCCACGCCCTTGGCCGTCGGAGCCAGCCTGCCGTCTGCAATGGTCAACATCCCCGCGCCGACCAGGAGTTTCAGGCGGTTATGCGTGAAGGTGCCGAGATCTCCGCCCTGCATGTAGGCTACAGCCCATTGCTCCCAGGTGAGGGGACGCCCGGCCTTAACGAGTGCCGTGAGCAGCGTCAGTGTAAAGCCCCAGGCGAGCAGGCTGAACAGGATGTAGAAAAACATCATCGCGGTCGCGAGCAGGAACAGACCGCCAAGCACGTCGTCGAGATGGCGTTGACCGGGAAGCGCGATGCAGGCGATCACGTAGAGGGCCAAGATGCTGACGCAGCCGAGCCGGAAGCGGCGGCCGGATCCGCCGGTGGCGGCGATGCGCGCATAGCACAGCAACAGCAGCGGCAGCGCGACACTGAGACCAATCGCAGCGGCTTGCGCCGGGCCCGGTAGCATGTTCATTGCGGAAAATCGCCCCGGACGCCTCTCAGGCCCCAGCCAGAGCGAAAGTCTATAGGAGGTCGCATTTTTCCGGTCAAGGGAGCCCGCCATGGCCGCTCTTGCGGACGTCACGTGGGCGTGCGAATCCTTGCCGGCGCTGCCGTTCCTCCGTCCGAGATGTCCCCATTGCTGCGTGCGATAGTCGTCCTCCTCGTCGTGTTGTTGGCTGCGCATGCGCCGATGTTCCTCAACGACGGTCTCTTCATGGACGACTGGCTGGTGCTGAAGCCGCGTCCGGACTATTTCATCGACATCGATTTCCTGCTGAACGGCGCCGGTCATCCGATCTTCTACAGTTACGACACGTTCGCGAACTGGACGGGCGCCCCTGTCGTCGTGATGGTCTCGCTGGCGTTCGCCGGGATTGTCTTTGGCGCAACATCGCTCGCGCTCACCGCAACGCGTCTCGGCCTGCTCGACCGCGCCGAGGCGGTCGGTTTCGCGCTGATCGTCTGGACATATCCCGGCTATCAGCTGTGGGCGGGCAAGGCGAACGCGGTCTACGTCTTCAGCTTCGGATTGCTGTTCACCGGCGCATGGCTGTTGACGCTGGCCTTCAGCGCACGCGGCCTGCGGCGCGTGCTGCTTCGCGTGGCCTGTGCGCTCGTGTTCCTGCTGAGCTTCGCGCTCAACTCGACGATCGTGCTCTATGCCTTCGTGATGCTGGGTCTCTTCGTTGCGATTTGGCGGGGCGGGAAGGCGGCGGACGGCGTGGTTCGCCGCACATGGCTCGCAGCGTGGCGCTGTGCCCTGTTCTATCCGGAATTGATGCTGCTTCCTCTGATCTACTGGGGCACGCTCAATATCTGGTTCAAGCGGATCGGCGTATATGCGCAGCACTATGATGCCCATTTCCCGACGCTCGGCGAGTTGGCGAAGGGATGGTTGGCATTCTTCATCACCGGCTACAGGGACGTCCTGGGCCACGCGTTGCGCGCAGCGATCGCGGTCCCGGCGCTGTTCATTTTGGCCGCGGTGCTCGTCGGCATCGTCGTGCTGCTGCTGCGTTCGGGCACGAAGCCGGCCGCGTCCGGAACCGCGATCGCCTTGCCGCTCGTGCTCGCCATGGTCTTGTTCCTCGCATTGTCGTCGCCCTATCTGATCGCCGGCCTGCGGCCGTCCTCCACGCATTTCTACGAGAGCCGTCATCTGCTGATGTTCGGCGTGCCGTCGGCGCTGGCGTTTCTCGCATTCAAGCGGCTGGCCCAACGTTGGAGCAGTCCCAGTGTCGCCTTTGCGGTCATGTTCGGATCGGGCCTGATCATGTCGATCGGCATGCTGTGGAGCGACTACGTCTTCATGCAGGCGAGGACGCTGAAGCAGGAGGCCCTGACGCGCAACCTTGCCGGCCGGGCTCAGCCAGCGGCGACGGTTTATGCGCTCGATGACGGCTTTTTCGACTACCCGTCACGGCACGTGCCGTTCGGCCTCGCCGAGGTCACCGGCATGCTCCGCCTTGCCTGGGGCAATCAGCCCTTCTTCGGATTTGCACTGCGTGCCGAGCGGCCCGACATCCTGCGGGGAATGGACGAGGCGCGCACGGCGCCGGGAAGTGCATTCCATCATTTCGATCCGACGGGGCCGCAGGCGACGATCTCGTTCCAGCCGGGCCCTGGAGCGGCACCGAACCAGACCTTGGTGCGGAAGTATTACGCGTGCCGGTTGCTGGCGCGCTGCGATGTTGCAGAGTTTCTGGCTCAACTCGCGCAGGTGACGATCAAGCTTGGGCCCATCGCGGGCATTCTGCCGCTCGAGGGCGCAAGCAAGGATGTCGCGCCTAGCCGCTAGAGCGCTGTTTCCAGACGGTCTCCGCAAGCGCGATGTCGGTGATCGAATCTGCGCCGGAGGCCAAGGGTGCGGCTCGTGCGGCGATATCGGACACGAAGGCGTCGGCCTGGCGCCGGAATGCCCAGCTCGTTTCACCCGTCAGGTGCGTGCTTCGACCATCGTGATCGACAATGACCTGCGCCTCTTGCTCGGCAAAGGGCGGAGGCAATTCCAGGGTCACCGCGCCGCGCTCGAAATCGATCGTCAGCCCCTCGCGCCAGCTGCCCTCGGAGCCGTTCACGAGATCCAGCGTGCAGGCGATGCCGTCGAAGTCGAGCGCGATGCGCCCGGCACCCGAAGCCTCGATCGCGCTTTCGGCCACCGTCGGCGACGATCCGAGCAGGTAGCGCGCCAGATTGATGATATGGCTGAAGACGTTCAGAAAATTATCGTAGCCGGGACGCATCGCGCGCGGCATCCAGTCGGGACCATCCTGCCAGAGTTCGATCCCGTCCGGTCGCGCTTCGCCGGTCATCACGAAATTGTCGTGCGACCGGCCGGTGTCGCCGCCGAAGCACCAGCCTTTTGCCCGGACGATGCGTCCGAGCGACTGGTCTTCGCGCAGGCGCGTCAGCACCTGCAGCGCCCGCGCCACGCCGGCATCGTGACGCTTCATGTAGCCGATGCTGTAGACGAGGTTTTGCCGCCGCGCGGCGTCGACCAGCGAAATGGCCTGAGCCGTCGTGTAGGCCATCGGCTTTTCCGACAGCACGTGCCGGCCGCTGTTCAACGCGTCCAGGACGATCGGTCCGGTGGCGCGACGCTTGGTCACGACGACGACGGCGGACACCGCGCCGTCCGCAAGCAGCTCCCGGTGCGTGCCGTAAACCTGAGGGATGCCGAACCTCTGCGCCGCCGCGGCAGCCAAGTCCGGCCGGAGATCAGCGATTGCGACGACGCGGCAAGCGGAATTGGCAGCGAAATTGGCGAGGTGGCACATCTGACCGACCATGCCCGTTCCGATGATGCCAATGCCTGGCTTCACTGGCTATGATCCCTTAGCGCTTCCGGATCACGAGGAAATGCGCCGGTTGTCCCCACGTGTTGATGAAGGCCGGATCCGACTGGGTGAGGGCGGCGACCGTGGCCGCATCCCGCTGCCCGATCGCGGCAAAGATGCGATGGAAACTGTCGAGCGTCGCGATGATGGCGTCGATGTCGGCAGCATCGTCGGCGAGAATCTCCATGATGCGGATCGTGTCGCGCAGCGACGCAAGGCCCGCCACCACGCGCGGCAGGCTCTCGCCGAAGGGATCATCGATCATCCCGTCGACGTCGAGCACCAGCGCCTCGATCGATGCCGAGATCGCTTGCACGGTATCGGCCTTGCCGACCAGATAGAGCTTTCGCCCGCCGAGGAAGCTCAGGCGGCTGCGGTCGAGATGGCGCTTGGCGCGGTGCAGCTTGTCGTCACCGGACAGCACCTTCTTGTGCCAGTAGATGTCCAGGCTGTCGCGATAGGCGGGCCATGCCGAATGGATGTCGAACCCCTGGTCATGCGCCGCCGCGCACAAGGTGGCCGCGTCGAGGAAGTAGCGATGCCGGACGAACGGATTTTCGAGCACGTCCATCAGCCAGGATTCGAAGCTGCGGGTGTGCGGAATGCTGTTCCACTTCGCCTCGAACAGCATCTTGGCCGTCTCGAGCGCGGCGCGACCGGTCAACGCCTTGCCGGCCGCATGGATCGCCTTGAGCGCGAGCTCGAAGAAGCCGCCATAGCGCTCGTAATAGGACACGACGGCATAACCGTCCGGATTGAGCAAGCGGTGGAAGATGCCGAGCCATTTTTCGCTCGGCTGCACGGTGTAGATGAAGCCCTCGGCGTCGATGATGTCGAAGCGGCGATCGCTGCGGAAGCCCTCGACATCGGCCAATGCGAGCTCGCGAAGACGTTCGGTCAGGCTGAAATGCGCGAAGTAGGCTTCGATCTTCGGGTGCGCGAGCCGGTTCGGCTCGGCGAGCGTCATGTTCGCGCCCCAACCGGCAAACACCAAGGCGTTCTCGCCGGAATCGGGACCGAATTCGAGCACATCGGCATCGCGGAACAGCCGCGGCGGCAGCACCAGCTTGTCCGAAAACAGCTCGCGCCGCTGGCTGGCGTAGGCTTCGAGCTCGGCGGACGACTTGAAATTCCCGAACGTCGGCAGAACATCCTGACGTTCGTAATAGTTGAAGAGCTTGTCCTCAGCCATGCCGCGACCTTAGCGCCACCTCGAGACGATCGAGTTCGCTCCAGATGTCGTTCGGCGCGAAGATCGCAACGATCTCGAGCGGACGCTTCACGCTCTCGCGCAGCCGGCTGCTGACCTTGGCCTCGTTCTCCTCGTTCACGGCGAGAAGACAGACGAGCGGACCCGACTTGGCCGCGAGATCCTCGGGCGAACGGATCGGAATGCCGGTGCCGGGCAGGAACAGCCCCTGGCGCTCCTTCTGGTCGTCGACCGAGAGGTCGACGAGATCCGCCAGCTCGTGGGCGTTGGTGAAGGTGCAGGCGCGGCAGCCGGCGCCGTAGATGGCGATCTCGGCGCCGTTGGCGCGGGCTTTTTCGAGAATCGGGCGGAGACGCGCGCCATACTCTCTCGCACGCTGACCGAATTTCTCGCCAACGCCGGACGGCGCGGGCGGCGCCGTCACGGCGCCCTTGGCACGGCGGGCTGCGATCGCGAGGCTTCCGCCGCTGAAATTGTATTTCTTCACGGACACCGCCTCGAAGCCGTGGCGCGCCAGCAGCGCGAGCAGGGTCGGTTCGGTGAAATAGCTGACGTGCTCCTCCCACAGGACGGAGAGGTCTCCCTCCGTCGATCCGGGGGCGAAATCAGGCACGTCGATGAACAGCAGGCCGTCGTCGCTGAGCGCGATCTTGACGCAGTCGAAGAAGTTCTCGAAGTCGACGATGTGCTCAAGCACCTGGCGCGAGACGACGAGGTCGAATTTGCCGGACTGAGCGACAGCATCGTGGGCCATCGCCGGGCTGAGCATGTCGGCATAGACCTTGATGCCGCGCTCGCGGGCGATCTTGCCCGACACCGGATTGGGCTCGACGCCGACCATGATCTTGGTGCCGCGCTCGCGCAGCTTGTCCATGAACAGCCCGTCGTTGCATCCGATCTCGAACACGGACTGATGCTTGGAGAATTTCGCGATCGTGTCGAGCTCGTCGACCTGATGCGGTTCCGGCTTCCAGCTGCTGAAATTGTAGTTGAACTGCCGGTACAGAATCTCGGGATCGATCGGCTTGACGATCTGGGGCAGGCCGCAATCGCCGCAGGCCAGCACCTCGAACGGATATCGTTCATCCTGCTCGTTTCGGCTGTGCCGAAGCCGATGCGCAATCGGCATCAGTCCGAGGTCGATGACCGGACGCAGGTTGGTCGAATGGCAAAGGCGGCAATGGTCGGTCACGGCTTTAACTCTTTGCAGGAGCAGGTCTGGAATCGGCATTCCGAGCCATTACGGCCCGCGGCTGGCAGCCATTGTACGGCTATATAGGGCCACAGCGCGCACCTCAATTGATAAGTTGAGATCCCCCACGCTGTCCGCCGGCATCTTATCCGATCGTCGGACTCGCGAGAAAGCCCGCCGATTCGGCAGGATTTTGCGGTGACTATTCAGTGTGGGTCCGGCTTCGCGCGAAGAGTCTTGGCGCCCGCCGCGCCGCGGCGCGGGCGGAAGCGCACGGCTGCTCACTTTTCGGTAGAGTCATGCCGGGATCGCCACGCCGCAAGCGCCGCGATACCATCCCAATAGTCTTTGCCTGGACCGGTCACGCGGCTGCGGTTCCGCAGCGCGGTGATCGCTGCAACCTGTTCGTCGCTGATCGGCGCTCCCAGGCCATTCCACGTCAGCAAGATGTAATCGGCTCCGACGTGGAGAACGTCGAGATCGCGCGGCATGCTGTCGGAATCAAAAAGCGGGCTTTGCCCATGCGCCCAGAAATCCAGCCGGTCGCTCTCTATGTAAAAGGCATTCACATTGTGGCGGCGTAGGGCGACAATGCTGATTGGGGCGGGCCCAAGCAGGACGTCTCCATAATCGGGCAGAAACACCGGGTGCAAGGTATCCACGACCCGGCCAGATGGCAGGAGAGGGGATTCGGCGCAGGTCGGCAGAAAACGCAAAGCGGAATTGACGGGGAGGATGTGCCAGTCAGCTGGGACGTGACTTGAAACCTCCCGACAGCGGCGCGGATCGAGATCGTCAAAGGACGGCGAGGTGCTAACCAGGCCGATGCGACCGGTGACAAACGCCAAGGCGCCCTGCATGCGCACGCGCGTTATCTCGCCCTGCGACCTCGCAACTACAGTCGCGACAAGGGCCGCCAAACAGATCGTCACCATCGCAGAAGGCACGGAGACGAGGCGGAGTTGCAATTGACGCCGCCGAAAGAGATCGGCGAGCGGCACGATGATTGAAATGGCAATGAGCGGAGTTGCGACCGATCGGAAGGCCAGCATGCGCTCCAGACTTCCATGTGAAGTGAGTGTGATCAGGCTGATGACAGCGAGCAGGCAGAGAGCGAGGCCTACGACGAATGGGCCATTTCCTTGGGGTCGCCGCACTCTGAGCAAGGCTGCGCATGCGACAATGAAAGCCGGATATGTCCAGAAGTTCGTGCCAAAGAATAGGCTCCAGAGCACCTCCCGCAGGCGACCGACAGCGGCCACGATGTCGCGCATCGAAAATCCTGCATACTTGATGCCCTGCGCGTTGTTTACGTAGACCATGAGCTCCAGGCTCGAGATTTGGCGAAAGCGCTCCACGTTGATGAGCGGCATGAACACGCCGATCGGATTGACCTCGGCGATGCCGAGATAGATCTGGTTGACCAGAAGGCTGAGAGCCGCGGTGCAAAGTCCGATTGCGGCCACTCCGAGCGGCCGCGCGATTCCGCGCGGGCCATGAGCGAACCAGCCGGCGCCTGCTCCCGCTATCAAGAAAGCCGTGGCGATGATCGCCGCCTGGGGGACCATGATCGCGATGGACATCACGGCCGGCACCAGGGCCCGGAAGATCACGCGGGCCTTGGTGGTGGCATAGAGCGGCCCCGCCCAACAGACGAACAGGAGGAAGGCGCCGGTCTCATAGTGAAAGCGCCCCGTCTCCAATCCGATGAAGCTCGACCACATTGCGATCAGGGCCGCGCATCCCGGCAATATCCAGCCCGTTGTCAGCCGCGCCGCCATGCGATGGACCAGCGCCGCGATGGACAACAAGTAGACGACCGAGAGAACTTGATGAGCCGTCGGGCCACCGAAGCTCACGAGCAGCATGTCGGCCCCGTGGCCGCGGCCGAGCAAGAACCAGAACAGCTTCGGCTGTTCGGGGTCGAGCCAGAGGGTGTGGCGGTTCTGCAGGTCGGCGAGCAGCGGAAGATAAAGTTGCGGGATGTCGCCGCGGGTCGCGTCGAGCACGACGCCCTTCACGAGCAGAAGCACGACGGCCGACAAACCGATTAGTCCAACCAGCAGCCACTCCGCTGCCGTAGACGGTGACCAACGGCCGCGCGATGGACGTGCAAGGTGCCAGGCGATGATGCCCGTCAAGAACGGGATGGTGATCCACGCGAAGAGCAATCCCGCCGCACCGAGGCAAACGCCGATCAAGACGCACAGAGCAGCGCCGCCGAAGAACTGCAGCACGAGCAAATCGGCGGCGTCGAGGTCGCTGCCTTGGTCGAGCCGGTGAACGAGCAGGGCCCCCATTCCGACAAACGCAATAGCCACGTAGGGAGCGAGGACAGCGAGACACAAGCTGTTCCAGGCGACCAAGGGGCCACCGCTGAAAAGCTGGACCTCGGGAGGAACCTTGACCAGCAGGCCCAACGCCGCGATGAGGAATGGAGCCGTCATCAAGCCGGCGCGCACGCTTGCTCGCCAGCCTCCCCAAGACCAGCGTTTACCGGAGTGCATGTAGATCTCTCCGCTGAGGATCGCTTTCCGCCGTCAAATCAGCAACCCTCAGCGGCATTTGGACAACTGATCGAGAATCGCGAGGTCTCTTGGCTTGCCGTCTGGTGGCAACTGGCGCCTCACCACCTCAAAGGGCTCGACACCATAAGCCATTCGATAAATATCCTTCGATCTCGTCCTCAGCGTCGAGATTGCCGCTGCCGTTTCCGGAGTCAATGGCTGATCACCAGCCCGCCAGGTCAATAGCCAGTAATGCGGAGTCTCGGCGCGAACCGCAAAGCGTCTCGCCAGTTCTTCTTTCTGGAAGAGGTCTGAGAACCCATTCAGCCAAAAGTCGCAATTCTCCCTCTGGACGTAGAAGAGATTCACCCCCAACGCGCGAAGCGTGGCTTCCGCCGTATCGGCAGTCCCCAGCGCGACCTTCTTGAAATCGCGCGCGACATCGCTCTGATAGGTATGAATGACCTTGCCTCGCGTGAGGAGCGGCGAGAAATAGCATGGCACCAACGCGCGATAGCCGTTGAGAGGCAGAATGCGCTCAGCCCCCGTCGATTGCTGCAGTTCGTCACAGCGCTGCCAGTCCAGGCTGACACGGGGCAACTGGCGAAGGGGGCGCCCGGTCACAAAAGCGACGGTCCCGTCGTCCCTGAAGCTCTGCCAGGGATAGGAAAGGGTTGTCCAGGCGCAGGTGATCAGGAGCGCCAGAAGGGCCACATGAGGCGCGTAGCGCCCGGGGGACCAGGTTGAGGCCAACCGCCGCACGACGACCAGCACCCAACAGGCGATGGCCACGGTCACGAGCGGGAATAGCGCGGTGACATGAACGGATAGCCTGATCAGGCTCGGAATGTTCAGCGTCATATCCAGTAGCCGGACGCTGGCTACGTAGGCGATGATGATCAAGAGCCCCGCAGCATTGAACGACATTCGCGACTTCGAGGCGCCGGAGCGCTCCGGAAACAGCTTCGAGTCGATGTAAGCCACGGTGCAAGTCGCCGCCGCGAGAGCAATGGCAACGAGGAGAACGGACCTGACCTGCTTGAAGAAGGCGAACAACCCCGCCTTGCTGAGGAAGTCGCTGACCTCCAGCGACTGCGCCAGCACGAAATAGTCGAGAATATCGAGGCTTCCGAATTGTGAGAAACGCTCGACCGATGCGGCGCCCCGGAACAGCGAATACGGGTTGGTGGCCGGGATTCCGAGGTAGAGATAATTGACGGAGAAGGCCAGTATGCACCCGGCGATCGCTCCGACCCCGAGCAGCACGCCGGTCATGACGCCGGACAGGTCGCGCTGAAGCGCCTTGGTGAGCACTCCCAACGCCGAAATCAAGAAGACGAACGCGGCGTAGAGCGGATAGGAAGCGGCGACGGCAAAGGCGCAAATTCCGGCGGCGAGCCTGTCTCGACTTCGGGAAGAGCGGATGACGACCAGCAGGAAATAGACGAAGAATGCCGCTGTCTGAAGGTGGTACTTTCCAAACTCCATGATGTGGAGGCCGGGTGTAACGGCCGGCATCGTCCTCGGCCAAGCAAGCCCGAGAATTGCCAGGCCGAGTGCGATCGGGATCGCAGCGTCTTCGCACCGGCGTCCGAAAGCCTGGAATGGAAGAACGAGGCGGGCGAGTTCGAAAATGACAGCGCCGATCCCGACGAAATAGAGAAACGAAACGATCTGGGCGACGTGGGGCGGCAGGAACGTCGCCAGCAACAGGTGCAGCCCGTTTCCGTGACCGATCTCGAAGTCGGAGAAGATGGGATTGTCGGCCGCAAGCCAGATGCTGTGATTTCTCGCGACCTCCGCCAGATACGGGGCGTAGAGCTGTTGAACGTCGGTCGAAATGACATCGGGTATGATGGCGCGGTCGAGGAACACCGTCGCCAGAAGCCAAAGACCCAGCAGCGATGTTGCGATCAGCGGCAAAGTCACCGCGAGTTTCTGCGGCTTCCGAAAGCTGCGGCTGTCCCACAGCAGAACCGCGATCGCAAATCCGAGAACGATTTGTGGGTACAGGATGGAAAGAGCGCCTAGCCCAAATCCCGTCAAGATGAGTGTGGCCGCGCCGACAAAGAACTCGTCGACGCGCTGAGTGGGTTCGTGCCTGATGAGCGAGAACGTCAGGCGGCCGGTCGCCATGATGAACCAGCCGAGATACGGCGTCAGCACGATCCAGGCGAGGACGTAAAATCGCGTTGTCCAGCCACCGTCAAATAGCAGCGTTCGATAAGTGCCGTCGCGGTTCAGGCACCAGATGGAAAGAGCGGCCGGCGCGAAAATGAGCGCGCGCCACGACCATGTCTCGACGATGGTACGAAAACGCACCTCGGCAGATGTCATCGCCTGGTCTTGTCCGGCGTTGCCCATGCTAGACCGGCGCTGCATCGGTTCGTTCGGCGATGGCCCGCGCCTCCTCCGGGCTGAAGCCGGTGCGCTCGGGCGCGATCAGCCATACTAGCCCGCCGAACAGCCCGACGATCAGGCCGCCAAGACCCAGCAGGACCGATATCGCGAGCGCCTTGTCGGATGCGATCCCGGCGAGGCCAAGCGCAGCGACCATCGCGCCTTCGCGCACGCCCCAGCCTCCGATCGAGATGGGGACCGCGGAAGACAGGATGACGAGCGGGACCAGCACGAAGGCATCAAGTGCGGTGAGGGGCGCCTCCAGTCCAATCGCAAGGACATAGCAGGTCGCGACGGTGATCAGGTGGACGACAATGGCTGATACGATCAACATTGCCCGCCCTTCGGCCAGCAACGGAGCCCTGACCAGCATCGCGAATTGCACGATCCTGGCCGGCACGGCCGCGATCAGGCGCGGCGGCCACCGGTCCAGCGTCGCCAGGGCGATTGCGCCGAGGCATGCAGCCGCGAGAACGGTCACGATTGCGAATAGGAGTGAGTTGTCGCGGACACGAGGCAGCAGGAACGGCATTCCCGCCAGGACGATGAGGCCGAGCGCCAGCAGCGCCAGAAAGCGATCGGCCACGATGCTGCCGATCGTTTGCGACCATTGCACACCGTTCCGCCGCAGCATCCAGATCCGGACCGCGTCACCGCCCGCGGGCAGCACCTGATTGAAGAAGGTGCTGATGATCAGAATGCGCCAGCCGGCCAGCCATCGCAGGGGCACGCTCATGGCGCGGAGGATCAGGATCCAGCGGTGGCAGAGAATGAAGGTCTGGGCGAACAGCAGCAACACGGCAAGCGCCAGCATGTTCAAGTTGACGGCGAGAAGATCGGCTTTCAGGGACGACAAGTCCTGGCTGCGCAGGAGCAATACCAGAATCCCGATCGACACCGCGAACTTGACCAGGGTAAGCAGTGCTTTTGCAGGCGGCTTCATCGTCTGGTTTCGTCCTCGATCATTCACGGCGGGATCGTCGAGCAGCGAGTGTGGTCGAAATCTACCGTCGCGCCAGATGCTCCGCGGCGAGCGCGCCAATCCGTGTGACGTAGTCGTGGACCTCGGCAGCGTCGCCGCCATCGGGAGCCCAGTCGGGAAATGCGGTACGTGAGGGATCGAACGGGCCGGCGGTGGTTTCGTGGAACACCAGCCATTCCGAGGTGATCAGGATCGAGTGAAACACCTGCTCGGGCATGCGGTAATAGCAGCGCTTGCCCTGGCCGTAGGGCGCCATTTCGAGCACGTCGCGAATCCGGCCGTCATCCTCGAAGATCACCACCTGCGCGGTGCCCTCGATCACGTGAAACGATTCAGGTTTGCCAAAATGCTTGTGGGGCCGGACATAGGCCTCGCGATGATGCACGATCAGCATCTCGTGCAGGCCGGACGCGGGATCGGGGTGCGTGCACAGCCGGCTGCGCAGGCGCGGATTGCCGGCGGCGATGCGTTTCAGCTCCGCGATCGTGGCGTCGTCCGCCGTGACGATGGCATCGTCCGAATAGTACACTTCCGGATTCTGCGCGCGCAGCGACGTCGGCCGGCGCGGGCCGGCTTCATTCGAAGAAGATGAACCCATGGTCGCCCCGGTACCCGCATTTGTCGTAGATCCACGCCCAGGTTTCCGGGCCGTGGAAGCTCAGGCAAGTGAGCTGCCAGTAAAGAAGGTTGGCCTTCTCGCGCTCGTTGCGGAAGGATTCCACCATCAGATATTTCCCGGCGCCGCGTCCGACGCGCTCGATCTCGGGCACCGCCCGGAACACGTCCTCGAGCGGAAGGTTGTGCAGCACGCCGAGCGATACCACGAGGTCGAAGCTGTGATCGGGGTAGGGGAGCTCGACGGCACTGCCGACCTTCAGCTGTGGCCGCACCTCCTCCTTGGCGTTGGCGATGCCGTAGTCGGAGATGTCGATGCCGGCGATCCTGAGGTCAGGGACGAGCTGGGTGAACTCGTAGAGCAAATAGCCCTTGCCGCAGCCGACATCGAGCACGCTCATTCCCGGCTTGATGCCGTAGCGATCGATCAGGGTCTGGGCGAGCGGGCGCCAGCGTCCGTCGTAACGATAGCCGCCATAGCCGTAGCGCCGGTCGCCGTCCCAGTAGTCGGGACCCCACTGGCGCGCCACGGTGGCGGATTCCGCCTTGTCGTGCTCGACCACGCGCTGAACGTAGTTCCGCCTGGTCGACGCGTGCATCGGTTGGAGCAGGTTGATCTCGCTCATGGGGCCCAACCGGTGGTCCGCGGCATCATCACAGAATGGTCGCGTATTTATTGACCAGCAGAATGTCCTCGACGGCCTGGATGTCCTTCTGCGACGCCAGCGTGATGTCCTCGACGGCGGCGTGGAGGTCGCAGCCTTCGCGCAGCACGCGGTCGTAGATCTGTCGCCGCCGTGCCTCGTCGGGCGGCAGCATGAAGATGCTGTAGAGGATCATGCCATTCAGGCGGGGCAACTCGTCCAGGATGTCCTCAAGCACCATGTAGCTGCCGGGCATGATGTGCTCGACGGCGCTGAGCAGAAATTGCAGGTTCTTGCGCCGCGCGTAGTCGCGGATCACGATGTTCTGGACGTGCTGCGGGGTGCGGCTGCCGTTCAGCGGCCGGGCGCCGATATAGCCGCGATGGCCGGCTCGCTCAGCCATGGAAGCCTCCCGGCAGCTTGTACTGCATGCCGACCCGCGTCGCCGGACGCAGCAGGATCGGCTCGAAGAACTCGCCGAAGCGCTTGTCCGCGTAAGGCGACATGATGCTCTTGAACCGGCAGTTCATGCTCCAGCGCGTGCCGGGCTCCTCGTTGACGCGATTGCCGTGCATCAGGGTCTGGTTGAACAGCATCACGTGACCGTAGGGAATCTCGATGAAGGTCGCGTGCGGCTGGATCGTCTTGTACAGCTCCTCGGCGCTGCGCAAGCTTGCCATCCGGTCCTGCATGTCGCCGTTCAACGACGGCGGCAGCAGGTACATCGCCTTGGTGTGGTGGACGTCCACCAGCGGCACCCACACCACGACCTCGAACGGCGAGTCGCCCGACCAGACGTCGGAATGGGTGGCGAGCAGCGAGGAATCGTCGCCGGGCATCTGGATGCTGAGATTGACGCGGCGCTGCATGCAGAGCTCGTTGCCGACGATGGTCTCGATCGTCGAGCGCGCGAGACGGAAATAAGTCGGCCGAAACCACGCCTCGGCATTGAGGCCGTTGAAGACGTGCAGCCGCAGGCCGTTGAGATCGTCCACGCTCACCCGGGTGTGGATGCTGTCGAGCATCGCATAGGGATCGTTGCTGTGCGGCAGCTTGAGATAATCGGCCGCCAGCTCGGCGGCGCGCCGCTGGATCCGGTCGAGCCCGGCGCGATCGTCGGCCGGCGTGGTGACGAAGCCGTTGTCGATGAAGCGCTGCGCCAGCGCCTGCTCGTCGGCCTGAAGGAAGTCCGTATCCGTCATGCAAAATACTCCCGGGCGGTCGCGCAGATATAGCTGATATCGGCGGCCGACAGGAACTGGTTGATCGGAAGCGTGAGGATCTGATCCGCCTGCCGCTCGGTCACCGGGAACGCGCCGCGGCCTTGCCCCAGATGCGCCGCCGCCGGCTGCAAGTGGATCGGGACCGGATAGTGGATCGCGGTCTCGATGCCCTTTTCGGCAAGATATTTCTGGAAGTCGTTGCGGCGGTCGGTCTGCACCACGAAGGTGTGGAAGGTGTTGAACTCGATGTTGCGGCAGGGCGGAATGAACAGAGGCAGCCCGGCGAGCTCGGCGCGGTATTGCGCGGCGTTGCGCCGCCGCCGCTCGATCACCGAGGGCAGGTGACGCAGGCGAATGCGCAGCACCTCGGCCTGCAGCGTGTCGAGCCGTGATACGATGCCCCATTCCTGGACGTCGCTGCGGTTGATCAGGCCGTGATTGCGCAGCCGGCGGATTCTTGCGGCGAGATCGGCGTCGGCGGTGACGAGGAAACCGGCATCGCCTGCGGCATTGAGATTCTTCAGCGGATGGGCCGAGAAGCAGCCGAACGTGCCGATGGTGCCGCTCATCCGGCCGTCATAGGTCGAGCCGACCGCTTGGGCGCTGTCCTCGATCACGGCGAGCGCATGCTTGTCCGCGATCGCCATCAGCGGGGTCATGTCGGCCATGCGCCCGGTCAGATGCACCGGCATGATCGCCTTGGTGCGCGGCGTGACGGCGGCCTCGACCGCGGCCGGATCGATGTTCTGGTCCGGCAGCACGTCCGCAAAGACAGGCGTGGCGCCGACCGCGATGATCGCGGCGGTCGAGGCCACGAACGAATTCGGCGGGGTGATCACCTCGTCGCCGGGACCGATGTCGAGCGCCCGCAAGGAAAGGATCAGCGCGTCGGTGCCGGAATTCAGCGTCACGACATGGGGCGAGCCGAGATAGGCGGACAATTCCTCCTCGAGCTTTCCAACCGCCGCCCCGCCGATGAAATCGCCGCGCTGGAATACGCCTTCCACCGCCTGCATGATCTCGGTGCGCTCTTCCTCGAACTGGGCGGGAAGATTGACGTAACCGATGCGCCGGCGGCCGGTGTCAGTGTCCATGGCAGAACTTCCTGACGGTCTCGATGACGCGGTCCTGCTGTGCGCGCGTCAGATGCTGGTCGACGGGGAAGCTGATGACTTCCTTGGCGTGGCGGTCGGTGACCGGGAAGGTGCCCGGCGCGTAGCCGAGATGCTTGAGGCCTTCCTGCTGATACAGCGGGATCGGATAGTGGATCTTGGCCTCGATGCCGTTGTCTAGGCAGTATTGGTAGAGCTCGTCGCGGCGTTCGGCGAACACCATGTAGAGATGGTAGACGTGCTTCACGTTGGGCCGGCGCGGCGGGACGCGCAGGCCGGGCAGGCCGGCAAGGCCCGCGTCGTAATAGGCGGCATTCTCGATCCGGCGCCGCGTGATCTCGCTGGTCTGGCCGATCAGCCAGTTGCCGACGACGGCCTGCAAGGAATCGAGCCGCGAATTGCAGCCGAGGATCGCGATCTCGTCGCGGTTCTTCATGCCGTGGTTGCGGATCAGGCGGAGCTTCTCGTTCATGCCGTCGTCATTGGTGACGACGACGCCGGCATCGCCCCAGACGTTGAGGTTCTTGAGCGGATGCAGCGAGAAGCCGGCCGCGATGCCGTGGGTGCCGGAGCGCTTGCCGGCGAACTCCGACAGGATGCCCTGGCAGGCGTCCTCGACGACGGGGAGGTTGTGGCGCTGCGCGATCGCCATCAACTTGCCCATGTCGGTGACCTCGCCGGTCAGCTGAACCGGCATGATCGCCTTGGTCTTCTTGGTGATGGCGGCTTCGACCTGGTCGACGTTCATGCAGAAGGAATCGTCGCAGTCGACCAGCACCGGGGTGGCGCCGGTTTCCGCGATCGCGCCGACGGTGGCGATGAAGGTGTTGGCGGCGGTGATGACCTCGTCGCCATGACCGATGCCGAGCGCCTTGAGCGGCAGCTTGAGCGCGTCGGTGCCGGATCCGACGCCGATGGCGTGACGCACGCCGATCAGTTCGGCAAAGCGCTTTTCGAATTCGGCGACGGGCTTGCCAAGGGTGAAGTCTCCGGTCGCAACCAGCCGGCCGATCTCGGCCAGGATCGGGGCGGGGTCGGAGAATTGCTCGAGCAGGTAGGAATATCGAACGTCGTACATGTGACCCGTCAGGTGGAATGGAGTTGAGGAGCGGAGGTGCGCGACGCCGCGAGCGCGTGCTCGATCGAGGTCGCGATGGCGTTGGGCGCGAGGCCGTGCTTTTTCAGCAGCGAGTCCTGCGAGCCGTAATTGTGCATGAAGCGGTCCGGCAGCGACAGACGCAGCATCGCGGGCAGGCCGGAGCCGAGCTTGTCGATCAGCGTCTCCGCAACCGCACTGCCGAGACCTCCGGAGGGCACGTGCTCCTCCAGCGTTGCCAGGAGCTTGATGCCGCGGATTGCCTGCAGCAGCGCTTCGGTGTCGAGCGGCTTCACCGTATGCATGTGCAGGATGCCGGCGCGAATGCCTTGCGCGGCCAGCAGGTCGGCTGCGGCCAGCGCCCGCTGCAGCATGATGCCGGTGGTCACCATGAGGACGTCGCCCGGGGTGCGCATCAGGATGGCCTTGCCGATCTCGAAGCCGTGCTCGGCCTTCGAGACGATGGCGTCACCGCCCTTGCCGAGCCGGATGTAGATCGGTCCGGTCCAGTCGAGCGTCTTGTCCATCATGCGCGCGGCCTCGTCGGCGTCGCAGGGGCAGACCACCGTCATGTTCGGCAGCGCCCGCATGATGGTGATGTCCTCGATCGCCTGGTGGGTCGGACCGAGCGGTGCGTAGACCAGCCCGCCGCCATTGGCGATCAGCCGCACCGGCAGATTGTGCAGACAGAGATCGACGGCCACCTGCTCGTAGCAGCGGCGGGTGAGGAAGGTCGCGATGGTATTGACGTAAGGCACGAAGCCTTCCATCGCGAGACCGGCCGACATGCCGATGATGTGCGCTTCCGAAATGCCCTCGATCAGATGGCGCTTGGGAAACTCCTTGCTCATCGCACGCAGCGTGCCGGCGCCGGGATCGGAGCCGATGTAAAGCACACGCTCGTCGCGCGCGGCGAGCTTGTGGACCATGTTCATCGCGGTGTTGCGCATGGGGAGCCGATCAAAAATCGCCGACGGCGACGCGGATGGCGTCTAGCTCGCTGTCGGACAGCTTGTTCTTGTGATGCCAGTCGGCGTTGGATTCTGCGGGCGGCAGACCCTTGCCCTTGACGGTATGGCAGATCACCGCGGTGGGCTTGCCCGGAACGACAGGGACCT
Organism: Bradyrhizobium sp. TM239; assembly: GCF_036247985.1. NCBI lineage: Bacteria > Pseudomonadati > Pseudomonadota > Alphaproteobacteria > Hyphomicrobiales > Nitrobacteraceae > Bradyrhizobium > Bradyrhizobium sp. TM239. The sequence goes on along the minus strand of NZ_BTIR01000002.1, from coordinate 148,951 downwards.
GCTTCAGGACGGTGCGCAGGGCGCCGACGTCGTGGCCGTTGAGCTCCTGCACGGCAAAGCCGAAGCTGCGCCATTTGTCCGCGAGCGGCTCCAGCGGCAGCACGTAGTCGGTGGGCCCATAGCTCTGGAGCTTGTTGTAGTCGATCATCGCGACGAGGTTATCGAGCCCGTGCTTGGCCGCGCCCATGGCGGCCTCCCACACCGATCCCTCGTTGATCTCGCCGTCGCCGAGCAGCACGAAGGTCCGGTAGCTGCGCTCGCGCATGCGGGCGGCGAGCGCAAGGCCGACGCCGATCGACAGGCCGTGTCCGAGCGCGCCGGTCGAGGCCTCGACCCCGGGCACCATGCCGTATTCGGGATGTCCGCCCAAGATACTGTCGGAGCCGCAGAAGCCGTCCAGCTCCGACAGCGGGAAGAAGCCGCGATCGGCGAGAAGCGCGTAGAGCGCGAGGCAACCATGTCCCTTGCTGAGGATGGCGCGGTCACGCTCGGGATCGCGCGGGTTCTGCGGATCGATCCGCAGGATGTCGTCGTAGAGCACGCGGACCATTTCGATCAGCGACAGGGCTGGACCGACATGGCCGCGTCCCGCGGAGCGGACAGAACCGAGGACCAGGCGGCGCAAATAGAGACTGCGCTCGTCCAGCGTGCAGGTGAGGGCGGCTTCAGCGTGGGGTGAGATCTGGATCACGTTGGCAAATCGTTTGATGAAGCCGGCGGGCTTTGTCGAGCTGACCGGCAAGGCGGACCGTCAGATCGCCACCTTGCGCAGCCAAGGCGCGCCGGGAGCGGCTTTCGGGCAAATAGGCATTCAGGACAATCAGGCACCAGATCGCCCCGAACACAGGATACAGTACGTCACGGCGGATCGCAAACGCGTCATCCCTAGCCGCAAAGGCTTGCGTGAGGCGTTCGATGAGGCGATTCGCGCTTGTTGCGGGCAGATCGCTGCCGGGGTGGATCGCGGTATCGGACAGCAGTTTGACCGGATCGTCCCAGCCGAAATATTCGAAGTCGATGAAGCGCAGGCGGCCGTCTTCGCCGCGCAGCGCGTTGTGCAGTCCGAAATCGGACGGGCTCAATGCGCGATGCGCGGGCAGAAGGTCCGCTGCGGGATCCCGCCCCAGTTCCGCATAGCGTTGGCGAAGCCTTCGGATGGCGACGGCCGTGCTGGGAACCAGGCTGCCGTCGATGAACGTACGCAGCTCGGGGTGATCCTGCGACTCGCGCGTCAACCCGTCGAGGCGCTGCTCGTACTGGGCGATGGCTTCCTCGGGTGAAAAGATGCTGGCTGACGCATTGCGCAAGGTCTGCGCACCTTCGGCGTCGCGCAGCTTCTGCAATCCGATCAGGAAATCGGCCAGCTGGTCGGCATCGTCGTCCCGGGGACGCAGCACCGCCGCGTCGCCGTCGAACCATTGATACAGCGCGCAGAACGCATCGGCGTCCTTTGCGATCGGCCGCGGCGTCGATGTAATCCCGTGGCGCGACAGAAACGTGAGCGCGTCATATTCCTGTCCGAGCCGATCGCGCCCGTCGGACGGATAATGCTTGAGGGCGAGGGGCGGACCCTCCGCCATCTCCAGCCGAAACACCCTGTTGTTGCCGCCGGACCGCGCCGGCTGGGCGGCCGCGACCCGGGCCCCGGCGAGGCGGCTGCCGATCGCCATCGCATCCGCTGCGCTGATGTCGGGCTCGCTCATGCCGCAAACACCTCGTCGCGGATGCCGGCCCATGTCGCGATCGGCTTGCAATGTTCGGGGTGCGTTGACTGCGAACGCGTGAACAGGATTGATCGCGTGCCCTTCGGGAAATGCGGCTGCTCGAAGACCTCGACGAGATCGTCGATGAAGATGTCCAGCTCCAGGCTCGCGAGCCTGTCGACCTTGGCGGCCATCGTGTCCTCGAAATAAACATCGCCGGTGGCCACCGCCGCTTCCGCAGCGTCGATGAGGCCGGCGCCACGCAGCCAGCCGCGTGCGGCCTCGCGCAGGTCAGTATGGTCGGGGTCCTGATGACCGAATCGGGTCTTGTGGCTGACGATGTACACCTTGGCGCCGGCCTGTCTGCACGCCACGAGGAATTCGCGAACACCCGGATAGATCTCGGCGCCGCCAATGCCCTTGCCGTAGACGAAGCCTTGCAGGCCTTGCCAGGCGAGCTCGCCACCCGTGCGGGATCGCAAGTAATCCCGCACATCGTTCTTCAGCCCCTCCCAGCCCTCCGGCACCAGGTCGCGCTGACGCGCCGCGGCGGCAAAGACCTTGTCGTAGCAAATGATCGTGTTGTCGAAATCGATGCCGATCCGCACGCCGCTCACTTCAGGCTGATGTTCTGCATCATCTTGATGTTGAAATACCGGGGATCGTTGAGCGAGTTCGGCAGGCGGCCGGACCTGAAGGCGTCCACGAGGCCGGACACGGCCTGTTCGATCGTGTGCGTCGGCGCGAATCCGAGCTCGCGGCGGATCTTCTCCGACGAGACGTGGTAGGAGCGCAGATCGTCGGTCGGCTCGACGGCGACCTCGACGTTGTTTCCGACCACCGATTTGACGATGTCGGCGATCTTCATCAGCGAGTGGTTCTCGTAGCCGATGTTGTAGGTCTTGCCGTCGATCTTCGCGTCATCCTGCTGCAGCAGGAACAGATAAGCCGCCGACATGTCCTCGATGTGCAGATTGGGCCGCTTCTGCGTTCCGCCGAACACACGGATGCGGCCGGTGTTGACCGCAAGGTTGGTCAGGATGTTGACGACGACGTCGAGCCGCTGCCGCGGAGCGTAGCCGCAGACGGTGGCGGGACGAACCGTGCAAGTGACGAAGCCTGACGCAGCCTCTTCGGCGAGGTCGGTCTCGCACATCGCCTTGAACTTGGAGTAATCCGTGAGCGGCTCGCAGGACAGTTCCTCGGTCACCTCGGCCTCGTCCTTGATGCCATAGACGCTCGACGAGGAGGCATAGATGAAGCGCTTGATGCCGGCCTTCTTGGCGGCGCGCACCATCGGACGGAAGCAGTCGTAGTTGATGGACTTGCCGAGCCCAGGATCGAGCTCGAACGAGGGGTCGTTGGAGATGCAGGCGAGGTGGATCACCGCATTGTTGCCGCGCAGGGCCTCGTTGATCGCGGCCTCATCGCGGATGTCGCCCTTGATCAGGCGAAGATTCGGATTGTTACGAACCGCGTCGAAGACGGATTCGCCGTACATGAACAGGTCGAGCACCGTGACCTTGTGGCCCGCTGCCAGCAACTGGGGAACCAGCACGCTGCCGACATAGCCGGCGCCACCGGTGACCATCACGTTCCATTTCTGATCAATCACTGTCGTTCTCCAGATTTCCGGTTCGCGTCACTTCAACAACGCGGTGACGAATTTGACCAGCGGCGCCTTCTCGACCGAGTTGCGGTGACCGACGATGCCGACCTTGATCGCGCCCGCCGCGTTGCCGATGAAGGCGACGTCCTCGATATTGCCGCCGGCCGCCACCAGCGGCGCCGTGATCGTCAGGAAGGCGTCGCCGGCGCCGACCGTGTCGACGACGGTCTTGGTGAAAGCGGGCACGCGCGCGACGCCGGTCTTCGACGAGAAGGGGTAGCAGCCGAAGGAGCCGTGCGTGATGATCATGTTGTCGCAATCGATCTTGCCGTGCAGGCGATTCTCGATCACCGACGCGATGTCGCTGAACTTGTCGGTCGCGGCCAGCCGCGCTTCCGGCGCGTCGATGCAGACGTAGTCGGCCCGCGGATATTTCGTGATCAGATTGTAGCCGTGGTTTCCGCTGTTGCTCTGGGCGTTGACCGCCAGGAACTTGGAGTTCTCGATCAGCGTGTCGATGGTGCTGGACGCGATCATGCCGTGACCGAAATCGGTGACGATCACCACGTCCCCGCCACGAACGCGCTCGGCGGTGATTCGGTCGATCTCCTTGCGCTCGGCCTCGTCGAGCGGCGTGTCGTCCATCGTGTAGACTTCGAAGAGCTTGTGCAGATAGCCCATCTCGACGTACCGCAGTTTACGGGTCGTCGGTCGGCCCTGAATGCGGATCGGCGTCAGCGTGACATTCGGGCGGACATGCGCGCGAATGAACTCCTCGGGGTAGTCGTTGCCACCCAGCGTCGTGACGATCTCCACCGACTTGCAGAAGCTCGCCACGTGATTGGCCGCGGCAATGACGCCGCCGGCAAACTGCTCGCCATTCTTGAGCAGGGTGGCGACGATGTTCTCCTTTGAAGCCTTCCCGAGCGCCGTGACGTACTGGTATTCGTCGATGATGGTATCGCCGACCAGCACGACGTGCATGTCCTGGATCTTGTCGATCAGCTTCAGCAGGCGTTCGGCGCCGCCGCCTTCGCGCACCTTCTGGAGGTAGTCGCGCAGGGGGGGATCGTAGATGTCGAAGTAGCGGTTCAGCAGCGACGACGAGCTGAAGGTGACGTCGCGCGTGAAGACGATTCGTCCGCCGTGACGTTCGACGGCCTCGCGCTCGGTCGCGATCTTGCCGGTGACGTCATCCTCGGGATTCTCGTAGTCCGAGCCCTTCACGTAGGTGTCGGGGCGCACGGCATCGAGGACCGGCTCGGCGCTGGAGGTCCGGTTGATGCCGACCCAGTCGACCGTGCCGAGCGCGGCCAGCATCTCGGCGCGCATGTTCTCCGGAAAGATCGGCCGTCCCGGGCCCTTGTTGACGAAACGGTCGGCGGTAATGGTCACGATGACCACATCGGCCTCGTTGCGCGCCGCCAGGATGTGCCGGACGTGGCCGAGATGCACCAGATCGAACACGCCGTGGCAGAGCGCGACGGTGAGGCCCTTTGCCTGCGCGGCGCGCGCAATCTCGCCCAGCTCCTCGATCGTCTTGATCTTGTCGTGCGGTGCCGGATGGCCGGTCGGCTTGTCTGTCGCAGCATTACCCATGTGGATTACCCAAAGCGCCGGCAGGTCTCAGATGGCCGGCCTGAATTGATCGACTCGCGGCAACGATATCCGGCGAGCCTGTTCAAGAGCTTGCCTTCTGCGGCGAGCCCTCGTCGTCACCGAGATATTTGAACCAGTCCTTGGTGGCGTCGGCGATCTTGTCGACCGTCCACAAGGGCGCGTCCTTGTACTGATCCATCGACTTCAGCATCGTCGCGACGCCGTCCTCGAATTTCACCTTCGGCGTCCAGTTCAGGACCCGCTTGATCTTGGTGATGTCGGCGTAGGTGCAATCGGGCTCGCCCGGACGCTTGGGAATGTGGACCTTGTCGCCGCCGAGAAGCTCGACCAGCCGGTTGACGCTGTAGGTGTTGTCCGAGCCGACGTTGAACATCTCGTGCGAGACATCGGAGCGCGCGGCGGTGACGAAGGCGTCCGCGACGTCGCTGACGAAGGTGAAGTCGCGCGTCTGCTCGCCGTCGCCGACCACCGTGAAAGGCTTGCCGGCGAGCTTCTGCGCCATGAACACGCCGAACACGGCACCGTAGGTGCCGGTGGTACGATGGCGCGGCCCATACACGTTGAACAGGCGCAGCGCGACCGCGGGCAGCTTGTAGACCTGACACCAGTGCATGACGCACTGTTCGCCGAGATTCTTGGTAAGCGCGTAGGGATACATCGGCCGGATCTCGGCGCTCTCGGGCGTCGGATAGACGTCGGGAATGCCGTAGCAGGACGACGACGCGGCGTAGACGAAGCGCTTGACGCCGGCGTGCCGCGCCGCTTCGAGAACATTGACCGTGCCGTCGACATTGGCGCGATGATAGGGGATCGGGGACTCGATCGAGGGAACGATGTCGGCCAGCGCCGCGAGATGGAAGACCCAGTCGATACCGTGGAAATACGGCTTGATCGACTCGAGGTCGATGACGTCGGCCCGCACGACTTTCAACTGGCTCGAACCGGCGCGTGCCGCCAGATTCTCGGGGCGCCCGATGACGAAATTATCGAGCGCGATGACCTCGTGACCGTCGTCGAGCAGACGGTCGACGAGGTGACTTCCAATGAAACCGGCGCCGCCAGTAACGATGCATTTCATGAGGAACATCCGTGACGCGAATGCCCAGCGAAACAGGCCCGCCAATGTTGAGTGAAACCCGAAAGCCGACTACCAGCCGCTCGCCGACTTTGCAAGTATTATACCTTTGCAATCCTTGGTAATAGCCGGTATCACCCGGTCATGTTGCAATCGAGCCGCCAGCCCATGCCCGCCGTGTCCGTCGATCCCGATCACAAGGCTTTTCTCGACGATTACGTGGGACGCCTCCATCGCGCGACGGCGGTCGACGACGGCGTTTTCGCCGCAATCTCCGCGACCCGCGCCATCTGGCTGCGCGCGCGCAACCAGGGCGGCCGCGTCATCTTCATCGGCAATGGCGGCTCGGCCGGCATCGCCTCGCATCTGGCGATCGATCTGGCGAAGAACGCATCGGTGCCTGCGCTCTGCTTCAGCGACGCGAGCATGATGTCGTGCCTTGCCAACGATTACGGATTCGAGGACTGGATCGCGCACGCCGTGCGGCTGAGCGCCCGCGCCGGCGACTGCCTCGTCGCGATCAGTTCGTCGGGCCGCTCGAAGAACATCCTCAATGCGGTTGCACAGGCGCGGTCGATGAAGCTCGACGTGATCACGCTGTCGGGGATGAATGCGGACAATCCGCTGCGCAATCTCGGCGACGTCAATTTCTTCGTCGATAGCCGCAGCTACAACATTGTCGAGACCACGCACCAGTTCTGGATGATGGCCGCGATCGACCTCGTGATCGGTCGCGCGGAATATCCGGCATCCTGAGGCGGGCATCCGATGCAGTCGCGGTTCAAACAGGCGGCCCTGTTTTCGGTAAAGCTGCTGCTGTCGATCGCGGTGCTGGTCTACATCGCGCGCGGTCTCGATCTGCAGCGGTTGCGCAGCCATCTCGTCTCGGTCGATCCCTTGCTGTTTGTCCTCGCGCTGGCGTTGATCTTCTTCCAGACCTTCGTGCTCAACGGCCGGTGGGAGCTGATCATGCGGGCGCTCGGCGTGTCGCTGGACTGGCTCGCGGGTTGGCGGATTCTCATGATCAGCCTCTGGTTCAATCAGGTGCTGCCGTCGTCGGTCGGCGGCGACGCAGTGCGGATGTGGCTGCTGCGCCAGCGCGGCGTGCAGTGGCCGGAAGCGGTCAAGGGCGTTGCGGCCGACCGCTTCACGGCGTTGATCGGGCTGATCGCGCTGATGGTGGCCGGATTGCCGTTCCTGTTGTCGCGCGTGTCCGATCACGCCGCGATTCTGGCCATCGGCGGGCTGACGCTGGCCGGCGTCGCCGGCACTGTGGTGCTGTTGACGCTCGATCGTCTGCCCAAGCGCCTCATCGCCCATCCGGCGATCGCAAGCTTCGTCCGGTTCGGAGCGCTGGTCCGGTTTCTCCTCCTGCAGTCCGAGCGCCGCGCTTTGCTGTTCGGGTCGGCGCTGCTCATCCATCTCGTGACTGCGGCGGCCTGCTTCGCCCTGGCGCGCGGTGTCGGAGCACAGCTTTCGGTGGTGGACGCCGGCATCCTGATTCCGCCCGTGGTGCTGTTGACGGCGGTCCCGATCTCGATCAGCGGCTGGGGCGTTCGCGAGGGGGCGATGGTCGCCTGCCTCGGTCTGGCGAATGTTCCTTCCGAGGAAGCGCTGTCGGTGTCGCTTCTGCTGGGCGCCATCAGCGTGATCATCGGGCTGGTCGGCGGCGCGATCTGGCTGGCAAGTCCGGAGCGCGGATCGTATTCAGCGGACAAGGCCGCCAAGGCGGCGGAGGAAGCCCCCAGCTACGACGGGCTGGGCAAGGAAGTCTCGAGCCACCCATGACCCGCTTGAGCCCGTTGCTGCCGGTCTGGTCTTCACGGGGTGGGATTGCCTCACCCGATCGCGTATCTCATTTTTCGGTTCCACGATGAAAAACCTGTTCTACGTCCGCCACACCTGCCGCCTCTGTCATTCGGACAAGCAGGAGCTGGTCGTCCCGATGGCAGGCATGCCGATCGGCACGCCGAACTTCCAGGTCCCGGACGCCAGCGTCGACGATCCGGTGTTCCGGGCCGCGGTGCCGATGGCGCTGCATCTGTGCAGGGATTGCGGCCACCTCCAGATCCTCCATGTCGGTAATCCCGAGATCCAGTACCGCAACTACGTCTACACCACCTCGCTCTCGCTCGGCCTGCGGGAGCACTTCGCGGGCTATGCCAACGACGTCGTCAGCCGCTTCGGCATCGCGCCGGGCTCGCTGGTCGTCGAGCTCGGCAGCAACGACGGATCGCTGCTCGGCTTCTTCAAGGAGCGCGGCATGCGGGTGCTGGGTGTCGATCCCGCTGTGGACATCGCGAAGCGCGCGACGGAAGCGGGGATCGAGACCATCGGCGATTTCTTCACCGATGCCATTGGTCACCGCATCCTGCAGAGCCACGGCGCGGCGAGCGTCGTGATCGCCAACAACATGATCGCCAATGTCGACAATCTCGATCCGCTGGTGATCGGGGTTCGCGACGTGCTCGCGCCGGACGGGTTGTTCGTCTTCGAAACGCAATACGGCGTCGACGTCACCGAGAAGAACCTGCTCGACACCGTCTATCACGAGCATCTGTCGTATTTTAACATCAAGCCGCTGATCCGTTTCTTTGCCCGGCTCGGCATGGAGCTGATCGACGTCCAGCACATCTGGACCAAGGGTGGCTCGATCCGCGTGACCGTGCAGCGCGCCGGTGGCGCCAAGAAACCGTCGGCCGAGGTCGCGCGCTTCGTCGCCGAGGAAGAGCGGCTTGGTGTGGATCAGCCGGCCTATTATGGGCCCTATGTGAAGAGGATCGCTGCGATCCGCGACGAGCTGGTCGCGATGGCTGATGCCGCCCATGCGCGCGGGCAGCTCGTTGCCGGCTACGGCGTCTCGGTCGGCACCACAACGCTGCTGCCGCAGTTCGGCCTGGAGAACAAGATCGACTTCCTGGTGGACGACGATCCCAAGAAGGGGAACGTGATGGCCGGCCCGGGTTACGACATCCCGATCCTGCCGCCTGCCGCCCTTTATGAGCGCAAGCCGGCGTTCGTCGTCGTCTTCGCCTGGCGCTACGTCGACCCGATCCGGGCCAAGCACGCCCGCTACTTCGCCGAAGGCGGAAAGTTCGTGGTGCCGCTGCCGGGCATTTCCATGGTCGATCGGGCCGACTGACCGCGCAACGGCGCCGAGGCGGGCGCTCCAGAGGAGCGTCCGGAAGGAACCGGTCGAACGCTGCGATCGCGGCTCGAACGGTCGGTGGATAAGCCTTTGATCCGCCTGGGCTCTGCCCTAGCGCCCAGGAAGGTCGGCTGGTCCAGTCGGGCCCTCTCTATCTTGACGTTTGGTCTCATCCGCAGTAGATACCCCGCACTCGCTGCCGGCCCGTTAGACGCGGATCTCCGGCGCGGCTTTGAAATCCCCGAACAATCGAGCCCGGTTTCCGGCTCATCCTTCGAGACAGAGGGCTGGGCCAACGGCGGCTGTTCGGATCCCTGAAATTCATGCGCGTCTGTCGACGGACGTTGGACATCAAAACGATGGCAGTCAGCCCGTTCAAGTTCTTGCAGGAAGTGCGCTCGGAGACCGCCAAGGTCACCTGGCCGACCCGCCGCGAGACCACGATCACCACCATCATGGTGTTCGTCATGGTCGCCGTGGCCTCGATCTTCTTCTTCGCCGCCGACCAGATCATCCGTGTCCTCATCACTTACCTTCTGGGCATTCACTGATGGCAACCGCAACCGCTCAACTGTCCGACAAGCGCTGGTACATCGTCCACGCCTACTCGAACTTCGAGAAGAAGGTCGCCGAATCGATCCGCGAGCAGGCCAAGCAGCGCGGGCTCGAGGAGCTGTTCGAGCTGGTGCTGGTTCCGACCGAGAAGGTCACGGAAGTGCGCCGCGGCCGCAAGATCGACGCCGAGCGCAAGTTCTTCCCCGGCTACGTGCTGGTGAAGATGAAGCTGACCGACGAAGCGTTTCACCTGATCAAGAACACGCCGAAGGTCACGGGCTTCCTCGGCGCTGAAAACAAGCCGATGCCGATCTCGGAATCCGAAGCCATGCGCATCCTGCACCAGGTGCAGGAAGGCGTGGAACGGCCGAAGGCGTCGGTGTCGTTCGAGATCGGCGAGAACGTGCGCGTGGCCGATGGCCCGTTCGCCTCGTTCTCGGGTGTGGTCGAGGAAATCGACGAGGCGCGCTCGCGCGTGAAGGTCGCGGTGTCGATCTTCGGCCGTGCCACGCCGGTCGAGCTGGAATTCGGTCAGGTCGAGAAGGTCTGACCGGGTAACGCGGGAAGCCGGCGAGGCTTCGCGCAAAGAGAGGCCGTGGGAGGGAGAGGGCGGTTGCCAGCCGCATCCGACCCAGACCACGAACCTGAAACCGCTGGCAGTCAGCCGGCACAACAGGAGTGATACATGGCAAAGAAAGTGACCGGATACCTGAAGCTTCAGGTCCCGGCCGGTGCGGCGAATCCTTCGCCCCCGATCGGTCCCGCGCTCGGTCAGCGCGGTCTCAACATCATGGAGTTCTGCAAGGCGTTCAACGCGCAGACCCAGAAGGAAGAGAAGAACACCCCGATTCCCGTCGTGATCACGATCTACGCCGATCGTTCGTTCACGTTCGAGATGAAGACGCCCCCGATGTCGTTCTTCCTCAAGCAGGCTGCCAAGATCCAGTCCGGCTCGAAGGCGCCGGGCCGTGACAAGGCCGGCAAGGTGACCAAGGCGCAGGTGCGCGAGATCGCCGAGAAGAAGATGAAGGATCTCAATTGCGATTCCATCGAGTCGGCCATGAAGATGGTCGAGGGCTCTGCCCGTTCGATGGGCCTGGAAGTGGCGGGGTAAGCGGTCATGGCAATCGGAAAGCGTTTGAACAAAGCCCGCGAAGGTGTTGACCGCGAAAAGCTTTACCCGCTCGCGGACGCCATCAAGATGGTCAAGGAACGCGCGAAGGCGAAGTTCGACGAGACCATCGAGGTCGCGATCAATCTCGGCGTCGATCCGCGTCACGCCGACCAGATGGTCCGTGGCGTCGTGACCCTGCCGAATGGCACTGGCCGTACGCTCCGCGTCGGCGTGTTCGCCCGCGGTGCCAAGGCCGATGAGGCCAAGGCTGCAGGTGCCGACGTCGTCGGCGCCGAGGACCTGGTCGAGAAGGTGCAGAACGGCTCGATCGATTTCGACCGCTGCATCGCCACCCCCGACATGATGCCGCTGGTCGGCCGTCTCGGTAAGGTGCTCGGCCCGCGCGGCCTGATGCCGAACCCGAAGATCGGCACCGTGACCATGGACGTCACCGGTGCGGTGAAGGGTGCCAAGGGCGGCTCGGTCGAGTTCCGCGTCGAGAAGGCCGGCATCCTGCAGGCCGGCGTCGGCAAGGCCTCGTTCTCCGAAGAGAAGCTGGTCGAGAACATCAAGGCTCTGGCCGATGCTGTCTCGAAGGCGAAGCCGGCCGGTTCCAAGGGCACCTACATCCAGCGCGTTGCGGTGTCCTCGACGATGGGCCCCGGCGTGAAGGTCGAGCCGGGCACCATCCTCGGCTAAGGTTTGGAAGTGACATGAGGCGAGGGGCGGAATTGGGCAACCGATTCCGCCCCTCGTCGTTTGTGGCAGGGCTCACCGGAAACAAGAACAATGGCTGACAAGGTCCTGATCTATTCGCGCTTTCCCAAGACCATGATGGCGCGTTTCGCCGAACGGTTCGAATTGCTCGACACCGGCGGCAAGCCTGCGCGCGAGATGTTTCCGGCCGACGAGCTCGGCGGGATCCGCGCGCTGCTGACCGCCGGCGGCTCGCCGCTCGGTGCCGAGGCGATGGACCTGTTCCCGAGGCTCGGCGCCATCGTCTGCTACGGCACCGGCTATGACGGCGTCGACTTGAAGGCGGCAGCCAGCCGCAACATCGCGGTCGGCCACAGCCCGGGCGCCAATGCGGCCTCGGTCGCCGACATCGCGATGACCCTGATGCTGGCGACGACCCGGCGGATCCTGGTCGCCGACCAATATGTCCGCAGCGGTGACTGGGCGGCGTCGAAGCAATCGCCGATGATGCGTCCCCAGGCGGGCATGCCCGGCCGCCGTATCGGCGTCTACGGCATGGGCGAGATCGGCCGCAAGATCGCAGGCCGCTGCGCCGCCTTCGAGAGCGAGGTCGGCTATTTCAGCCGCAGCAAGTACGATCTGCCCTATCAATATTTCCCGACGCTGGAGGCACTGGCTGACTGGTGCAGCGTGCTGATGATCGCGGTCCGGGCAGGGGCCGAGACCCAGCACGTCGTCAATGCAGACATCCTGGGGCGGCTCGGGGCGGACGGCTACGTCGTCAACATCTCTCGGGGCTCGGTGATCGACGAGAAGGCCCTCGTGGCGGCGCTGACCGACAAGACCATCGCCGGCGCCGGCCTCGACGTGTTCGAGAAGGAACCGCACGCGCCCGACGCCCTGACCGCGCTGCCGAACGTGGTGTTCGCCCCTCATATCGGCGGCCACACCCTCGAATCGCACGTCGCCATGCAGAACTGCGTGCTGGCGAACCTGACGGCGTTCTTTGAGGGCAAGCCGCTGCCTTACGGGGTCAAATCGGCCTGAATCGGTCGCTATCGGCCCGGATCAAGCCCCGCCGGCAACGGATTGGAACTGGTGTGAATTTTGCTCTTGGCAAGCAGGCTCCGAGCGGTTAAAGAACCGCTTCCGGACGTGCCGGCCTCGGCTGGCGCGTTCGTGCACGCATTCCGAAAACCCGACGCGACAGGAGATCATTCCTTTTCAGGACGTCCGCAAGGATTTGCCCGAAAAGGAAGGAAAACCCGTCGGTTGGTGGAATGCGGGCAGGGGTTGGACGGTTCGCCGGCCGACCCTGTCCTGTCCAAGACTGCAGGCGCCCGCGGGAAATTTCGATTTCTCAACGGCTTAATCGCATGGCCTGCATAGACGGGTGAAGACCGGATTTCACTTCGCCTTCCACCTTAAGGTGGTTGCGGAATGGGTTTGGTTCGGACCTCGACACGCCGTGGGCCCTGACGGGCTCCCGGAGGGCAGGCTTTGAATTGTCGTCTCGCCCGGCGCGTGTCCTGGGGGTTTTGGCCCTGAGGTTCAGGTTTTGGGTGGGACGATGGGTGCAACCCGGCGGTCCCGCTTCTCGCGATGACCGCCAACCGGAAAGAGCTTGCTGTGGAACGAGCGGCAAAAAAGGACGCGGTCGAACAGCTCAATGGGGTCTTCAAGACCACGAGCGTCGCGATCGTTGCCCAATATTCCGGCCTGACCGTTGCCCAGATGCAGAAGCTGCGGATGCAGATGAAGCAGGCTGGCGCCTCGGTGAAGGTCTCGAAGAACCGTCTCGCCAAAATTGCTCTTGAAGGCACTGACGTCGTTGCCATCGGCCCCATGCTGAAGGGACCGACCGTGATCGCCACTTCGAACGATCCGGTAGCGGCGCCAAAGGTCGCCGTCGAATTCGCCAAGGCGAACGAAAAGTTCGTCATCATTGGCGGCTCGATGGGAAAGACCGTCCTGAATGTCGACAGCGTGAAGGCGCTTGCCTCGCTGCCGTCGCTTGATGAACTGCGCGCCAAGATCGTCGGCCTCATCGTGGCCCCGGCGACCAAGATCGCTCAGCTCGCCAACGCGCCCGCGGGCAAGCTCGCGCGCGTCATCCAGGCTCATGCCTCAAAGGGCGAAGCGGCCTGACGCCCTTCGCAAAACTCAAACCCGAACCAGACTTACACGTAAGGAAACTGAACAATGGCTGACTTGCAGAAGATCGTTGACGACCTCTCGAGCCTCACCGTGCTCGAAGCTGCCGAACTGGCGAAGCTCCTCGAAGAGAAGTGGGGCGTTTCGGCTGCCGCGGCCGTCGCCGTGGCCGGCCCGGCCGGTGGTGGCGCTGCCGCCGCTCCGGCGGAAGAGAAGACCGAATTCACGGTCGTTCTCGCCAGCGCCGGCGATAAGAAGATCGAAGTCATCAAGGAAGTCCGCGCCATCACCGGCCTGGGCCTGAAGGAAGCAAAGGATCTCGTCGAGGGCGCGCCGAAGCCTGTCAAGGAAGGCGTGAACAAGGACGAAGCCGAGAAGATCAAGGCCCAGCTCGAGAAGGCTGGCGCGAAGGTCGAACTCAAGTAAGCAGCGCTTACTGGCGCGAGATCCCGGGCGGGCATCCGCCTCGCCGGGGATCTCGATCCACTCCTCGAAGGGGTGGGTCAGATGCAAAAGGCGTGCGACGGAACGTCCCGACGCAGGCCGAACACGAAAAAGTGTGTGGATTTGAGGGTTTACCCCTCGAATCTCCACTATTGTCGCCCCATATCGGTTCGGCAGCACGAAAGCGCGGTGGGCAGGGATGCCGGATTTCCCTGTAAGCCGTTGGGAGAGCAGGCTATTTCGGGCTTTTGCAGTCCGTGAAGACGATCGTTGTGACGGGCGGGCGTGCCTATGCGCCCCGCGCGTCGTTTTGCGTTTTGAAGGTCTGAAGAACAGATTCAGGACATGACGGCCTGAGACTGAGCTTCCGGCCCCCAAGGCGGGTTCGAAAAAATTCAACCCGGGGAGCGGCGGCAGCCGCGTTCCGGACGGCGCGCCCAGAGCGGGCGACGAAATGAGAGGCCACGATGGCGCAGCAGACATTCACCGGTCGCAAACGCGTTCGCAAGTTCTTCGGACACATCAAGGAAGTTGCCGAGATGCCGAACCTCATCGAGGTTCAGAAGGCGTCCTATGACCAGTTCCTGATGGTCGATGAACCCCAGGGTGGCCGTCTCGACGAAGGTCTGCAGGCGGTGTTCCGCTCGGTGTTTCCGATCTCCGATTTCTCGGGCACCTCGATGCTGGAATTCGTTCGCTACGAGTTCGAGCAGCCGAAATACGATGTCGACGAGTGCCGCCAGCGCGGCATGACCTTCGCGGCTCCCCTCAAGGTGACGCTGCGCCTCATCGTGTTCGATATCGACGAGGAAACCGGCGCGAAGTCGGTGAAGGACATCAAGGAGCAGGACGTCTACATGGGCGATATCCCGCTCATGACGATGAACGGCACCTTCATCGTCAACGGCACCGAGCGCGTCATCGTCTCGCAGATGCACCGCTCGCCCGGCGTGTTCTTCGATCACGACAAGGGCAAGACCCATTCCTCGGGCAAGCTGCTGTTCGCCGCCCGCGTGATCCCTTATCGCGGCTCCTGGCTCGACATCGAGTTCGACGCCAAGGACATCGTCTATGCGCGTATCGACCGTCGCCGCAAGATTCCGGTGACGTCGCTGATGTTCGCCCTCGGCCTCGACGGCGAGGCGATCCTGTCCACCTTCTACAAGAAGATCCTCTACAAGCGGACCAAGGAAGGCTGGCGCGTTCCGTTCGACGCCAACCGTTTCCGCGGCTATTCGACCGTCAACGACCTGATCGACGCCGATACCGGCAAGGTCGTGCTCGAGGCCGGTAAGAAGCTCACCGTTCGTGCTGCCCGTCAGCTTCAGGAGAAGGGGCTGAAGGCTCTGCGCCTGGCCGATGAGGAGCTGGTCGGCAATTACATCGCCGAGGACCTCGTCAACCCGAAGACGGGCGAGATCCACGCCGAAGCCGGCGAGGAAATCACCGACAAGTCGATGAAGGTGCTCAACGAGCACGGCTACAAGGAACTGCCGCTCCTCGACATCGACCACGTCAATATCGGCCCCTACATTCGCAACACGCTCTCGGCCGACAAGAACATGACGCGCGAGGACGCGCTGTTCGACATCTACCGCGTGATGCGTCCGGGCGAGCCGCCGACGCTGGATTCGGCGCAGGCCATGTTCCAGTCGCTGTTCTTCGATGCCGAGCGCTACGACCTCTCCGCGGTCGGCCGCGTCAAGATGAACATGCGCCTCGACCTCGATGCGCCCGACACCCAGCGTACGCTGCGCAAGGAAGACATCCTCTCCGTCATCAAGACGCTGGTGGACCTGCGCGACGGCAAGGGCGAGATCGACGACATCGACCATCTCGGCAACCGCCGTGTGCGCTCGGTCGGCGAGCTCATGGAGAACCAGTACCGCATCGGCCTGCTGCGCATGGAGCGCGCGATCAAGGAGCGCATGTCCTCGGTCGACATCGACACGGTCATGCCGCAGGACCTGATCAACGCCAAGCCGGCGGCTGCCGCCGTGCGCGAGTTCTTCGGTTCCTCGCAGCTCTCGCAGTTCATGGACCAGACCAACCCGCTCAGCGAGATCACCCACAAGCGTCGTCTCTCGGCGCTTGGACCGGGCGGTCTGACCCGCGAGCGCGCCGGCTTCGAAGTCCGCGACGTGCATCCGACCCACTACGGCCGCATCTGCCCGATCGAGACGCCGGAAGGTCCGAACATCGGCCTGATCAACTCGCTCGCGACCTTCGCGCGCGTGAACAAGTACGGCTTCGTCGAGACGCCGTATCGCAAGGTCAAGGACGGCCGCGTCACCGACGAGGTGGTGTACCTCTCGGCGATGGAAGAGGGCCGCTACACGGTCGCGCAGGCCAACGTGCCGCTGGACCCGAAGGGCCGCTTCACCGAAGACCTCGTGGTCTGCCGTCATGCCGGCGAAGTCTTGCCGGTGACGCCCGACAAGGTCGACTACATGGACGTGTCGCCGAAGCAGCTGGTTTCGGTGGCCGCGGCGCTGATCCCGTTCCTCGAGAACGACGACGCCAACCGCGCGCTGATGGGCTCGAACATGCAGCGCCAGGCGGTGCCGCTGGTTCGCGCCGAGGCGCCGTTCGTCGGCACCGGCATGGAAGGCGTGGTTGCGCGTGACTCGGGTGCCGCGATCGCGGCGCGCCGTTCGGGCGTGATCGACCAGATCGACGCCACCCGCGTCGTCATCCGCGCCACGGAAGATCTCGATCCGACCAAGTCGGGCGTCGATATCTACCGTCTGATGAAGTACCAGCGCTCGAACCAGTCGACCTGCATCAACCAGCGTCCGCTGGTGAAGGTCGGCGACATCGTCAAGAAGGGCGACATCATCGCCGACGGTCCGTCGACCGATCTGGGCGAGCTCGCGCTCGGCCGGAACGTGCTCGTCGCGTTCATGCCGTGGAACGGCTACAACTTCGAAGACTCGATCCTGCTCTCCGAGCGGATCGTGAAGGAAGACGTCTTCACCTCGATCCACATCGAGGAGTTCGAGGTGATGGCCCGCGACACCAAGCTCGGGCCTGAGGAAATCACCCGCGACATTCCGAACGTCTCGGAAGAAGCGCTGAAGAACCTCGACGAAGCCGGTATCGTCTACATCGGTGCGGAAGTCCGCGCCGGCGACATCCTGGTCGGCAAGATCACGCCGAAGGGCGAGAGCCCGATGACGCCGGAAGAGAAGCTGCTGCGCGCCATCTTCGGCGAGAAGGCTTCCGACGTTCGCGATACCTCGCTGCGCGTTCCTCCGGGCGTGCAGGGCACGATCGTGGAAGTGCGCGTGTTCAACCGTCACGGCGTCGACAAGGACGAGCGTGCGCTGGCGATCGAGCGGGAAGAGATCGAGCGTCTGGCCAAGGACCGCGACGACGAGCAGGCGATCCTGGACCGCAACGTCTACAACCGTCTTGCCGAGCTGCTCGAAGGGCGGCAGGGCATTGCCGGCCCGAAGGGCTTCAAGAAGGACACCAAGATCACCCGTGCGGTGCTCGAGGAGTACCCGAAGTCGCAGTGGTGGCTGTTCGCCTCGCCGAACGACAAGCTGATGGCCGAGATCGAGGCCATGCGGAAGCAGTACGACGAGTCGAAGAAGGGGCTGGAACAGCGCTTCCTCGACAAGGTCGAGAAGCTTCAGCGCGGTGACGAATTGCCGCCCGGCGTGATGAAGATGGTCAAGGTCTTCGTCGCGGTGAAGCGCAAGATCCAGCCCGGCGACAAGATGGCCGGCCGCCACGGCAACAAGGGCGTGGTGTCGAAGATCGTGCCGATCGAGGACATGCCGTTCCTCGAAGACGGTACGCACGCCGACATCGTGCTCAACCCGCTCGGCGTGCCTTCGCGCATGAACGTCGGACAGATCCTCGAGACCCATCTCGGCTGGGCCTGCGCCGGCCTCGGCAAACGTATCGGCCAGACCGTCGATGCGTACCTGTCGAAGCAGGACATCAAGCCATTGAAGGAGACCTTGAAGAAGGTCTACGGCGAGGACGAGACCATCAAGACGCTCAACGACAACGAGTTGATCGAGCTTGGCCATAATCTCAGCCGCGGCGTGCCGATCGCGACGCCGGTCTTCGACGGCGCCAAGGAAGCCGACATCGAGGAGATGCTGAAGCTTGCCGGTCTGGACGCTTCGGGTCAGTCGACCGTCTATGACGGCCGTACCGGCGATGCCTTCGATCGCAAGGTGACGGTGGGCTACATCTACATGCTCAAGCTGCACCATCTCGTGGACGACAAGATCCACGCGCGTTCGATCGGTCCGTACTCGCTCGTCACCCAGCAGCCGCTGGGCGGCAAGGCGCAGTTCGGCGGCCAGCGCTTCGGCGAAATGGAGGTGTGGGCGCTCGAGGCTTACGGCGCGGCGTACACGCTCCAGGAGATGCTGACGGTGAAGTCGGACGACGTCGCCGGCCGTACCAAGGTGTACGAGGCGATCGTGCGCGGCGACGACACGTTCGAGGCCGGTATTCCGGAATCGTTCAACGTGCTGGTCAAGGAAATGCGCTCGCTCGGCCTCAACGTCGACCTGCACAACTCCAAGGTTGGACCGGCGCCGACGTCGGAAGCGGCCGAGTAACACGACCTGTCATGCCCGGCCTTCGCGGCCGGGCATTGGCGCCCCTCCCGATGCCTTGAGGGCAGGGCGCCCTGCTAAGTGATTTTCGAATTTGCGGCCGGAGGCGACCGGCACGCGAGGAGAAGACGATGAACCAAGAAATTATGAATCTCTTCAACCCGACGACGCCGGCTCAGGTCTTCGACCAGATCCGGATCTCGATCGCGTCTCCAGAGAAGATTCTGTCCTGGTCCTACGGCGAGATCAAGAAGCCGGAGACCATCAACTACCGCACCTTCAAGCCCGAGCGCGACGGCCTGTTCTGCGCCCGCATCTTCGGGCCGATCAAGGATTACGAGTGCTTGTGCGGCAAGTACAAGCGCATGAAGTACAAGGGCATCATCTGCGAGAAGTGCTCGGTCGAGGTCACGCTGTCGCGCGTCCGGCGCGAGCGCATGGGCCATATCGAGCTCGCAGCCCCCGTCGCCCACATCTGGTTCCTGAAGTCGCTGCCCTCGCGCATCGGCCTCCTGCTGGACATGACGCTGAAGGATCTCGAGCGGATCCTCTACTTCGAATATTACGTCGTGCTCGAGCCGGGCCTCACCGCGCTGAAGGACCGCCAGCTGCTGTCGGAAGACGAGTATCTGAAGGCGCAGGACGAGTACGGCCAGGACAGCTTCACCGCCATGATCGGCGCGGAAGCGATCCGCGAACTGCTCAAGGGCATGGACCTCGAGAAGCTCGAAGCCACCTTGCGCCTCGAGATGCAGGAGACCGACTCCGACATCAAGCACAAGAAGCTCGCCAAGCGCCTGAAGATCGTGGAAGCGTTCCGCCACTCCGGCAACAAGCCGGAATGGATGATCATGACCGTGGTCCCGGTGATTCCGCCGGACCTGCGTCCGCTGGTGCCGCTGGACGGCGGCCGCTTCGCGACCTCGGACCTCAACGACCTCTACCGCCGCGTCATCAACCGCAACAACCGCTTGAAGCGGCTGATGGAGCTGCGCGCGCCCGACATCATCATCCGCAACGAGAAGCGCATGCTTCAGGAAGCGGTCGATGCGCTGTTCGACAACGGCCGCCGCGGTCGCGTCATCACGGGCGCCAACAAGCGCCCGCTGAAGTCGCTCGCCGACATGCTCAAGGGCAAGCAGGGCCGCTTCCGTCAGAACCTGCTCGGCAAGCGCGTCGACTATTCGGGCCGTTCGGTGATCGTGGTCGGTCCCGAGCTGCGCCTGCATCAGTGCGGCCTGCCGAAGAAGATGGCGCTTGAGCTGTTCAAGCCGTTCATCTATTCGCGGCTCGACGCCAAGGGCCTGTCCACCACGGTGAAGCAGGCCAAGAAGCTGGTCGAGAAGGAGCGGCCCGAGGTCTGGGACATCCTGGATGAGGTCATCCGCGAGCATCCGGTGCTGCTCAACCGCGCACCGACGCTGCATCGTCTCGGCATCCAGGCGTTCGAGCCCGTGCTGATCGAGGGCAAGGCGATCCAGCTTCACCCGCTGGTCTGCTCCGCGTTCAACGCCGACTTCGACGGCGACCAGATGGCCGTGCACGTCCCGCTGTCGCTCGAGGCGCAGCTGGAAGCGCGCGTCCTCATGATGTCGACCAACAACATCCTGCATCCGGCGAACGGACAGCCGATCATCGTGCCGTCGCAGGACATCGTGCTCGGTCTCTACTACGTCTCGATCATGCGCGAAGGCCTGCCCGGCGAGGGCAAGATCTTCGGCGAGATGGCCGAGCTCGAGCACGCGCTGCATGCGAAGGTCATCCACCTCCACACCAAGATCAAGTACCGGTGGCAGGGCATGGATGAGACCGGCAAGGTTTCGACGCGCTGGATCGAGACCACCGCCGGCCGCGTCATGCTCGGCAATCTGCTGCCGAAGAACCCGCGCATCACCTACGAGATCATCAACAAGCTGATGACCAAGCGCGAGATCTCGGGCGTCATCGACCAGGTCTACCGCCACTGCGGCCAGAAGGAGACGGTGATCTTCTGCGACCGCATCATGGCGCTCGGCTTCTACAATGCGTTCAAGGCCGGCATCTCTTTCGGCAAGGACGACATGGTCGTGCCGCACTCCAAGTGGAAGATCGTCGACACCACCCGTACGCTGGCGAAGGATTTCGAGCAGCAGTACAATGACGGTCTGATCACCCACGGCGAGAAGTACAACAAGGTCGTCGACGCCTGGTCGAAGGCCACGGAAGAAATCGCCAAGGCGATGATGAAGGAGATCTCCTCGACCAAGAAGACGGCGAGCGGGGCGGATGCCGACATCAACTCGATCTACATGATGGCTCACTCCGGTGCCCGCGGTTCGCCGGCCCAGATGCGCCAGCTCGCCGGCATGCGCGGCCTGATGGCCAAGCCGTCGGGTGAGATCATCGAGACGCCGATCATCTCGAACTTCAAGGAAGGCCTCTCGGTTCTCGAGTACTTCAACTCGACCCACGGCGCCCGCAAGGGTCTCGCGGACACCGCGTTGAAGACCGCGAACTCGGGCTACCTGACCCGTCGTCTCGTCGACGTCGCGCAGGACTGCATCATCACGCAGTCCGACTGCGGCACCAAGCTCGGCATCAAGATGCGCGCCATCGTCGATGCCGGCACCGTGGTTGCTTCGCTCGGTTCGCGCATCCTCGGACGCACGGCCTGCGAAGACATCCGTGACAGCTCGGGCAAGGTGATCATCAAGCGCGATACGCTGATGGAAGAAAGCCATCTGGACGCCATCCAGCAGGGTGGTGTGCAGGAGGTGAAGATCCGCTCGGCGCTGACCTGCGAACTCGTCAACGGCATCTGCGGCAAGTGCTACGGCCGCGACCTCGCCCGCGGCACGCCGGTCAACCACGGCGAAGCGGTCGGCGTCATCGCGGCGCAGTCGATCGGCGAGCCGGGCACCCAGCTCACGATGCGCACCTTCCACATCGGTGGTGCGGCGCAGCTCAACGAGCAGTCGTTCGTCGAAGCCAATTTCGACGGCAAGATCGTGATCAGGAACAAGGCCATCGCCCGCAACAGCGAAGGTCACCTGGTCGCGATGGTGCGCAACATGGTGGTGGCGATCGTCGATGCCGACGGCACCGAGCGTGCGACGCACCGCGTTCAGTACGGCTCGCGCCTGCATGTCGACGAAGGTGACATGGTCAAGCGCGGCCAGCGCATCGTCGAGTGGGATCCCTACACCCGTCCGCTCCTCACCGAGGTCGAAGGCACCATCGGCTTCGAGGATCTGGTCGAGGGGCAGTCGATCTCGGAAACGCTCGACGAAGCCACCGGCATCGCCAAGCGCGTGGTCATCGACTGGCGCTCGACCCGCGGCGGCGCGGACCTGCGTCCGGCCATCGTGGTCAAGGGCAAGGACGGCAAGGTGCTCAAGCTCGCCCGTGGCGGCGATGCCCGCTACATGCTGTCGGTCGACGCCATTCTCTCGGTCGACGTCGGCGCCAAGGTCAATCCGGGTGACATCCTCGCCCGTGTCTCGACCGAAAGCGCCAAGACGCGTGACATCACCGGCGGTCTGCCGCGGGTGGCGGAACTGTTCGAGGCCCGGCGTCCGAAGGATGCGGCGATCATCGCCGAAATCGCGGGCACCATCCGGTTCGGGCGCGACTACAAGAACAAGCGTCGCATCTCGATCGAGCCGATGGACAAGACCGACGAGGCGCGCGAGTACCTGATCCCGAAGGGCAAGCACATCCACCTTCAGGACGGCGACGTCGTCGAAAAGGGCGACTTCATCGTGGAAGGCAACCCGGCGCCGCACGACATCCTGGCGGTCAAGGGCATCGAGGAACTCGCGGCCTATCTGGTCAACGAGATCCAGGAGGTCTACCGGCTCCAGGGCGTGCTTATCAACGACAAGCACATCGAGGTGATTGTCCGTCAGATGCTCCAGAAGGTGGAAGTCACCGACCAGGGCGACACGGACATGATCTCGGGCGAGCAGGTCGACAAGATCGAGTTCGACGCGCTGAACGAGAAGGCCAAGGAAGAGGGCAAGAAGGTCGCCACGGGGACGCCGGTACTGCTCGGCATCACCAAGGCGAGCCTCCAGACCCGCTCCTTCTTCTCGGCGGCCTCGTTCCAGGAGACCACCCGCGTCCTCACGGAAGCGGCGGTCAACGGCAAGGTCGATCCGCTCGAAGGCCTCAAGGAGAACGTCATCGTCGGCCGGCTGATTCCGGCAGGCACCGGCGCCTCCATGGCCAAGATTCGCGAAGTCGCCATGAAGCGCGACAAGCTGATCCTGGACGAGCGCGAGAAGCAGGCGGCGGTCGTGTCGCCCGCGCCGGAAGCGGAGCTTCCTGCGCTGCCGCCCGCGGAATGATCGTTCATCCGTAGGACTACCGAGGACAATGAAAAGGCCGGCGAAAGCCGGCCTTTTTGTTGCTTTGCTTGTCTGTTGCGATGCGGGATCAACCTTTGTTCATCTTTCCTTCAGGCGCAAAAGCGCTTCTGCTAGGAGAGTTTAGACCGGTGGTCCCGTGAAGGGGGCGGGCCGGAGACCACGGAACTCACATGCTTGATCTCGCAATTGTAGGTGGCGGCCCCGGCGGGCTGATGAGCGCTTGGTATCTGAAGCGCAAGCTCGGCGATCTCTGTCGCGTCACCATCTACGAGGCCTCCGATCGGCTCGGCGGCAAGATCGTCACGCGCAAGTTCGATTCCGCGCCCGCGATGTACGAGGCCGGCGTTGCCGAGATCTACGACTACTCGATGACCGGGCCGGATCCGCTGCGCGAGCTGATCCAGCATTTCGGGCTGCAGACGATTCCGATGGATGCCGAGCAGGTGCAGTTCGGCGGCGAGCTCCTCAACGACGTGCCGGGCATGCGCCGCAAATACGGCGCCAAGACCGCCGCGGCGATCGAGGCGTTCCGCAAGCGCTGCACTGAAGCGATGTCGCCGATCGAATATTACGAGGGCGTCGGCGCGCACGACAACGAGAACCCCTGGGCCTACAAGACCGCCGAGCAGGTGCTCGACGAGGAGGTCGAGGACGAAACCGCAAAGCGCTTCTTCAAGGTGATGGCGCGCTCCGACATCGCGACCGAGAGCCACAACACCAACGGCCTCAACGCGCTCAAGAACTATCTGATGGATGTCGACGGCTATATCGGCCTTTATTCCATCCAGAACGGCAACGAGCAGCTGATCGAGTGCCTGCAGTCGGAGGTCAACGCCGACATCCAGCTCAATCACCGCGTGCTCGCCGTCGGCAAGGCACCGACCGGCCGCTACCAGCTCAAGATGATGAACGGCAAGGGACCGGAGACGCGCGACTTCGATCTCGTGCTGGTCTGCCTGCCGCATTCCTGGCTCGCCACCGTCGGCTGGGAAGGCGAGCAGCTCCGCAAGTCGATGGTCAAGCACGTCTCCTATTTCGACCGTCCCGCGCACTATTTGCGCGTCTCGATCCTTTTCGACACGCCGTTCTGGGGCGAGAAGATTCCCGGCGCCTGGTTCATGTCGGAGGCCTTCGGCGGTTGCTGCGTCTACAACGAGGGCGCGCGCCACGACGTCGGCAAGCACGGCGTGCTGAACTGGCTGATTCCCGGCTCCGACGCGCTGGCCTTCGCCAATCTGTCGGACCAGGAGCTGATCGATGCCGCGCTGAAATCGCTGCCGGCCTCGCTCGGCGATGCGCGCTTGCATTTCATGGAAGGCAAGATCCATCGCTGGCTGTCGTCGGTGAACGCGATACCGGGCGGCCTGCCGGTGCGCGACGTCATGACCAATCACCGGCCCGAGCCGAAGGAGCATCCCGGCATCGTGGTGGTCGGCGACTATCTGTTCGACTCGACGCTGAACGGCCTGCTCGACTCCTCGGATGCGGCGACCGACATCATCCTGACCGAGATGATGCGCCTGCGCCGCGAGCGCGCGCAGGACGACAAGCCGCTCTCCGACAAGATCGACCGCGACTATTTCGAGAATTATCGCGGCCTCGGCCCGTATCAAGAAGCATGGCGCCAGTTCACCGATCCCGATTACCTCACCCGGCTGCTCGGCATCGTCTGGGGCAAGGCGAAGGGCGCCAGGCTGCTCGTCGCGGGTTCGGCCAGCGGCGAACTGGTCGGCGCGCTGCGCGAGCGCGGCATCGATGCCTTCGGCATCGAGAACAACCGCACCATCCACGCCAGGACGCCGAAGGCGCTGAAGAAGTACAACAAGCTCGGCTCGATCACCGACATGCCGTTCAAGGACGGCGCGTTCGACTTCGTGTTCGAGACCAGCCTTTGCCACGTTTCCCCGAAGCAGGTGGTCCGCGCCATCAAGGAGCTGAACCGCGTGGTCAAGACCGGCCTCGTGTTCGGCTCGATCACCTCGGACATGGCTCCGGCGCTGATCGACCGCTACGACCTCCTGCGTGGAGTCAAGAAACTCGGCACCTGGTGGGAATGGTCCGAACTGTTCTTCGGCAATGGTTTCGACCTCTCGATGCACCGCAAGGATTGCACCGACGCGCTGTGGGAGGCGACGCTCGCCGCCAACAAGGGGCCGGGGCAGTGGTACGCCGACGCCGACAGCTTGCGCTATTCCTTCTTCGACAAGGTCGAGGAGGAGGACGAGGACTAGCCGCGGTCGCATTGAATTCGCCAATTGTTTTTGCCGAATTCATCCTGATCGCATAGAATCGGTGCGATAGCGGCTTTCCGCTATGTCCTGCTTTCTCTGCGGTCATGCCGGCCGTCAGCATCGGTTGGTTTCATGGCATCCAAGCCTTTCTCGCCCGACGACAAGCCTCTTTCGCCCGACAAACAGAAGCTCGCCGCCGAACAGGCGGCCGAGCTTGACGACAAGCTCGCCTCGGCTGCCAAGCCGGACCTCGAAGACGACGAGGATGCCGAAGACGAGGCGGACGACGAGCTGGAGCTCGACGACGACGACGATGAGGACGAGGACCTCGTCGTCTTTACCGCGCGCGAAGCCGCCGGCGCGCTCGCGACCATCGTCGGGTTCGTCAAGCCATTCCTGGCCAATTACAAACGGATGCTGTCATTCGTGGCGTTCGGCGTCTTCGTAGAGACGCTGTTCAACGTCATCATGCCGCTCAGCCTCAAGTTCCTGATCGACGACGCGCTCGGGGAGGAGGACTTCCAGGCGCTGTACAAGATCCTCGGCGTGCTTGCCGTCGCCGGCATCTTCACCTCGATCGTCGCGGTCTGGTACGAGCGCTGGGACGCGCGATTGGCGGCCTGCATCATCTCCGACGTCCGCAAGCGCCTGTTCGAGCACGTCCAGGACCTGCCGGCGGCCTATTTCGGCCGCACCAAGCGCGGCGAGATCCTGTCGCGCTTCTCCGTCGACCTCTCGGCCTTCGAAGGCTCGGTCAAGACGTTTGCCAACAGCGCCGCGCTGCCGTTTCTGGAATTGATCGCCGGCATCATCCTGATGGTGTTCCTGAACTGGCAGCTCGCGGCGGTCGCGCTGCTCGTGTTCCCGATCACGCTGATCGGCCCCCGGATCCTGACGCCCAAGGCGGTGCAGGCCAATTACGAGCAGAAGCTCAACGAGAGCGCGCTGCTCGGCATGGTGCAGGAGAACGTGGCGGCGCAGGCCGTGATCAAGGCGTTCAGCCTGCAACGCAAGATGTTCGGCTTCTTCACCTTCCGCAACCACGAGGCGCGCGACAAGATCGCCTCAGCCGCGTTCCTGTCGACCATGGTGGAGCGGACGGTCACCATCTCGGTGCTGATGCTGCACCTCGTGGTGCTCGCGATCGGCGCTTATCTTGCCACCAAGGGCCAGATCACCATCGGCACCTTTGTCACCTTCGAGAGCGCGTTCTGGGAGGTCTCCTACAACATCGCCCATGTGATGCATTTCATCCCGGTGTCGATCTCCTCGGCCGCGGCGATCCGGCACATGCAGGAGCTGCTGGACGAGCCGACCCGCGCTGCCGACCGCCCCGGCGCGCCCGATTTGCCGCGCATCACCAACGACATCACGTTCGATCACGTCACCTTCCAGTATGAGGGCAGTCAGACCCCGGTGCTGGACAATCTCAGCCTCAAGCTCAATGCGGGCAAGCGCATCGCGATCGTGGGCCCGAGCGGCTCCGGCAAGAGCACGTTGCTCAACCTGATCCTGCGGCTCTATGTGCCCGACGAAGGCCGCGTCACCATCGACGGCGTCGACGTCCGCAAGGTGACGCTGGATTCGCTGCGCCGGAGCATGGCGGTGGTGTTCCAGGAGAACATGCTGTTCAACATGTCGATCCGCGAGAACATCCGGCTCGGCAAGGAGGGCGCGACCGACGAGGAGGTGGAGGAGGCCGCCAAGAAGGCCGAGATCCACCGCTATATCATGAGCCTGCCGCAGCGATATGACACGCCGGTCGGCGAGCGCGGCGACACCCTGTCGGGCGGTCAGCGCCAGCGCATCGCGATCGCGCGCGCGGTCATCCGCAACCCTTCCGTGCTGCTGCTGGACGAAGCCACCTCGGCGCTGGACCAGACCACGGAAGCCGCGATCAACCGCACGCTGCTCAAGGTCGCCAAGGGCCGCACCATGATCTGGTCGACCCACCGCCTGACCTCGGTGGTGGAGATGGACGAGATCATCGTGATCTCAGGGGGCCGGGCGATCGAGCGAGGCTCGCATGCCCAGCTGCTCGCCAAGAACGGTACCTATCGCAAGCTGTGGAACGACCAGATCCACCAGCCGCACGGCGCGGCTGCTCACGCCGACGACGGCAGGGACGATGAGGACGAAGACGACCTCGAGGATGATGAGGATGAGGACGACGAGGAGGAATGACCGAGCAAGTTCGGCTCCAGCTCGAAGGCGCCTCCAAGCGGCCGCAGCAGGCCCTGAACCGACCAGGCGATGAAGCGGGCCCAGCGCTGCGCCGTCCAGTAGGAGCTCGTGCCGATCGAGACTGAGCGGAAGTCGAACGCCTTCGCCGCCGACCATTCGTCGCAGGCCCGCTTGACCGGATCTGCGTAGAAGGCAGCGATCTTGGCCGCACCCATCCCGTCGCAAGCGAGCCACTCCGGGATGTGGAGGCTGCAGAGCCGCTCGACGTCGGTGAAGACCTTGTCGCAGCCGGTGCCGGCGACAGGGCAGGAGGTCGCGAAGGCATCGCCCATCAGCACGAGGCCGGGCTGGCCGCGGCAATCATTCACATAGAGATCGACCGGGCGGATCTTGATCTCGCCTGGGATCTCGAACGGGCCGGTGATGGCCTTGAGCCGGGGCAGGGCCGCATCCAGCGTCTCGGTCGGGGCGCGGCGCAGCTCGCGCAGCCAGGGATCGTCGAAGGCGCGATAGACGAACAGATTGGCACGCATTCGCGTGCCGACCGGAAACAGCGTGATGTACGGGATGCGGTCGCTCGGACGTTCGGAGAAGTAGGTCAGAGCCGGGAAGGCGAATGCTGGGCACCCGACCGGAACGATGTCGAACCCGATCGAGATCGAATGGCAGGCGCTGATGACTTTTCGGGTGATACCGAGCTGGTGGCGCAGGCCGACATTCAAGCCATTGGCGAGCACCACCAGGCGGGCAGAGATCGTCTCGTCATTGGAGAGCGCAACCCTCTGCCGCTCCTCGCTCGTCTCGACGGCGATGGCCTTGGCGCAGATGCGCTCGACGGAAGCGGGGATTTCGTCGCGGACGGCGTTGACCAGGGAATCGTAGCGGATGTTGAACTGCCGGCTCGGCGCCTTGTCGAGCAGGCGGCCGAAGCGGGCGATCCAGTTCTCGCCGGTAAAGGTCGCGCGGCGCAGCACTGATTCTGCGATTCCGGTCTTCAGGAATCGCCCAACCTGCTCCCGGCCACTGAGTTTCTCGACGCGAAAGTCCGCCGGATAGCTCTCATGCGGATCGATCAGGACGGTCGAAATGTCGGCCCGGCCGAGCATGGCGGCGGCCGTCGAGCCTGCCAATCCCCCGCCGATGATGGCAATGTCGGTGTACCGCATGGCGCCCATTTCCTGCCGAAGGGCCCAGATTGGCGCATCAACAGGAAAAAAAGCCTTAGCCCTGGTCATAAAAGTACTTTTCGCCCGGGTATAATAATTCTCAGGCTGGCGGAACCGAGAGTCCGTTCCCATATCGGAGTGGTGCGGCGAGCGCGGCAAACAGCGATTTTGACAGGCTCCTGAAGCGCTTCGTGACTGTCGTTTCGCCTTGACTTGATCGATTCTCACGCATAGAAAGCGCCTCACTTAACGACAGGCGGTGAGCATCGCCAGCGTCGGAACGGGCCACCCGCTAGATCCCCTAGGACTAAAACCACAAGGGATCGCTCAAGGCGGGCACCAACCTCGACGAATGCCGCTCAGACGCTGTCGATCATAGCTAGGCAATGCCAGTGCGATTCTAGTTCTCTTGAGCTTGTTCTCTTGAGATCGAATTCGGATGCATGACCTCAGTGCGCGGGCCGCGGCTTTATGCTGCCGGCCTCAATACTGCGGTCCTCTGTGGCGTCGAAGCGCTTTCCGCCCGTTGATGGGGCGGTTGGCGCGATTTCGCTTTGTGCGGATTGTTCCGCGGAAGGCGGCCTCGTCGGGCGGGTAGCTCGAAAGAATTTGCAGTCCCGGCAGCGGGCTGCGGCAAGACAGCGGATCCGGAAGGGTCTGCGACAGAACAAAGGGTAAGGCCAGGATGCCGACGATCAACCAGCTGATCGCTCAACCGCGTGAAGTGCAGAAGTCGCGCAAGAAGGTGCCGGCGCTGCAGCAGTCGCCGCAGAAGCGTGGTGTTTGCACCCGCGTCTACACCACGACCCCGAAGAAGCCGAACTCGGCGCTTCGTAAGGTCGCCAAGGTGCGCCTGACCAACGGCTTCGAGGTGATCGGCTACATCCCCGGTGAGGGCCATAACCTCCAGGAGCACTCGGTGGTCATGATCCGCGGCGGTCGCGTCAAGGATTTGCCCGGCGTGCGCTACCACATCCTCCGCGGCGTTCTGGATACCCAGGGCGTCAAGAACCGTAAGCAGCGTCGTTCGAAGTACGGCGCGAAGCGTCCGAAGTAAGCGGGAACCAGGTCCATGTCTCGTCGCCACTCAGCGGAAAAGCGCGAAGTCCTTCCCGATCCGAAGTTCGGGAACATCATCGTCACGAAGTTCATGAACTCGGTGATGTACGCCGGCAAGAAGTCGGTCGCCGAAGGCATCGTCTACGGTGCGTTCGGTATCATCGAAGCCAAGACCAAGCAGAGCCCGCTCGGCGTGTTCGAGCAGGCACTCGAGAACGTCATGCCGACGATCGAAGTGCGCTCCCGCCGCGTCGGCGGCGCGACCTACCAGGTTCCGGTCGAAGTTCGTTCGACCCGCCGTCAGGCGCTGGGCATCCGCTGGCTGATCTCGGCTGCGCGCGACCGCAACGAGAAGACCATGACCGAGCGGCTCTCGGCTGAGCTCCTGGACGCGTCGAACAACCGTGGCAACGCCGTCAAGAAGCGTGAAGACGTGCACCGGATGGCGGAAGCCAACCGCGCCTTCTCGCACTATCGCTGGTAACGGCGACACACGGAATCTAAGGAACACCTCATGCCCCGCGTTCATGCCATAGAGAATTACCGCAACTTCGGTATCATGGCGCATATCGATGCCGGCAAGACCACGACCACCGAGCGCATCCTCTATTACACCGGCAAGAGCCACAAGATCGGCGAAGTGCACGAAGGTGCTGCGACGATGGACTGGATGGAGCAGGAGCAGGAGCGTGGCATCACGATCACCTCGGCTGCGACCACCGCGTTCTGGGCCGGCAAGCGCCTGAACATCATCGACACCCCCGGCCACGTCGACTTCACCATCGAAGTCGAGCGTTCGCTGCGCGTGCTCGACGGCGCCGTCTGCGTGCTCGACTCGAACCAGGGCGTCGAGCCCCAGACCGAGACCGTCTGGCGCCAGGGCGACAAGTACAAGGTTCCGCGCATCGTCTTCGCCAACAAGATGGACAAGACCGGCGCCGATTTCTTCAAGTGTTTGGCCGACATCGTCGACCGCCTCGGCGCCAAGCCGATCGCGATCCAGCTTCCGATCGGTGCCGAGAACAACTTCAAGGGTCTCGTCGACCTCGTGAAGATGCAGGGCATCATCTGGAACGATGAATCGCTCGGCGCGAAGTTCGACTATGTCGACATCCCGGAAGATCTGGTCGAGCAGGCCAAGGAATACCGCGAGAAGATGGTGGAAGCCGCCGTCGAGCTCGACGACGACGCCATGGCAGCCTATCTCGACGGCAAGGAGCCGGACGAAGAGACGCTGAAGCGGCTGATCCGCAAAGCGGTCCTGACCGGCGCGTTCTATCCCGTGCTGTGCGGCTCGGCCTTCAAGAACAAGGGCGTTCAGCCGCTGCTCGACGCCGTCGTCGACTATCTGCCGTCGCCGATCGACGTGCCCGCGATCAAGGGTACCGACGATCGCGGCAACGAAGTCGTGCGCAAGGCGGACGACAAGGAGCCGCTCGCGCTGCTCGCGTTCAAGATCATGGACGACCCGTTCGTCGGCACCATCACCTTCTGCCGCATCTACTCCGGCGTTCTGCAGAGCGGCACCGGCGTCGTGAACTCGACCCGCGAGAAGAAGGAGCGCATCGGGCGCATGCTCTTGATGCATGCGAACAACCGCGAAGACATCAAGGAAGCCTATGCCGGCGACATCGTCGCGCTGGCCGGCCTGAAGGAAGCGCGCACCGGTGACACGCTGTGCGATCCCGACAAGCAGGTGATCCTCGAGAAGATGGAATTCCCCGAGCCGGTCATCGAGATCGCGATCGAGCCGAAGTCCAAGGCCGACCAGGAAAAGCTGGGCGTGGCGCTGGCCAAGCTCGCTGCGGAGGATCCGTCCTTCCGCGTGTCGACCGACCAGGAGTCCGGCCAGACCATCCTCAAGGGCATGGGCGAACTCCATCTCGACATCAAGGTCGACATCCTCAGGCGTACCTACAAGGTCGACGCCAACATCGGCGCGCCCCAGGTTGCGTTCCGTGAGCGCGTCACCAAGAAGGCCGAGGTCAAGTACACCCACAAGAAGCAGACCGGCGGTACCGGTCAGTTCGCGGAAGTGTCGATCGTGGTCGAGCCGAACGAGCCCGGCAAGGGCTATGAGTTCGAGTCCAAGATCGTCGGTGGTGCGGTTCCGAAGGAATACATCCCCGGCGTGGAAAAGGGCCTCAACAGCGTGATGAGCTCTGGTGTCGTCGCGGGCTTCCCCGTGGTCGACGTCAAGGTTCAGCTCGTCGACGGCAAGTATCACGACGTCGACTCGTCGGCGCTGGCCTTCGAAATCGCATCGCGCGCGGCATTCCGCGAAGCCTTGCAGAAGGGCAAGTCCGTCCTGCTCGAGCCGATCATGAAGGTCGAAGTGGTGACCCCGGAAGACTACACCGGCTCGGTCATTGGCGACCTGAATTCGCGGCGCGGTCAGATCCAGGGTCAGGACATGCGCGGCAACGCCAACGTCATCAATGCGATGGTGCCGCTCATGAACATGTTCGGTTACGTGAATAACCTGCGCTCGATGAGCCAGGGTCGCGCAACCTTCACCATGCAGTTCGACCACTACGCAGAAGCGCCGGCCAACGTGTCGGCAGAAGTCCAGAAGAAGTTTGCCTGATTGTCGTCGGTCACGAACTGACGATTGAACGGAGAGTCAAATGGCCAAAGCAAAGTTTGAACGTAACAAGCCGCACTGCAACATCGGCACCATCGGTCACGTCGACCATGGCAAGACGTCGCTGACCGCGGCGATCACCAAGGTTCTCGCCGAAGCCGGCGGTGCGACGTTCACCGCGTACGACCAGATCGACAAGGCGCCGGAAGAGAAGGCGCGCGGCATCACGATCTCGACCGCGCACGTCGAGTACGAGACGCCGAACCGCCACTACGCCCACGTCGACTGCCCCGGCCACGCCGACTACGTCAAGAACATGATCACCGGCGCCGCCCAGATGGACGGTGCGATCCTGGTCGTGTCGGCCGCTGACGGCCCGATGCCGCAGACCCGCGAGCACATCCTGCTCGCCCGCCAGGTCGGCGTGCCCGCGCTCGTCGTGTTCCTCAACAAGTGCGACATGGTCGACGATCCGGAACTGCTTGAGCTCGTCGAGCTCGAAGTCCGCGAGCTGCTCTCGAAGTACGACTTCCCGGGCGACAAGATCCCGATCATCAAGGGCTCGGCGCTCGCCGCTCTCGAAGATTCCGACAAGAAGCTCGGCCACGACGCCATCCTCGAGCTGATGAAGAACGTCGACGAGTACATCCCGCAGCCGGAGCGTCCGATCGACCAGCCGTTCCTGATGCCGGTTGAAGACGTGTTCTCGATCTCGGGCCGCGGCACTGTCGTGACCGGTCGTGTCGAGCGCGGCATCGTCAAGGTCGGCGAGGAAATCGAGATCGTCGGTCTCCGTGCGACCCAGAAGACCACCGTCACCGGCGTCGAAATGTTCCGCAAGCTGCTCGATCAGGGCCAGGCCGGCGACAACATCGGTGCGCTGCTCCGCGGCACCAAGCGCGAAGACGTCGAGCGCGGCCAGGTGCTGTGCAAGCCGGGTTCGGTCAAGCCGCACACCAAGTTCAAGGCTGAGGCTTACATCCTCACCAAGGAAGAGGGCGGCCGCCATACCCCGTTCTTCACCAACTACCGTCCGCAGTTCTACTTCCGCACCACCGACGTGACCGGTGTCGTGCACCTGCCGGAAGGCACCGAGATGGTGATGCCGGGCGACAACATCGCGATGGAAGTGCACCTGATCGTGCCGATCGCGATGGAAGAGAAGCTCCGCTTCGCGATCCGCGAAGGTGGCCGCACCGTCGGCGCCGGCGTCGTCGCCTCGATCATCGAGTAATTACGAGAATAGGGATCGGCGAGTAGCGAATGGTGACATTCGCTATTCGCTATTCGCCACCCCACTGAAGAGAGACCACGGCAATGAACGGCCAAAACATTCGTATCCGTCTCAAGGCGTTCGACCATCGTATCCTCGATACGTCGACCCGCGAGATCGTGAACACGGCGA
Source organism: Bradyrhizobium sp. TM239 (assembly GCF_036247985.1). Classification (NCBI taxonomy): domain Bacteria; kingdom Pseudomonadati; phylum Pseudomonadota; class Alphaproteobacteria; order Hyphomicrobiales; family Nitrobacteraceae; genus Bradyrhizobium; species Bradyrhizobium sp. TM239. The sequence continues at coordinate 115,272 of NZ_BTIR01000002.1, read as the reverse complement.
AGCGCACCGGCGCGCAGGTCCGCGGACCCATTCCGCTGCCCACCCGCATCGAGAAGTTCACCGTCAACCGTTCGCCCCACGTCGACAAGAAGAGCCGCGAGCAGTTCGAGATGCGCACTCACAAGCGCTTGCTCGATATCGTCGATCCGACCCCGCAGACCGTCGATGCTTTGATGAAGCTCGACCTGGCCGCCGGTGTCGACGTCGAGATCAAGCTCTAAGATTTTTGGATCCCGTTCGCGCAAGCGGACAGAAAGAACAGGAAGCAAGCCGATGCGCTCCGGAGTGATCGCACAAAAGGTCGGGATGACGCGGGTCTTTACAGAGGCCGGCGAACATATCCCCGTGACCGTGCTGAAGCTCGGCAATTGCCAGGTCGTGGGCCACCGTACCGAAGAGAAGAACGGTTACGTCGCGCTCCAGCTTGGTTCTGGTGCCCGCAAGACCGTTTACATGCCCAAGGCGGAGCGCGGCCAGTTCGCGGTCGCCAAGGTCGAGCCGAAGCGCCGGGTCGAGGAATTCCGCGTCACCGCGGATGCCATGATCCCGGTCGGCGCCGAGATCCTCGCCGACCACTTCGTCGTCGGCCAGTTCGTCGACGTCACCGGCACCTCGGTCGGTAAGGGCTTCGCCGGCGGCATGAAGCGCTGGAACTTCGGCGGTCTGCGCGCCACCCACGGCGTCTCGGTCTCGCACCGCTCGATCGGTTCGACCGGTGGCCGTCAGGACCCCGGCAAGACCTGGAAGAACAAGAAGATGCCCGGCCACATGGGTGTCGACCGCATCACCACGCTCAACCTTCGCGTCGTTCAGCTCGATGTCGAGCGTGGCCTGATCCTCGTCGAAGGCGCCGTTCCCGGCTCCAAGGGCGGCTGGATCCGCGTGCGCGACGCCGTCAAGAAGCCGCTGCCGAAGGAAGCTCCGAAGCCCGGCAAGTTCAAGGTTGCCGGTGGCGAAGCCGAGGCTGCGGCCCAGCAAGAGGGTGCGTGAGATGGAATTGAAGGTCACCACCCTCGAAGGTAAGGAAGCCGGCTCGGTCCAGCTCTCCGACACCATTTTCGGCCTCGAGCCGCGCCAGGACATCATTGCGCGTTGCGTGCAGTGGCAGCTCAACAAGCGTCAGGCCGGCACGCACAAGGCCAAGGGTCGCGCCGAGATCTGGCGCACCGGCAAGAAGATGTACAAGCAGAAGGGCACCGGTGGTGCTCGTCACGGCTCGGCCCGCGTGCCGCAGTTCCGTGGCGGCGGCCGTGCCTTCGGTCCGGTGGTGCGTTCGCACGCCACCGACCTGCCGAAGAAGGTCCGCGCGCTGGCGCTGAAGCATGCGCTCTCGGCCAAGGCCAAGGACGGCGATCTCGTCGTGATCGAGAAGGCCGCGCTGGAAGCCGCCAAGACCAAGGCGCTGCTCGGTCACTTCTCGGGTCTGGGTCTGACCAACGCGCTGATCATCGACGGCGCCGAGCTCAACAACGGCTTCGCCGCTGCGGCCCGCAACATCCCGAACATGGACGTGCTGCCGATCCAGGGCATCAACGTCTACGACATCCTGCGCCGTCAGAAGCTCGTTCTGACCAAGGCCGCCATCGATGCGCTGGAGGCGCGCTTCAAATGACGAAGAACATCGAGGCTCGCCACTACGACGTGATCCTGTCGCCGGTCGTGACCGAAAAGGCGACGATCGCCTCGGAGCACAACAAGGTGCTGTTCAAGGTCGCCGCCAAGGCGACGAAGCCGCAGATCAAGGAAGCGATCGAGAAGCTGTTCGACGTCAAGGTCAAGAGCGTCAACACGCTGGTCCGCAAGGGCAAGACCAAGATCTTCCGCGGCAATCTCGGCTCGCAGTCGAACTCCAAGCGCGCGATCGTGACTCTCGAAGAGGGTCACCGGATCGACGTGACCACCGGTCTGTAAGGTCGCACGACGATGGCACTGAAGACATTCAATCCCACGACGCCGGGCCAGCGCCAGCTGGTCATGGTCGATCGTTCGGCCCTCTACAAGGGCAAGCCGGTCAAGGCGCTGACCGAGGGCAAGCACTCCTCGGGCGGCCGCAACAGCACCGGTCGCATCACCGTGCGCTTCCGCGGCGGTGGTCACAAGCGGACGCTGCGCACCGTCGATTTCAAGCGTGAGAAGATCGACGTTCCCGCGACCGTCGAGCGGCTGGAATACGATCCGAACCGCAGCGGCTTCATCGCGCTGATCAAGTATCAGGACGGCGAGCAGGCCTACATCCTGGCGCCGCAGCGCCTCGCCGTGGGTGACACCATCATCGCCGGCAACTATGTCGACGTGAAGCCGGGCAACGTCATGCCGCTCGGTAACATGCCGGTCGGCACGATCATCCACAACATCGAGCTCAAGATCGGGAAGGGCGGCCAGCTCGCCCGTTCCGCGGGCACCTATGCCCAGCTCGTCGGCCGTGACCAGGACTACGTGATCATCCGCCTGAACTCGGGCGAGCAGCGCCTGGTGCACGGCCGTTGCCGCGGCACGATCGGCGCGGTGTCGAACCCGGATCACATGAACACCTCGATCGGCAAGGCCGGCCGCAACCGTTGGCTGGGCCGCAAGCCGCACAACCGCGGTGTTTCGATGAACCCGATCGACCATCCGCACGGCGGTGGTGAAGGTCGTACCTCGGGCGGTCGCCACCCGGTCACCCCGTGGGGCAAGCCGACCAAGGGCAAGAAGACCCGCACCAACAAGTCGACCAACAAATTCATTCTCCTAAGCCGCCACAAGCGGAAGAAGTAAGGAACGCCGGACATGGTTCGTTCAGTCTGGAAAGGCCCGTTCGTCGAGGGTTCTCTGCTCAAGAAGGCAGATGCCGCCCGTGCGTCCGGCCGTCACGACGTCATCAAGATCTGGAGCCGTCGCTCGACGATCCTGCCGCAGTTCGTCGGCCTGACCTTCGGCGTCTACAACGGTCAGAAGCACGTGCCGGTGGCCGTCAACGAGGAAATGGTCGGTCACAAGTTCGGCGAGTTCTCGCCGACCCGGACCTTCCATGGCCACTCCGGCGACAAGAAAGCCAAGAAGGCTTGAGGATTAAACGATGAGCAAACCTAAGCGCGAACGGAGCCTCGCCGAAAACGAGGCCAAGGCGGTCGCCCGGATGCTGCGGGTGAGCCCGCAGAAGCTCAACCTGGTCGCCCAGCTCATTCGCGGCCGGAAGGCAGCTGCTGCGCTCGCCGATCTGCAGTTTTCGCGCAAGCGGATCGCGGTCGACGTGAAGAAGTGCCTGGAATCGGCTATCGCCAATGCCGAGAACAACCACGATCTCGACGTCGACGATCTCGTCGTGGCGCAGGCCTTCGTCGGCAATGGCCTCGTGATGAAGCGCTTCGCAGCCCGCGGCCGTGGCCGCTCGGGCCGTGTCTACAAACCGTTTTCGCAGCTGACGATCATCGTTCGTCAGGTCGAAGCCGAAGCAGCCGCCTAAAGGCGCAGGAGAACACGATGGGTCAAAAGATCAATCCGATCGGTCTGCGTCTCGGCATCAACCGTACCTGGGATTCCCGCTGGTTCGCCGGCAAGCAGGAATACGGCAAGCTGCTGCACGAAGACGTCAAGATCCGTGAGATCCTGCACAAGGAGCTCAAGCAGGCGGCCGTCGCCCGCATCGTGATCGAGCGTCCGCACAAGAAGTGCCGCGTCACCATCCACTCGGCTCGTCCGGGCGTGGTGATCGGCAAGAAGGGCGCCGACATCGACAAGCTGCGCAAGAAGGTCGCGGACATCACTTCGTCCGACGTCGTCATCAACATCGTCGAAATCCGCAAGCCGGAGCTCGATGCGACGCTGGTGGCCGAGTCGATCGCGCAGCAGCTCGAGCGCCGCGTGGCGTTCCGCCGTGCCATGAAGCGCGCCGTTCAGTCGGCGATGCGTCTGGGCGCGGAAGGCATCCGCATCAACTGCTCGGGACGTCTGGGCGGTGCGGAAATCGCGCGCATGGAGTGGTACCGCGAAGGTCGCGTGCCGCTGCACACGCTGCGCGCCGACATCGACTACGGCGTTGCGACCGCGTTCACGACCTTCGGCACCTGCGGCGTCAAGGTCTGGATCTTCAAGGGTGAGATCCTCGAGCACGATCCGATGGCCCAGGACAAGAGAATGGCCGAAGGCGAGACGGGTGGCAGTGGTGATCGTGGTGGCCGTCAGCGCCGCGATACGGCTGTAGCCTAAAGCCGCACAGGAATTTGAGGGCTTAAAGCCATGATGCAACCTAAGAAAACGAAGTTCCGGAAGGCGCATAAGGGCCGCATCCACGGCGTTGCGTCTTCGGGCGCGACGTTGGCGTTCGGCCAGTTCGGCCTGAAGGCGACCGAGCCTGAGCGCGTCACCGCGCGCCAGATCGAAGCCGCTCGCCGCGCGCTGACCCGCCACATGAAGCGCGCCGGCCGCGTCTGGATCCGCGTGTTCCCCGACGTTCCGGTGTCGAAGAAGCCGGCCGAAGTCCGCATGGGCTCCGGCAAGGGTTCGCCGGAATTGTGGGTCGCCCGCGTCAAGCCGGGCCGGGTGCTGTTCGAGATCGACGGCGTCAACACCCAGACGGCGCGTGAGGCGCTGACCCTGGCGGCCGCCAAGCTGCCGATCAAGACGCGCTTCGTCGAGCGCATTGCGGAGTAATGGCCATGGCCCAGATGAAGATCGAAGACATCCGCGCGATGAGCCCCGACCAGCAGGACGACGCCGTCCTGAACCTGAAGAAGGAGCGCTTCAACCTGCGCTTCCAGCGCGCCACCGGGCAGCTCGAGAACACCTCGCGCCTGCGCGAGGCCCGCCGTGACATCGCCCGGATCAAGACCGTCGCCGCGCAGACGCGCGCGAAGAAGAAGTAAGAGGCTTACGAAGATGCCGAAACGTACTTTGCAGGGCGTGGTCGTCAGCGACAAGCAAGCCAAGACCATCGTGGTGCGCGTTGATCGCCGCTTCACGCACCCGATCTACAAGAAGACGATCCGCCGTTCGAAGAACTACCACGCGCACGACGAGAGCAACGAGTTCAAGCCGGGCGACATGGTGTGGATCGAGGAATCGAAGCCGATTTCGAAGTTGAAGCGCTGGGTCGTGATCCGGGGCGAACACAAGAAAAGCGCCTGATCTGTCGGCTTTAGCCGACTGACTTCAGGGAAATGTTGAGCGCCGGCTGGGCTGGCGCAAAGAGAAGAGGACGAGGTGCATCAATGATTCAGATGCAGACCAACCTCGACGTGGCCGACAATTCTGGCGCACGCCGTGTCATGTGTATCAAGGTGCTCGGGGGCTCCAAGCGCCGCTACGCCACGATCGGCGACATCATCGTCGTTTCGATCAAGGAAGCAATTCCGCGTGGCAAGGTGAAGAAGGGCGACGTGATGAAGGCCGTCGTGGTGCGCGTCCGCAAGGACATCCGCCGCGCCGACGGTTCGGTCATCCGCTTCGACCGCAACGCCGCCGTCCTGATCAACAACCAGTCCGAGCCGGTCGGCACCCGTATCTTCGGGCCCGTGCCGCGCGAGCTGCGCGCGAAGAACCACATGAAGATCATCTCGCTCGCGCCGGAGGTGCTGTGATGGCTGCCAAGATCCGCAAGGGCGACAAGGTCGTCGTGCTGACCGGCCGCGACAAGGGCCGCACCGGCGAAGTGTTCGAAGTGCGTCCCGACGCCGGCACGGCGCTGGTGCGCGGCATCAACATGGTCAAGCGTCACCAGAAGCAGACGCAGGCCCAGGAGGGCGGCATCATCTCGAAGGAGTCGCCGATCCAACTGTCCAACATCGCGTATGTCGGCAAGGATGGAAAGCCGACCCGCGTCGGATTCAAGATTCTGGCGGACGGCAAGAAGGTCCGCATCGCCAAGAGCTCGGGAGCTGAGATCGATGGCTGAGGCCGCTTACACGCCGCGCCTGCGCGCGGAATACGACGCGAAGATCCGCACGGCCATGACCGAGAAGTTCGGTTATGAGAACGTCATGCAGGTTCCGCGCCTGGACAAGGTCGTGCTGAACATGGGCGTTGGCGATTCCGTCAACGACCGCAAGAAGGCCGAGACCGCCGCTGCCGAGCTGACCCAGATCGCCGGCCAGAAGGCGATCGTGACCTATTCGCGTATCGCGATCGCGACCTTCAAGCTGCGTGAAAACCAGCCGATCGGCTGCAAGGTCACGCTGCGCAAGGCCCACATGTATGAGTTCATCGATCGCCTGGTGACGGTCGCGCTGCCGCGCGTCCGCGACTTCCGCGGCCTGAACCCGAAGAGCTTCGACGGCCGCGGCAACTACTCGCTCGGCATCAAGGAGCACATCATTTTCCCCGAGATCGACTTCGACAAGGTCACGGAAGCCCGCGGCATGGACATCACCGTCTGCACCACGGCCAAGACCGACGAAGAGGCGAGGGCCTTGTTGACCGCTTTCAATTTCCCGTTCCGGCAGTGAGACGCTGACCTAAAGCCTCTCAAACGCGGATACCCAGGAGCCAAGCATGGCAAAGAAGAGTTCAATCGAGAAGAACAACCGGCGCAAGCGGATGGTGAAGAACGCCGCCCCCAAGCGCGAGCGGTTGAAGGCGATCATCGCCGACAAGACGCTGCCGATGGAGGAGCGGTTCGCCGCCACCCTGAAGCTGGCGGAAATGCCGCGCAACTCGTCGGCAACCCGCATCCGCCTGCGTTGCGAGCTGTCGGGTCGTCCGCGCTCGAACTACCGCAAGAACAAGCTGTCCCGCATCGCGCTGCGCGAACTTGGCTCCAAGGGCATGGTCCCGGGCCTCGTGAAGTCCAGCTGGTAAGGAGGGTCGTTTAGATGTCTACGCACGATCCAATCAGCGATCTGATCACCCGTATCCGCAACGCGCAGATGCGCGCCAAGAGCAAGGTCTCCACGCCTGGTTCGAAGATGCGCGAGAACGTCCTCGAAGTGCTGAAGTCCGAGGGCTACATCCGCGGTTACGCCACGCTCGAGCATTCCTCGGGCCGCAGCGAGATCGAGATCGAGCTGAAATATTTCGACGGCGAGCCCGTCATCCGCGAGATCGAACGTGTCTCCAAGCCCGGGCGTCGCGTTTACGCCTCGGTGAAGAACCTGCCGCGGGTCAACAACGGGCTCGGCATTTCGGTGTTGTCGACGCCGAAGGGAATCATGGCCGACCACAGTGCGCGTGAAGCGAACGTGGGCGGTGAAGTTCTCTTCACGGTGTTCTGAGAAGGATTTTTGATCCATGTCACGAGTTGGCAAAAGGCCTGTTCCGGTTCCGTCGGGTGTGACCGCGACCGTCGATGGGCAGATCGTCAAGATGAAGGGGCCGAAGGGCCAGCTTCAGTTCGTCGTCCATGACGACGTCGAGGTGAAGCTCGAGAACGGCCAGGTCAAGGTGAACCCGCGGGTCGAGACCAACCGCGCGCGGGCGCTGTACGGTACCGCTCGCGCCCAGGTCGCGAATCTGGTCGAAGGCGTTACCAAGGGCTTCGAGAAGAAGCTCGAGATCACCGGCGTCGGTTACCGCGCCGCGATGCAGGGCAAGAACCTGCAGCTCGCGCTCGGGTACAGCCACGACGTGGTCTATGCGATCCCGGAAGGGATCACGATCACGGTGCCGAAGCCGACCGAGATCACGGTAACCGGCAGCGACATCCAGCGCGTCGGCCAGGTCGCCGCCGAGATTCGCTCCTATCGTCCGCCGGAGCCCTACAAGGGCAAGGGCGTGAAGTATGTTGGCGAATTCATCTTCCGCAAGGAAGGCAAGAAGAAGTAACGGAGCCGGTCATGTCGAAAGCCAAGGTTACGAATGCCCGGCGCAAGCGCAGTGTACGGCTGAAGCTGCGCCGCTCCGGTGGCGGCCGTCCGCGCCTGTCGGTGTTCCGCTCGTCCAAGCACATCTACGCCCAGGTCATCGACGACCTGAAGGGCGAGACGCTGGCCTCTGCCTCCTCGCTCGAGAAGTCGATGCGCGACGGCGGCAAGACCGGCGCCGACATCGATGCGGCGAAGGCGGTCGGCAAGCTGCTGGCCGAGCGCGCCGCCGAGAAGGGCGTCAAGGAAGTCGTGTTCGATCGCGGCAGCTACCTCTATCACGGGCGCGTCAAGGCTCTTGCCGATGCAGCGCGTGAGAGCGGGCTGAGCTTCTAACAGAATTTGAGGATTGAGGCGCAAGCCTCTGAAGGATTGGAAAAATGGCAGAACGCGAACAACGTGGTGGACGCGATCAACGCGGCGGCGGCGGACGTGAACGCAGGGAGCGCGAGGAGCGCGACAGCGAGTTCGTCGACAAGCTCGTCCACATCAACCGCGTGGCCAAGGTCGTCAAGGGCGGCAAGCGCTTCGGTTTTGCAGCCCTGGTCGTGATCGGCGACCAGAAGGGCCGCGCCGGCTTCGGTCACGGCAAGGCGCGCGAAGTGCCGGAGGCGATCCGCAAGGCCACCGAGTCCGCCAAGCGCAATCTGACCCGCGTCTCGCTGCGCGAGGGCCGCACGCTCCATCACGACATCGCCGGCCGTCATGGCGCGGGCCGTGTCTACCTGCGTGCAGCTCCGGCCGGTACCGGCATCATCGCCGGCGGCCCGATGCGCGCCGTGTTCGAGACGCTCGGCGTCCAGGACGTGGTCGCCAAGTCGATCGGCTCGTCGAACCCCTACAACATGGTTCGCGCGACCTTCGACGCACTGAAGCATCAGGATTCGCCGCGTTCGGTCGCAGCCCGCCGCAACATCAAGGTGTCCACTCTGCAGTCGCGCCGTATCGGTGGCGATGCCGAGGCGGCTGCCGACTAACGGAAGCTTTCGGAGTAGACTCCCATGGCCAAGAGTGCCGTTACGACCGCAAAGACGATCAAGCTCGAGCAGACGGGCAGCGCGATCCGCCGCCATCACTCGCAGCGCTCGACGCTGATCGGGCTCAAGCTCAACAAGATCGGCCGCACCAGCGAACTGCCGGATACTCCGGCTGTCCGCGGCATGATCGAGAAGGTTCACCATCTCGTCCGCATCGTCGACGAGAAGTAAATAAGGAGAAGGGCGATGAAGCTCAGCGATATCGCCGACAACGCCGGCTCGCGCAAGAAGCGTATGCGCGTCGGCCGTGGCATCGGTTCGGGCAAGGGCAAGCAGTCCGGCCGCGGCGGCAAGGGTCAGACCGCGCGTTCGGGCGTGCGCATCAAGGGTTTCGAAGGCGGCCAGATGCCGATGCATCGCCGTCTGCCCAAGCGCGGCTTCAACAACATCTTCCGCGTCGAGTTCGCCGAGATCAATCTCGACCGGCTCCAGGAAGCGGTCGATGCCAAGAAGATCGACGCCGGCAGCGTCGTGAACGTCGAGGCCTTGGTGAAGGGCGGCGTGCTGCGCCGGCCTAAGGGTGGCCTGCGGCTGCTCGGCCGCGGCGAGCTCAAGTCCAAGCTCAACATCGAAGTCCACGGCGCCACCAAGACCGCGATCGCCGCGGTCGAGAAGGCCGGCGGCTCGGTGAAGATCCTCGCCCCTGCCAAGGAAGAAGGCGAGGCGGCGTAACAACTGCGTCATTGGCCCGCGGCTCGCGGGCCTTTACGCGTGCGGGACGTGGACTTATCGAAGCCGAGCCCCAGATAATGTCCGGTGTCCGGTATAATGTAGCCCGGCCGCGGGCATGACGGCGCAATAGGCGGCGGGAGAAAGTCCAAGATGGCCTCTGCAGCGGAACAACTGGCAGCCAATCTTAATTTCGGTGCGTTTGCCAAGGCTGACGAACTGAAGAAGCGCATCTGGTTCACCCTGGGGGCGCTGCTCGTTTATCGGCTCGGGACCTACATCCCGCTCCCCGGCATCGATCCCAATATCTGGGAGCAGGTGTTCCGTTCCCAGGCGGGTGGCATCCTCGGCATGTTCAACATGTTCGCCGGCGGCGGCATCCACCGCATGGCGATCTTCGCACTGAACATCATGCCGTATATCTCGGCCTCGATCATCATCCAGCTCCTCACCACCGTCTCGCCGCAACTCGAGGCGCTGAAGAAGGAAGGCGAGTCCGGCCGCAAGCTGCTGAACCAGTACACCCGCTATCTCACCGTGATCCTGGCCGCGTTCCAGTCCTACGGCATTGCGGTGGGCCTCGAGGGCGCCGGCAACGTCGTCAGCGACCCCGGCCTGTTCTTCCGCCTGTCCACGGCGATCACGCTGACCGGCGGCACCATGTTCCTGATGTGGCTGGGCGAGCAGATCACCTCGCGCGGCATCGGCAACGGCATCTCGCTGATCATTCTCGCCGGCATCGTCGCCGAGCTGCCCGCCGCGCTCGCCAACATGCTCGAGCTCGGCCGTCAGGGCGCGATGTCGACCGGCCTGATCCTGGTCGTCATCATCATGGCGGTCGCCGTGATTGCCTTCATCGTGTTCATGGAGCGCGCGCAGCGTCGCCTCCTGATCCAGTATCCGAAGCGCCAGGTCGGCAACAAGATGTTCGAGGGCCAGTCCTCGCATCTGCCGCTCAAGCTCAACACCTCCGGCGTGATCCCGCCGATCTTCGCGTCCTCGCTGCTGCTGCTGCCGACCACGGTGGCGAACTTCAACGCGGGCAGTGGGCCGGAATGGTTCCAGTGGATCACCACCCAGCTCGGCCATGGCCGTCCGCTGTTCCTGATCATGTATCTGGCGCTGATCGTGTTCTTCGCCTTCTTCTACACCGCGATCGTGTTCAACCCGACCGAGACCGCGGACAATCTGAAGAAGCACGGCGGCTTCATTCCGGGCATCCGTCCCGGCGAACGCACCGCGGAATACATTGACTACGTGCTCTCGCGCATCACTGTGCTCGGCGCGGTCTATCTGGCGATCGTCTGCTTGATCCCGGAAATCCTGATCTCCTACGCCTCGGTGCCGTTCTACTTCGGCGGTACCTCGCTGCTGATCGTGGTCAGCGTCACCATGGATACGGTGGCGCAGGTACAGGGCTATCTGCTGGCGCATCAGTATGAAGGCCTGATCCGCAAGTCGAAGCTGCGCGGCCGCCGTAGATGAGCAGGGAGCTCGCGCGCCGGATCGCTTTCACGATTGGCGCGCTGCTCCTTTTCAGGCTTGGCACCCAGGTCCCGTTCGTCGGGATGGGGGCGCCGAGCCCGTCGTTCTCAGGCGAACATGTGGTTCGCTTTTCGATCTTCGCGCTCGGTATCCTTCCCTATCTGACGGCCGCGATCGTGGTCCGGCTTGTCTCGCTGGTATCGCGGCGCTTGAGCTCACTCGAGAGGTCGGGCGAGCGCGGCCGGCGCAGGATCTCCGGCTACACGCTGATCGTGACCCTGGTCTTCACCACCTTCCAGGCCTACGGCTACGCCTCGACCATCCGGACAATTCCGGCGCTGGTCCCCGATCCCGACGCATGGCCCGTGCTCGCGGCCACGGCCTCGATCGTGGGTGGCGTGTTCGTCCTGGTCTGGCTCAGCGAACAGATCACCCGCCACGGCATCGGCAATGGTCTGGCGCTGCTGCTCAGCGTCAATATTCTCGTTCATGTCCCGGTCGACATCGCCGGCATCGCACGCCTTCTGCAGGACGGCCAGGTATCCGGCAGTGTAGTGCTGTTCCACGCGCTGGTCTGGATCGGGGTCGTCGCCCTGATCGTCTTCGTCGAAGGTGCGCGACGCAATGTCCGTGTCGAGTTCGCCGAGCGCAGACTTGGAGGCAGACTTGGAGATCGCCTGCTGCCCGCGCGAGCAGCGGTTCTCCCGATCAAGATCAACAGCGCAGGTTTTCTGGTGCCGGCCACCGTGGCGCCGTGGATCCTGTTTCTGCCGGTGGCTGGTTTGGCCTACATCTTTGGTGCCGATACGCCGTGGGTCGCAGCCGCCTACCGGCAACTTGGGTTTGGCATGCTGGCCCATTCAGTCCTTGGATCGGTTGCGATCTTTGTGCTGGCCTTCATCTACACCGCCTACGTCGTCGATCCCGAGCACGCGGCCAAATCCCTGGCCGCGCGCGACGGCACGATTCCCGGTGTCGCGCCGGGCGAGGCGACCGCCAACTATCTCGACCGCGTCGTGTCATTGACGACAGTCGTCGGAGCCGTCTACCTGACTGTGTTGCAGTTGATTCCGGAGGTCTTCGAGCTTTACGGGATCGGGCTGCCTTATAGTATGATGATCAATGGCGGTGGGGCGCTGGTTGTGGTTTGCACCGCTCTTGATATCAAAACACAGGTGCGCGACGTATCGCTCACCAATCCGGGGGGCGTACGCCGATGAGAATTATACTTCTGGGACCGCCGGGGTCGGGCAAGGGGACCCAGGCGCAGTTGCTGGTGCAACGCTATGGCATCGTCCAGCTCTCGACCGGCGAGATGCTGCGTGCCGCGGTCGCGGCCGGTACGCCGGTCGGGCTGAAGGCCAAGGAGATCATGGCCAGCGGTGCTCTCGTGCCCGACGAGGTCGTGGTCGGAATCATCTCCGATCGGATCGACCAGCCGGATGCCCGCAACGGCTTCATCCTCGACGGTTTCCCGCGCACCGTGCCGCAGGCCGAGGCGCTGGACGAGCTGCTCAAGCACAAGCACCTCAAGCTCGACGCCGTGATCGAGCTCCGCGTCAACGAGAGCGCGCTCCTGAACCGTGTCGAGACCCGCGTCGCCCAGATGCGTGAGCGCGGGGAGGAGGTCCGACTCGACGACACCCCGGAGGTCCTGGCCAAGCGGTTAGCCAATTACCGCAACCAGACGGAACCGCTGATTCACTATTATTCCGAGCGGCGCAAGCTCTCGACCATCGACGGCATGATGGCCATCGACGAGGTCACCCGCGCCATCCACCGCCAGCTCCTGGCGCTGGGGGCGGTCGAACCCAAGACCCATACCAAGAGCGCGGCCAAGGCTGCGCCGGCTAAAAAGACCAAGGCGGCGAAGAAAACGGCCAAAAAACCGGCGAAAGCAGCCAAAAAGGCCGCCAAATCGGCCAAGACCGCCAAACAGGCGGCCAGGAAAGCCGTTAAGAAAGCCGTCAAAGGTGCGAAGAAGGCGACCAGGAAAGCGGCCAGAAAGGCAGCCAAAACGACCGCCAAGAGGGCTGTCAAGAAGGGTGCCAAAAAGGCCGCAAAAAAGGTCACGAAAAAGCGAGCTAAGCGCTAGCAGCGGTTGACGAAAGCCCCCTGAATCCCCTAATAAGCCCCGCATCCAAGTCGGATAGTTTCAAACGATGCCGGGCCCCAGGAAGACCAGGGGTGGGCGTCGTGTTCGCGTTTGTGAACACCTGCCCGAGAAACCAAGCACTTAAAGACCGGTTCCTGACGAGGGATCGGCAACAGGAGAGAAGGCCGTGGCCCGTATTGCCGGCGTGAACATCCCGACCAACAAGCGCGTGCTGATCGCGCTCCAGTACATCCACGGCATCGGCCAGAAGATCGCCGGTGAGATCCTGGAGAAGGTGAAGATCCCCGTGGATCGTCGCGTCAATCAGCTGAGCGACGCCGAAGTGCTCCAGATCCGCGAAGTGATCGACCGCGACTATCTCGTCGAGGGCGACCTGCGTCGTGAGGTCGGCATCAACATCAAGCGTCTGATGGACCTCGGCTGCTATCGCGGCCTGCGTCATCGTCGCGGCCTGCCGGTGCGCGGTCAGCGCACCCACACCAATGCGCGCACGCGCAAGGGTCCGGCCAAGGCCATCGCCGGCAAGAAGAAGTAAGTTTTCGAATCCAAATCGCGGCGTGTGGCGAACAGGGATGACCCGTTCGCCACGCGCCTTTCGTTCCACAGGTGTAGCCGCTGGCATTACGGCGGCGTTTGAGATCTTCAGGAAAGGTAATCTATGGGCAAGGAAGCCACCCGCGTTCGTCGTCGTGAGCGCAAGAACATCGCCTCCGGCGTCGCGCACGTGAACTCGTCGTTCAACAACACGACCATCACCATCACCGACGCGCAGGGCAACACGATTGCCTGGTCTTCCGCCGGCACGATGGGCTTCAAGGGCTCGCGCAAGTCGACCCCGTACGCCGCGCAGGTTGCCGCCGAGGACGTGTCCAAGAAGGCCCAGGAGCACGGCATGCGCACGCTGGAAGTCGAAGTCGCAGGTCCCGGTTCGGGCCGCGAATCGGCGCTCCGCGCGCTTCAGGCCGCAGGCTTCACCGTGACCTCGATCCGTGACGTGACCACGATCCCGCACAACGGTTGCCGTCCCCGCAAGCGTCGGCGCGTTTGATTAAGAGGTTGCGGGCGCATCGGCGCCCGCAATGACTTTTGTAAGAAGCCGCAGGTGCGACCTGCGGCCTTTCTCCAACGCCAGTGTCTGCAACGGCAGTTCGACTGGCCTGTATGGGTGAAACAGTGACGATCCAGAAAAATTGGCAAGAACTGATTCGGCCGAACAAGCTCCAGATTCAGCCCGGCAGCGATCCCTCGCGTTTCGCGACCATCGTCGCCGAGCCGCTCGAGCGCGGCTTCGGCCAGACGCTCGGCAACGCGCTGCGCCGCATCCTGCTCTCCTCGCTCCAGGGCGCGGCGGTGCAGTCGGTGCACATCGACGGCGTGCTGCACGAGTTCTCCTCGATCGCGGGCGTCCGTGAGGACGTCACCGACATCGTGCTCAACATCAAGGACATCTCGATCAAGATGCAGGGCGAAGGCCCCAAGCGCATGGTCGTGAAGAAGCAGGGCCCGGGCGTCGTCACCGCCGGCGACATCCAGACCGTCGGCGACGTCGTCGTGCTCAACCCGGACCTCCAGATCTGCACGCTCGACGAGGGCGCCGAGATCCGCATGGAGTTCACGGTCGCCACCGGCAAGGGCTACGTGCCCGCCGAGCGCAACCGTCCCGAGGATGCGCCGATCGGCCTGATTCCGGTCGACAGCCTGTACTCGCCGGTTCGCAAGGTCTCCTACAAGGTCGAGAACACCCGCGAGGGCCAGATCCTCGACTACGACAAGCTGACCATGACGATCGAGACCAACGGCGCGCTGACGCCGGATGATTCCGTGGCCTATGCCGCGCGCATCCTCCAGGACCAGCTCAACGTGTTCGTCAACTTCGAAGAGCCGCGCAAGGAAGTCGCCCAGGAGATCATCCCGGACCTCGCCTTCAACCCGGCCTTCCTCAAGAAGGTGGACGAGCTCGAACTGTCGGTGCGTTCGGCCAACTGCTTGAAGAACGACAACATCGTCTACATCGGCGACCTCGTGCAGAAGAGCGAAGCGGAAATGCTCCGCACTCCGAACTTCGGCCGCAAGTCCCTGAACGAGATCAAGGAAGTGCTGGCCCAGATGGGTCTGCATCTCGGCATGGAAGTGCCGGGCTGGCCGCCGGAGAACATCGACGAGCTCGCCAAGCGCTTCGAGGATCACTACTGAGAATTCGTCGTTCCGGGGCGGCTCGCAGAGCCGAACCCGGAACCTCGAGATTCCGGATCGCCGCTTCGCGCTGTCCGGAACGACACCATGGGCGAACGCAGGCAGCCCACCTGAGCAACATGTCCGACGAACCGTCGTGGCAGTTTTTACGTAAGGAATAGTCACATGCGTCACGGCAAGGTTCATCGGAAGCTCAACCGAACTGCCGAGCATCGCCGCGCGATGTTCGCCAATATGTGCGCCGCGCTGATCAAGCACGAGCAGATCGTCACCACGCTGCCGAAGGCGAAGGAACTCCGTCCGATCGTCGAGAAGCTCGTCACCCTCGGCAAGAAGGGCGGGCTGGCCATGCGCCGCCAGGCCATCTCCGAGATGCGCGACAAGGACCAGGTGAAGAAGCTGTTCGACGTGCTGGCGGCTCGCTACAAGGACCGCCAGGGCGGCTATACCCGCATCATCAAGGCCGGCTTCCGCTACGGCGACAATGCCGCCATGGCCGTGATCGAGTTCGTCGATCGCGACGTCGACGCCAAGGGCCAGGATTCCGGTCCGGTGCAGGAGAAGGAAGCCGAGGCGGCGTAAGCCGATCGGTCCTTGAGTTTTCGAAAGCGGCGCCCTTGGGCGCCGCTTTTTTGTATGGCGCGGCGACATCTCATGCCGCGCACCGATTTGTTGAACGCGATTCTGGCCCGGGGGGCTGCAATGAGGATTGTGTTTGGGATTGCGCTGGCGCTTGCGATGTCGCCGGCCTCGGGCGAAACGCTGGTCGAGCGCGGCGCCTATCTCGTCAACAGCGTGATGGTCTGCCACAACTGCCACACGCCGCGCGGACCGCAAGGGCTCGATCTCTCGCGCGCACTCTCGGGCGGCAGCCAGATCTTCGACGCGCCGGCGTTCAAGGTCTCCGGCTCCAACATCACGCCGGACAAGGACACCGGCATCGGCAGCTGGCGTGAAGCCGAGCTGAAGCGGTTTCTCGTCAGCGGCATCAGGCCGAACGGAACCAGGGTCGCGCCGATCATGCCGACCGCGTTCTACACGGTGCTGACGAGCCGCGATCTCGACGCGCTCGCGGCATACCTGGGCTCCGTGCCGCCGGTGCGCCATGAAACACCGGCGCCGGAATACAAGACCGCGCTGAAGCCGGAGATGCCGACCTATGCCGGCCAGCAGGCAACCGATGCGGAGCTGACCGACAAGCTCGCGCGCGGCCGTTATCTCCTGACCATCGCCCATTGCCTGGAATGCCACACGCCCGAAGGCCCCTCGGCCGTGCACGATTTCGCGTCAGCAAGCGGCAAGGGCGGCCGGACCTTCAGGGGACCTTGGGGCGATTCCGTCTCTCCCAACATCACCGCGGATTCCGCCGCAGGCCTCGGGCAGTGGAGCGACGACGAAATCAAACGTGCGATTGCGCAAGGCATCGCGCGTGACGGCCACAAGCTCAAGCCGCCGATGGCCTATGCTGCCTATGCCAGCATGACCGCACAGGATCTCGATGCCATCGTCGCGTTCGTCCGGACGCTGCCGGCGAAGAAATAGGTGCCGTAGGGTGGCCAAAGGCTCGCTCCTCGCGCGCCGTGCCCACCGCTCCATCTGTACCCCGCCCTGGCGGGGTAGGCACGCTGCGCTTTGCCTACCCTACGATCCTTTCGGTGCGACGAAATCCTCACGCGTCGGTGAGCGTCGATTGCATCCTCCCGTGCACCGCACGATATGCGCTTCAACATCAGAGGAGATATCGCATGAACATCGACCTTTCCGGAAAGACCGCCCTCGTGACCGGCTCGACCGCCGGCATCGGCCACGCCATCGCCAGAGGCCTCGCAGCCTCCGGCGCGAGCGTCGTGATCAACGGGCGCGGCCAGGACAAGGTCGATGCGGCGGTGCGCAAGCTGGAAGGGACGGGCGCGAAGGTGCGCGGTATCGCCGCCGACGTCTCGACCGCAGCGGGCTGCAAGGCGCTCGTCGCGGCGCTTGGCGAGGTCGACATCCTCATCAACAACGCCGGTATCTTCGAGCCCAAGGATTTCTTCGAAATTCCGGACGAGGACTGGAGCCGCTTCTTCGAGGTCAACGTCATGAGCGGCGTGCGGCTGTCGCGCGCTTACCTGAAGGGCATGCTCAAGCGCAATTGGGGCCGCATCGTCTTCATCTCCTCGGAGTCCGGGCTCAACATTCCCGTCGAGATGATCCACTACGGCGTGAGCAAGACGGCCCAGCTCTCGGTCGCGCGCGGCCTCGCGCAGCTCACGCGCGGCACCGGCGTCACCGTCAATTCCGTGTTGCCGGGCCCGACCATGTCGGAGGGCGTCGAGACCTTTGTGAAGGATCTCGCAAAGCAGAACGGCCAGTCTGTGGACGAGGCCGCAGCCAATTTCGTCAAGCAGCATCGTCCGAGCTCGCTGCTGCAACGCTTCGCCAGTGTCGACGAGATCGCCAACATGGTGGTCTATGTTGCGTCGAAGCAGGCGTCCGCGACCAATGGTGCGGCGCTACGGGCCGAGGGCGGCATCGTCAATACCATCGCCTAGGTGAGGCGGTAGGGTGGGTTAGCCCTGCAGATGCGCGAAGCGCATCTGCTCGGCGTAACCCACCACTGGTACTATTCGCGGACGCAGAAGAGGTGGGTTACGCCGCGCTAACCCACCCTACGAGACCTTCGCCTACCACCCCTCGAGCACGATCTTGCCGCGCGACTTGCCGCTCTCCAGCAGCGCATGCGCGCGCTTGAGGTTGGCGGCGTTGATCGTACCGAAAGTCTGGTCGAGCGTGGTGCGCAGCACGCCCTTGTCGATGAGGTCGGCGACGTCGTTCAGCAGATGATGCTGCGCGATCATGTCTGATGTCTGGAACGAGGAGCGCGTGAACATCGATTCCCAATGCACCGAGATCGCCTTGCCCTTGAACGTGCTCATGGTGAATTCCGGGGGATCGTCGATCAGGCCGAACCGACCCTGCGGCGCCATGAACTCGGCGATCGCCTTGTAGTGCTGATCGGTGAAGGTGAGGCTCGCCACCAGGGCTACCGGCGGCAGTTTCAGTTTTTCGATCTGCTCCTTCATCGGCTTGCCGTGGTCGATCACCGCATGCGCGCCGAGATCGAGACACCATTTTTGCGAGTCCGGCCGCGTCGCGGTCGCAACCACCGTCAATCCGGTGAGGCGGCGGGCGAGCTGGATCAGGATCGAACCGACGCCGCCGGCGCCGCCCGTGATCAGCAGCGTGCGCGGATCGACGCTCTTGCCGGGCACCGCGCCGAGCCGGTCGAACAGCAATTCCCAGGCGGTGATGGAGGTGAGGGGAAGAGCGGCGGCCTGCGCAAATGACAGGCTCTTCGGTTTGTTGCCGACGATGCGCTCGTCGACCAGGTGGAATTCGGAGTTGGTGCCCTGGCGCAGGATCGAGCCGGCGTAGAACACTTCGTCCCCCGGCTTGAACAGCGTGACCTCGGGCCCGACGGCATCGACCACGCCGGCCGCGTCATAACCCAGGATCTTGGTCTCGCCCTCGGGCGGCGCTGCGCGCTTGCGCACCTTGTAATCGACCGGATTGGCCGAGATCGCCTTCACGGCGACGCGGACGTCGCGCCCTTTGGGCTCGGGCTTTGCGGTTTCGAAATCGATCAGCGAATCCGGGTTCTCGATCGGAAGCGATTTCTTGTAGCCGACGGCTTTCATGGCTTGTCTCCATCAGATGGTGCGCAGCTTGGCATGGGCGCGCCTGGCCTGCTAACTGTCCCGCTAGCTCCAATTTGGCAAGTACTGTAAATTTGGGGATATAGTCCCTGTTTGGATACTATTGGGAAAACAAGCATGAAACGGAGCAATTTTGCCCGGCGCCCGGGCTGCTCGGTCGAAGCGACGCTGGATCTGATCGACGGCAAGTGGAAGGGCGTGATCCTCTATCACCTGCAGAGCGGCACCCAGCGCTTCGGCGAATTGCGCCGCCGGATGCCCGGCATCACCCAGCGCATGCTGACCAAGCAGCTTCGCGCGCTGGAGGAGGACAAGCTCGTCATCCGCAAGGTCTATGCCGAGGTGCCGCCGCGCGTCGAGTATTGCCTCTCCGAACTCGGCGAGAGCCTCAAACCGGTGATCGATATCCTGAAGGCCTGGGGCGAGAGCCATCAGCAGCGTCAGTCCTGCGCACCGGCGCCGGCCGTGGTGAAGAAGCCGAAGCGCGCGGCGTAAATTGTAGAGAAGTTGGCGCTGCATTTTCGGTGTCGTCCCGGCCTAGTGCGCAATTGCGCACGGGGGGCCGGGACCCATAACCCCAGGGAGGAGTTATAGCGCGAGCTGGTAACTCCGAGTCTTCGCCAAACTACTCCCTGTGGTTATGGGTCCCGGGTTCGCGCTCGCGCGCGCCCCGGGACGACGTCCATGGCCTCAGAACGCGAACTGCGTGCGCATCGCGACCGCATCGAACTTCGAGCCGACATCTGCGGTCGCGACCGGCGAGGCTTGCCTCGACACCGTGCCATGCAGATAGTCGAGCATGAAGCGGACGTTGCCGTTGACGTACCAGTTGAGCGCCAGCGTGTAGACGGTTTGCCGGCCGCCGGCGATGCCGGTCGCTGTGCCCAACTGATTGTTGAGGTCGACCGTCGAGAAGCGCCCCGCGATCTCCCACGCACCCCAGCCGCCGCCTTCGAGCGAGAACGGATGCGCCGGCTTGACGCCGCTATAGGCCGCGTTCGCCGCGTTGTAGCTGCGGCCTTCGCCCGTCAGCACGTAGCCGGCCTGCGCGTAGCCACCCTGGAATTTCAGGCTGGGTGCGCCGACCAGCGGCACGCCGGTGTTGGCGGTCCGGTCGACATTGTACCAGAAATATTCGCCCTGAACGATGAGCGGACCGTAGGTTGCGGCCGCTTCGACACTATAGACTTGCGCGCCCGAGACATTCGCAATTGCGCCGGTCGAGATCAGCGTGGTCGGGTCGAGACGCAATTCCGGACGATCGCTGAGCGTGACGGTTTGCGTGTTGGCGATGAGATTGCGCGGCGGCTGGATCAGCCACTGGGCGTCGGCACCGATATGCACCGAGTAGTCCTTGCCGCTGATGGGGTTGCCGGCAACGCGCGCCACAGCGCCATATTGCTCGCTCGTGCCCGCCGGCGCCGCGCTCGAAGCCGAGTGGATTGCGCCGGTCGACGGCCCCGTGACATAGCCGCCGATCCAGAGCTGGTCGTTGTACCAGCGCGTACCGGCTGCGGAGCGGAAGTCGCCGGCAGCGATGTTGGTGGCGATGATGCCGGCCGAGGCGCGCTCCATGAACATGATCTCGTTGGAGCTCGTGGCCTCATCGAGCGTGTAGGGCACGTCCATGATGCCGGCTTCGATCGCCATCTTGCCGCCGAACGGCTTCAAGCCGGTGTAGCTGAGATAGGCGTTTTCGACGCCGGAGACGCCGCCGCCCGGCAGTGATCCAGGGGCCGTGCCGCCAAAACCGTCGGACGAGCCGCCGAAATCGTAGACTAGTGCGAAGTTCCAATCATTGAAGAATTTGCCGGTGACGCCGATGCGCGCGCGGCGGACGTTCTGGCCGCTGTCGAGCTTCTGCGGCACGGTCGCTGCCGTGTTGGGACGATAGTCATAGCCGCCGACATCCCAGTGCAGACGGCTGGTGATGGCGACGCAATTGGCCTGGTCGGCGGTGCAGATGGTCGGCCGGTTGTTCGGCATGGTCACGACCACGCCGGATGCAGGCGCCGGCCCCTTGACGGGGATCGCCGCGTTCGCGTTGGCCACCACCGCCTTCGCCTCCGAGCGCGCTTCGGCTTTGGCCTCGGCCTTTGCTTCGGCTTTGGCTTTTGCCGTGGCCGCCGCGTTCGCGGCGGTCTGGCTCTGGAGCTTGTCGAGCTTCTGCTCCAGCATCTTCAACTGTTGTTTGAGCAGTGCGATCTCCTGTTCGCTGCTGCTTGCTGATTGGGCCTGGGCCTGCGAGGCCGCCAACGCGCCGGCGAGG
The DNA here is from genome assembly GCF_036247985.1 of Bradyrhizobium sp. TM239. NCBI lineage: Bacteria > Pseudomonadati > Pseudomonadota > Alphaproteobacteria > Hyphomicrobiales > Nitrobacteraceae > Bradyrhizobium > Bradyrhizobium sp. TM239. The sequence goes on along the minus strand of NZ_BTIR01000002.1, from coordinate 94,030 downwards.
CCAATCGCCGTGGCTGCAATCCTTGTCCTGCTCACGTCATGACTCCATCGTTTGACCAATTTCCCCAAGTCGCAGGCGGTGAGGCTAGGAACGATTGATGACTGCCCCGCGACGACGCGCGTCGATTGCGTGGTTCCCACTGATGCAAATTCGCCGCAACCGAATCCACCGTGAGCAAGGATGCAAGATGATGCGCGTCATGCCAATCCACGAGGCGAGACAAATCGCCGTTTCGCACGCTTGGCTTGCAGGCCGCAGACGTCGGACGGAGGCCGAATATTGCCGCCCGGCGCCCTTCTATTGGGGAACGAACGCGCCTATATTCCGGCGTCTTTTCCAAGAGGTAGGAATGTTTCGATCGATCCGGACCGCCGTCGTCACGGCATTGTGCATAGGCTTTTCCGCCCACTTCAACCCGGCTGCGGCGCAGGACCGTCGGGTCCCGTCGTCGCCGGCCGAGCTGCGGCTGTCCTATGCGCCGATCGTGCAGCGGGTGCAGCCGGCCGTGGTCAACGTCTATGCCGCCAAGGTGGTGCAGAACCGCAACCCGCTGCTGGACGATCCGATCTTCCGCCGCTTCTTCGGCGTGCCGGGCCAGCAGCCCGAGCAGATGCAGCGCTCGCTCGGCTCCGGCGTCATCGTCGATGCGTCCGGCCTCGTCGTCACCAACGTCCACGTCATCGAGGGCGCGGATCAGGTGAAGGTGTCGCTGTCGGACAAGCGCGAGTTCGAAGCGGAGATCCTGCTGAAGGATACGCGCACCGATCTTGCCGTGCTGCGCCTGAAGGACACCAAGGAGAAATTCCCGACCCTCGATTTCACCAATTCCGACGAATTGCTGGTCGGCGACGTCGTGCTCGCGATCGGCAATCCCTTCGGCGTCGGCCAGACCGTGACTCACGGCATCATCTCGGCGCTGGCGCGCACGCAGGTCGGCATCACCGATTATCAGTTCTTCATCCAGACCGATGCGGCGATCAATCCCGGCAATTCCGGCGGCGCGCTGGTCGACATGAGCGGCAAGCTCGCGGGCATCAACACCGCGATCTATTCGCGCTCCGGCGGCTCGCAAGGCATCGGCTTTGCAATTCCTGCCAACATGGTGCGTGTCGTCGTTGCCTCCGCCAAGAGCGGCGGCAAAGCGGTGAAGCGGCCGTGGCTCGGGGCAAGATTGCAGGCGGTGACGCCCGAGATCGCCGAAAGTCTCGGCCTGCGCTCGCCGACCGGCGCACTGGTCGCGAGCGTGGTGTCGAACGGCCCCGCCGCGAAGGCGGGCCTGAAGTCGTCCGATCTCATCACCGGGATCGATGGCCAGACCGTGGATGATCCCAATGCCTTCGACTATCGCTTCGCCACCCGTCCGCTCGGCGGCAGCGCGCAGATCGACGTGCAGCGCAGCGGCAAGCCGCTCAAGCTGACGGTGGCGCTGGAGACCGCGCCCGACACGGGCCGTAACGAGCTCGTCGTCACCGCGCGATCGCCGTTCCAGGGCGCCAAGGTTTCGACCATCACGCCGGCGGTGGCCGACGAGCTGCATCTGGATGCAGATACCGAGGGTGTCGTGATCACCGATCTCGGCGGCGACAGTGCGGCCGCGAATGTCGGCTTCCAGAAGGGCGACATCATCCTGGCGGTCAACAACCAGAAGATCAGCAAGACCGGCGACCTCGAGAAGGCGGCCGGAGAGCGCCCGCGGATCTGGCGCATCACGCTGGTGCGCGGCGGCCAGCAGATCAACGTCACGCTGGGCGGATGAGTCCGAAGCGACCACAGACGCCAACGCTCTTTGCCGCGGCGGGGCTCGACCACGAGGCCCCGCATCCGCTGCCGGACCGGCTGCGCCCGCGCGCGCTGTCGGAGGTCGTCGGCCAGGACCACATCCTCGGTCCCGACGGCGCGCTGACGCGCATGCTGGAGACGCGCACGCTCGGCTCGCTGGTGTTCTGGGGCCCGCCCGGCACCGGCAAGACCACGGTGGCGCGGCTGCTGGCGGATGCGACAGATTTGCATTTCGAGCAGATCTCCGCGGTGTTCTCCGGCGTCGCCGATCTGAAGAAGGCGTTCGACGCCGCGCGCGCCCGCCGCGAGATGGGCAAGGGCACGCTTCTGTTCGTCGATGAGGTGCATCGCTTCAACCGCGCCCAGCAGGATTCGTTTCTGCCCGTGATGGAAGACGGCACGGTGGTGATGGTCGGCGCTACCACCGAGAACCCGTCCTTCGAGCTCAACGCGGCGTTGCTCTCTCGCGCGCGCGTGCTGGTGTTCCGCTCGCTCGATGCCGCCGCGATCGAAAAGCTGTTCGCGCATGCCGAGGCGGTCGAGGGCCGCAAGCTGCCGCTCGATGCGGAGGCGCGCGCTGTGCTGGTGCGCATGGCCGATGGCGACGGAAGGGCGTCGCTGACGCTCGCCGAGGAGGTCTGGCGTTCGGCGCGGGCGAACGAGATCTTCAATGCCGCCCAGTTACAGGATATCCTGCAGCGCCGCGCCCCGATCTACGACAAATCGGCCGACGGCCATTACAATCTGATCTCGGCGCTGCATAAGTCGGTGCGAGGCTCCGATCCCGATGCCGCGCTGTATTATCTCTGCCGCATGCTCGATGCCGGCGAGGACCCGCTGTTCCTGGCCCGCCGCGTCGTGCGCATGGCGGTGGAGGACATCGGCCTTGCCGATCCGCAAGCACTCGTGATCGCCAATGCGGCCAAGGATGCCTTCGATTTCCTCGGCCATCCCGAAGGCGAGCTCGCCATCGCGCAGGCCGTGGTCTATCTCGCCACCGCGCCGAAATCGAACGCGGTCTACACCGCCTTCAAGGCTGCGATGCAGACGGCAAAGCAGGCCGGCTCGCTGCTGCCGCCAAAACACATCCTCAATTCCCCGACCAAGCTGATGAAGTCCGAAGGCTACGGCGCGGCCTACGAATACGACCACGACGCCCCCGATGCTTTCTCCGGCCAGGACTACTTCCCGGAAGCCCTGGGCCGCCAGACTTTCTACGACCCGCCCGAGCGCGGCTTCGAGCGCGAGATCAGGAAGCGGCTGGACTACTGGGCCAAGCTGCGCAAGGAGCGGGGCGGCTCGCGCTAGAAATGGCCATTTCGCCGTGACGGGAGCCGGCTTTTAGGGTAGGCAGGCAGCCATGAGCCGCCGCATCAAGAGAATGAACCCAAAGCCCCGTTCGCGTGACGAGCGCGACGATTCGCGTCCGTTCAAGGCGCGCACCGCAAAGAAAGCGGGACCGCGGCCGGGCGGCAAGCCAGGGACGAAGCCGCCGCGCTTTGCGGCGGAGCGTCCTGAGCGGCGCGCGCCCAAAGCTGCCGCCCAGGAAAGACCTGCGCCCGAAAAGCCCGTCGAGGCGCTGCTGCCGACCAAGGTGCAGACCGTCAAGGTGACCGCCGACGAGAACAACATGCGCGTCGATCGTTTCCTCGAGGCGCGCTTTCCCGGCCTATCGTTCTCCCACATCCAGCGCGTCGTCCGCAAAGGCGAGTTGCGCGTCGACGGCAAGCGCGTCGACAGCAAGGACCGTCTGGAGGAGGGCCAGAGCGTCCGCATTCCGCCGCTGAAGCTGGACACGCCGAAGGCCGTCGACGAGCTGTCGGAAGCCGCGCAAAAGACGCTTGCCGCGCTGAAGGAGATGACGTTGTACGAGGACGACGACGTCCTCGTGCTCAACAAGCCGTTTGGGCTTGCCGTGCAGGGCGGCTCCGGCACGACGCGGCACATCGACCAGATGCTGGAGGTGATGCGCGACTCCAAGGGGCAGAAGCCGCGGCTTGTGCACCGGATCGACAAGGACACGTCCGGCTGCCTTCTGATCGCGAAGACCCGTTTCGCTGCCTCGCATCTGACCGGTGCGTTCCGCTCACGATCGGCGCGGAAAACCTATTGGGCGCTGGTGCCGGGCCTGCCCAAGCCGAAGCAGGGCCGCATCTCGACCTTCCTTGCCAAGGAAGAGAGCGAGGACGACACCATCATGCGCATCGCCCAGCATGGCGACGAGGGCGCAAGCCACGCGGTGACCTATTACGCAGTGGTCGAGACCGCCGGCAACAAGCTGACCTGGGTCTCGCTGAAGCCGGTGACAGGGCGCACCCACCAGCTGCGCGCCCACATGGAGCATATCGGCCATCCCATTGTCGGCGATCCCAAATATTTCAACATCGAGAACTGGCAGCTGCCGGGCGGCCTGCAGAACCGGCTGCATCTGCTGGCGCGCCGCATCGTCATTCCGCATCCGCGCGGCGGCGTGATCGACGCCACCGCGCCATTGCCGCCGCACATGCAGCAGTCGTGGAATCTGCTGGGGCTTGATGCGGCCCGGTTCGACCCGATCGAGAACGCGCCGGAGGAGTAGGGGGCTGAATGGGGCAGGCGATGTCTGCCTCGTTCTCAGGTGTCATCGCCCGCGAAAGCGGGCGATCCAGTATTCCAGAGGCCGGCGTTAGGGAGCTCGCTCTCACCACACCCGCCGCGGCGTACTGGATGCCCCGCCTGCCGCCTGCGCCAAAGCTTCGGCGCGCCCAAGACCGAAACCTCGGCGAAGCCTTGGCGTAGCCGGGTCGCGGAGCATGACAGCGGTGTTTGTGGTTGCGACTGGTAACTATGCGTGATCACTTCCGAAACTGCTCCAGAAACATCCGCAAGCTGTCATGCGCGCTTTCGATATCCGTGATCAGCCAGCCATCGGCGCCGTTGACCAGGACGAAGTTCAGCGCGACCTTCCGGCCGCGATTGTCGAAATTCGCGGCGACGTAGGTCTTGTCGTATTGCCTGCGGACAACCGCGATTGCGACCGGACCGAGCTTCCAGCTCCGGCTCTGCACCAGGAAGTCGTAGGGCTCGACCCGCGGCGCGGACCAGGCCCTGCGGAGGCTTGGATCGAAGAACTGCCGGGTGGTGGCCGCATCCCGCGGCAGGCCCCTGGACAGCTCCGGCGCTCCTTCGCCGTAATGGGCATAGACATTCCGGACCAGCGATTCCGGGGTGCGAAAGCCGGCCTCCGCGGCGGCCAGCCAGAGCCCCGCCAACAGGGCCACAAGGCCCGCAAGTTCCCTCATGCCCGCTGCTCGCTTTATCGGCCGCAAGTCTTGGCTTAAGACGGTCTTGGCTTAAGACGGTCTTGGCTTAAAACGGTCTTATCTTAAAAGCCTAGCATCGAGCGACCAGGACCGAAAACTCACATGCGCGAATTGTTCGAAGAAGCAGCAAGCCAGCCTCCGCCGGATCCGCGGGAATCGGCGCGCGCGTCGGCGCGCACGCCGCTGCGCAAGCGCTTCTACAAGGAGGCCGGCGTCACCGAGGCCGAGGGCGGTTTTGCCATCACGCTCGATGGCAAGCCGATCCGCACGCCGTCCGGCCGCCAGGTGGTGATCCCTGCGCGGACGCTCGCCGATGCCGTGGCCGCGGAATGGGCGGCCCAGAGCGAGACGATTGATCCCGTGACCATGCCGCTGACGCGGGTCGCCAACAGCGTGGTCGAGGGCGTGATCGACCGCGTCGAGCTCGTCAGCGACGACCTCGCGAAATATTTCGAGTCCGATTTGCTGTTCTATCGTGCCGGCCATCCCGAAGGGCTGGTCGCCCGCGAGGCCGCGCATTGGGATCCCGTGCTGTTCTGGGCCGCGGAGACGCTGGGCGCGCATTTCATCCTGTCCGAGGGCGTCATGCATGTGAAGCAGCCTGACGAGGCGGTCGAGGCTGCGCGCACGGCGCTGCCGGGGGACGCCTGGTCAGTCGCCGCACTCCACGTGGTGACCACCCTGACCGGCTCGGCGCTGCTGGCGCTGGCGCTGGCTCATGGCGTGCGCGACGCCGGCCAGGTCTGGGCCGCCGCCCATGTCGATGAGGACTGGAACATCGACCAATGGGGCGGAGACGAGGAGGCGGCCAGCCGCCGGGCCACGCGTCTTCGGGATTTCGAGGCCGCCGTGGCGGTTCTGGCGGCGGTAAAGGCGTCCGCAGCCGAAGGTCCTTAACGAGAGGTTTACGACGGCGGCCTTAGGGTGTGGCCAGCGCTCCATGGGCCCCCTGAGATGCCGACGCCGGTCACTTCCATCGTTCCCGTCAGTGCCGCCAGCCCCGTAGCTGATGCGACGACGCCGGACCTCGTGCTGCAGGCGGGCAGCGTCGTCGATGCCAGGGTCGTCAGCGTGATGGCCGACAATCTGGTGCGGATCGTGATCGCCAACCTGTCGATGGACGTGATGTCCGAGGTGGCGCTGACGCCCGGGCAGAATCTCCAGCTGGCGGTGTCGCAGAACGACGGCACGATCAGGCTCGCCGTGATGAACGGGGCAGGCGAGGCCACTCCCGATCAGATCACGCTGACGCCGCGTGCGGCCTTGCTGGTGGAAAGCCCGCCGCTGGCGCCATCCGCGACCGCGACGCGCAACATGCTGACGCCATTGGAGCAGGTCGCCGTCACCGCGGCCTCGGCCGAGGCCGTCACAAAACAGGGTAGCCAGGCGCCGCTGTTCGCCAATCTGGCATCCGTCGTCACCGGCAGCGATCTGCCTGCGGGCTTGAAGCAGGCGGTGCTGGACGTGCTGGCGCAGCAGACGCCGCTCAATCCCGGGCTCGATGGCGCCGATGTCGAATCCGCGTTCCAGAAATCCGGCTTGTTCTTCGAGGCTTCGCTGGCCGCGGGCGCGAGGCCGCCCGCCGGCACGACGCCCGACCTGAAGGCGGCGCTGCTGGTGCTGCGCCAGACGCTGACCACGCTCGAAACCGCCCTGCCACAGGGCGCTGCAATTCCGGCTGCGACGACGGGGACACCGCAGGTCGCCACCGCGCCGACCCAGGCCGCAGGTGAGGCCGCGCAGTCCGCGTCCGCGTCCGGCCCCGAGATCGCGCAGACGCCGCGCAACGCCAATCTCGCGGCCGCCGTGCTTGCGGACGTTGCTGGCAACGCTCAGCAGGCCGCGATGCCGCGCACCATGTCCGCGGGCCTTGCCGCGAGCCTGCTGCAGGAGGCCACGCAAAACCTGCCGCGCCTGACCGGCAACGTTCCCGGCTCGAACAAGACCGTGCCCGACGGCCATAGCTTCGAGGCAGCCGCACGCGCGGCGCCACCGCCGTTCCGCGGTGCATTGCCTTCGCCGCAGGCGATCGCCTCGCCCTCGCTCGCGCCGGACACGCCGCTTTCCGCAACCGTGCATCGCCTGCTCGACGACACCGATGCCGCGATCGCGCGGCAGACATTGTTGCAGGTCGCTTCGCTGCCCAATCGCACCGACGCCAGTGGTCACCGCATCGACCCGGCCGTGCCGCAGTGGAATTTCGAGATTCCCTTTGCAACGCCGCAGGGCACCGCGATGGCGCAGTTCGAGATCTCGCGCGATGGCGGCAATGAATCCGCCGATCCCGCCAAGCGCGCCTGGCGCGCGCGCTTCTCGCTCAACGTCGAGCCGGCCGGCCCCGTGCACGCGCTGATCACGCTGAACGGCGACAAGACGTTCGTGCGGATGTGGGCGGAGCGGCCGGCGACGGTCCAGCAGCTCCGCGCCGGCATCGGTGAGCTCAACCAGGCGCTGACTCGGGCCGAGCTCAAGCCCGGTGACATTCTGGTCCGCGAGGGCACGCCACCTCAACCCGCACCGGCCCGCGCCGGCCACTTCCTGGATCGGGCGACATGAGCGATCCATCCAAGCTCGCTATCGCGCTGCATTACGAAAAAGGTACCAACGCGCCCGTCGTCGTCGCCAAGGGCAAGGGCACGATCGGCGAGAAGATCGTCGAGATCGCCAGGGCCCACGACATCCCGATCGAGGAAAACGAGGTTCTGGCCGGGGCGCTGTCCAAGGTCGAGCTCGGCGAGGAGATTCCGCCGGACCTCTACAAGGCCGTCGCCGAAGTGCTGGTGTTCGTGCTGCGGCTGTCGGGCCGGGGGCGATAGACCTTATCCGTCATCGTTTCACCACGTAGCCGCTGCAGGGTTGGGCGACCTTCATCGTTCAACGGATATCGCTCTTGCTCACCCGCCGTTCTACCCTCGGCCTTCTCACCGCAGCCGTCACTCTGCCATCGCGCGCCCTCGCTCACGTCGCGCCGCCGCGCAACGAGATCCGCGACAGCCTTGCAAAGCGCTTCACCGACCTCGGCACATCCGGCACCTTCGTCGGCTACAAGGTGGAGGACTATCTGATCGTCGCCAGCGACAAGGAGCGCTCGGGCGAGGGGAAGCTGCCGGCCTCGACCTTCAAGATCCCGAACTCGCTGATCGCGCTGGAGACCGGCGTCGTCACTGATCCCGACAAGGACGTGTTTGCCTGGGACGGTGTGAAGCGGTCGATCGAAGCCTGGAACAAGGATCACACGCTGCGCAGTGCGATCGCCGTGAGCGCGGTGCCGGTCTATCAGGAGATCGCGCGACGGATCGGGCAGGAGCGGATGCAGAAATATGTCGACGAGTTCGACTATGGCAACCGTGACATCGGCGGCGGCATCGACCAGTTCTGGCTCACCGGGGCCTTGCGCATCGATCCGGTCGAACAGATCGATTTCGTCGACCGGCTGCGGCGCCGCACGTTGCCGGTCAGCAAGCGTAGCCAGGATCTCGTTGCCGACATCCTACCGGTGACAAAGGTGGGCGACAGCGTCATCCGCGCCAAGTCGGGCTTGCTTGGGGCCGAGCGCGGCGAGCCGTCGCTGGGCTGGATGGTGGGGTGGGCGGAGAAGGGCGAGGCGCACACGGTGTTTGCGCTCAACATGGACTGCAAGGAGTCGCGTCTCGTCGGCGAGCGCATGACGCTGACGCAAGCCTGCCTTGCCGAGATCGGTGCGATATAGCGCTGTCGCGCCAGCGCCGCTCGACTAGCATCCTTCCGGCCAAGAACGAAAACCGGGAGGATCACAATGAACTCAACACCGCTCTGGCTGTCGTCGCTCACGCTTGCCGCAGTTGGCGGTTGGCTTGCCGCGACCATGTTCGCAGCACCTGCGACCAGCAAGGAGCCGCGCTTTCCGCAGCTGACCATGGATCAGTTAGATGCCAAGCAGAAGCCGCTCGGCGAGCAGATCATGAAGGTGTCGAGCGTCGGCATTGGTGGCCCCTACAATCCCATGATCCGCAGCCCGGTGCTCGGCCAGCGCCTGTTCGACCTGTTCCACTATCTGCGCTGGGAAACGTCGGTCCCGGTCAAGCTCAACGAGTTTGCGATCCTGATCATCGGGCGGCAGTGGCGCTCACAGGTCGAGTGGTTCGCGCACGCGCCGCTGGCGGCGAAGGCAGGCCTCTCGTCCGACATCATCGCGGAGCTGAAGGCCAACAAGCGGCCGTCGAAGATGGCCGAGGATGAGGCCGTGGTCTACGATTTCGTCACTGAGCTCACCACATCCAGGAAGGTCACCGACGAGACCTACGCGCGCGCGAAGAAGATCTTCAACGACCAGCAGATCGTCGATCTCACCGCGCTCGCCGGCAATTACGTGATGGTCGCGATGCTGCTCGCCATGGCGGAAGAGACGGTGCCGCCGGACAAGCAGGAGCCGTTCAAGCCGGGCGAGCCGTAAGACTCGTCATTGTTGTTGCGAGCACAGCTCTCTCCACCGCCTAACCCAACTTGAACAACACCTGCAAAAACTCCTCCACCGCCTTGCGCGACTCGGCGGCTGTCTTCGGATTGCCGCCGACATGCGGGTTCAGCTCGACGCAGGCGTCCTTGTAGGTGAAGGGCGCGTTGGTATCGCCGTTCATCAGCACGCCGCCGTCGCCTTCCCTGATTCGGCAATTGCGTACGGTCTGCGAATTGGCTGATACGGCCACGGTGTTGGCACCAAGCAGGCCGCTGTCGAACCCGTGCGCGCTATCAGGATATTCCGTCAGCACCACGTCGCGCCCCGCGGCCTTGAGCCGCTCGACGAAATCCTTGCAGCTCTTGACGGGGTTGTAGTCATCAGGCGTGCCGTGGAAGATGCGGATCGGGCGCGCCGCGACCTCGTCGTCACTCCGATACGTCGTCGAGCAATCCGGATAGAACGGGATGTAGGCGGCGAACTGGATGCCGGATTTGTTCCAGAGCTTGTTGAAGCGCGCGAGGCTCGCATAGAGCGTCGCCTGTCCGCCGCGGGAGAAGCCCATCAGGACGATGCGGTCCGGATCGACGCGCGGGTGTTTCGCCAAGATTTCCAGCGAGCGGTAGATGTCGACGATCAGGTTGAGCCGGCCGAGGAGCGCCTGGTTCGGCCCGACCACCGTCAGCCCGCGGCCGGTGAAACCGTCGATCACGAAGGTCGAGATGCCCATGGCGTTGAACGCGTGCACCCAGGCCTCGGTGGTGGCGCCGACGCCGCTTGAGCCGTGCATCAGCACCACGACGGGAAGCTTGCCCGTGCCCTGCGCGACGCGGAATTCGCCCGCCACCGTCACTGGCTTGCCGGCCGCCGCATCGCCGCTGAGAAATTGCTGGTCGGAGAGAGTGAGCGAGGGGATCGGAGAGATCTCGGCCCGGGTGGCGACTTCCTTGGGCAGGGATTGCGCGCTTGCCAGCTCAGTTGAAACGCAAAGCGCGATGAGCGCGGCAGCGACGCGGAATGCCGTCGGCATCGGATCCTCCCTGATGATTTTGAGCCAGTAGAACAAGGCGCCTGCGCACTGTCAATTTGACAAGGGGGCGACCGTCTCAGGCGGTGTCGGTCTTCTTCGCCGTCAGCGCCTGGTCGATCGCAAAGCCGCCGATCTCGCTCATTGCCTGCGAGATCACATCGCCCTTGCGGGCAAAGCTGGCGGAGAGGAAATCGAACTGCGTCCGCGCCAGCCGCAGCACATCGATCGGCACCGAGACCGCGGTCGCGTTGAAGCTGTCGACGGAGGCGCGCAAGCCGTCCAGCTCGGTCGTGAGCTTGCCGATATGGCTCTCGGCATTCTGCATCACACAGATCAGCTTGCCGCGCTCCGCATCGAAGGCGGCGCGCTCGGCGGCGGCTGCCGCGGTGACCTCGGCAAGCTGCGCCCGCAGCACCTCGATCTGGCCGACCATGGCATCGGAGGCAAGCTCGGCGGCCTCGCGCAGCTCGGCGTTGCGCGTGCTCGCATCCTGCTGCTCATGATAGAGCCGTTCGGCCGACATCGCCCGCTGTGCCAGCGACTCGATCAGGCTCGCGGCACGCAGCAGCATCTGGCCGTTCCGCCCCGACACCATGCTGGCCATGCGCCGCAGGAAGTCGATGGTTTCGGACGACGAGTTCGGCGGCAGGGGGACGACCGTCGCGGACATCTCGGTGATGCTTGCGTGATGCTCGAGCCAAGGCGTAATGACCGCCGCCGTACCAACTGGGCTCACGCAACATTCGGCGCCTGATCGCGAGGTCGAAGCAAGCCTGAATCGGCAGGCCCGGTCAACCGGGCCGGGCCACCAAAATTGCCGACGTCAGGCGTCCTTTTGCCGCCCGATCCGACCGAGATGGGTGAAGCCGAACCCGGCGGAATATTTCAGGCCATAGCCGAGGGCCCGGTCGATGCCGATATGGGCGAGCCAGATCAAGGCGATGGACAAGGTGAGCGGCGAGCCGAGGCCAAAGCCCAGCGTCAGCAGCGACACCGGTGCCATGTAGCTGTGGGCGGCGTTGTAGACCAGCGCGCCGAATTTCGCGTCGGACAGGTATGCCAGGAAGCTGAGATCGGGGACGAAGAAGAGCAGGGCAAAGACCAGCCAGGAGCCGTCCCAGGCCCAGTAAAGCATCATCATCCCGACAAACAGGGTAAGGCCCTCCAATCGTAACAGGATGTTGACGCCGCCCGTCGCCGCACCGGTCTCGGCCATTCTCTCGTCCATGCTCGCCTCCCGGGCAAAACTTTGTAATCTCTCACGCTTTTAGCCCGGACAGGGCAGCCCTGCGGCGCGGAAAGGCGCTTTCCGGTCCGCAAAATGCCGTGTTAGAACCCCGCATCACTTAAGAACTGGCGGGAGCAAATGAAACACATCCTGGACGCCCTTGAAGATCGTCGCGCCGGCGCAAAGCTCGGCGGCGGGGAGAAGCGCATCGAGGCGCAGCACGCCCGCGGCAAGCTGACCGCGCGTGAGCGAATCGAGCTGCTGCTCGACAAGGGGTCGTTCGAGGAGTTCGACATGTTCGTCGAGCACCGCTCCACCGAGTTCGGCATGGAGAAGAACAAGGTGCCCGGCGACGGCGTCGTTACCGGGTGGGGCACCGTCAATGGCCGCAAGACGTTCGTGTTCGCCAAGGATTTTACGGTGTTCGGCGGCTCGCTCTCGGAGACGCACGCGCTGAAGATCACGAAACTCCAGGACATGGCGATGAAGGCGCGGGCGCCCATCATCGGCCTCTATGACGCGGGCGGCGCCCGCATCCAGGAGGGCGTCGCTGCGCTCGCCGGCTATTCCTACGTGTTCCGCCGCAACGTGCTCGCCTCCGGCGTGATCCCGCAGATCTCCGTCATCATGGGCCCCTGCGCCGGCGGCGACGTCTATTCGCCCGCGATGACCGATTTCATCTTCATGGTGAAGAACACCAGCTACATGTTCGTCACCGGCCCGGACGTCGTGAAGACCGTGACCAACGAGGTCGTCACCGCCGAAGAGCTCGGCGGCGCCTCGGTGCACGCCACGCGCTCTTCGATCGCCGACGGCGCGTTCGAGAACGACGTCGAGACGCTGCTGCAGATGCGGCGTCTGATTGACTTCCTGCCATCCAACAACACCGACGGCGTGCCGGAATGGCCGAGCTTCGACGACATCGGCCGCGTCGACATGTCCCTGGACACGCTGGTCCCCGACAATCCGAACAAGCCCTACGACATGAAGGAATTGATCCTGAAGGTCGTGGACGAGGGTGACTTCTTCGAGATCGCGGATGCCTTTGCGAAGAACATCGTCACCGGCTTCGGCCGCATCGCCGGCCGCACGGTCGGCTTCGTCGCCAACCAGCCGATGGTGCTGGCCGGCGTGCTCGACTCTGACGCCTCGCGCAAAGCGGCGCGCTTCGTCCGTTTCTGCGATGCCTTCAACATCCCGATCGTCACCTTCGTCGACGTCCCGGGCTTCCTGCCCGGCACCGCGCAGGAATATGGCGGCCTGATCAAGCACGGCGCCAAGCTGCTGTTCGCCTATTCGCAGTGCACCGTGCCGCTGGTGACCATCATCACCCGCAAGGCCTATGGCGGCGCCTTCGACGTCATGGCGTCCAAGGAGATCGGCGCCGACATGAACTACGCCTGGCCGACCGCCCAGATCGCGGTGATGGGCGCCAAGGGCGCGGTCGAGATCATCTTCCGCAGTGACATCGGCGACCCCGACAAGATCGCCGCGCGCACCAAGGAATACGAAGACCGCTTCCTGTCACCCTTCATCGCCGCCGAGCGCGGCTACATCGACGACGTCATCGTGCCGCACTCGACCCGCAAGCGCATCGCAAGGGCGCTGGCCATGCTGAAGGACAAGAAGGTGGAAACGCCGGCGAAGAAGCACGACAATTTGCCGTTGTGAGGGAAGGGCAGGTCGGTGGCAATTTGGCGTCGTCGATCGAGACTACGGCGGCGCGCCATTGGATCGTGCGGCCTGATATTGAGCGTGTCGTCGGCAGTCCTGGCGATGGACATACCGTGCTTCGCGCAAGACAGCGAGATGTCCGTCACCGCCCGGACGTCGGAGGAGACCGTTATCGAAGGCTACGCCGACGCCGACAATACGTGCGCGCCGATCGAGCTCCCCCAGCTCTTGCTCATGAAGTCACCAGAACATGGAATCGTCTGTTATCGTATTGAGGATTTCGAGGTGGCGGGCGACTCTGGAAGGGATCAAGCCTGTATCGGGCGCTGGATCCGCGGCATAAGCATCTTCTACCTGGCACGACCTGGTTATAGCGGGCCGGATAGTCTGCGATACGAAGCGATCACCGATCGAAGGCGGGACCGAGTGGCTGTTCGCGTCAGGGTCTTGCCCGACCCTGCCAACGCTTCCGATGCAGCGGCCAGCCCTGGTGATTCTTCGCGCGAGCCTGCTATGTCGCTTGGGCCTCTCCCTGCGTGCGTTGTGCCGGTGTCCTAGGCGCTACCGTGCCCTGTAACCGAAGTTCGTTTGTCCCCCGATCTGCTCGCTCACGAATCCAATGACCGCATCCGATCCGACCGACGAAATCTCCGACATCGAAGATCGCATCGAGCGGCTCGCCGAGATCGCCGAGCGGTGCCGGAAGTACATCCTGGCGTCCAAGATCGCGATCGGTGGCGGGGCGGCGCTGTTGTTGATCACGATCCTCGGTGTGTTTGGCTTCGGTCAGACCGCAGCGCTCGGGTCGATCGCGCTGGTGCTGGGCGGGATCGTGTCGCTCGGCTCGAACGTCAGTACATTGCGGCAGACGGACGATGCCATCAGCGCTGCGGAGGCGCGCCGTGCGGCGTTGATCGGCAGCATCGACCTGCGCGTGGTCGCCGATGCGCCGCTGAAATTGGTGTGAGGTGTAGGGCGGATTAGCGACAGCGTAATCCGCCAATGTCTTTATCGCCGGATGCAGGCGTTGGCGGATTACGCTGTCGCTAATTCGCCCTACGCACCGGTGCGTGCCTTATCCGCGGCGGCGAAATGCGCCATCTGGTCGGCATGGGCCTTGATGAACGCCGGGCGGGCCGTCGCGCGCGCGACGTAGGCGCGGCAGGCGGGACTGTCGGCCAGCCCGCCGAAACCGTCGACGACGCGCAGCACGTCCGACATCAGGATGTCGGCGACGGAGAAGGGGCCGGCCAGCCATTCGCGGCCGGCCAACACCGGCTCGAGATGCTTGAGCCGGAGCTTGAGGAAGTCGTCGACGAATTTCCACGCCGCCGTGTCGGTCGGATGTCCCATGAATTTCGACATTCCCCAGGGCAGGCTCGCCATCTCCACCGAATTGAGCGCGGCGAACACCCATTCCGTCGTCTCGGCCCGGCCGCGCGGATCGGTCGGCATCAGCTTCGCACTGAGCCCGCCAAGATGCAGCAGGATCGCGCCGGTCTCGAAGATCGAGAGGTCGCCGTCGGTCAGCCACGGCACCTGGCCGAAGGGCTGGTGGGCGAAATGTGCGGCGCCGCGGTCGTCGAATGGAGCGCTCGCGACGCGATAGGGCAGCGCGGCCTCTTCGAGCGCCCAGCGCACGCGAAGGTCGCGCACGAATCCTCGCGGCGGTTCGGGAACCCAATTGAAGGTGGTCAGGGTGAGGTCGGCCATTTGCTGTCTCCGTGTCCTGGTTCGAAACGAAGGACGAGCGACGGACGCGCATTCCGACACCCGCGCCAACTCTTTTTGTCGGCGGCGGGTTATCCGGCTAGGCTCGCGCCCAACAACAGGAGGAAACCCGATGCCATCAGCTTTCTTCGTCGTCCGCGCCACCGTCTCCGATCCCGCCCAGCGCGCTGCTTTCGACAGATGGTACGAGTCGGAACATGTGCCCGACGCGGTGAAAGCATTCGGCGTGAGCAAAGCCTGGCGGTTCTGGAGCCTGGACGATCCCTCGCTGCATCAGGCGATGTATCAGTTCGATGACGAGGCCAGGCTTGCGGCGATGCTGAAGGGCGATGCGCTCAAGCAGCTCGTCGCCGATTTCAACCGCGACTGGCCCGACGTCAAGCGCTCGCGCGAGACGCTCCTGCTGGCGCAGGAGTTTGCGAAGTAGCGCGGTCCTGTAGCCCGGATGGAGCGCAAGCGTAATCCGGGGTCTTCGCCCGAAGCACGAATCCTGGATTGCGCTACGCTCCATCCAGGCTACGAATTCTCCACCTCACTTCATTTTTGAATCTGAACACAGGATTCAGCCTTGGTTCATGTCGTGACCGCGACACTCCCTCTGCATCACTTGCCAGGTAGCCTAGAGGACATGTCATGGAGCGCCGGAACTTTTTGAAACTTGCATTGGGAGTGACGGCGGGCGCCGCCGCCTTCGCCGCGACCGCGCAGGCCGCACCGTTGTCGCCGCAGCCGGTCGGCGATCCCGCGCGCATGCCGCAAGGCAATCCCGCTGCTCATCCTGCCGTCACCACCGGCGAGGAAGCCGCCAAGCTGACGCCGGAACAGGTTCACTGGCATGGCCGCCACCGGGGGTGGGGTCACCGTCATTGGGGCTGGCGTCGCCGCCGCTGGCATCGCCGTCACTGGTAAGCCGCGGCAAGCCGCGAATTGGACGGGGATCGCAGCCGCGGTCCCCGTTTCGATTCCAGGCCGCTCAAATTCCACGGCGGACGAATCGTCGGCAGCAAGCCGGAAACGAAAATGGCCGCGCAGGCTGAACCTGCGCGGCCATCTTGCGATGCAAAGAGATCAGAACGGGCGGCAGCGGCCGGCGTACCAGCGGAAGCCATAGGGGCAAACGCGCGCGCGCGGCACGACGACGACGGGCGGAGCGACCACCACGGGGGCGGGGCGCACGACGACCGCGCCGCGCATCGGGCGGCAGCCACCGTAGGCGCCACGATACCAACCCGGGCCGCAACCCTGCGCGGCGCTGGCGGCCTCGCTGAAACCGACAACCGCACTGGCGAGCATGGCGGCGGCGAACAGGTATTTCATGTGATCTTCCTTCTCGTCCTTGGGGCAGGTCTTTTGGGGGCAGGTCTTTGGGGCAAGTCTTTGGAGCAAGTCTTTGGAGCAAGTCTTTAGCGGCTTGGCGCTTGCGGCGCACAATGAATCAAAAGACACGATTCGACATGTTAAATTTTGCAACACGCCGACACGGTGCGATCCAAATCTGCCAATCATGACCTGAATGCGGCATGAACGTTCCCTGCGTGCGGCTTGGCGCGACAAGGTACTGGCGCCGGCGGCCGGCTCGTCAGTCCTTCCCGTCGCCGAACAGCGCGGCAAACTGCTTCTCGCCGGTGCGGGTGAAGTTGACG
The DNA here is from genome assembly GCF_036247985.1 of Bradyrhizobium sp. TM239. Classification (NCBI taxonomy): domain Bacteria; kingdom Pseudomonadati; phylum Pseudomonadota; class Alphaproteobacteria; order Hyphomicrobiales; family Nitrobacteraceae; genus Bradyrhizobium; species Bradyrhizobium sp. TM239. The sequence goes on along the minus strand of NZ_BTIR01000002.1, from coordinate 77,208 downwards.
ACGCGGCTGCCGGGCGTGGCGTCGCGCGCCGCCCATTTCAGCTCGGCGAAGCGCTGCATCATGGCGGCCCCCAGCGTGCCGGCGAGATGATGGCGCCGTTCGCTCCAGTCGAGGCAGGCCTTGCACACGGGCCGCCGCGGATGGGTGAGCATGCCGGGCGAGATCTGCAGATGCTTGGCGAGGAAGCGTTCGCCCTCGGCCGTCAGCTCGATGTCCTGCTTCTTCTGCCTGACCAGATTCCGCTCGCGCAGGGAATCGAGCATCTGCACGCCGAGATCGCCGGCGAGGTGGTCGTAGCAGATCCGCGCGCGCCGCAGCGCCGGGTCCTTCGGCCCGGTGCGCACGCGCATGTGGCCGGTGCGCGCGGCAAGGCCTGCAAGGCCTTCGAGCACGCTGGCGACGTCGTCGTCGGTGAGGCGATAGTAGCGGTGGCGGCCCTGCTTCTCCGGCTCGACCAGCCCGCCGGCCTCGAGCTTGGCCAGGTGCGAGCTCGCGGTCTGCGGCGTGATCCCGGCCTCCTGCGCCAGCTCGCTCGCCGTGAGCGCCCGGCCGTTCATCAGCGCTGTGAGCATGTTGGCGCGCGCGGGATCGCCGACCAGCGAGGCGACCAGGGCGATGTCGGGTCCTGATTTCATGCTTCGATGGTAGCCGAAGCATTGTGGTCGGGCAAGGGCGTAGCCTCTCACCAAGTCGTCATTGCGCGCGCAGCGAAGCTGTGGGGTGGGCAAAGGAGCGTAGCGACGTGCCCATCAACCGTGCTTGCGAAGAAGCGAGGTGGGCACGCTTCCGCCTTCGCTCTTCGAGCTACGGCGGACAAGTCGCTTTGCCCACCCTACGAGACTTCGCGGCTTGCAGTGACGACGGAAACCCAGGAGCGCCTTCATGTCCGTCACCGTCTTCATCCGCTACCAGCTCGATCCGTTCAAGCGCGCGCAGTTCGAGGAATATTCGAAGCGCTGGCTCACCATCATCCCGAAATGCGGCGGTGACCTGATCGGTTATTTCATGCCGCATGAGGGCACCAACAACATCGCCTTCGGGCTGATCAGCTTCGAGAGTCTGGCCGCGTACGAGGCCTATCGCGCCCGGCTGCGGCAGGACGCGGAGGGATTGGCGAATTTCCATTTCGCCGAGGAACACAAATTCATCCTCGCCGAAGAGCGCACCTTCCTGCGCAAGGTGGTATTGTAGGTCCAATAGCAGCAGGAGATGTCCATGATCGCCGTGATCTTCGAGGTCTGGCCGAAGCCGGAACACCGCCAGGACTATTTCGACCTCGCAGCCGATCTGAAGCCGATCCTGCAAACCATCGACGGCTTCATCTCGGTCGAGCGTTTCGAGAGCCTGACCGAGAAGGGCAAGATCCTGTCGGTGTCGTTCTGGCGGGACGAGGCGGCGGTGCAGGCCTGGCGCAACACGATGGAGCACCGCCGCACCCAGGCCAAGGGCCGCGCAAAAATCTTCGCCGACTATCATTTGCGCATTGCCAGCGTCGTCAGGGACTACGGCATGAATGATCGCGACGAAGCGCCGAAGGACAGCCGCGCCGTGCATGACGCGCACTAGCGTTCGTATTCACGCGCGCCTATGTCTGCGCGGCCAACAAGGGAGAAAAACATGCACGTCACGACCGCGGACAAGCGCGCGACCTTCAGGAAGATGCACGAGAGCGGCTGCTTCATCCTGCCCAATCCGGTCGATATCGGCAGCGCCAAGGCGTTGCAGCATCTCGGTTTCAAGGCGATTGCGTCATCGAGCGCGGGCTTTGCCTGGACGGTCGGCAAGGCTGACAACCACGTCAACGTCGAGGACGTTTGTCAGCATCTGGCAGCATTGAGCTCGGCTGTCGACATCCCCGTCAACGCCGATTTCGAGGGCGGCTTTGCGGTCGAGCCGGACAGGGTCGCGGACAATGTCGAGCGCTGCGTGCGCACCGGCGTCGCCGGCCTGTCGATCGAGGATTCCACCGGCGACAAGGACAAGCCGCTCTACGATCGCGCGCTCGCGGTCGAGCGCATCAAGGCCTCGCGCAAGGCGATCGGCGACAGCGGCGCGCTGCTGGTCGGCCGCTGCGAAGCCTATCTGTGGGGCGTGACCGACTTGAAGCTCGTCATCGACCGGCTCACCGCTTACGCCGACGCCGGCGCCGATTGCCTCTATGCGCCGGGCCTGAAGACCCGCGAGGACATCGCTGCCGTGGTGAAGGCGGTGCATCCAAAGCCGTTCAATCTCTTGATCGGCGCGTCCGGCCTGTCGCTGAAGGAAGCCGAGGATCTCGGCGTGCGCCGGATCAGCGTCGGCGGCTCGCTCGCCCGCGCCGCCTGGGGCGGCTTCATGCGTGCGGCAAAGGAGATGGCGGAGAAGGGGACGTTCACCGAGCTCGGCAGCGGTTATCCCGGCGGCGAGCTCAACAAGATGTTCGGCTAGGGACGCAACGAAAAAGCGGCGGGACTTTTTGAGTCCCGCCGCTTCACGCGCTATTGCGAAGTGTTACTTCGCGCCGTCAGACGGCTTCTGGGTGTCCGGGGCCGGCTTGGTCGGCGCCGCACCCGTCGTTACGCCCGGCTCGGTGTTGTTGCGCGGCGTCACGTCGCGCATACCGGGAGGCGCAGCCGGATTGGCAGGAGGCGCCTGCTGTGCGGTCTGCGTCGCCGGCGCGTTGCTGGCCTGGTTGCCAGTGGTCGTATTGTTCAGGCCGTAGAACACGGCACCCAGCACCAGTGCAATCGCAACGGCGAATAACGCAACCTTGCCGCTGGAGGCGGGGCCTTCGCCAAGCTCGGGATCGGCCTGAAGGTCGCCATCCCGGCGCGCCGCGCGAAGATACTCATCGTCGGCGAGGTTCGGGCGGTACGGATCGTTGGGAAAACGGTCGTCAGCCATCGATTGATCTCCTCGGTTATGACGCCCGGACAACCCGTGGATGCGAGATTCTGTTCCGCGCCTCCTTATGCTTTCGTCGCATGTTGCCCCGCCACCGGGAATCGGGAACCTGTTCATTCGGGAACTGACGCGAGTTCCATGGCTGCGACGAGGACAAGCGCGAGGGAACAAGCCAATGTGGAGTTTGCCGCCAAGCGATACCGTGCTGCATTTCCTGTCCCTGGTTGCGATAGCCGCCCAGGGCATGACGGCTGCACTTGCTGCCGGACGCCGCAGCATGGACTGGTTAGGTGTGTGCTTCCTCGGCTGCATCACCGCGCTTGGCGGCGGCACGTTGCGCGATCTCTTCCTCGGGCACTATCCGTTGGTTTGGGTCGCCAATCCGATCTATCTGGCGCTGGCCGGTGGTGCGGCCTTCCTCACCATTCTGTTCGCGCGCCTCGTGCACCGGCTGAAGGTCGCCTTCCTCGTGCTCGACGCCATCGGGCTCGTCGTCTTCACCATGGCCGGCTGCGACGTCGCCTGGCAGATGGATGCTTCGCTGCCGATCGTGATCGTCTCGGGCATGGTGACCGGCTGCGCCGGCGGCGTGTTGCGCGACGTGCTCTGCAACGACGTGCCGCTGCTGTTCCGATCCGAACTCTACGCCAGCGTCTCGGTGGTGACGGGATTGTTCTACGCCACCGCCTTCGGCCTCCATGTCAACGCCGAGCTCTGGACCATCCTGACCTTCGTGTTCGGCATCAGCTTCCGCCTGCTGGCGGTGCGCTACAAATGGGAGATGCCGAAATTCGTGTTCACCGGGGATGAGGACAGGTAGAGGTTACGTGACCTCACCCCATCCACATCGTCATTGCGAGCGTGGCGACTTGTCCGCCGAAGCCTTGGGCGAAGGCGGAAGCAATCCAGGATCTTTCCGCGGAGGGACTCTGGATCGCTTCGCTGCGCTTGCAATGACGGGGGATGGAGCTACTCCTGCTTCCTGGCCTTCGCCACCTGCGACGGCGTCACCAGTGGCGCGGCGTTGCCCCAGGCGTTGCGGATGTAGTTCGTCACCGCCGCGATCTCCTCATTGGACAGCTGCTTGGCGTAGGGCGGCATCTCGCCGGTGTTGGGCGCGCGCGCGGTGGTCACGGTGTGGGCGCCGTCGAGAATGATGCGCAAAGTCGAGGACGGATTGATCGATTGCAGCAGCGCATTGCCCGGCAGCGGCGGATAGATCCGTGGGGCTCCGGAGCCGTCGGCTTCATGGCAGGCGATGCAGAGCTTTGTGTAGACCGCCTGGCCCGCCTTCATCTCGGCATCATCAGGCGGCGTCACGATCGTCTCACGCCGCGTCGGCGGCAGGCCTTTCAGGTACACCGCGATCGCACGCACATCGGCATCGCTCATCTTCGAGGTCGAGTCGACGACGACCTCCGCCATCAACCCGCCGGCATGGCTCCTGGCGTTGCGCCCGCTCTGCAGATATTCGGCAATGTCGGCCGCGCTCCACGACTTCAGCCCCGTGCGGGAAGCGCCATCGAGGCGCGGGGCAAACCAGCCACCGACCTCGTTGCCGGACAGGGCTTGCGCGTCCCTGTCGGCGCCGAAATAATTCTTCGGCGTGTGGCAGGCGCCGCAATGACCGAGCCCGGTGACGAGATAGCCACCTCTGTTCCAGGCCGCGCTCTTGCTCTGGTCCGGCTCGAACAGGCCGGGCTTGAAATACATCGCGTTCCAGACCCGCATCAGGCCGCGATAGCCGAACGGCCAGCGCAGTTCCGGCGGCTTGTTGCGGCTGACGATGGGCGCGAGCGTGCCGAGATAGGCGCGGATCGCCAGCGTGTCGTCCTTCGTCATTTTCGTGAAGTAGGGATAGGGGAACGCCGGATAGTAGTTCGAGCCGTCGGGCGCGACGCCGGTGCGCAATGCGCGGGTGAAATCGGCATCCAGCCAGGCGCCAATCCCGGTGTCGCGGTCCGGGGTCAGGTTCGGCGCATAGATGGCGCCGAAGGGCGTATCGATGCGCTTGCCACCCGCGAATGGTTTTGCCGGATCGGCGGTGTGGCAGCCCGCGCAGTCGCCGGCCTCGACCAGCGTCTTGCCGTAGGCGATCAGCTCCGGCGACGGCTCGGCGGCGCGGGCTGCGCTTGCAACCGCACTGCACAACGCCAAACCGGCAAGAGCCAAGCCAGCCAGAATCGTCCGCATCGAAAGTCTCTCCTGCGACCAATCGCCCGCATCCGGCACGACAGGGGCATCAGTTCGTTTCGCCACAGTGGGGGTATGGTGACACAAATTGAAAATGCCCAGCGTGTTTCAGGCCACGAAGTTGCGATTTTTACCCGGCGCTCCCTTTGGTCCAGATTTGTGATGCGGATCCTGAAATATCCGACATAGAGTGGCGAAACTGGTCGGCGCGCCCTAGCTAAAAACAACGGGAAGGCAACGGCTTAAGTCAGCAAGACCTGAACAGGGCGCAAAAAGAGGACGGCATGGGCATCAACCAGGGTCCGATCAGTCTCGATCAAAAATATACCCAGGAAACCGGGCATGTCTTCACCACGGGCATCCAGGCCCTGGTCCGCCTGCCCATGGCCCAGATCCGGCGCGACCGTGCCAGCGGCCTCAACACCGCGGGCTTCATCTCCGGCTATCGCGGCTCGCCGCTCGGCGGCTACGACCAGCAGCTGTTTGCCGCCCGCAAGCATCTCGAGCAGTACAACATCAAGTTCCAGCCCGGCGTGAACGAGGATCTCGCGGCCACCGCGGTCTGGGGCTCGCAGCAGCTCAACCTCTCGCCCGGCGCCAAATATGACGGCGTGGTCGGCATCTGGTATGGCAAGGGCCCCGGCGTCGATCGCTGCGGCGACGTGTTCCGCCATGGCAATGCCGCGGGCTCGGCCAAGAACGGCGGCGTGCTGTGCCTTGCCGGCGACGACCATGGCGCAAAATCGTCGACCGTCCCGCATCAATCCGACCACGCCTTCATGTCGGCCTTGATGCCGTATCTCTATCCCTCGAGCATCCACGAGATGATCGAGATGGGTCTGCTCGGCATCGCCATGTCGCGCTATTCGGGCTGCTGGGTCGGCATGAAGGTGATCACGGAGACGGTGGAGACCACTGCCGAGATCGACCTCACCGACGAGATGAAGCCCTTCATCATCCCCGCCGATTTCGAGATGCCGCAAGGCGGACTCAATCTGCGCTGGCCCGACGACCGCTTCGAGCAGGACCGCCGCCTGCAGGACTACAAGGGCTTTGCCGCGATCGCCTTTGCGCGCGCTAACAGGGTCAACCGCGTCACCATGGATTCGCCGAACGCCCGCTTCGGCATCATGGCGTCGGGCAAGAGCTACGAGGATGTCCGTCAGGCGCTGCGCGAGCTCGGGATCACCGAAGAGGTCGCCGCCAAGATCGGCCTTCGCCTCTACAAGATCGGCATGCCGTGGCCGCTGGAGCCGGAAGGCGTGCATGAATTCGCCGTCGGCCTGGAGGAGATCTTCATCGTCGAGGAGCGGCGCGAGATCGTCGAGAACCAGGTCAAGCAGGTGCTGTTCAACTGGCGTGACGACGTGCGCCCGCGCATCGTCGGCAAGATGGACGAGCACGACAAGCGCTTCCTGACCTTCGCTGCCGAGCTCAGCGTCGCCTCGCTTGCGACCTCGCTCACCGAGCGACTTCTCAAGCTCGATCTCAACCCCGAGATCGCTTCGATGCTCCGCGCCAAGGCCGACTGGTTCAACGGCCGCCAGGCGAGCCAGATGCAGGCGGTCGCCCCCGTCTCCCGCACTCCGTATTTCTGCTCCGGCTGCCCCCACAACACTTCGACGAAAGTTCCCGAAGGCAGCCGCGCGCTGGCCGGCATCGGCTGCCACTTCATGGCGCTGTGGATGGACCGCTCGACCGAGACCTTTACGCATATGGGCGGCGAGGGCGTGCCGTGGGTCGGCATCGCGCCCTTCACCAACGAGAACCACATCTTCGCCAACCTCGGCGACGGCACCTATTTCCACTCCGGCCTGCTCGCCATCCGTCAGGCGGTGGCGTCCAAGACCAACATCACCTACAAGATCCTCTACAACGATGCGGTGGCCATGACCGGCGGCCAGCGCCATGACGGGGACCTCTCGCCGCAGCAGATCACCTTCCAGCTCCACGCCGAGGGCATCCGCGAGATCTATCTGGTCTCGGAGGCGCCCGACACCTATCCCGCCGACACCATCGCGCCCGGCGTGAAGAAGTATCACCGCGACGAACTCGACAACGTCATGAAGATGTGCCGCGAGTACAAGGGCACCTCGGCGATCGTGTTCGTGCAGACCTGCGCCGCCGAAAAGCGCCGCCGCCGCAAGCGCGGCCTGATGGAGGATCCGGCGCGCCGCGTCATGATCAATCCGGCCGTCTGCGAAGGCTGCGGCGATTGCTCGGTGCAGTCGAACTGCATCTCCGTCGAGCCGCTGGAGACCGAGTTCGGCCGCAAGCGCGCCATCAACCAGTCGTCCTGCAACAAGGACTATTCCTGCCTCAAGGGTTTCTGTCCGTCCTTCGTCACCGTCGACGGCGGCAAGCCGCGCCACCGCGCACCTAGCGAGCTTGCCGATATCGGCGAGCTGCCGGAGCCGGCGTCGCGGCCGACACTCGACAAGCCCTATAACATCGCGGTCGGCGGTGTCGGCGGCACCGGCGTGCTCACCATCGGCGCGCTGCTCGGCATGGCCGCCCATATCGAGGGCAAGGCCTCGATGATCCTCGACATGTCGGGCCTCGCGCAAAAAGGTGGCGCGGTGCTCAGCCACGTCCGCCTGTCGGATCATCCGGCCGAGGTGACCTGTTCGCGCATCGTCACCGGCACGGCTGACCTCGTGCTCGCCGCCGATGAGGTGGTCGCGGTCGCCAAGGACACGATCTCGCTCTGCGACTCCACCCGGACCCGCGGCATCATCAACAGCCACGTCATTCCGACCGCCGATTTCGTCCTCAACCGCGACTTTAACTTCCAGACCCGCAAGCTGAACGAGCTCTTGGAAACGGCGCTGCACAAGGACTCCGTCTTCTTCGATTTCACCAAGCCGGCCGAGCAGCTGCTCGGCGATGCCATCGCCACCAACATGATGATGATGGGCTATGCCTATCAGAAGGGCCTGTTCCCGCTGTCGGCGGAATCGATCGAGCAGGCCATCGAGGTCAACGGCGTCTCGATCAAGATGAACAAGGAAGCCTTCCGCCTCGGCCGCCTTGCGGTCGCCGACCCCACGCGTCTTGCCGACATGCTGAAGGGCACCGATGAAGTCGTTGCGCCGAAGACCCTGGAAGCGATGACGCTGGATGAAGTCATCGAGCACCGCGCCAAGCACCTCACTGCCTATCAGAACAGCCGTCTCGCCAAGCGCTACCGCAAGCTGGTCGACCAGGTGCGCGATGCCGCGGCGAAGGGCGGCTATGGCGATGCGTTGCCGCGCGCGGTCGCGGTGAACTACGCCAAGCTGCTGGCCTACAAGGACGAGTATGAAGTCGCGCGCCTCTATACCGACGGCGCCTTCGCGCAGCAGCTCCGCGATCAGTTCGAAGGCGACTTCAAGTTCAGCTTCAACCTGGCGCCGCCGATCCTCGGCGGCGGCCTCGACGCGCTGGGACGTCCGAAGAAGCGCGCCTTCGGCCCGTGGATGCTCAACGTCTTCGGCGTGCTCGCGAAGCTCAAATTCCTGCGCGGCACGGCGCTCGACATCTTCGGCCGCAGCGCCGACCGCAAGCTCGAGCGCGATTTGATCGCCGGCTACGAGAAGGACGTCACGACCGTGCTTGGTCTCTTGTCGCCGGTCACGATCGATACCGCCGTGGAGTTGCTCTCGCTGCCCGATCGCATCCGCGGCTACGGCCCGGTGAAGGAGAAGGCGGTGGCGGATGCGAAGGTGCGCTACGCCCAGCTCGCGGCGGACCTCGCGAGCCCGCCGCCCGCGCCGCGGCAGATCGCGGCGGAGTAGGGAGGTCTCGTAGGGTGGGCAAAGGCGCAACGCGCCGTGCCCACGACCTCTCCATGATTGCGCAAAAGACGTGGGCACGCTTTCGCTTTGCCCACCCTACGACACCATCCGTTGCGTCGGCGCCGGGCAAAACACCCATTCCGTGGGTCAATCCGCCGGCATAAAAACATTCCGCTTTACCGAAATTCGGAATTGTCGTATCACCCCGCCATCCCATCCCTCTCAAAGGGGCGTATCGCGATCGTCACGAAACGCGGGGTGGGTGGCGGTGGACGCGGGCTGCGTCGCACGAGGCAATGTCTCGTGCACGACGGGCGCGGTCTCGCGTACGGCAAAATCGTGTGGTCCTGACGCCCGCAGGCTGGCGTCAAGTCTTGCGAGCAATTGCAAGGCGACGGGGGCAATAGTGCATCGCTCCCCGGGGAGAGCGCGACATAAGCCGTAAAGCTACTGCGCAGGGAAGGCCGGATGTTCGGCTTCACCTGTATGCCGCTGTGCAGCCTCTTGTAGCGCAATCTTCGCACAGTGGACCGTGGGTGCCCGGCCGGCACCCGGTCTTCCCTGCGCCCTCTGTTTTTCGAGGGAGGCAAGACGGACGCAAAGCTCGGGCGAACGCGCCGCGAGGATGCGGAATTGTGTCTGCAGTGCAGGTCTCTTGCCCCGGACGCAGCGCAGCGCTTCTTCAGCGTGCGCTGCAGAGCCGGGGCCCATCCCGCGACGAGTGCGGTGTGGCATGTGTCCCGGCTCTGCGCAGCAGCGTTGCACGCTGCAGCGCGTCCGGGACGCGAAAGATCACCCCACTTGCGCCCACCCGCTACCCTCTCGCGCGACGGAATATTTCCGCGCTTGCCAACAGGGCCACCGCGGTTCAGAAAAACGGGGCAATAAGAAACGCGAGCGGAGACCTCTGTTTTGACCATCAAGGGCAAAGCCTACATTGCCGGGATCTATGAGCACCCGACCCGGCATGCGCCGGACAAATCCACCGCCCAGCTTCACGCTGAGGTCGCCAAGGGCGCGATCGAGGATGCCGGGATCAGCAAGGACGACGTCGACGGCTATTTCTGCGCGGGCGATGCTCCGGGCGGCGCCTGGCCGATGGTCGATTATCTCGGGCTCAACACCAAGAAGCTTCGCCACGTTGATTCCACCGAGACCGGCGGCTGTTCCTACATCATCCATCTCGGCCATGCCGCTGAAGCGATCGCGGCGGGCAAGTGCTCGATCGCGCTGATCACGCTGGCCGGCAAGCCGCGCACCGGCGCGATGCCGCCGCGTGCGGCCGGCGCCGAGGTCGATTTCGAAACCGCTTATGGTGCGACCACGCACAATGCCTATGGCATGTGTGCCATGCGCCATATGCACGACTATGGCACCACGAGCGAGCAGCTCGCCTGGATCAAGGTCGCAGCCTCCCATCACGCGCAATACAATCCGCATGCGATGCTCAAGGACGTCGTCACCGTCGAGGACGTCTTGAACTCGCCGATGATTTCCGATCCGCTTCACCGCATGGATTGCTGCGTCGTCTCCGACGGCGGCGGCGCGCTGATCGTGACGACGCCCGAGATTGCGAAGAGCTTGAAGAAGCCGCTGGTCAAGCTGATCGGCCATGGCGAGGCCATGAAGGGCCCGCGCGGCGGCAAGGATCTCGATCTCACTTACTCCGCCGGCATCTGGTCAGGCCCGCGTGCGTTCGAGGAAGCAGGCATCACGCCGAAGGACATCAAATACGCCTCGATCTATGACAGCTTCACCATCACGGTGCTGATGCAGCTCGAGGACCTCGGGTTCTGCAAGAAAGGCGAGGGCGGCAAGTTCGTCGCCGACGGCAATCTGATCTCGGGCGTCGGCAAGCTGCCGTTCAACACCGATGGCGGCGGCCTCTGCAGCAACCATCCCGTCAACCGCGGCGGCATGACCAAGATCATCGAGGCCGTCCGGCAGCTGCGCGGCGAGGCGCATCCGAAGGTGCAGGTCAGGAATTGCGATCTCGCCATCGCCCACGGCACCGGCGGCCTCCTGGGTGTTCGCCATGCCGCGTCGACGGCCATTCTGGAGCGCGTGTGATGAGCGAAGCGAAAAAGTATCCGGCCCCGGTGACGAACCCCGAGACCGCCGCGTTCTGGGACGCGGCCAAACAGGGCAAGTTCATGATCAAGCGCTGCACGGCGTGCGGCGAAGCGCATTACTTCCCGCGTTCGATCTGCCCGTTCTGCTACTCCGACAAGACGGTGTGGGAAGAGGCTTCGGGCGAGGGCACGATCTACACCTGGAGCCTGATGCGGAAGTCGCCGACCGGTCCTTACGCCATCGGCTATGTCACGCTGAAGGAGGGGCCGTCGGTGCAGACCAACTTCGTCGACTGCGATCTCGAGAAGCTCAAGATCGGCCAGAAGGTGAAAGTGGTGTTCAAGCCCACCGACGGCGCACCGCTGCCGTTCTTCACGCCGGCCTGATTGCTTTCTTCCTTCCCCCTTGCGGGGGAAGGTGGCATAGGCCGCCTCTGGCGGCCGTTCTTAAAAGACGCCGAAGCGGAGCTTCGGCTTTGGCGCCGGATGAAGGGTTTCTCTCCACAGAGAGATTGCTCGCTGCGGAAGCAACCCCTCACCCAAACGAGTTTGCCGCACGGCTCTCGCAGCCCTCTCCCGCAAGGGGAGAGAGCACTTCGACTGGCAGCGGCGCATAAGAGTCCGGAGAGGAAACAAACAAGATGTCCGCCAGATACGAAGAACTCAAAGGCCTGAAAAACCTCGGCCAGAAATACGCCTACACCGACCGCGAGGTGATGCTCTATGCCTACGGCATCGGGCTCGGCGCCGATCCCATGGACGAGAAGGAGCTCGCTTTCGTCAACGAGGGCACGCTGACGCCGAGACCGCTGAAGGTGGTACCGACGTTTGCGTCCGTCGCCGCGTGGGGCGCGGGCCCCGGCGAGATGAACCTCAACCGCGTCATGGTGGTCGACGGTGAGCGCGACATCACCTTCCACCAGCCGCTGCCGGTGGCTGCGCACATCACCGCGGACTCCTCCGTCGTCGAGGTCTACGACAAGGGCAAGGACAAGGGCGTCGTCATCGCCCACCAGACGGTGCTCAAGAACGAGAAGGGCGAGAAGCTCGCGACACTCGTTGCTTCGCGCTTTGCCCGCGGCGACGGCGGCTTCGGCGGGCCGAGCCTGACCCAGCCCGATCCGCACAAGATCCCCTCGCGCGCGCCCGACAAGACCATCGACATCATCACGCGCCCGGATCAGGCGCTGGTCTATCGCCTCTGCGGCGACCGCAACCCGTTGCACAGTGATCCCGAGTTCGCCAAGAAGGCCGGCTTCCCGCGCCCGATCCTGCACGGCATGTGCACCTACGGCATCACCTGCCGCGGCGTGCTGCAGACCTATGCCGACTACGACGCCAGCGCCTTCCGCCAGCACGTCGCGCGGTTCTCCTCGCCGGTCTATCCCGGCGAGACCGTGACCATGGACCTCTGGAAAGACGGCAACACGATCTCGTTCGAAGCCAAGGTGAAGTCGCGCGGGGTGACGGTGATCAAGAACGGCAAGACGGTGCTGGGTTAGGCCAGTCTCGTGCCCCGGACGCAGCGCGGCGCTCCTTCAGCGGTGCGCTGCAGAGCCGGGGCCCAGAGGCCGCAGCAAAGAACTGGGTCCCGGCTCTGCGACGCAGCGTTTCACGCTGCATCGCGTCCGGGACACGAAACAATAAAAACAGGGAGAAGCCACCATGGGACTACTCGATGGCAAGGTCGCGCTGATCACCGGCGCTGGCGGCGGGCTGGGTGAGGCCTATGCGAAGCTGTTCGCGCGGGAAGGGGCCTCGGTCGTCGTCAACGATCTCGGCGGGCCCCGCGACGGCTCCGGCGCCGACAAGTCGATGGCGCAGCTCGTGGTGGACGCAATCACGGCCGAGGGCGGCAAGGCGGTCGCCAACGGCGCCGACATCTCCACCATGGAGGGCGGCCAGTCGGTGTTCGACGACGCCATCAAGCACTTTGGCCGCGCCGACATCCTGGTCAACAATGCCGGCATTTTGCGCGACCAGACCTTTGCCAAGGCCTCCGAGTCCGACTGGGACAAGGTCATCAAGGTGCACCTGAAGGGCACCTTTTGTTGCACCATGCCGGTGTTTCGCTGGATGCGGGAAAACGGCGGCGGCGTCATCGTCAACACCTCCTCGACCTCGGGGCTGATCGGCAATTTCGGCCAGACCAATTACGGTGCGGCCAAGGGCGGCATCTGGGGCCTGTCCAACGTGCTGGCGATCGAGGGCCGCAAGTACAACATCCGGATCTGGACGCTGGCCCCGGGCGCCCTGACCCGCATGACCGCAGACCTGCCCCGCTATAAGGAGAACCCCTCGGCGGCGCTGGGGCCGGACGGCATCGCGCCGGCCGTGCTATACATGGTCAGCGACTTGTCGGGCGACCAGACTGGCAAGGTGCTGGGCGTGTCCGGGCCCCGCGGCGTGCGCGAGATGCGGATGATGGAAATGGAAGGCTGGAAACCGCCGCACACGGGCTGGAAGGCCCAGGACATCGCCGATCATGCCAAGGAGATCTTCTTCTCCGAGGAGCAGATCAAGATGGGCGCGCGGCGGTTTTAGGAGCCGTCATGCCGGGGCACGCGAAGCGTGAGCCCGGGATCCATACTCCGGATCGTGGTTATGGATTCCGGGCTCGCGACTGCGTCGCGCCCCGGAATGACAATAGAGAGAGACGAGGACTAGATGAAACTCACCGCCGACGCCAAGGGCACTTTCGCAATCGCGCCGACGCCGTTCCACGACGACGGCCGGATCGACGAGCGCTCGATCGACCGCCTGACCGATTTCTACGAGGAGGTCGGGTGCGACGGCGTCACGGTGCTGGGCATCCTTGGTGAGGCGCCGAAGCTGGACGCCACCGAGGCCGAGCAGGTCGCGGTGCGCTTCGTCAAACGCGCCAGGAAGATGCAGGTGATCGTCGGCGTCTCCGCGCCGGGCTTTGCCACCATGCGCTCGCTGGCCAGGGCCTCGATGGACGCGGGCGCAGCCGGCGTGATGATCGCGCCGCCGCCCTCGCTTCGCACCGACGACCAGATCGTCGGCTATTTCAAGCAGGCGGCGGAAGCCATCGGGCCTGATGTGCCCTGGGTGCTCCAGGACTATCCGCTGACGCTCACGGTGGTGTTTACACCGGCCGTGATCCGCAAGATCGTCATGGACAATCCGAACTGCGTGATGCTCAAGCATGAGGACTGGCCGGGGCTGGAGAAGATCACGACGCTGCGCGGCTTCCAGAAGGACGGCTCGCTCCGTCCGCTCTCGATTCTCTGCGGCAATGGCGGCACGTTCCTGGACTTCGAGATGGAGCGCGGCGCCGACGGCGCCATGACCGGTTACGCCTTCCCGGAGCTTCTGATCGACGTCGTGAACCTCTCCAAGGCCGGCAAGCGCGATGCCGCGCATGATCTGTTCGACGCGCATCTGCCGCTGATCCGCTACGAGCAGCAGCCCGGCGTCGGCCTGACCATCCGCAAATACGTGCTGCAGAAGCGCGGCATCATCGCCTCCAGCGCCCAGCGCAAGCCCGGCGCGACCATCACGGCGACGGCGAAAGCGGAGGTCGAGTACCTGCTGTCGCGCGTCGCCCGCGTCGACAAGCGCGCCAATCTCGGCCCGCAATCCAGCGCCGCGGGTTAGTCGCATGGCCGAGACATCAGCATCACGCCCGGCCTCGACGATCCTCCTGCTGCGCGACGGCCCCACGGTCGACGGCAAGAGCCGCGACGAAATCGAAGTCTTCATGATGGTCCGCCATCATCAGATCGAGTTCAACTCGGGCGCGCTGGTGTTTCCCGGTGGCAGCGTCGATGCCGGCGACAACGAGATCGTCGCGCGCTCCGACCTGTATTCGGGCGGTGAGGGCCTCAGCGAGGCGGATCGTGGTTTTCGCATCGCCGCGATCCGCGAGACCTTCGAGGAGAGCGGCATCCTGTTGGCGCGGGCGAAGGGGACGGGTGCGCCTGTCGATGCCAGGCGTGCTGGCGAGATCGCCGACAAGCACCGCGTCGCGCTCAACGAGCACAAGGTCAGCTTCCTGAGCATCCTGGTCGACAACGACCTTCAGCTCGCGCTCGACACGCTGGTGCCTTACGCGCACTGGATCACGCCGGAGGGCATGCCGAAGCGCTTCGACACCTGGTTCTTCCTCGCCGCCGCGCCGCCCGATCAGCTCGGCGCCCATGATGGCCGGGAGTCGACCGATTCGATCTGGATCTCGCCGCGCGAGGCGGTGGAGGGCGGCGAGAGCGGCCGCTTCAAATTGCCGTTCCCGACCACGCGCAATCTGATCCGCCTCGCCAAGCAGGGCAGCGTGGGCGCCGCGCTGGACCATGCCCGCGGCATGTCGATTGTCACGGTGATGCCCGTGATGACCAAGACCGAAACCGGCCGCCAGCTCCGCATTCCCCGCGAGGCCGGCTATGACGGCGAGGTGTTCGAGGTCGGCGCGGTGGGCTAATACACTTCGACACGCAACGAACTATCTGCGACCGTAGACGCGCTAGGTTCCGTCTCTGACAACGGGACGGAGCGTGCGAAATGGACAGCCGGCAGGACACCAACATCGCCGGCGAGCTGGCGCTCCTGGTCGCGCTCGCAACGCTCTGGGGCGGCTCCTACACCTTCATCAAGCTCGGCGTCGCCACCATTCCCCCGATCACCTTGATCGCGGCGCGAACCGCGATTGCGGGCCTCCTGCTGCTGGCCGTCATGTGGCTGCGCGGCATCAGGATGCCCACGGACGCAGCGACCTGGCAGCGCTTCGCCTTCCAGGCCGTGCTCAACAGCGTCATCCCCTGGACGCTGATCGCCTGGGGCGAGCGCCACGTCGATGCAGCGCTCGCCACCATCCTCAACTCGGCCGGCCCGATCTTCACCTTCCTGCTCACGGCTGTCGTGACCCGCCACGAGGCGACGACATCGCGCAAGCTGTTCGGCGTGGTCGCCGGCATGGCCGGCATCCTGCTGATCGTCGGCGTCGATGCCTTCCATGACATGGGCAGCGGTCTCGTCGCGGAGGCGGCCATCGTCGCCGCCACCATCTGCTACGCCTGCGCCGCGATCTTCGGCCGCAGCTTCAAGGGCCTCGATCCCATGGCGCCCGCGGCCGGCTCGCTGCTGGCGGGGGCGGCGGTCCTGATCCCGGCCTCGCTGGTGGTCGAGCAGCCCTGGACGCTGTCGCCTTCGCCGAGTTCGCTGCTGGCGCTGCTCGCGCTCGCGGTGTTCTCGACGGCCGCGGCGTTTGCGATCTATTTCCGCCTGATCCAGACCCTGGGCTCGGTCGGCACCACCGCGCAGGCCTATCTGCGGGTGCCCATTGGCGTTGCCATCAGCGTCGCCTTCCTCGGCGAGAGCCTGAGCCGGACCGCCTGGATCGGGCTTGCCTGCGTCGTCCTCGGCGTCGCCGCCATGACGATCCCGGCCCGGCGGCAGGCAAGCGTCAAACCGTCATAGTTCGGGGAAGGGGGCTCCGAGGCCCACAATATTAAGGATAATCGGCGGCCCGCGGCATGTTTCCCCGGGGCCGCAATACGTCGTATATTGGGCCTCCAATATCCCGGTCCTCAAAGCCCAATGTCCGCCGAATTGACGCCGACCCCTGAGAAAAAGCGAACATTCTCGCTCTCCATCGGCCAGCTCACTTTCGGCAGCTTCCTGTTGGTGCTGGCGGTGATCATCGTCACGTCGACCGCGAGCGTGATCGCGATCCGGCACATCGACACCACCTTCGCCGAGCTGCAGCGGCTCCAGAGCGTCGGCGACCTCGCCGAGGACATCGATCGCCGCATGAACGAGTTGCGGCTTGCCGCGCGCGACTTCGTCACCGATCCCGGCGCCGGCATCCAGTTCAAGCAGGTGGGCGAGGCGGCCTCGACGCTCAGCGACATCCTGAAGAAGACCCGCATCGAGCTCGCGCCCGAGCAGCAGGACATGATCGACGGGGTCACCGAGCGGCTTGCGACTTATCGCAACGGCCTCGAGCGGATATCGACCCTGATCGATCGCCGCGCCCAGCTGCTCGCCGGCCTGCCGCCGCTGCGCGACCAGTTCGATGTGGCTGTCTCCGGCACCGCCGACCGTGAGCTGGCCTCGCGACTGTCGGAGGCGCAGAGCCGGATCGCGCTCGGGCTGCTTGCGCGCAACCCGTCCGCGGCGGAGCAGGCGGCGCAGAATATGCGGGCCCTGAACATTGTCGATGCCAGGCTGAGATCGGCGGTGAACGACTATGCCGAGGCCATCATGGCCGTGGCCGTTCGCGAGCGGCAGATCGCCGACATCGACCGCGAGGTGCTGGGAACCGAGGGCCGGCTGATCGGTCGCGTCACCGAATTGCTGCGTGAAGTCAGCGACCGGCGCGGCCATGTGCTGTCGCGCGATTTCGCCCGGACGCTGACGGAAGCGCGATGGCAGAGCATCGTGCTCGGCACCATCGGCGTTCTGATCGGTATCGCCGCGGCGTTGTTCGTGGTGCGCAGGACGGTGCGCCCGCTCGCCCAGATCGCCCGCTCGATCCGCGCGCTTGCGGCGGGCCGGAAGGACACCTCGATCCCGTCGGCCGACCTCGACAACGAGATCGGCGACATCGCCCGTGCAGCCGAAGTGTTCCGACGCGCGCTGGAGGAAGCCGACACGGCGCGCGAGGCGGCGGTGCGCGCGCTTACCGAACAGCGCCTCGCCGAAGAGAGCTACCGAAAGCTGTTCGAGGGCTCGGTCGACGGCATCTACGTCACGACGCCGGCCGGCGATCTGCTCAACGCCAATCCGGCGCTGGCGCGGATGATGGGCTATGACAGCCCGCAGCACCTCATCGACAGCATCAACGACATCGCCCACACCATCTACGTCCATCCCGAGGCACGCGTCGAATACCAGCGGCTGATGGCGCGCGACGGCATGGTGCGCGAGTTCGAGTACCAGGTGCGCCAGCGCAGCGGCGACATCCTGTGGCTCTCGGACAGCGCCACCGGCGTGCGCGACGAGCAGGGCAACATCGTCCGCTATGAGGGCACGCTGCGCGACATCACCGACCAGAAGCGGGCGGAAGACGCCATCGCCGAAGGCCGGCGCCTGCTCCAGCAGGTCATCGACACCGTGCCCGCGGTGATCAACGTCAAGGACCGCGACCTGCGCTATGTGCTGATGAACCGCTACATGGCCGGCATCTTCGGCATCGAACCCGGCGACGCGCTCGGCCGCACCACGGCGGACCTGATGTCGCGCTACGGCGCGGCCAAGACCGACGAGAACGACAAGCGCGTGCTCAGCATCCGCAAGGGGCTCGGCTTCTATGAGGAGGAGTACAAGGATAGCTCCGGCAACATGCGGCAATGGCTGGTCAACAAGCTGCCGCTGCTCGATGCCGAGGGCGAGATCGAGCGGATCGTCACCGTCGCGCTCGACATCGGCGAACGCAAGCGCGGCGAGCAGGAGATGCGCAAGGCCAAGGAGTCCGCCGAGACCGCGCTGCGCAATCTGCGCGAGACCCAGGCCTCGCTGATCGAGGCCGAGAAGCTCGCCGCGCTCGGGCGCCTCGTTGCCGGCGTTGCCCACGAGGTCAACAATCCCGTCGGCATCAGCCTCACGGTCGCCTCCGCGCTGGAGCGCAAGACGGCGATGTTCACCTCCGAGGTCGAGCGCGGGGAGCTGCGCCGCTCCACGCTCAACGACTTCCTCAACACCAGCCGCGACGCATCCTCGCAGCTCGTCTCCAATCTCAACCGCGCCGCCGAGCTGATCCAGTCGTTCAAGCAGGTCGCCGCCGACCGCAACTATTCGGACCAGCGCAGCTTCGATCTCGGCGATCTCACCGAGCAGGTGGTGATGAGCCTGAGGCCGGGCCTGCGCAAGCACAACCTGACGCTCAATGTCGAGTGCCAGCCGGATCTGACCATGAACAGCTATCCCGGCCCATACGGCCAGGTGCTGACCAATCTGTTTCTCAATTCGGTGGCGCACGCCTTCCCGGACGGGCGGCCGGGGACCATCGACATCCAGGTGCGCGAGTCCGGCAAGGACAATGTCGAGATCATCTTCTCCGACAATGGCTGCGGCATGTCGCTCGACGTCCGCCGGCGCGCCTTCGATCCGTTCTTCACGACGCGGCGCGACCAGGGCGGCACGGGTCTTGGATTGCACATCGTCTACAGCATCGTCACCAACCGGCTCGGCGGGCGGCTCGATCTCGATTCCGAACCGGGCAGCGGCACTCGCATCCAGATCATCCTGCCGCGCACGGCGCCGCTGGAGCAGGCTGCCGAGTAGCTCGTGCGTTTAGTCGATGTCGGCGAGCTTGTGCAGCGTCGCGCCAAAAATCTGGCTGGCCTTGCCGACGAGAGCCGTGCCCGTCATCTCCGCGCGTGTGTCCGTGAAGGTGCCGCTGAGGCCGATGCCGACGGGGGCAGGGCCGCCGAACAGCGGATTGTCGTCGCCCCGCGGCGAGGTGTGTCGTTGCACCAGCACTTCGCCTTTGAAGGTGTTGTTGTCCTTCACCACGTAGCTGCCGGTGTAATAGAGGTAGGCATCGCCGCCAAGAATCTTGCCGTCGTGAAAAAGAATCACGCCACTGCCCTTGCCGACCCGGCCATCGAGCAGGTTCACGTGAATCGAATAGAGGCCGTTCTTCATAACGTCCCGCAGGCCGGCCGCCATCGCCCAACGGCGTAACCGGTCCGGCTTTTATGCCAAAGCGTATCGCCTCGCGCAACGCGGCAGTTTGCCGGCCGGCCATGGGAGGTTGCCGCCGCAAGCCGTAGTTGTCCCGGCTTGTGCGTGACGCCGTCATGACGGTCTGATGATAGGGCGAGGCCGATCGCCTACGAATCAAGATTGGCCCGCGAAATGCATAACAATTGTTGCACTGGCCGCGGGGTGCTGGAGCAAGACGATGAGCAACTGGATCGATTCCGGCGGCGATGAGCCGCGTCTGTACAGTGTGCGTCCTACGAATTGCAAAAGCGAACGATGGTGTTCCGGCGGCGCAACATACTGGCGAAGCGCGGCAAGACTGGCAGGTGCCCTGGTCTTGGTTGCGCTCGCAGCCCCCTTCGGGCACGCGCGCGACCGCGGCCAGTTCGTCAACACCAATGCGGATTTGAAAGCCTGGTTCGACGGCCTGCGCAGCGGCAAGGGGCCGTGCTGCTCCGATGCTGACGGTTCGGCGCTCTCGGATACCGACTGGGACAGCAAGGACGGGCACTATCGTGTCCGCCTCCCGCGCTATGGCTCCAGGCTCGAAGGGCAGCCGCAGGAACTCGTCTGGGTCGACGTCCCCGAGGAGGCCGTGATCTCCGAGCCCAACCGGGTGGGGCGCACCATGGTATGGCCGATCTACGGCTATATGGGCGTCAGCATCCGCTGCTTCATGCCCGGCAGCATGACTTAGCCGTGCCGGCGGCGTGTCGTCTGGTGTGATGATGCGGCTTGCGCCGGATCAGGTATATTTCTTGTCGCGCTCGAGCAGCTCGATGGAGATGCCTTCGGGGCCGCGGATGAAGCAGATGCGCACGCCGGGCCGGATGGTCGTCGGCTCGCGCGTGAAGGTGACACCCTTGGCCTTGATCTCGGCCGCAACGGCATCGATGTCCTTCACCGTCAGGCCAAAATGGTCGAGGCCCTGATGCGGGTGCGGAGGCGGCGGGTTGACGGCGTTGTCGCCCTCGAGCGGCGCGATGAAGATCCTGGCGCCGCCAAGGTTCACGTCGATCCGTCCCGGCGCATGCACGATCTCGCCACCGAGGATGTCCCGCAGCCAGGCCGCCGTGGCCTCCGGATCGGGGCTGCGCAGATGGACGTGATCCCAAGTGACGATTGGCATTTCAATTCTCCCAACGGGCCTTCGCGATGTTGCAGCGCATGTTAGCGGCCGCAAGCGGTGATCGCCACCGTCCTTGCCGATTCGCAACTGCGCGGGAACCTTAGTTCGTCTTCCGGATTAAGGTAAGCAGTGGCGGAATCCGTCGTTGCGAGTCCGTCATTGCGAGTCCGTCAGTGAATGTGCTTCGGCCGCGATCGGTGATGCAACCATGAACGCCAGGCTCGACCGGATCGGATTGGGGCGCTTCGCCGGGACCGGCGAACGACTGGCGCGGGCCGTGACAATCGCGAGCGTCTCATTTGGCCGCAGCCTTCTGTGGCTGCTGGCGGCCATCATTGTCGGCTGCGGCGTCTGGATGCTGCTGCCGCTGTCCAAGGGAAAGAGTGCTGAGGCGGTGAAGGCGGAGCTGGCGGCCGTCGAGCCGGCTCCTTCGGGCGATGCGGCCGCAACGGTGTCGCCGGTCTCGGAAGCCCAGGCACTGGCCAAGTCACCCGCCGTGGCAGAACTCGGTCGCTTGCGGATTTCATCGCAGACCTGGCGCCGCGGCGGCCTTGGCTCGAGAGCCCTGGTGACGTTCACGCTGCGAAATGACAATGACTATGCCGTAAAGGATATCGAGATCGTCTGCGCCTTTGCGCGGCGCGACGGCAGTCACCTCACCGACCGCAGCCGCGTGCTGGCGGATCCGGTCAGCATGAAGAGCCGCAAGACCTTCGCGCATATCCCGATCGGCTTCGTCAACGTGAATGCCGATCAGGCGAAATGCTCGCTGGTTGCAGCACATCGTGCTTAACGGCGGCATGTTCCGGTAGCGGAAAAGTTACCCTCCTTGGTCCTTGGCGAAAAAACCTCGCATCGCCATTTGAACCGAACGGCTGGGCCAGGAACAAATTAACAGATCGCCTGTTGAGGCGGAGAGCCCACGCGGGGATGCGGGGGGCGGAGCGCGGCCCATGCCCATCTTTCGGTATTTCCTCTTTGTCGGTGGAGCTTTGCTCACACTGCTGTTCGCGGCAAATTTCGTTTATCCGGCGGCGCCCGTGGCGCGAGCCGTTGCGACCGCGAGCAATGATCAGCCCCTGATCCGAATCCGGTCGGATCGGCACCTGCCTGAGCGCGTCGTCCTCGACACCAGCCAGCCGACGATTGCTGCGCCCGCGGTGAAGACCGCCGCTGTTGTGGCTCCCCAGCCGCCGGTGCAGGAGGCCCAGTCGGCGGCATTGGCCGAGCTGTCGGCCAAGGCGCGGGTGCGCGAGACCTTCGCCCAGTTCACGCCGGGTGCGAAGGCCGATACCGCCGCCAAGCCTCCGGTTCAGCCCAAGCGCAAGGTCGCCAGGGCGCATCCGGCGCCGCAGCAGGGACGACCGATCATGCTGGTTGCCCAGCAGCCCCATTTCGGGCTCTTCAACACGACCTGGTGACAGCAGCCTTCGATCCGTCTCGAAACGAGGCGGGGAGGGCTTTTTATTGGTCGGCCTCTCTGCTAATTCGAACCCATCCCGAACCGCCGTCCGGTGCGCTGGCTCGTCAGCCGCCGGTCCGGCAAGTCTCGGTTTGTGGCCCGGTACCCCCGGGCCAGGGCGCTCGTAGCTCAGCTGGATAGAGCATCGGATTTCGATTCCGAGGGTCGGGAGTTCGAATCTCTCCGAGCGCGCCATTACCTTTGATGCTGATGCGGACCATGGAGCTCGACACTGGAGACTTCATGGCCTGGACTTGAGCTAACGTGTAGCGACGTCTATTTGCCCTGGATCTTCAGCCCGTTCGGTCCGACGTTGATTTGCAGTCCGTCCGGCTGCTTCTTTTCCTGGTAGAGATTGTAGCCAAGTACGCCCGCGGTGACGACCAGAGCGCCAATAATCAGAAACAGCACATTACGGTTGATAGACATTCTTTCCCCTGCACCACTGCGTCTACGGCGAGAAAAACCCCGCGCGTCGTCGTGCGGGGTGCTTCAGCTCGCCCCCGGTCTGGCTAGCGGCGAACTACTCTGACGGGGTAACGCAGTTTGACGGAACCGGTTCCCCTGGCTGCTGGGGTGCGCAGGGCGTCCGTCAGCCGGACGAGACACCGCCGTGCCGGCCCCGTGCCAGCGTGTCGGACGGCGCCTCGTGGAACGTCGCGCGGTAGGCTGCGGCAAATTCACCGAGATGATGGAAGCCCTGCGCGCGCGCACACGTGGCGACGGTGGCGCCGCCGCCCTTGAGCAGGCGGGCGCGGGTCGCCCACAGCCGCTTGAGGCGAATGTACTGGTGCAGGCTCATGCCGCGCACCTTGCTGACCGCGCCGCCGAGCGTCCGGATCGAGACGCCGAACTCACCGGCGAGATCGGCGGTATAGATCGGCACGGTCGGATGGGCTGCGACGTAATCGTCGATCCGCTGCACGAGCTTGATCGAACGCTCGCCCTGGACCGAGGCGCTCCGATCCGACATCGAATCGATCCGAAACAGATCGTCCAGTGCGAGCAGCAGGCCCTCCTGCAGATGGGCCGCCGCCTCGGTGGTCTCGAACAGGAGCGGCTGCATTGAGGCGGTTCGCAGGATGTCGAGCAGGAGTTGCCGCGTGTGGAGCAGGGCGGGCCGGTTCGCGACATG
This sequence comes from Bradyrhizobium sp. TM239, assembly GCF_036247985.1. NCBI lineage: Bacteria > Pseudomonadati > Pseudomonadota > Alphaproteobacteria > Hyphomicrobiales > Nitrobacteraceae > Bradyrhizobium > Bradyrhizobium sp. TM239. Next base: position 53,891 of record NZ_BTIR01000002.1, on the reverse strand, counting down.
AGCCCGCAAATCGTCGGCGTGATCGAACCAGCCCCGGTCTCTCAGCTCGGGGGAGAAGATGATCATTGCATGATGATTGGTCTGAGGCTCGACGAAATGACATTCATCGTTGCCGCGGAGCGTCACGAAGAAGCGCGCGTCGAGATCCAGGCCCTTGAAGTTGACCTGGAGGTCGTCGGTCATGGACAGGATCACCATCCCGCCCGGCATCCGATAGGCGGTGTCGAGGATGCGCGCGAATGATCTCATCATGATGATGCGGCACGCCGGCAGGGAGACGACGGCACGGGCCGCGGCGAAGTTCGGGATGTCGAGCGGGATGCTCCTGGCGTCCTCCATCGTCTCGATCGGCCAAAACGCATCGACGTCGGCGAAGCCGATCAGTTGAAGGGCGGAGGACGGAGCGAGGGCGTCGAACAACATGGGGCTGGCCGGCTGCTGAAATGTGACAATCAAATGAACGTCGATACACCGCCATCAATGGCGAAACATCGCGTTTCAGTAAACCGAATTTCAGGCCGTAGTATTGCGGACATCATGCCATGACGTCCGTCCAGATCGATGTGACCGTCAACGTTCCCGGCTCATCGGTTGGCCGGAGGCGAGGTCGATGAAATGCAGCCGCGTGCAGGCGGGACAGGGGAAGGATGCAAAGCTCCGTCTCTCCTGTCTCAGCTGCTTCTCGAGATCCGTCTGTACGTTCATGCCCGTCTGAGGGCATCGAAAAACGATCAAATCCGCCATCACCGTAGAATGACGGTGCGGGCCGATTTCATCCTTGATCCAGATCAGTTTTGGAATGGCTCCAGGCCGGCGATGACCGCGCAAGCAATGATTTCGCAAAAGCGAAGGGGCCCCGAGGGCCCCTTCAGATGTCACCAGCGGCGATAGCGTGGGCCATAATAGCGTGGACCGTAACCGTAATAGCGCGGCCCATAATAGCGGGGGCCGTAATACGGCCGCGGCGCGTAATACCCATAGTAGTTCGGACGCCAAAAGCAGCGCCCCCAGGCGTCGCAGACCATGCGGACCTGCTCGACGCCGGACGCCTGCGGCGTCGCAGGCGCGGGCGCGATGGGCATGGCAGACGCCGCCGGCGATGTCGCCAAAGCACCAAACATGGCACCGAACAGGGCTGCGGCGACGAGGCCGATCTTGAGATTCATGATGTCTTCCTCCGCTTACGCGATCCAGGATATCGAACTTGTTCTGATCAAATTGTGGCGGAACCGAAATGTAATGCTGATGAACAAATCTTCAGCCGGTCCCCCGCAGGCCTGACCTCAACCTCGCCAGACTAGCCTAGGTTCGCGCGAGTGACCAATGCTGCGCCTGCGCAGCGATGGCCTCGCTGGACATCGATACCGTTCTTGATCCTGCGCAATCCGCCGTCGGGGCTTCGTTCGTAGTCTTGTTGCGTGGCCAGTCCTTCGACGAATTCGAAGGGCAAGCTCACAGGTTGCTTGGAGCTGTGCAATGGACAAGATGAGACTAGACAAGGGTGACTGGTTGGTCGTGTGCGATGGGCGCAAGGCGCTCATTCTGGAAAACCTCGGCGACGAGATGTTTCCGAACCTTCACACCAGGGAGGTGCACGAGCAGCCCAATCCCTCGACCAGCGCGCAAGGGAGCGACGCGCCGGGCCGCCTGCATGCCGCTGCCGGCGGCGTGCGCAGCTCGGCCGAGCAGACCGATTGGCACGATGAGGCCGAGCGCGCCTTCCTGCGCAGCCTCGCCGGCCGGCTCGATGCTGCCGTCACCTCGGGCGAGACTGCGGCCCTGACCATGGTCGCCTCGCCGCGCGCGCTCGGGATGATCCGCGCCGATTATTCGGACGTCATGCGCAAGGCGCTGCGGGGCGAGGTCGGCAAGGACCTCGTCAAGCTGCCGGTCTACGAGATCGAGAAGCAATTGCTGCTGTCGGGCGCCGCCAAATAGAGGCGCCCGCAGAGGCCGCGCCAGCACCCCCGGGGACGCGGTAGCGCCCCGGGGACGCGTAGCGCTCCGGGGACGCGTAGCGCCCCTCAGTAGCAGGGGTGTCGGCGGCGGTCCTGGCCGACATAGGCGGCCGCGCTCTGGTAGCAATGGTTGGTCGACGGGCCGTCATAAAAGGCGAAGGTGCCGGGGGTGAAGCCGGGGCCGTAATTGTGCAGATAGCTGATCGGGTAGGGCAGCGGATTGGCGTAATGGCGGTGGTGCCGGTGATGTCCCCGCGCCTCCGCGAGGCCAGGGGCTAGGATTGCGGCCGACAGGGCAGCAACCGCGGCTACAAGCGTCAACTTGCTCATCTCGATTCTCCGGAACCCGCGCGAAGTGGTCAGCCATCTATAGCCACTTCGCACCTCCAGGGCACCCGTCCGGCGCCCGGAAATCCGGGCCAATCCCGCAGATTCCCGGGTGGGTGTGACAGAATTGCCGGACATGTGGTCGAAGGCTGCCCATTTTTGGCCTTTTCGGGATGCTTAACGAATTCCCCACACAAGTATGACCAAAGAGTATTCGGTTAAGAATCCTGTCGCCGGCCTTTTGGGGCTCCCTTCGAGGCCGGTCCATTCCTGAAGGCTTTCGCCGTCACGCCGCCATGCGCATCACGCTTCTGAGCCTGCTGTTGCTCTGCCTCGCCGCCGCCACGCCGGCGCGGGCCGAGCTGCATATCACCCGCGACCACGGCGGCTATGTCGAGGAATACAAGACCAAGTACAAGCGGGTCCGCGAGAAGGGCGAGCGCGTCATCATCGACGGCATCTGCAACTCGGCCTGCACGCTGGTGCTCGGCATCGTGCCGATGAACAAGATCTGCGTGACGCCCCGCGCCAGCCTCGGCTTCCACCAGGCCTACTACGACAAGGCCTTCACCTTCGGCATCAAGGTCACCAGCTCCGAGGGGACGTCCGACCTGATGTCCTACTACCCGGATACGGTGAAGGACTGGATCCGCCGCAATGGCGGGCTCACCACCGACATGAAGAAGATCAAGAACGGTGTCGAGCTCTGGAAGATCATCGACCCCTGTCCGGAAGAATGGTGAGCGGCTGAGCTGAGCCGCCATCGTCCGTCGCAGCGCAGCATCGGCCGCACCAAATTCGCATTGCCGCATAGCCCCCGGTGGGGCAATGAGGGCGGCAATGAACCATAATCAAGAATCCTTTCCCGCCCGCGCCGCGCCGATCCTGTTCGTCCTGCTCTGGAGCACCGGATTCATCGGCACCAAATACGTCGTCGACAATGCCGATCCCTTGACCTACCTCGCCATCCGCATGGCGATCGTGGTCGGCCTGATGGCGATGATCGCGGCGATCGCGCGGCCGAAATGGCCCGATCGCACCGGCATCGCGCATAGCGCCGTCGCCGGCATTCTGGTCCACGGTTTCTATCTCGGCGGCACCGCGATCGCGATCGCGCATTCGATCCCGGCCGGGCTCTCCGCGCTGATCCCGGGCCTGCAGCCGATCCTGACCTCGACGATTGCCAACCGCTGGCTCGGCGAGAAGGTGACGCCGGTGCAATGGGCCGGGCTCGTGCTCGGCCTCGGCGGCGTGGTGATGATCCTGCACAACCGTCCCATGACGGGTGAAGCCGGGCTCGGCTGGCTTGCCTCCGTGGTCTCGCTGATCAGCATCACGCTCGGCACGCTCTATCAGCGCCGCTACTGCAACCAGATCGACTGGCGCGCCGGCAATCTCGTGCAATATGTGTCCGTCACCATCTTCTTCGCGATCGGGGCCTTCCTGTTCGAAGACCGCGTGGTGCACTGGACGCGGGAGTTCGTACTCGCGCTCGGCTGGCTCGCGGTGGCGCTCTCGATCGGATCGATCGGGCTGTTGTACTGGCTGATCCGCCACGCTGCGGCGACCTCGGTCGCGAGCCTGTTCTATCTGGTGCCTGCCGTGACCGCGCTGATGGCTTATCTGCTGTTCGGAGAGAAGCTCGACGCGCTGGCGATTGCCGGCATGGGGATGTGCGCGGCCGCGGTGTTCGTCGTCAACCGGCGCTTCTAGGCGGATGGAGCGGGGCGTCGAATACATCCCTGACGTGCGCGGCACGTTCGTGTTAGGCTGAACGAATTTCAGTTTCACCTTCAGAGCGGTGATTTCCATGAAGAAGGCGAGGCGCGCGCTGCTCGGCAGATCGTTGAAGCCGGTCCGGATTGCCTGCATCAACTACGCGGAGGAGATGATGAGCGACCGGATGATGGCCAAGCTCACGGCCGCGCTCCAGAAATGCTACGACGAGCATTTCCTCCCCGTCTGGGGCTACCCGGTCGATCTCGACGTCACCCGCAAGCCGAAGCCGACGGACTGGCAGCTCGTCTATTTCGACGACGCCAGCCACAAGAACTTCCTCGGACGGCACGAGCTGACGCATCGGGGACAGCCGATCTCGAAGATATTCCTGAAGACGCTGGGTGAGGACGATCCCGTCAGCCTGGCGGCATCGCACGAGCTGTTCGAGATGGTGCTGGACCCCATGGCCAATCTGTGGGCCGACAGGACCCGCCACACCCAATATGCCTACGAGGTCTGCGACGCCGTGGAGGAGGACTCTTTCCTCGTCAACGGCTTCCCGATGTCGAACTTCGTCTATCCGTCCTGGTTCGAGCCCTTCAAGCATCCCCGCGGCACCAAGTTCGACCATATGGGATCGCTCAAGGCGCCGTTCTCGATGACCGAGGGTGGCTACGTCATCAAGAAGGTCAACGGCAGGCGGCTGATCAAGCAGTTCGGCTCACTGGAAAAGCGGCGGCGCTTCAAGGCCGAGGACCGCCGCGGTCATCGCAGCGAATTCCGTGATCCGAAGGGAGAGCATCACCCGGGCCGGCGCGCATCCAAGCCGCGAGGGTAGGGTATCCCGGGAAGCTGTCTCCGGGCGCGCCCGCACCCGGAGACCTCTTTGAATGTTGCGATCAGCGCTTGGCCTTCCGAGCCTTCTTTTTCGACTTTGTGGCTTTCTTGGCGGTCTTCTTCGCGGACTTCTTTGCAGTTTTCTTGGTCGCTTTCTTGGCCGCTTTCTTCGACGACTTCTTTGCAGCCTTCTTCGAACTCTTCTTCGAGGCTTTCTTGGCCTTCTTCTTGGAAGCCTTCTTCGGCGCTACTTTCTTCGCGACCTTCTTGGCGGCTTTCCTGACCTTCTTGACGGCGATGACCGCCGCGTCCTTGGTCGCTTCCACGGCTGTGGTGATCGTCTCCATCGCCTGTTCGGTAATCGGCTTATCGTCGTCCATATCGTCCCCCGCGGTTTGATTGGAGCGATGACGATAGCGGGTTTCGAAATTGTGTCAAAGCAGCGCTCAACTTCTGCGGATCTTTGCGTAGGCGGCGAGCGCGCGCTCGCGTCCCCTGGCATGATCGACGATCGGCTGCGGGTAGGTCTTGCCGAGCGTGATGCCCGCGCTCGCGAGCTCGATCGGCGTGGCCTGCCAGGGCCGGTGGATCAGCTTGGTTGGCATGTCCTTCAACTCCGGCACCCAGCGCCGAACGTAGGTTCCATCCGGATCGAACTTCTCGCCCTGGAGCTGCGGGTTGAACACGCGGAAATAGGGTGCCGCGTCGGCGCCGCAGCCGGCGACCCATTGCCAGTTGGCGGGATTGCTGCCGGCATCCGCATCGACCAGCGTGTCCCAGAACCAGGCTTCGCCATCGCGCCAGTCGATCAAGAGGTGCTTGACCAGGAACGACGCCACCACCATCCGCACCCGGTTGTGCATCACGCCGGTGTGCCAGAGCTCGCGCAGTCCGGCATCGACGATCGGGTAGCCGGTGTGCCCGCGCTGCCAGGCCACGAGCGCTTTCTCGTCGCCTTTCCAGGGGAAGCCGTCGAAGCTCGTCTGCAGATTTTCGGTGGCGAGGTCGGGATGGTCGTGCAGCAGGTGACGGCAGAATTCGCGCCAGCCGAGCTCGCTCAGGAACTTTTCGATGCCGGGCCCGCGTGACGGATCCTCGGCCGCGGCGAACCGCGCCGCGTGCCAGACCTGGCGTGGGCTCAGCTCGCCGAAGCGCAGATGCGGTGACAGGCTTGAGGTGCCGTCCCGATCCGGCCGGTCGCGATCGCCGACATAGCGGCGCGCGGTGTGCTTGAGGAAATCGCGCAGGCGCGCCCGCGCGGAGGATTCGCCCGGGGTCCACGTCTCGCGCAGGCCACCCGCCCAATCCGGCCCGGCCGGCTCGAGCTCCCAGCTTTCCAGCTCATCGCTCGCAAGCCTCGGCGCAGGGCGCAGCTGCTTCGGTGCGGGCAAGGGCTTTGGCGGATCGCCGAGCGACAGCACCCGCCGCCAGAACGGCGTGAATACGCGCAAGCCCCGGCCTTCCTTGTTGCGGATCGCCGAGGGCTGGACGAGGAGGTCGCCGGGGAAGCTTTGCGAGTCGATGCCGAGCTTTGCCAGTGCGGCTTCGAGCTGCCTCTCAACTGCCTGATGCGGCGCCTGCGCAATTCCATTCCAGTGGACGGCGCGGGCACCGCTTTCGCGGGCCAATTCGGCGACGACCTTGGCCGCCGGTCCCCTGCGCAGGACGAGCGATCCGCCGCGCGTGGCGATCTCGGCGCCAAGCGCCCGCAACGACTGCGCCAGCCACCAGCGCGCCGCGCTGCCCGGCGGGCGCCCGGCGGCCTCGTCCAGCACATAGAGGCAGACCACCGGCGCGCCGGTTTTCACGGCAGCATGGAGGGCGGGATGGTCGGACAGACGAAGGTCATCGCGAAACCAGACGATGACAGGCGCGCTCGGCGTGGTCAGGGGCGTCCTCGTTTACACTTTGGAAAGCATGCCGCGTGCGGCGGTGTGAACCGTCGTTAATGGGACCGAAAGCGGGCTGCACGAATATGCAGGAATTACGGGGGTAGTTCCATCCATGTCCAAACTTTCGACGGCAAAGCGCCTGCCGCAATTCAAGCTCGGCACCAAGGCGGTCCTGTGCGCCGTACTGCTGATCGCCATGAACACCGCGCTCGTGGTCGGCGCCGGCTATTGGTCGTTGACATCCGCCTTCAACGATCGCGCCTTGCGCGACATCGAGGTCAATCTGCGCACGCTGGCACTGGCCTTTACCGAGACCGTCCCGGCCGCCAAGATCACGATGAGGGATGGCGCGGTGGCGCGCGCCGAGATCCCCAAGATGCCCGACTTCAAGGATCACGCCATCGTCGATCGCGCGGTGTCCTATGTCGGCGGCAATGCGACCCTGTTCGTGTTCGACGATGCGAGCGGGCAGTTCGTGCGACGCTCGACCAATGTGAAGAAAGAAAATGGCAACCGCGCCGTCGGCACCCAGCTTGCCGCCGACCATCCGGGGCAGGCGCCGCTGCGCCGTGGCGAGGCCTATAAGGGGCCGGCCACGCTGTTCGGCAAGTCGTTCATGACCGCCTATTTCCCGATCGTGGACGGGGCTGGCAAGGTCGCCGGCATCCTCTATGTCGGAATCCCCATGGCCCAGTACGAGAGCATGCTGGCCCAGGCGATCGAGAGCATGGCGGTGGCCGCGGGCCTCGCTGCGCTTCTGGTGCTGGTCCTGACCCTGCTGGTCGTCCGCCGCATCACCCGGCCGCTCACCTCGGTCACGCACTCGCTCACCGCGCTTGCCAACGGACAGAGCGACGTCGCGATCGAATGCGAGGATCGCGCCGACGAGATCGGCGAGATCGCCCGCACGGTCGCCGTGTTCAAGAGCAATTCGCTGGAGCGGGCGCGCATGCGCAGCGAGCAGGCGGCAGCCACGGCTGCGGCGGCCGAGCAGCGCAAATCCGACCTGCGCGGCTTCGTCGAGGAGTTCCGCGGCAGCGTCGGCGGCATCCTCGACAAGGTGCTGGCCTCGTCGGGCGAATTCGAGCGCGCGGCACGGCAACTGACCGACGTCGCACGCTCCACCGCCGATCTGTCGGCGCAGTCGGCGGGCGCGTCCGAAAACGCCTCCGAGCACGTGCGTTCGGCGGCGTCGGCCTCGGACGAGCTGTCTCAATCGATCTCCGAGATCACCCGGCGCGTGCAGGAATCCAACCAGATTTCCGCCGAGGCGGTGCAGCAGGCCGAGGCGACCGATCAGCGCATTGCGCAGCTCTCCGAGGCGGGCGCGCGCATCGGCGACGTCGTCAAGCTGATCACCTCGATCGCCGAGCAGACCAACCTGTTGGCACTGAACGCCACCATCGAGGCCGCGCGCGCGGGCGAGGCCGGTCGCGGCTTCGCGGTGGTGGCCCAGGAGGTCAAGACGCTGGCCGGCCAGACCGCCAAGGCAACCGACGAGATCTCGAACCAGATCGCCAGCATGCAGCTTGCGACCGAGGAATCGGTCGTCGCCATCAAGGCGATCAGCCAGACCATCGAGCGCATCAGCGGCATCGCCGGCTCGATCTCGGCTGCGGTCGAGCAGCAGAAAAGCGCGACCCACAACATCGTGGCGAGCGTTCGCGCCGCGGTCTCGGGCACGGCCGATGTCGCCGTCAATGTCCGATACGCCGCCAAGGGCGCCAGCGAGACCGGCGAGACTTCGAGCCGGATGTTTGCCTCGGCCCAGGCGTTGTCGGGCGAAAGCCTGCACCTGAAGGCCGAGGTCGACGGTTTTCTGGATCGCGTGCGGGCGGCGTAAAGCAGGGCTCGAAATTCACAGCGTCATTCCGGGGCGGCTCGCAGAGCCGAACCCGGAATCTCGAGATTCTCAGGTGCGCAAGTGCGCACCATAGTTCGGTGCTTCGCACCGCCCCGGAACGACAGTTCGTTGTTATTTCGGCTGCGGCACGATGCGGATGTAGGGCTTCGGCTCTTTCCAGCCCTGCGGATAGATCGTCTTGGCCTCGTCGTTGGAGACTGAGCCCGCGATGATCACGTCCTCGCCCTGGTTCCAGTCGGCCGGCGTCGCGACGCGATGCTTGGCGGTGAGCTGGAGCGAGTCGACGACACGCAGGATCTCCTGGAAGTTCCGCCCCGTTGTCATCGGATAGACCAGCACCAGCTTGATCTTCTTGTCCGGCCCGATGATGAAGACGTTGCGGACGGTCTGGTTGTCGGCGGCGGTGCGGGTGAGGGGATCGCCCGAGATCGCGGCCGGCAGCATGCCGTACAGCTTCGAGACATTGTAATCGGTGTCGCCGATCATCGGGTAGTTCGGAGCCGCGCCTTGCGTCTCCTTGATGTCTTCCGACCATTTGGCATGACGATCGACCGGGTCGACCGAAAGGCCCATCAGCTTGACGCCGCGCTTGTCGAATTCCGGCTTCAGCTTGGCGAGCGCGCCGAGCTCGGTCGTGCAAACCGGCGTGAAGTCCTTGGGGTGCGAGAACAAGAGCGCCCAGCTGTTGCCGATCCAGTCGTGGAACTTGATCTTCCCTTCGGTGGTCTCGGCTTCGAAGTCGGGTGCGGTGGTGCCGATCGGAAGTGTCATGGTTCTACCTCATCATATTGAATATACTGGAGAATTTGTCTCTAGCCGTCCCCCTCATTATAGGGGTCTTACAAGGCCAAGTGAACGCCAACTGAACCAGTTAAAGTAAAATGTGAATTCCTTCCTCGAAGGGCCGATTTTCTAGCAACTTATTGTTACACCGGCACCTGCGGCGAAACAGCCCCACCCGGGGTCACACGGTCTCGCTCGCCCCGATAATGCCTTTTATGACTTCCATCACGCTCGCCCGGCGCGTCCTAGAACCAAAATGGTCCTGACAGCGACCAATTGGCAACCATCTAGAAAAGTCGCGATCCCCGTATCGAATCGTTAACCACCCCTTTACGCCGGCATGAAAATGCTGGCCGATCAGAAGAAATCTGGAAGTGAACTATGTCTGCCGCTGCGCCTAAATCTGCTGAGTCGCCGTCCCTTGAACCGTCCTGCCGCGATACCGCGGCCCATGCACTCTCCATCGTGCGCGACGGCGTGATCACGGGCGAAGGCCCGACCACCAAGGGCCGGGTCCATTTCTCCCGCTCGCTCGATGCCGATGACACCGCCTGGTGCACGCGCATCCTGACCGCCACCGCCGTCAACGACCAGCCAATCAGCCGCACCGAGGCCGAGGTCCTGTTCGAGATCAACGAGGCCGCGACCGAACGCACCGATGGCGGCCGCTTCGACGACCTGCTCGCCAAGGCGGTTGCCCACTATGCCGCGAGCGCCTCTGGCCTCAAGGTGCCGCCGCGCAGCGTCGCGCTGTCGGCCGACACCGACATCGAGAGCTGGGCTCCGTCCTATGCCTCCAAGGTCAACAGCGAGATGCTGGAGTGGATCGCCGGCCAGATGCGCGGCAAGCGCCACAACAACCGCCGCCTGATGGCGATGGTGGCGACCTTCCTCGGCGCCACCGCGCTGCCCCTGGCGGGCCAATTGCCGAACGTGTTCGACATCGGCATGTAGAAGATCCGGGCATGTAAAAGATCCGGGCCTGTAACGACCGAGATGTTCTCGCGCCCCCTGCGGGGCGCGAGCGAAAGCGGCGGGTTATTTCCCCGCCGTTTTTTGTTTGCCCGCGTCGACCTCGAGCCCGAGCGTGCGGCCCGGGAAGCCGGCGGCGTCGAAATAGCGCTGGCTGCCGACGCGCTGGAAATTCAGCACGGTCATCAGGCCGCCCTCGGCAGGCCTGGACTTCTGCGTGCCAACATAGGCCTTCGGCACGATGCCGTTGGGCAGGGCCTCCGACATCACGCGGCCGACCAGGCCGCCGTTCTGTGCGCCGCGCAGACCCATGAGCTGGGCGGCCGTCATGCCGACGTCGGCATTGCTGACCGGCAGCTCGTCGACATAGCCGGCTTTGAAGTCCGGGCCGATCGCGGCCATGAAGTTCATGGTGTCGCCGCGGCTGAAGCTGCCATGCATGCCCTGGCCCTGGCGCAGCACGGTATCGGCGACCTGCACCGAACAGTTGGTCGGCGCCTCGCCGCAATTGCTGGCATAGGAGCGGAAGTTGACCACGATCGACGGCGTCGGCGTCGCTGCCTTGCCGCGCAGATTGATGCTCGACAGCGGCAGGGTGCCGGGGAAGCGGCCGAGCGAGTCCTCGACGAACAGGCCGGAAACATAGTCCTGCGCGAGCAGCGCCTTGATGGTCTTGGCCGCCAGCTTCTTGTCCTTGTTCGGGAGATAGACGAGGTCCGAGCCGCCATTGGTGGCGACGACGAGGTCGGGCTTTTCCGGATCCTTGCCGAGCACGCCGTTGCCGGCCTTGGGATGCTTGTTGCCCTCGATCTTCGCGTTCTTGTCGTTGGGGTCGAATAGCGGCAGGTCGAGCGCCTTGGCGAGGTCGAGCGCCAGGAAGCCCATCGGCAGGAAGTCCTTTGGCGTGTCGTCATAGCTGACCTTGGCTGAAGGGCTGGTCTTGCTCTCCTTGGAGATGGTGGAGAAGCCATGGTCGGCCGAGACGATGATGTTGGTCGAGGCCGCAAGCCCGAGCTCGTCCAGCGCCTTGCGAAGCTGGGCAAGGTTGGTGTCGGCGTTCTTGATGCCGGCCATCGAGGTCGGACCGTTGATGCCGGGCATGATCTGGTTGAGGCTGTCGCCGGTGTTGTGCTGGCTGCCATCGGGGTCGCGCGACCAGAACACCAGCACGAACGGCTTGTTGCGCGCCTTGAACATCGGCAGCACCACCTTGGCGGCGACGTCGGCGAAATAGGCCTGCTGCGGGACGTTGGCGGACGTCGTGCCGGGCGTCTTGGCATCGCCTGCCTTGGAATTGTCACCGCGCGGCGGCGTGGTGGTGGGCAGGCCGGCCTTGGTCAGGGCGTCCTTTACCTCGTCCGACAGCGCCACGCCGTTCTTGCCGCCGGTGGCGTCGTCGAACACGATCGAATGCAGGCCGGCTTTGTCAGGCTTGTCGGTGTGATCGAACTGATAGGTCGGACCGTGCTTGCCTAGCGCTGCGGTGCTGTACCCCTTGTCGCGGGCCAGCTTCAGGATGGTGTCCTCGTTGAGGTAGTTGCCCCTAAAATGCTCGTCGATGTCGCCGAGCACGGCGTCGTTCTCGATGAAGGGGACCACGGTGTCGCCGGCGGGGACGGAGGTGTAGTTGGTCCAGATCGTGTTGGAGAACACCCCGGTATCGCCGAGATAGTGACCGGTCGACATCGCCGAGCCGTTGGCCATGGTGAAGGTCGGGAACAGCGAGTGCGAGTTCTTGAAGTTGACGCCCTTGTCGCGGATTTCGGCCATGGCGGGCGCCGTGTCGGGGGTGACCTTCAGCGCGCGCAGACCGTCCGGAATGAACAGGATCAGATTGCGGGGCGTGTTGTTCTGGGCGGAGGCAAATCCGGTGGATAGCACTGTCAGTCCGGCGGACAGCAACACCAGTGAACGGCGCATCGAAATCTCCCTGCGAGGCGGCTTGGCCGCAACCCGCGGCCCCCGGGGCCGCAACCGCGGTCCCCGGTTCGTTTAGTTTCGCTGCATGACGGTTTTGTTACAAGGCCCGTCGCCGATGCAAGAGGGTTGGGGAGGGGAGCGGCCCCCACGCGAGTGTGAAGTACAGCATCCGCCACGCTCTTGTCCCGGACGCGCTGCAGCGTTCTTACGCTGCTGCGCAGAGCCGGGACCCAGGAAGCCACGGCACGTGCTGCTACATGGGCCCCGGCTCTGCAGCGCACCGCTAAACCGGACGATGCTTTGCATCGCCGGGAGAGCGCTGCGCTGCGTCCGGGGCACGAGACCTTGGTTTCGGCGCGCGAAGTCCAGCCATCCAGACTCTTTCCGCACGGACAGTATCCATTCCGTCATCCTGAGGTGCGAAGCGCGCGATGCGGATGCATCGCATGCTGAGCCTCGAAGGATGAGCGGCCGAGCTGGTGCAGCCGGGCCGTCGCCCTTCGAGGCTTGCTCTGCGACGCGGTCGCGCCGCAGCGCGCGCACCTCAGGGCGACGGTGACGGATAGAGCTTGCGGCGGCATTCGGCACTCGCATTCCACTTTGCAGACACACCTTCGCATCCTCGCGGCGCATTTCGCCCGAGCTTTGCTTGATCGCTTCACCCTCCATTGAAAGAGGGCGCAGGGAAGGCCGGGAGCCGGTTGGCTCCCATTGACCGCCATGCCAAGAGCAGACTGCGTGTGCTTCATGCATAGCGGGTAACAGGGCAACCGGAGCATCCCGGCCTTCCCTGCGCAGTGGGCTTACGGCTTATGTCGTGATCTCCCCGGGGAGCGTTGCACTATTGCCCCCGTCGCCTTGCGGATGGCTGACGGATGCGTCCGGTTGGACGACACCCATCACCACAAGACTTGGCGCACAGACCCCGGGCGCCAGGACCACACGATTTTGCCGTACGCGGATCACACCGGTCGTGTGCGCGATACTTTCGCTCACGGTTGCCCGCCCTGCGAAGTCCTTCGCGCCGATGTCACCCACGTCCACCGCCGCCCAGCCCGCGTTCGTGACGATCGCGATACGCCCCTCTTCCTTGGGCCGAGTTGCGCGACACATACGTTATTTCCGAAGTTCGGTAAAGTAGAATATTTTCGGCCGGGCGCGTTGACCGATACCTTGGGTGTTTTGCCCGTCGGGCAACGCAAGGGATTGTGGCCGGGACATTCAATCCGTCGCGGTCTGCACCCGTGGTGCAGGGGCTTGCGCGGGCTTTGTTGCCGTCGGATGGCGGTCGACCCGGGCAAGATCGCGGCGTAGCGAGGATGGCGCGGCGTGCAGGGCAAACACGATCGCGATCTGCGTCCGGTTCGAAAGCCGGTACTTGCGCATGATGTTGCCGATATGCGCCCGCACCGTATTCTCCGAGATCTTGAGCTCGTAGGCGATATTCTTGTTCTGCATTCCCCGTGCGATCAACATCATCAGCTCGCGCTCGCGCGGCGTCGGTGTAATCGAGTCCTGCGGATCTCGGCTCATGGCTGGCTCCTCCCTGGACTGCGGGTTGATGTGGCGACTCCCGGCATGTTGTCACTCCGTCTTGAGCGCCTCGATCGGGCTGAGCTTGGACGCCTTGTGGGCGGGATAGAAACCGAAGACGAGGCCGGTCGCGATCGAGAAGGCGAGGGCAAGGCCGATCGCTTGACCGTCGACCGAGGTGACCCATCCTGCCATACGGGCCACCGTCATCGAGAGCGTGACGCCGCCGGCGACGCCGATGGCGCCGCCGAGCAGGCAGAGCACGAGCGCCTCGCAGAGGAACTGCAGACGGATGTCCCGCATCCGCCCGCCCAGCGCGCGGCGGATGCCGATCTCCCGCGTGCGCTCGGTGACCGACACGATCATGACATTCATGATGCTGATGCCGCCAACGAGCAGCGAGACCGAGGCGATGGCGACGAGCAGGAGCGCGACGGTGCGGATCGCACCCTGCTGCGCTTCCATGGCGGCGGCCGGATCCTGGACCTTGAAATCGTCCTCCAGGCCGTCGGGAATGCGGTGGCGCTGCCGCAACAAATTCTCGATCTCCGATCGGGCCCCCGCCATCTGGCCGTCGCCGGCGACCTTGGCGATGATGTAGGCAACCGAATCCCGGTTGATGTTGCTGGCACTGCCGAGAAAGCGCAGCTTGGCGGTGGCGAGCGGCACGAAGGCCACGTCGTCCTGCGCGGGTCCCTTGCGATCGAGAACGCCGATCACTTCGAGCGGGACCTTCATGATCCGGATCTGCGCACCGATCGGGTCGTCGCCGGGGGCGAACAGCTCGCGTGCAACCGTGCTGCCGAGGATCACCACCTTGCCGGCTCCGGCCTCCTCGGTGCCCGAAAAATAGCGGCCGGTCGCGAGCTGCCAGTCGCGCACCATGAAGTGCCCCGTCGTCGTGCCGTTGATCGTCGTATTCCAGTTCTTGCCTTCGTGGATGACTTGTGCCGTTCCGGCGATCGAGCCGGCCGCGGCTTGCACTTCCGGAATCTGCTCGAGGATGGCCTGCACGTCACTCTCCGTCATCGTCAGCTTGCTGCCGTCCTTGAGACGCACGCCGCCCTGGTAGATCGCGCCGGGGGTGATCATCAGCACGTTGGCGCCGATCGAGCGGATCTGTTCCTGCAGGCGCAGCTGCGCGCCGGAACCGATCGCAAACACCGTCACGATGGAGGCGACGCCGATCACGATGCCGAGCATGGTCAGGAAGCTGCGCAGCGGATTGAGCCTGAGGGCGTGCAGGGCGATCTGGAATCCCTGGAGCATCGTCATGGCGCAGCGCTCCGTTTCGGCAGAGCCGGAGCCGGCGTCTCGTCAGCGACGAGCTCGCCGTCATGCAGGTGGATGGTGCGGCGGCACTGCGCCGCGATGCCGGGATCATGCGTGATCATCACGATGGTCTGGCCGGTCCGGTTGAGCGCGGCGAACAGCGCCAGGATCTCGGCGCCGGTACGGCTGTCGAGCGCGCCGGTCGGCTCGTCGGCAAGCACGATCAACGGGGAGGCGATCAGGGCGCGCGCAATCGCGACGCGCTGCTGCTCGCCGCCGGAGAGCTGCCGCGGAAAATGATGGGCCCGGTGCAACATGCCGACGGCCTGAAGGCTCGCTTCCGCGCGCGCCAGGCGTTCCCTGCGGCCGACACCGCAATAGACCAGCGGCAGCGCGACGTTCTCGATCGCATCGTGGCGCGCGAGCAGATTGTAGGACTGGAACACGAAGCCGATGCTGCGGGCGCGCAAGGACGACCGGCGATCTTCCGAGAGATCGGCGACATCGGCCCCTTCGAGATAGACCGCGCCCTCGCTCGGCAGGTCGAGCAGCCCGATCATGTTCATCAGCGTCGACTTGCCGGAGCCGGACGGTCCCATCACGGCGACGATCTCGCCTTGCGCGATGTCGAAGCTGACATTGCGGATGGCGGCGACCGCCACTCCGTCGGTGCGATAGGTCCTGCCTACCGACTGGAGGCTGATGAGCGGCGGGGAAGCGGTCATGATCCGAACCTGATTCCGAGAAATTCCATGCCCGCCGGACGGATGGCCTGGCCGACGGCAACCTGGCTGCCCTCGTCGAGATCTCCGCTCTTGAGGGCGACTTGTTCGGTGCCGGCCGCGCCGACCGTCACCGCGATGCGCTGAAGCGAGCCGCTTGCGGTGCGCAGCCACACCCCGCTGCGTGCAGCAGGATCCTGCCGCGCGCCGGAGGGCTGGAAGCGCAGTGCGGCGAGAGGCACCTTCAGAACGTCGTCCTGCCGCTCGATCACGATCTTCACCAGCGCAGTCATTCCGGGGAGCAGCGCGCCGTCGAGATTGGAGGTTGCCAGGACCACGGTGTAGGTGACGACGTGCTGCTGGGTCTGCGGCGCCTTGCGCACCTGCCGCACCACCGCCTCGAAGCGGCGGTCGGGGTAGGCATCCACCGTGAAATGGGCGCGCTGGCCGGGGGCGATGCGGCCGATATCGGCTTCGTCGACCTGCGCGTGAATCTCCATGTCCTCCAGGCGGTGGGCGACAACGAAGGTGGTGCGCGATTCCAGTCCGACCGCGAGCGTCTGGCCCTCGTTGACGAACCTGCCGACGACGACGCCGTCGATCGGCGAGCGGATCATTGTGCGGTCGAGATCGGCCTGGGCCGCGGCGAGAACGGCGGCCTTCTCCGGCACCGCCATGCGCGCCTGTTGCAGCTCCGCCTCGATCCTGCGGACGTCGGCCTGCGCGCCCTCTACCGAATAGGAGTTGAGGGACATCTGGACCTCGGCCTCGCGCTCCTGGGCGAGACGTGCGGTGAACTCGGTCTGCGCGTCGTCGACCGTCGTCGTCGCCACCACGTTCTGCGACTGCAGCGCCAGCTTCCGTTGCAAGGTCTTCTGCGCCGAGGTTTTGACCGCCTGCGCGCTCTCGAGCTTGGCGGCGAGCACGTCGCGGCTGCCTCTGGCGTTTTGCAGGTCGATCCTGGCGCGATCGAGCTTGGCCCTGGCGATGTCGACGAGCGAATTGGAGACGGCAAGGGCGGCCCTGGCTTCGTCGACCTTGGCTGCAAAGCTGCGCGGATCGATCAAGGCGAGCGGCTGATCCTTGGCGACGGTGTCGTTGAAATCGACATAGACCCGGGCGAGCTGCCCGGACAGCTGGGAACCGACCTCGATCGTCTTGACCGGCTGCAGGGCACCGGTGACGGTGACGGTCTGCTCGATGCTGCCGCGTTGAATCGAGGCATAGCGGAACACGGGCGAATCGGACCCGAATGTCTGAGCTTCACGCCCAGTGGGCACGAGCAGGCGCCTGGTCGATTCCAAGGCGTGCGCCGCCTTGTCCGCAGCCCTCCCGGTCGCGCCGGTGATGACAGCCGGCCCCACGGTGGTGACCGCGGCGAGGCTGCATGCAGTTCCAAGCAAGGCAATAACTGGCACAAATCGCATATCAAAACCCGCCTCGTTGAAATGGCTTCGTTGCGGCAGGAAAAAATGGCAAGCTCGCTATGGTTGTAAATCATCTAAGGTAGTATCGATCGTCAGTATGTCGTTCTCGTCGGGGCGTCGGTCGGGTGCGCCTGATGATCCAGTAGTAAAGGCGCAGGGGTGCGACTTTTCGTGATTTGCTGGAGATGCATACGAAGCGTATCGATATGACGCGCGCGGTATCGAACTCGATAAGCTGACTGAACGTCCCGTCTGCTCCGGCCGAAAGCGGCCGGCGCCCGGCGTTCAACTCGGCACATGAGTGATGATGCCATGATGCAGTTGGCGAGACCGCGATCACGCGACCGGACTCCACGCGACCGGACTCCACAACACCGGATTGCCGCATTCCCCGATATCGCACGCCGTCGCGACGCGAACGGAGGCGAGCTCAATTCCCTCCGATCACGAAGCCCGATGTGTGAACGCCTTCACTCGTCACGAGCGGGTGTTGGCTCTAAGACGTCGAACCGGTGGACCGATGCGCTTCGCCCGGACCCCGCGAATTCATCCAAGCACCTTGTCTGCGCTTGCAAGAAGAATGGATGGCTCGATGCCTGCTCATCGAGCCCCAAGACGAGGAGTCCGTTGCAATGGGTTCAGATCAAGCCATAGTTTATGTTGTTGACGACGAAATTCAGATTCGAACCGCGATCGGAAATCTCTGCGAGGAGACCGGACACCGGGTGAAGTTGTTCGCCTCGACGGAAGAGTTCCTCGCGGAAAGTATTTCGCCCGGGCCGTCGTGCCTCGTGCTCGACGTCCGCTTTCCCGGCACCTCGCCGACCGGCCTCGAGCTTCAGCGCCGGCTCGCCGAGACGGGCGTGCCGATTCCGATCGTCTTCATCAGCGGCCATTCCGACGTCCGCGTCTCGGTCGAGGCCATGAAGCGCGGCGCGGTCGAGTTTCTGCCAAAACCCTTTCGCGAGCAGGAGATCCTCGATGCGATCAGGCATGGCATCGAGCGCGACCGCAGGCGGCTGGAACGCGAGGATGTGGTGCGTGAAGCCCGCCAGCGCGTCGAGACGCTGACGGCGAGAGAGCGCGAGATCATGCTGCTGATGGCCGAAGGGCTGGTTGCCAAGCAGATCGCGGCCAGGCTCGGCGTGAGCGAGGTGACGGCAAAGGTCCATCGCGCCAGGATGATGCGGAAGCTGGAGCTGCGTACGCCGATCGAAGTGGTGCGGCTGATCGACAGCATGGGGCGCGAAGCGGAGACGATTCGCGCCGGCACGGGCTAGAGGCCGCTCTTGCGCTTCGATGCGCCGACATTTTTGCGCAATGTCTAGTCCGTACCGATTAGCATGAACTGCAGTCTGTCGCGCAGGCCACGATCGGTTCACAGTATTCCTACGATGTCGGCCTCTTCCAAGACGGCATCCGAACCCAGTCAGACAACTTGGCCAGAAAGGAATACTCCATGCGCAAATTGCTTATTGCTTCCGTTGCATTGTTTGCCCTGTCCTCCGCGGCGCAGGCCGCCAACACCTCGACCACGGTGCAGGTCGGCGTCGTGAACGGTTCGAGCGTCTCGCAGCAGGGCCTCACCAATGACACTTCCTCGACCAGCCAGCTCGGCATCGTGAACACTGCGACGACGATGCAGGGAACCAGCTCTGCCTCGCTCAACAACGGCAGCACGGTCAACCAGATCGGCGTGCAGAACACGGCGACCACCGGCCAGGTGGCGTTCGGCAACAACGGCAGCGCGATCACCCAGAACTCGTTCGGGCCTCCCGCGCTGCAGAACAACTCCGCCGCCGTCGGCCAGCTCAGCGTGTTCGGCGTCAACGGCAGCACCGTCTCGCAGACGGCGCACTGACCCAACGTACTCGTCGGCCGGGCGCACCCAGTTGCGGTGCGTCCGCGCCATTCTCGAATGCACCGCAATCCGGCCGGCTGATCAATTGCGATAGCCCGCCCATTGTCGCGGAGGAAATGACATGCGGATCACCTATTTCATTGCAACGGTCGTGGCGCTCGGTGCGCTGACGGCCGCCGATGCAAACGCCGGCAACACCGCCAGCGTGCTGCAATTCGGAACGACCAACACTTCGTTCATTTCGCAGAGCGGCGGCACCAGCAACAGCGCCACGACGATGCAGTTCGGCGCCACCAATACGGCGACCACCTTGCAGATGGGCTCGCTCCTGACCGTCAACAATTCGGTGATCGGGCAGGGCGGCACGACCGCGACGGCGTCCAACACCGCGCTGGCCGGCCAGGTCGGCGGCTCCAATTCGAGCCTGATCGGCCAGATCGGTGCGAACAATGCCGCCGGAGTTGGCCAGCTCGGAATCCTGAACGGCTCGACGATCATCCAGCAGGCTCCGTGAGCCGACCCGAAGTGACGAGGCATGTCATGAAACATCATTTGGGACGCGCGGGCGCCGTCGTGCTCGCTCTGTGCTCGGCGGGCACCGGATCAGCCGGTGCCCAGACCGCCGACATCAAGACCATCGTCTCTGTCGGCGGGCCGCCCGTGGTGCTGAACCAGAACAGTCAGCTCAACATGGCGGGCGTGTTCATGATCGGCGGCAGCACCAGCGCGACAGTGACGCAGAACGGCACCAACAATGCCACCGGCGTCCTGCAATTCGGCGGAACGAATTCCGCATCGATCGGGCAGGCCGGAACGAACAATCTCGCCTTCGTCGGTCAGGCCGGCCAGTCGACGGCGAGCCTGATATCGCAGCTCGGCACGATGAATGCGGGCACGGTGGCGCAATTCGGCGCGATCAACGCCTCGACGATCGTCCAGACCGGCCCGTAACAGGCGAAGCGAACGCGCCGGTGCCGGGAACGAACGGGGAAGCGCAATGCGATGCGGCGGACAAACCTTGAGGCGCACCTTGGCCCTGGCGGCGATGCTCGCCGCCATCGGCACGGCGACGCAGGCGAGCGCCGGGTCGATCCAGCGCAGCGTGACGAACCGGAACGTGACCATTGAAACGGTCGTGCAGTTCGGCGACAATGTTCAGCCCGTGACGATCGAAGAGAACAGCCGCATCAATATCGCGCGGGTGATCCAGATCGGCGGCACCGGAACGGTGGATGCGACCATCATCCAGAACGGCACGCGCAACTATGCCAATGTGATCCAGGTGGGCGGCACCACCAATGCGATCATCGGTCAATCCGGTGCGAGCAACACCGCCGAGATCACCCAGGTCGGAAATTCCACCAACGCGCTCCTGCTCCAGATCGGAGACATGAATACGGGAGCCGTAAGGCAGTTCGGGCGTTTCAACTGGCTGGCGATCTTTCAGTTCAGCCGATGATGGAGGTGTGACATGAGATTGCTCCTGCTCGCATCCGGAATAGGACTCATGAGCGTGGTCGCGATGGCGCCGGCCGGCGCCGGCGACGGTCACACCACGGTGGTCCAGGACGAGAACGGCACGTCGGTGATCACGCAGAGCGGCGATCCGGCGCAGGCCGAGGTCAAAATCGAGAAGGAGCCCGGGCGCACGACGGTCTACCGGCGCAGCGGCGGCAACACCGCCATCGTGACGCAGGGCACCGGCAGCGCGCCGGAAAACTTGCAGGACATGCTCGATTGGCTGCGCAAGCAGCAGGGCCGCTGACGCACGTTCCGGACGCATTCGGCTGGAACGATCAACTCGTCATGAAGCCGACACGCTGTGGAACGAAGTGTCTGAAATCAGCACAGAATCCCGGGCGTTCTGCCGCACCTGCTCCCCGGTTAATCCCGTGCCTTAACCAATAATTAATTATACGTTTGCGGGTGGGCGACGGCCGGGCCTAGCGTAGCTTTCGGGGAGCCGCTGTCGCTTAAGCCAAAAGAGTTGGTGCGTATCATGATGTCCAGATCCAATGGCAGATCAGTTGGGGCGCTATTCGCCTCGCTCAGCGCAGCCGCGCTGCTCCTTAGCCCCGTTGACAGTTTTGCCAGACCCGGCGGCGCCGCGCCGCACGGGATGACCGCCGCGCCTCCCGGCGCCATGGCGCGTGCGCCGATTGGGCCGGGAGCCCGATTCCATCGGCGGAATAGCCCTTTCGTCTACTGGCCGGGCGGCGGCGGGTTCTTCTACGACGGCGCCGGCTACAGCCAGCCCTTCGGCGATGCCGGGCAGCCGGTCTCCACCGATGTGCGCTACACCTACACCTATGATGTCCCGTGGGACTGGTCGCATCGCTTCCCGCCGAACGTGGTGCCGTCCGACCGGCCCTATGTGCCGAGCTGCCCGACGGAGCAGGTGACGGTACCCGGCCGCGGCGGCAGCGAGCATACCGTCAACATCACGCGCTGCTACTAACCCAACTCGAAGCTGGTCACGCCGAAGACGCGGTCGATGCGCAGCGGCGGGATCGCTCCCGTGTACATCCGCGCGGTCTCGAACACCGGCTTGAGGCCAAGCGCTTCCGCGAGCGCAATCGCCTCGCGATTGACGGCGGGGACGTCGAGGAAGATCTCGCCGACATCGGTGCTCGCAAGCAAAGCCTGCACGACCGCCTCCGCCGCCGCGCGGTCGTCGGCGACGAGCGGGCCGATCTTGCGGCCGGTCCGGCAAGGCCGGATCACGCCCCATGCTTCGAGCTTGCCGTCCCGCACCAGGGCGCGGCCGACATGGCCTGATGTGTCGAGCCAGGCGCGCAGGAAGGCGCTACGCCGGGCCGGGAAGACGGTGGCATCGTCGGCTTCCACAAGCGCAAACGGAATCGCGTCGAGCGCAACGACGTCAATGGGCGGCTTCGGAGGCACGGCGACGCTGCCGCCATAGCGGATATTGGCGTAGGCCAGCTGGAAACCGGATTTCCTGTAATTGTCCTGCTGCGCCACGACGCCGTCGAGCCCGATCACGCGCGCGCCCGCATGTGCGATCGCCGCGTTCCAGATGCGCAGGCCATGGCCCGCGCCGCGAAAGCCCGCGCGCACGATGTAGAAGCCGAGGAAGGCGAAGCGATCATCGTAATTGACGCAGGAGACGGTCGCCACCGGCTCGCCATCGATCTCGCCGACGAAGAAGCCCTGTGCGTCGGGAACCGCGAAGCAGGCGGCATCGGCCAGGCCCGGATTCCAGCCCTCGGCCGCGGCCCAGCCAATGGCGAGTGAGATCTCCTCGGGGCGCAAATTGCGGATCAGCAAATCACTCATCTCGGGTTGCTCATGACGGATGCCCTCGACCATGGACCTGCCGACAGGTCAGGCGGTAGAAGGCCTCATGATAGGCCGAGCCTGCGGCTCGCCTCAACTGAAGGGATGATCGGTCATGGCAGCAGAGAAGGTTGCGCTCGTTACCGCCGGCGGCAGCGGCATGGGGGCAGGGGCTGCGCGGCGGCTGGCGGCGGATGGGTTTCGCGTCGCGATCCTGTCATCCTCCGGCAAGGGCGAGGCGCTGGCGGCCGAGCTCGGCGGGCTCGGCGTCACCGGCTCCAACAAGGAGAATGACGATGTGAAGCGCCTCGTCGACGGCGCCATGGCGAAGTGGGGACGCATCGACGTGCTCGTCAACAGCGCCGGCCACGGGCCGCGTGCGCCCATCACCGAGATCACCGACGAGCAGTGGCACACCGGCCTCGACACCTATTTGCTGAACGTGATCCGTCCGACCCGGCTGGTGACGCCGATCATGCAGGCGCAAAAGGGTGGCGCCATTATCAACATCTCGACGGCCTGGGCGTTCGAGCCCAGCGCGATGTTCCCGACCTCGGCGGTGTTCCGCGCCGGCCTTGCCGCCTTCACCAAGATCTTCACCGACACCCATGCCGCCGACAACGTCCGCATGAACAACGTCCTGCCGGGCTGGATCGACAGCCTGCCGCAGCTGGACGCGCGCCGCGACAGCGTGCCGATGAAGCGCTACGGCAAGGTCGAGGAGATCGCGGCGACGATCTCGTTCCTGGCCTCCGACGGCGCGGCCTACATCACCGGCCAGAACATCCGCGTCGATGGCGGGCTGACGCGCTCGGTCTGAAGCGCGGTCTGGCGAGCTTGTCGTGGTGCGACACGGGCGTGTGCTGCGCGCCGCCGGTCGTGGCTGATGCGTGGCTCCTCGGCCACACCCGTCATCCGTTCGCACGATCCGAGGCGCACACTACGTCACAGTCCTTGCGAACTTCGCCGCAGCCCAAGACGAGCCGTGGCGCACGCCCTATGCCCTAACTGCGCCGGTTGCCTCTTACCCGCGCGCATTCGAAACGCGAGGTCAATCGCGTGGGGCAAGGAGACTGGAATGAACAAGTTTTTGCTGGCGATCGCTTCTGTGGTCTTGGGTACCGCATCCGTTCAGGCGGCCGACCTCGCGGCGCATTACACCAAGGCGCCGGTGGCCGCGCCAGTCTATAACTGGACCGGCTTCTACGTCGGCGGCAATGTCGGCGGGCAGTGGGGCAGCGCGAACCCCGCCACCACCACGCTGTTTCCGGTGGCCGCCTATTTCGCGGATTCGAGCGTGCCCGCCATCGCGGCGGCCGGCGCCCAGCACATCAACAGCTCCGGCGTGACCGGCGGCTTCACCGCCGGCTACAACTGGCAGGTCAACAACGCCGTGCTCGGCCTCGAGGGCGACATCAACTATTTCGGCTTCAAGGGCAGCGCGAGCAGCACCGCCGTGTATCCCTGCTGCGCGCCGACCACCTTCACGGTCAATTCGTCGGTCTCGGCCGATTGGCTCGCCACCATTCGCGGCCGCATCGGCTTCCTCGCGACGCCGAGCTGGCTGATCTACGCCACCGGCGGCGCCGCCATCGCCGAGGTGAGGGGCAACTTCAGCTTCACCGACACCTTTGCTGGCGCGACCGAGTCCGGAGCGATCCGCGACACCCGCGTCGGCTGGACAGCAGGCGTCGGCGGTGAGTACGCCGTGGGCAACGGCTGGTCGCTTAAGGCCGAATATCTCTACGTCGATCTTGGCCGTAGCAGCATGACCAGCAACAATTTCAACGTCGGTGTGGCGTTGCCGGCCCAGACCTTCACCCATTCGGTCGATCTCAAGTCGAACATCGTGCGCGTCGGCGTGAACTACAAGTTCGGCGGACCGGTCGTCGCCAGATACTGAGCATCCCGTTCCGATTCTGGTGTGGAAAGCCCCGGCTCGGCCGGGGCTTTCTGTTGTGAAAAGGCTTTCTGTTGTGAAGCTCAGCCTGCGTGCGATGCCAGCAGATGCGCCAGCGCGGGCAGGATCTTGTAGCGCGCGATCTCGTGCGGGTATTCGGCGCGGTTGGCGAGCAGGACGATGGCGATCCGCCGCGCCGGCACGAGCCCGATATAGCCGGACGCGTTGTTGAGGCCGCCGGGCTTGTCGATGACGGTGACGCCCGGCAGACGCACGGTCTCCCAGGCCATGCCCTGTCCGAACCTGTCGTCGACGCGGAAGACCTCGCGCTGTGTCATCCGCAGCGCCTCGCGCAATTGTGGATCGATCGTCCGGCCGTCGACGCAGGCCGCCGCGAAGGCGGCAAGATCCCGGGCGGAGGAGAACATCTGGCCGGTGCCGGGAAAGTCAAAATAGCTCTGCTGGTCGCCGATTGGGCCGATCGCCGTGCCCTGGTCGGAATAGCCCTGGACCACGCGCTGCATCCAGGCCCCGTCCATGACGGCGCGATTGTCCGCGCCGCGCTCGGGGATGAAGCTGGCTTCCATGGCGAGGGGGCGGAGAATGTGGCGCTGGATCAACGCGCCGATCGGCGTGCCGTAGCAGCGCTCGAGCACGAGCTGAAGCAGCACGTAGCCGGCATGGCTGTAGATGCGCTGCCGGCCGGGTGCGACGCCGGGTGCCGGCGCGAAGCCGTTCAGCATCGCGATGAACTGCTCGCGCGTGAACTGATCGTTCGGCCAGGGCGGATGGTCGGTCGGCAGCAACAGCCCCGAGGTGTGGGTGACCAATTCGCCGACGCTGACGCGGCGGATGTAATCGCCGTCGAGCTCGGGAAGATATTGATGGACGCGGTCGTCGAGCCGCAGCTCGCCGCGGAGCGTACCGAGAGCGACCAGCGTCGCTTCGAACGGTTTTCTTACAGACGCGAGGTTGAACAGCGTGTCCGGCGTCACCTTCCGTTTGGTGGCACCATCGGCAAGACCGTAGTTGAAGAACTCGACATGGCGTCCGGCATAGAGGGCGGCGGCAAGGCCGCCCGCATGGTCCGGCGTTACGGTCGGCGCCAGCTCGCTCGCGACGATGTCGCGCATCTGCGCGATCATGTCGGAATCCGCCAAGGCGCGGCGCGGCCGGCCGAGCCCGATCGCGAGGGGAACAAGCGCGGCCCGGGCGAGCGCCCGCCGGGTGAGAGATGATGATGTGACAACAGACGGCACGGACCCTGCGAATGATGCAATGGTGCCCCAGTCTCGTTTAGCGCGAAGCGTCCGGCGGCCCAATTCACGATTGCGCGTCTCAGGTTCCGCTTCCCGCCTGCGATTGAATTACTTAGCCTATAAGCTAACAATTATTGACATGCGACCTGGCGGCTCTATAGTTAGCTTCATGGCTAACC
The DNA here is from genome assembly GCF_036247985.1 of Bradyrhizobium sp. TM239. NCBI lineage: Bacteria > Pseudomonadati > Pseudomonadota > Alphaproteobacteria > Hyphomicrobiales > Nitrobacteraceae > Bradyrhizobium > Bradyrhizobium sp. TM239. The sequence continues at coordinate 28,169 of NZ_BTIR01000002.1, read as the reverse complement.
AATCGCCCCGCCTCGATCAGGTCTTCGCAGCGCTCGCCGATCCCACCAGACGGGCGATCGTGATGCGGCTGTGTGCCGGCGAGGCCTCCGTCGGCGAGCTCGCCGATCCGTTCGCCATGGCGCTGCCGAGCTTCATGAAACACATCCATGTGCTGGAGACGAGCGGGCTCGTGCTGTCGGAGAAATCCGGCCGCGTGCGCACCTGCCGTCTCAGCCCGGATGCGCTGCTCGGTGCGGAGGACTGGTTCCAGCAACAGCGCGCGATCTGGGAGGCGCGGCTCGACCGGTTCGAAGCCTATGTGATGAAGCTCAAGAAAGAGAAGGAGAGGGCGGCCGCCAGGCGGCCGTCCCGAACAACCAAACGGAAAGGTTCTGAGTGATGACGAATTCTGCCAATCCCGCTCTGTCGCAATGGTCGCTCGACCGTGAGATCGTGATGTCGCGCGTGATCGACGCGCCGCGCGATCTGGTGTTCGAGGCCTGGTCCGACCCGAAGCATCTGCCGCAATGGTTCGGGCCGAAGGGGTTCAAGGTCGAGACCTTCGAGATCGACGTTCGCGTCGGCGGTGTCTGGCGCTTCAACATGATCGGCCCCGATGGCACGGTCTATCCGAACCGCATGCGCTTCCGCCGCATCGAGCGGCCGCACCTGATGGAGATGGATCACGGCGTCGACCAGGACGAGGATCCCGGCATGTTCCGCTTCACCGTCACCTTTGCCGAGCAGAGCAACGGCAAGACCGTGCTGATGATGCGCCAGCTGGCCTCGAGCACAGCGCAGCGCGATGGCATGATCGGCTTCGGCGCCGTCGAATACGGCTATCAGACGCTCGACAAGCTGGCCGCCTATGTGGCGGGGATGAAGCGTTGAGGACCAAAGCGGTCCCGGCGAAGCGCATGGCCGCCTGGATCGACTCCAATGTCGAGAAGGTGACGATGGAGTTCCTGTCACGTCAGCGCCAGGCGGCGTAGCCGCGCGCAATCCTTGCCGACATGAACCACCGGCAGGCCAGGGCGGCCGGTGGTCTTTTTATGAACTCGGCTCGCCCAGGATGCTCGCCACAGGAACGATCGCGCTCCTGCGGCTTTGCCGGTGATGACGCACATTATCTTCAGCGACTACCGCAGCCCCGCCGCGGAGCAGGCCTACGAGATCGCCTGGAACTTTCTCGCGCGGACGGGCGTCATCGGCGACGAATTCGAGGCCTGCGTGTTCCTGGCGCAGCGTATCACCATGATGGTCGAGGAGGGGCAGACCAACCGGATCCGGATGGCCAATCGCGCGATCTCCGAATATCAGCGACATGTCGACCAACGCGCCGATGTCATCCGCACCGGCAGCCGCCTCGCCGGAGGGCAATGAGCGCCGCACCGGAATTGCGCCTCTCGTCGCCTCACTCCTTCGCTTCGTCCGTCACGATGTCCCCGAGCTTCTGCCAGCGCAGGCCGTCGAACTGCACCATCTGGAACTGCTTGTTGACGCGATAGTCGGTCGGCGAGGTCGTGACCGAGATGCCCGGCAGCGTCAGGTCGAGTTCGACGTTCTTGAGGTTGGCCGCCTGCCGCATCACATTCTCGCGGGTGAGGTCGTCGCCGCATTGCTTGAGCACCTGAACCAGCAGCTGCGCGGTGATGTAACCGTAGACGTTCAGGTTCGAATCCTTGTCGCCGTCGGGATAGTATTTCGCCATGAAGGCGAGATAGCGCTTCATGCCGGGATCGTCCTTCCATTCGGGATCGGCGGCATCCTTGACGTAACCGACGCTGATGACGCCCTTGGAATTGTCCAGACCTGCCGGCTTCAGCACGGCGCTGAGCGAGGAGGCGTTGATGTCGATGATGTGCAGCGGCTTCCAGCCGATCTCGGCGACCTTCTTGATCGCCTGCGCGGCCTGTTTCGGCGTCGTGGCGCTGAACAGCACATCGGCGCCGGCATCCTTCAGCCGCAGGATCTGCGAGTCGATCGTCGGCTCGGTGATCTCATAGGAGGTCTCGGCCACGACCATCTTCGCCTTGTCGCCGAGGCCGGCCTTGAGGCCGGCGAGATAATCCTTGCCGAGGTCGTCGTTCTGGTAGAGCACGCCGATCTTGGCGTTCGGGTGGTTCTTCAGCAGGTACTGCGCGTAAATGCGGCCCTCGACGAGATAGGAGGGGTTGAAGCCCATGGTCCAGGGAAAGTTCTTGGGATCGGTGAAGCGCGCAGCGCCGGTCGCGGCAAACAGCTGGGGGATCTTCTTGGCGTTGAGATATTTCTGCACGGCGACGTTCGGCGCGGTGCCGATGATCTGGAACGTCAGCAGCACCTCGTCGCTTTCGACCAGCCTGCGGGTCTGCTCCACGGTCTTCGGCGGCGAATAGGCATCGTCATACTGGATCAACTCGACCTTGCGGCCGTTCACGCCGCCCTGGTCGTTGATCATCTTCATATAGGCGGCCTGGGTCTTGCCGATCACGGCATAGGCCGAGGCCGGGCCGCTGAGCGGCACGGTCTGACCGACCTTGATCGCCGCGTCGGACGCGCCGGCATCGTATGTCTTCTGCGCCTGCGCTGCCGCGCTCGAGAGCGCGAGAAGCAGTGCGGAGGCCGCGATGTGTTTGAGAAGAGTGCTCGTCATGTCCGGTCCTTTCCGATTGCTATTCGCCCTTGAGACCGGCGTCGCGGATCAGCTTGGTCCATTTCTGCGTCTCGGCGTCGATGAACTGGCCGAACTCGGCCGCGGTGCCGGCACGCACTTCGAGGCCTTGGGCGGTCAGCTTGTCCTTGATCGCAGGCTCGGCGAGCGCGCGCAGGATCTCGGCCTGGAGCTTGTCGACGATCGCGCGCGGCGTCGTGGCTGGCGCCATGAAGCCGTACCAGCCCGCGGCAGCCACGTTGGGAAAACCCTGCTCGCGCAGTGTCGGCGCTTGCGGGTAGAGCGCGCTGCGCTCGGGCGAGGCGACGCCGAGCACGGTGAACTTGCCGCTCTGGATGTAGGGCAGGGCGGTCGGCAGCGCCGTCAGTGTGGCATCGACGCGCCCGGCGAGCAGCTCGGTGTAAGAGGCGGCATCGCCCCGGAACGGAATGTTCAGGCCTTTGACGCCGGCGTCGCGAAACAGGAGCTCTCCGGCAAGGTGCGGCTGTGAGCCGGCCCCGGGAGACGCGAAGGTCAGCCCGTCCGGTTTCGATTTGCCGTAGGCGATCAGTTCGGGGAGCGTCTTGAACGGCGCGTCTGCGCTGATGATGAGAAACAGCGGCGCGACCACGACCATTGCGACCGGCTGCAGATCCCCGCGGTCATAGGTCAGCTTGCCGAACAGCGCCTCGGCGGTCGCGTAGGGGGCTGCGACGTAGAGAATGGTGTAGCCGTCGCCCGGAGCATGGGCGACCATGTCGTTGGCGATGCGGGTGCCGGCACCCGGCTTGTTCTCGACGATGAACTGCTGACGCAGGCTGCGGCCGAACTCTTCGGCCAGCAGGCGCAGCGAGATGTCGTTGGAGCCACCGGGCCCGTAGGGCGAGATCAGCCGCACCAGGCGCGAGGGCCAAGCATCCTCGGCCTGGGCCGTCAGGCCCGAGCCGGCGGCGAGGCCGCCCGCGAGCGTGCCCAGCAGGGTTCGGCGTGTGACGTTGAATGATGTCACTGTTTTCTTCCTCCCTATTTTCTTGTCTATTTTTGTTGGTCTTCTTGTTACGTTCAGATCACCTTTCGCTCGGTGAGCCTTTCGATCTCCTGGTCCGAAAGGCCGAGCCAATTGCGAAACACCTCGTCATTATCCTCGCCGACGTCACCGGCGGCGTGACGCAATCGCGCGGGATCATTGGCGAAGCGCGGAACGACATTGGTCATGGCGACGGTGCCGAAATCCTTGTCGGCAACGCGGGTGATCACCTCGCGCGCTTTCACTTGCGGGTCGCCCGCGATCTGGTCGATCGAATAGATCGGGGCGAGCGTTCCTTGCGCGGCGTTGAATCGCGCGAGGACCTCGTCGAGGGGATGCGCGGCACACCAGGCGGCGAAGATGCTGTTGAGCTCGGGAGCGTGCTGGACGCGCCGGTCGTTGCTGGAAAAGCGCGGATCGGTGACCAGGTCGGGCCGCTCGATCGCGCGGCAATTCGCGGCAAAGAGCGCGTTGGTCGAACCTGCGAGCGTCACCCAGTGGTCGTCGCCGGTGCGGAACACGGCGGCCGGCGCCGAATAGCCGTTGGAATTGCCGATGCGGCTGCGAACGGTGCCGAGCTGATCGTGCTCGATGGCGAGGACGTCGAGCAGGCGGAAGGTGGCCTCAGTGAGCGAAAGATCGATCTCCTCGCCGGGCGCATCGGGGTCGCGCGCCCGTTTCCACAGCGCCGCGAGTATGCCGACGGCGCCGAACAGGCCGCCGATCGAATCCCCGATCGGGTAGCCCGGATGGGTCGGTTCGCCGTCGCTCTCCCCCGTGATGTAGGTGAGCCCGCCCATGGCCTCGAAGATGCGGGCAAAGCCGGGTCGCTCGCGATAGGGGCCATCCTGCCCGAAGGCGGTGGCGCGCAGGATCACGAGGCGCGGCTGGATCGACCACAGCACCTCCTTAGGCAAGCCCCATCGATCGAGCGTTCCGGGACGGAAATTCTCGATCAGCACGTCGAAGCGCGGAAGCAGCTGCTTGAACAGCGCAAGTCCTTCCCCGGTGCGCAGATCGAGCGTAGCGAACTTCTTGTTGCGGTTGGCCGCCTTCCACCACAGCGGCTTGCCGTCCTTGAACGGGGGAAACGACCTTACGCCGTCGCCGTGGCCGGGCATCTCGATCTTGAGCACCTCGGCGCCGTAGTCGGCCAGCAGCGTTGCTGCGAAGGGCGCTGCAATGATCGTCGCGATGTCGAGAACCTTCAGTCCCTCGAGCGGTCCAGCCATGTCACTTTCCGGCGCTTGTGATTTTCTTGGTCTTGCGCGGCGGCGCTGGCTCTGCCTGTCCGACGATGGCGCGGATGCTGTCGGCGAGTGCCGCGATGCGCGGACCGATCTCGCCCTCCAGCTGGCCCGGCTGGAGCCGGAAGGCGGGGATGCCGCAATTGATCGAGAACGACTGCTTCGATTCGCTCGCGTGAAACAGCGGCGCGGCGACGGCATGGATGGAGGCCATGTACTCGCCCCAGCAGGTGCAGAAGCCGCGGCTTCTGCATTGCGCGATCCCCGCCCGGTATTTGTCGCGAAAGGCCGACCACAGCTCGGGATCTTCGGCGGCGATGTTCCGTTCGAGCCGGTCTGCATCGGCCTGCGGCAAGGTCGCCGCCGCCGCGCGGCCCATGGCGGTCATCGCCACGGGAATCGGCATGCCGATGTCGGGCGCGTGCGGTCCGACGTCGCCGGAGCGTGCGGTCTCGACATAGATCATCGAGGTCGCGTCGAGCAGGCCGATCGAGACCGTGCCGCGGACGCTGAGCGCCAGCTCCTGCATCATGGGCCGTGCCATCTGGCGAAATTGCATTCCGGCCAGCAGAGGATGCGCCATCCGCAGCGCCCGCGCACCGACGCGGTACTTGGCGCGCTCGGCGTCGTAACGGAGGTAGCCGAGCTCGGCCAGCGTGTGCGTCAGCCGCGCCACCGTCGGGCGCGGGATGCCCGTCAGCGTCGACAGCTCCATGTTGCCCAGCAGCGTGTTTCCCGCCTTGAATGCTTCGAGCACGACAAGCCCCTTTGCCAGCGTCGTCGCGAAGGCGGCGTCATCGACACTGTCCGCCAGCACGGCGGCGGCGGAGGAGGGCGGATGTCGCGGTGTGGATGAATCTCTCGGGGCCATCCCCGAATATCAGACGGCGAAATCTCCTCTGTCCAATAGATTCAGCGATAATGGCAAAATTGTCCGATATGTGGACACAGAGATTGCGTCGACGTTTTTGTTGAAGGACGCACCGGGTCGGCCGAACACACGGATTTTTGTCGCGATTGCATGTCCTGTTGTGACAGGATTATTACGACGGCATGTCAGATTGATAATTTTGCGGAGCGGTTCATGTTGCAGTGGCAGGCGCGGTCAAATCCCCTCGCGTGGTGGTGGGGATCCCTCACGCTCGTGAGCGGCGCCAACATCCTGGTGTGGTTCATGCTGTACCGCGAATTCTACCCGACGCCTGCGGGCAGCCTCAGCGGCGGCTCGGACATCGGGCTGATGCTGCTGCTGTGCGCCGGCTACGTGTTCGGCTGCGCGTTCCGCTCCTTCCTGCCGCGCGCCGACGTGCAGCGCATCTGCCTGTTCGACACCTGGCTGTCGAGCGTCGTCGTCGGCCGAACGGTCGCGACCGTGGCCGAGCTCTGTTTCGTCGCGCAATGGGCCATCATCCTGCATCAGCTCGGCAAGATGACGGGCGCCGAGACCGCGGTGAACATCGCGCTCGTGATCGTGCCCATCATCATCATCGCGGAGTGTTTCTCCTGGTACGCGGTGGTGACGACCAATTTCCTCTACAACGCGATCGAGAACTCGCTGTGGGCGGTGACCTTCTTCCTCGCCGGCATCGCGCTGTGCCGCCTGATGCCGGAATTCCAGGGCGTGGTGCGCTGGGCGCTGATGTCAGGCATCGTCGGCATCGCCTGCTTCCTCGCCTTCCTCGTCACCGTCGACGTGCCGATGTATCTCAGCCGCTGGCGGGCCGGGCACGCCGAGGGCAACACGTTCCTGGGCTTCCTCGAAGGCCTGCACGACGTCTCGACGCGCTGGGTGGTGACCCACGACATCGCGCATTGGAAGGGCGAGCTGACCTGGATGTTCCTGTATTTCAGCGCCGCGGTGTGGTCGAGCCTCGCGCTCTGCGCGCTGTATGCGATGGAAGGCTATCTGGCGCGGTATCTCGCCTGATTACTTGCCGACGAGGCTGCACTTGCTGCGGTCGAGCGGACGGAAGGCCTGGTCGGGCGGGATCGTCGCGACCAGCTTGACGAAATCCCATGGGCCCTTGGACTCCTCGGGTGTCTTGACCTGCACCAGATAGAGATCGTGCACCATGCGCTGGTCCTCGCGGATGCGGCCGTTGGGCGTATACGCATCCGATACCGGTGTCGCCTTCATCTTCGCCATCACGGCGGCGCTGTCGTCGGTATCGGTGTCCTTGATCGCCTGCAGATAGTGACGCACGGCGGAATAGACGCCTGCCTGGATCTGCGAGGGCATGGCCTTGCGTCGCGCATAGAAGGCGTCGGAGAATTTTCGCGCGGCCGGCGAGACGTCCTCGAAGAACGAGGTGACGATGAGGTCGCCGCGGGTTGCCTTCAGCCCGACCGACTCGATGTCGACGTTCTGGAACGACATCGGCACGATCTTGATGCCCTGGTCCGCGAGGCCGAACTCCTCGGCCTGCTTGATGGCGGTGGCGTTGTCGCCGGCGACGTTGATGGCGAGGATCTTGGCGCCCGACGACTGTGCCTGCAGCAGGAATGAGCTGAAATCGGGCGTTCCGAGCTGCGCCTTGACGCTGCCGGCGACCTTGCCGCCGAGCTCCCCAATGCGGGCGCGTGCGGTCGCTTCGATCGAATGGCCGAAGGCGTAGTCGCCGGTGATGAAGAACCATGGCTCCTTGCTGGTCTGCATGATGCCGGAGACCACGGCGGTCGCGGTGGAATAGGCGTCCTGGGTCCATTGCACGCTGGTCGGCGCGCACGCCTCATCGGTGAGCTGGTTGGCACCGGCGCCGGAGACGAGGAAGATCTTGCCGTTGCTGCGCACCAGCTCCTGCACGGCGAGGGCCGCGCCGGAGCTGCCGCCGTCGGCGACCGCCTGGACGCCTTCGCTGAACCATTTGCGGGCGAGTGATGCTGCCAGATCCGGCTTGTTCTGGTGATCGGCCTGCAGGATTTCGATCGGCTTGCCGTTGATCTTGCCGCCAAACTCCTCCGCGGCCATCCGTGCCGCCTCGACCGAGCCCGGGCCCATCGCGGTCGCGAACACGCCGTTCATGTCGGTGAGCACGCCGATGCGGATGGCATCGGCCTTGATCTCGGCGCGCGCAGGCGGGCCTGCGAGCGCCAGCGTGATGAGCAAGGTGGAGGCGGACGTCGTGCGGAGGTTGGCCATGGCGTTTCCTGACTTGTCGTTTTTGATTGCTCGAAGGCGTGGTCAGGCCGGTTCGGCGACGACCGTGTTGCGCAAGGTTCCAATGTCCGAGATTTCGACCTCGACGGTGTCGCCGGGACGCATCCACAGCGGCGGCGTGCGCTTGGCGCCGACGCCGCCGGGCGTGCCGGTGACGATGACGTCGCCGGGAACGAGCGGGCAGATCGTGGAGATGTAGGCGATCAGCTCGGGGATGCCCGTGATCAGGAGATCGGTGGTGGTGTCCTGCACCACGGCGCCGTTCAGCCGCGTCTGCAAGGTGAGCTTCGACGGATCTGGAATCTCGTCCGCCGTCACCAGCCACGGGCCGAAGCTGCCGCTCTCCGCAAAAGTCTTGCCGGAGAGGAACTGGCTGGTGTGGCGCTGCCAGTCGCGGATGCTGCCCTCATTGTAGCAGGAATAGCCGGCGATGTGATCGAGCGCGTGGCCAGCCGAGATGTGCCGGCCTTGCTTGCCGATCACCAGCGCGAGCTCCCCTTCATAATCGAAATCGTCGCTCACCCTGGGCTTCACGATCGGCTGGAGATGGCCGACCTGGCTGCAGGGAAAGCGCACGAACAGCGCCGGCTTCTCGGTGACGGTGCGCCCGGTCTCGGCGACATGGTCGCGGTAGTTCAGGCCGACGCAGATGATCTTGCCGGGATCGGGGATCACGGGGGCGAAGGTGACTTTGTCGAGCGGATGATCGGGCGCAGCGGACGCGACGATCTTTGCCGCCTCGGCAAGGCGACCGGCTTCGAGCAACTGCCGCAGCGTGGTGCAGGGCGCCATGCGCGCGCCGAGATCGACGACGCCGTTGTCCTTGACGGCGCCGAAGGCGGCGCGGCCGCCGGCGACGAATGAGAGCAGCTTCATGAGGTATCCTTGAGATCAGGCCGCGGACGGCACAGGGTTGGGGGGAATGGCGGTAGCAGCGAGTCGGTCGAGCTCGATCTCGTTGCGGGCGGTGCCGCGGATGTAGCGGTCGGGACCAACCAATGCGGCGATGATGCCGTGTTCGCGCAGCCAGTCGCCGATGCCATCGGCATCGTCGGCGGTGAGGATCTCGATTCCGGCCCGCGCCAGAGCGGGGCGCGACGGCAGGGCGGCCGTGGTCTCGACGAGCAGCACGTGGTGGTAGCCGGTGCGGTCGTCGCTGCGCTCTCCATTGCCGAGCACGAATTGAGGAGCGAGATGGCGAGACAGCGGCAGATCCGCCGGCGCCAGTCCAGGGCCGAGCAGAGGCTTCTTCACCTCCAGCTTGGCCGGCGCATTCGGACGCGCTTCGCCCACGGCAAGGCCGGCCTCGATCGCCCTTGTGTTGATGATGCCGCCGAGGCGGATGGCGAGCTCGATGAACTCGCGCACATGCGGCTGGCGCTCGCTCTGGTAGGTGTCGAGCAGATCGGGTGCGGCGCCGCCCTGGATGATTGCGGCGAGCTTCCAGGCGAGGTTGGCGGCATCGCGGATGCCGGCGCACATGCCCTGGCCGAGGAAGGGCGGGGTCTGATGCGCGGAATCGCCCGCGAGCAACAATCGGCCGCTGCGCCATTGCTGTGCTATGACCGAATGAAAGGTGTAGACCGCGGCGCGCTCGATCTCGGCATCGTGGGGCGTGACCCAGCGCGACAGCAGCTCCCAGACCTTTGCCGGTTGCGCGATCTCCTGAGAATCCTCGTCCGGGAGAACCGTGATCTCCCAGCGCCGCCGCGTGCCGGTGCCGCGCACATAGGTCGCCGGCCGCCTTGGATCGCAATGCTGGAGACTGTAGTCGCCGAGATCGTCGCGCGCGCGCTTGAGCAGCACGTCGATCACCAACCAGCGCTCGTGGAAGCCGAGATCGTCCATGCTGGAGCCGATGAAGCGGCGGACCAGTGAGCGGGCGCCGTCGCAGCCGATCACATAGCCGGCCCTGACCTCGGTGAGCTTTCCGCTCGCCAGGTCCTCGTAGCGGACGCGCACGCCGTCTTCGTCCTGGTCCAGCGCGAACACGTCGCAGCGGCTGCGCAAGGTGACGTGCGGCCAGCGGGCGAGGCCGCTGATCAGCACGTCCTCAAGATCAGGTTGGTGAAAGCGGTAGCTGAGATGCCAGCCCATCGGCGTCAGCGTCTGCGGGCGCGACCAATCCAGCAACATTTTGCCGTTGGCGTCGAGGAAGAGCATGCCGGGGCTCAGGATGACATGCGGCAGGATCGCGTCGGCAAGGCCGACGGTCTGGAATACGCGCATGCATTCGTCGTCGAAATGCACCGCGCGCGGCAGATGATAGGTCTGCGCCTCGCGCTCCAGCACCAGTGTCCGCACGCCGCGGAGGCCGAGCAGATTGGCAAGCGTCGCACCAACCGGCCCGCGGCCGACGATCACGACATCAAATTCTTCGGGGGCGGATTTATCTTGCATGGGGCTATCTCTTCCCCAAGCCGCGCCGCAGCATCAACGCCGCCGCGCCAAGTGTCCGCCCAGCGGACGGACGGAGCCTAGACCTCGACCGGGATGGCCGCGGCCGTCTCCTGAAGCTGCGCTGCAAATTGCGCAATTGCCTCCTCGATCCCCAGTGCCGAACGAATCCAGATGATGGAGATGCAACCGAACACGACGCCGCCTCGAACGATGGGTACGGCGATCGAGGCAGTCTTGGGATTGTACTCCCCCTCGCTGCGGATCGCGTAACCTCGCGCGGCAGTCTCGGCAATCATGCGGTCGAGGCGGGCTTCGTCGAGAAAGGGGCGGTCGTCGGCCTCGTCGATCCGGCGCAGATGATTGACGATGAGGTCGCGCTCGCGCGCCGGGCAGGCGGCAAGATAGGCGCGGCCCGCCGACGTCCGCAGCATCGGCAGGCGCTTGCCGATCATGCCGCGGTCGATCGAGAGCGGGCTGCGCGAATGGGTGGTTTCCTGCACCACCATCGCGGCGTTCTCATAAGTCGAGAGATCGACGGGCCAGACCAGGGTCTTGCCGAGTTCGGCAAGATAAGGCGCTGCCGCCTGGCAGATCACCACGCCGGGGTCGTAGCCATCGCCGAGGCTCAGCGCGCGCCGGGTCACGCGAAAACGGTCGTCGCTGGCGCTGCGGGCGATATAGCCAAGTTCCTCCAGGGTTTCGAGCAGGCGATAGACGGTCGGGCGGGGCAGGTCGAGCGCGCGAGCAACGTCGCCGGCACGGATGCCGCCCGAGCGGTTGACCTCTCGCAGCACGTCAAGTCCGCGCTTGAAGGCGCGGACGCCTTCCGACTGCCGTGGTGCGCCCGTCCCCGTCCGCTCCTTGGACACTTCGCATTTCCTCCCTTGTGGCGCACGGTCCCGCGATTATCGTTGCGAACGCGAAGCGATTGCGGAACGCCACCGTAGAATCGTGCGCAGCCGGTATCAAGTTCGCCGCATTGCGGCACACGCGATGGGTTCGGGAGGAATTCGATGGAAATCACCGCGCTCGGTTATATCGGGATCAACTCATCGCAGCTCGATCAGTGGGGCCGGATGGCGACGGGGCTGCTCGGCATGCAGCAGGTCGATCGCGGCGGCAAGATGCGCGCGTTCCGCATGGACGATCGCAAGCAGCGGCTGATCGTCGACGGGAGCAGCGATGCCGGCCTTGCCGTGATGGGATGGGAGGTCTCCTCGAGCGCCGAGCTCGACCGGCTCGCCGGCCGGCTGGAAGACCACGGCGTCAAGGTCACGCGCGGCTCGCGCGCGCTGGCCGATGAACGACATGTCGCCGAACTGATCACGTTCGCTGACCCCGCCGGCAATCGGCTCGAGGCCTTCTGCAAGCCGGAGCTTGCGAGCGAGCCGTTCAAGCCGGGTCGGCCGATCTCGGGTTTCCGCACCGGAGCGCTCGGTATGGGGCACGTCGTGCTCAACGTCGAGGACGTCGAGCCGCTGTTGCCGTTCTACCGCGACGTGCTCGGCTTCCACGTCTCGGACTTCGGACTCAAGCCTTACGGGCTGTATTTCTTCCACGTCAACGGCCGCCACCACAGCTTCGCGATGGTGGGCTCGGGGCGCAAGGCGATGCATCATTTCATGGTCGAGCTCGGCAGCCTCGACGATGTCGGTCAAGGCTACGACCTCGCGCAGCTGGACGAGGGCCGTATCGCCTATACGCTGGGCCGGCACACCAACGACCACATGACCTCGTTCTACGTGAATACGCCGTCCGGGTTCTTCATCGAATATGGCTGGGGTGCGCGCGTCATCGATCCCGAGACCTGGCAGCCGCACGAGACGTTCGACGGCCCGTCGCTGTGGGGCCACGAGCGGTTGCATATGCCGGAAGAGCAGCGCAAGCGCCTGCGCGACATGCGGCTCGATGCGGCAGCGCGCGGCGTTCGCGTCGCTGATCCCCGCGTGCCGCCGCTCAACTGTGCGTGGCTGGACCAGGTGGTCGCGCGCGAATAATCGGCCGCTTCTCGGGGTCCATCAGGCTTCGCCGAGATCGGGCTCGGTCAACAGTCCCTGGCGCAAGGCGAGGCGGACCAGCTCGATGTCGGAGCCGACGCCGAGCTTGTCCTTGATCAGGGAGTGCAGGTTGGCCACCGTCTTCGGGCTGACGTGCAGCGTTTCCGCGATCTCCTCCGTCGTCCGCTCCGCGAGCAGCAGCCGCATCACCTCGAACTCGCGCGCGGTGAGGACGTCGGCGGCCGAGCTTTCGCCGCCGAGCCGGCTCAGCGCCAGCTCGTGGTCGATGTCGGGGCTGATGGCGATCTTGCCGGCGAGCACGTCCATCACGGCCCGCACCAGCGTTTCCGGCGGGCTGGTCTTGGTGACGTAACCCCTGGCGCCGGCGCGGATCGCCTGCACGGCGAAGCCCGCATTCTGATGCATGGTGAAGATGAGGATCCTGGCGCCCTTGTCCCACTGCCTGATCCGCCTGACGGCCTCGATGCCGCCGATGCCGGGCATGCTCAGATCCATGATGACGAGGTCGGGCGCCTCGGATTTGTACAGCCGGTAGGCCTCCGCGCCGTCGGACGCCTCGGCGATGACGCGCAGGCCCGGCTGCTTCTGGAGCACGGAGCGATAGCCCTCGCGGACCACGGAATGGTCGTCGACCAGCAGGATGGAGGCATCGGCCGCGCTCATGCCGCATGCTCCAGCGCCTGCCGCTCGGCGGCTGTGAGCGGAATGACGACGCGCAGTGCCGAGCCGCCGTTGGCGCCGACTTCGAAGCTCATCCGGCCGCGCAAGGCCGCAACGCGCTCGCGCATGCCGAGCAGGCCCATGCCGGATTTGCTGGAGGCGTCGTTCGGCCGGCCGTCGTCGTCGATGGCAAGCGCGATCTCGTTGGCCGCCATCGTCAAATGCAGGTCCACCTTGGTGGCGCCGGCGTGCTTGGCGGCGTTGGTCAGCGCCTCCTGCACGATGCGGTAGAGGTTGGCGCTGATCGCGGCGGGCAGGGTCTCGACCGCGCCGTCGAAATGGATCGAAAAGCGGGTCTCGCCGCGGCTGCGTCCGTTCCAGCCGGCGACGAGGCCTTCCAGGCTCGCAACCAGCCCGAGCTCCTCGACGTCGGGCGGGCGCAGCCGGAACAGCGCGCCGCGCAGCGTCTCCATCATGCCGGTCGCGGTCCGCGCGATACCGTCGCATTCGCCGAGCAAAGCGGGGCAGTCCTGCGCGGCGGTCTGGCGGGCGGAGGAGGCGAGCGCGCGGATGGCGGCCAGCGACTGCCCGAACTCGTCGTGCAGCTCGCGCGCCAGATGGCGGCGCTCGTCGTCCTGGAGCGCGATCAGCTTGCGCGTCAGCTCGCTGCGCTCGGCGAGCGCGTTGTCGAGGCTTTCGGCGAGATGGTTGAAGCCGTCGCGGATCGCGGAGAGTTCGGCCAGATCGAACGGCGGCAGCCGCGCCGAGAGGTCGTTGGCGGCGATCCGTTCGAGGCCGGTGCGGATCAGACGGGTCGGGCGCAGCGCGCGCGCCAGCGCGGCGTAGACCAGCAAGCACAGCAGCGGCAGCGCGATCGCAAGCGCAATCATCAGGCGGCCGGCCTCGTGCCAGGCCTCCGCCGTCTGCACGGCCGGATCGACCGAGACCACGGTCTCGCCGAGCTTTGCGCCGCGCACGATCACGGGCCGTGCCGCTTCGCGGCCGGGGTCGAACAGGCTGCGATAGAAGGCCGCGAAGACCTGCGGCGACGGGCTCTCCGGGGCAGGCGCACCGCTGCAGAACCGCTGCAGCATCTCGCCGCTCGGGCCCCGGAATGCCAGACACAGGCCGGGCGTCATCACATAGGCCGCGACGGGATCGAGGTTGGGAAAGTCGCGCGGGCCGGCCACCCACTGGATCTTGCCCTGCTGCAGCTCCAGCGACTTCGCCACGATCGCCGCGATGCCGTCGATGCGCGCATGCACCGCGCGGTCGGCGGCGATCAGGAAATAGGCGGAGATTGCGGCGAAGCAGGCGGCCGTTATGGCGGCGACGCGCAACGTCAGACGGACCTTGAGATCGAATCTCGGGCGGTTCCACATCGGGCAGCACCTGGCGCGAACGGGTTTGTCGCCGCCGCATTAAACGGCAGAACGCCAGCCGCGCAAAGCGCCACGCGTTACCGCAGTGCAACGACGTGAAATTTTCCCGGCGCTGGCCGGGACGGCCCCCGTTGCAGGGTGTCGGGCTGCTGCCGAGATTTGCCGATCGCTCCATCTGCGAGGCTCCGCTCATGTACCTCTCCCGGTTGATCCTCCCTGCTTTTCTCCTGGCTGTCCTCGTGGGTGTCCGGCCTGCCGGCGCGGGCACCGAGGCGGCCGCCGCGGCACCGGCCGGCGTGTCGATCGAGGATTTCCAGTATCTGGATACGTCCGGCGAGCCGGTCGACCAGACCGCCGTCCACGAGAAGCGGCTGGGCGCGTTCATGGTCGCGCTGCGACGGGATGTCGGGGCGGACAAGCGCTACCAGCTCACGCCCGCAGGACAAGCCGACGCAAGATTCAAGGTCGTCGGCGGCGTCCAGAAGACGAGCACGCTGGTGCAATGGGCGCGGGTCGCCGTGATCGATACCGGGGCCAACAAGGTCCTGTTCGAGAAGCTCTACACGTTCCGCGGCGACAACGACGAAGCCTGGGACCGCGCCGAGGCGTTCCTCGCCCGCGAGGTCATCGCGGCACTCGGCACGCCCGCGCCGGTCGCGCTCGCCGTGTTCGATTTCGAGCTCGAGGACATGACGGCCGCATCAGGGGGCGCCTTGGCCGCTTCAGACACATCGTACCTCGCCGAGACCACCGGTGGCGTGCGTGACGTGCTTGGCCAGTCCGGCCGCTACCGCATCATCGATATCGGCAGCGCGAGCGGCGAGGCGGTCAAGGCGCACGCTTTACGCGACTGCGGCGGCTGCGAGGCCGCGATTGCGAAAGAGCTCGGCGCGGATCAATCGCTGATCGGCGTGGTGCGGCGGGTCAGCCGCACCGAATACACGCTCGGCTTCCAGCTGCGCGACGCCAGCACCGGCGCGGTGCTGGCGCGCGGCGACAGCGGCCTGCGCATGGGCGCGGATTATTCGTGGAAACGGGGCGCCGTGCGGCTGGTCAGCGACCGGCTGATCGAGAGCCAGCAGGCCGCCGACGCGGTTAGAAAGTAAGCTGCACCTTCATCGACTGCGAGCGGTCGCTGGCGAGCTCGAAGGCGGCGACCGCGTTTTCGAACGGCATGGTGGCCGTGATCAGCGGCTTGACGTCGATCAGGCCTTCGCCCATCAGCCGCACCGCCAGCTCGAATTCGGGATCGAAGCGGAAAGTGCCGCGGAGCTGCAATTCCTTGGCGACGATCGAATTGATCGGCAGCGTCATCTCGCCGCCGAGGCCGAGCTGTACCAGCGTTGCGCCGGGCCGGAGCACGTCGAGCGCGGTGCGTAGCGCCGCCTGATTGCCGGAGGCTTCGAACAGCGTGTCGAACACGCCCTTGCCGGCGCGCCAGGGATCGAGCGCCGTGGCATTCGCCGCAACGTTGATGGCGTGCGTGGCGCCGAGCTTCCTGGCGACCGCGAGCGGCGCCTCGGCGACATCGGTCACCACGATCTCGGCCGCGCCACCGAAGCGCGAGACCAGGATCATCAGCGCGCCGATCGGGCCGCAGCCGGTGATCAGCACGCGCTTGCCGAGCAGGGGGCCGGCCTGCTTGCCGGCATGCAGGCACACCGCCAGCGGCTCGGCGACCGCGGCCTCCGCCAGCGACAGCTTGTCCGCGATCGGCACCGCTTGCGTGGCATCGACCGTGATGAACTCGCGAAATCCGCCCTGAACATGAGGAAAGCGCATCGCGCTGCCGAGGAAGCGCATGTCGAGGCACTGGTTGCGTAGGCCCTCCTGGCAGTGCAGGCACCGGCCGCACGGCTTGCTCGGATTGACCGCGACGCGCGTGCCCGGCATCACGCTGGTGACGCCGTCACCAACGGCCGCGACCACGCCGGCGATCTCATGGCCCAGCGCCATCGGCTGCTGGATGCGCACGACGCCGAAACCGCCGTGATGGTAATAGTGTAGGTCGGAGCCGCAGATGCCGCCATTGGCGATCTTGACGCGGACCTCGCCCGGGCCGGGCGCCGGATCGGGATAATTGTCGATCCGCAGATCCTTCGGGGCGTGGATGACGACGGCGCGCATGGGCTTGTTCCTTGCTCTTTGCGATCACATCGCGGCGATCATGCCGCCATCGACATAGATGATCTGGCCGTTGACATACGTGGAGGCGTCGGACGCCAGGAAGATCGCCGCGCCGACCAGCTCGTCCGGCTTGCCCCAGCGCTTGGAGGGAATGCGACCCATCAGCCAGTTGTTGAAATCGGTGTTGTTGACCAGCGCCTCGTTCATGTCGGTCAGCATGTAACCGGGGCCGATCGCATTGGCCGTGATGCCGTGCTGGGCCCACTCCACCGCCATCGAACGGGTCAGGTTCTTGATGCCGCCCTTGGCCGCGGTGTAGGGCGCGATGGTGGGGCGGGCGAGCTCGCTGCCGAGCGAGCCGATATTGATGATCTTGCCGTGCTTGCGCGGGATCATGCGCTTGGCCGCCTCGCGGCCGATCACGAAGGCGCTGGTGAGGTTGGTCTCGATCACCTTGCGCCATTCGTCGGTGGTGAACTCGACCAGCGGCTTGCGGTGCTGGATGCCGGCATTGTTGACGACGATGTCGACCGCGATGCCCTTTTTGTCGAAGTCGTTGAACGCCGCGACGATCGCAGGCTCGTCGGTGACGTTGAAGGCCGCGCCTTCGGCCTGATGCCCGGCGGCGCGAAACTCGGCGACGGCCTGCTCGACTCGCTTGGGATCGACGCCGTTGACGATGACCCTGGCGCCGGCCCTGGCCATGCCTTCGGCGATGGCGCGGCCGAGGCCGCGGGAGGAGCCGGTCACGAGCGCGGTGCGGCCGGAGAGATCGAAGAGGGAGGTGCTCATGTCAGAAAGTCCTTAGACGTTGGAGCGGCGCACGGTGAGATCGGAGCGGTCGAATACGGCCGGCAGAAGATCGACGCCGAGGCCGGGGCCTTCCATCGGATAGACAAAACCGTCCTTGATCACGGGCATCGTGGTGACGAGCTCATTGTACCAGCCTTTGTAGAAGGCGCGCACCGATTCCTGGATCAGCGTGTTGGGCTGGCTGAACGACATGTGGATGGCGGCGATGAAGCCGATCGGGCCGATGCAATCGTGCGGCGCAAAGGGGCGGTGATAGGTCTCCGCCATCGCCGCGATCTTGCGGCCCTCGGTGAGACCGCCGGTCCAGCACAGATCCGCCATGACCACATGCATGGCGTCGCGGTCGAGCATGTCCTTGTAGGGGAAGCGCGAGCCCAGCGTCTCGCTGGCGCAGACCCAGACGTCGGTCGAGCGGGCGTATTCGGCGAGCGCCTGCGGCGAGTTCATCCGGATCGGGTCTTCGTACCAGGTCGGCTTGTAGGGCTCGAGCGCGCGCGCGATCTGTTTGGCGGTCGGCAGATTCCACAGCGAGTGGAGCTCGACCATGATCTCCATCTTGTCGCCGACCGCTTTACGGATCTTCTCGAACGGCTCGATCGCCTGCTTCATCTGGGCGGCGGTGATGTAGAGGCCCTTGTTCTCCTGTGCCGCCGGATCGAACGGCCAGATCTTCATCGCGGAGATGCCGCTCTCCAAAAGGCTTTCGGCCAGCGCATCGGCGCGGTGCATGAAGCCGTCGAGATCTTCATAGGGGCCCTTGGCGGCGCCGAGATTCCAGTTGGAGACCGGGCTGATGTTGGTGGAGCGGACATATTGCGTGCCGGCGCAGGTGTTGTAGATGCGCTGCTTGTCGCGGCAGAGGCCGCCGAGCATCTGGTGCACCGGCTGATTGCAGACTTTGCCGAACAGGTCCCACAGTGCGATGTCGATCGCGGAGGCCGCGCGATACTCGACGCCGGTGGAGGACTGCGCCATCGGCAGGTTCAGCATGTCGCGGTGGATCGCTTCGATGTGCAGGGGATTGCGGCCGAGCAGGCGGCCCGCAAAGGTGTCGTGGATCTGCGCCTCGACCGCGCCCGCGCCATAGAAGGTCTCACCGAGCCCGATCACGCCGGTGTCGGTGTGGATTCGTACCCAGATGACGTTGGAGAATTCCTCGGTGCGCAGGGTCTCGATCGAAGTGATCTTCACTGCAACAGTCCTCCCATGATAAGGCGCCTCGCGCCCGTCTTGTTGTTCGTGTCTATGCCGGTCAAAACCGGCGATCTCGGCGGGCAGTCATACGCCCGCTTGTAATATATCACAACATGTTTTAAGGATATCACAAATAAGCCGCCGCTCGACAGCGCGAGCCGGTGGCAGGGAGGACAAACATGGCACGGCGCAAGCGCGCGCTCGAAGTGGTGAGAAACGACGAGGACGGCGAGGGCAGGCCCTCCCGGCGCAACCGTCTCAACTTCTTCGAGCTGGCCTATCAGAAAATCGAGGAGCTCCTCGTTCATTGCGAGCTCAAGCCCGGTCAGTTCATGACCATGCTGGAATTGCAGCAGATCACCGGCTTCGGGCGCACGCCGGTGCACCACGCCGTCAATCGTCTCTCCGCCGATACGCTCATCATCATCCGCCCGCGCCACGGCCTGCACATTGCGCCGATCGATCTTGCGCGCGAACGCATGCTGCTGGCCTTGCGCCGCGACATGGAGCGTTTCGTGATCCGCCTTGCGGCCGATCGCGCCAGCCTCTCGCATCGCAATCAGGCGCTGCACATCGAGCGTCTCCTGCGCGAGCGCCGCGCCAGCCTCACCCTCGACGAATTCAACCACATCGACCGCCGCATCGACGCGCTGGTGCTGGAAGCCGCCGGCGAGCCGTTCCTGGTGCACACGCTGCGGCCACTGCACACGCTGTACCGACGCATCGGCTACATCCACCACCGCTTCATGCCGGGGCAGGCCGACCTGTCAGGCACGATTGATCGTCATCTCGCCATTCTCGCCGCGGTCGCCAGCCGGCGCGTCGACGACGCGGTGAAGGCGAGCGATGGGCTGATCGACTACATGGGCGAGATATTCACGGGCATGGAAGCGGGGATTGACCCGCGCCTGCTCGATTGCAGCATCGAGCCGCTGCTCGGCACGTAGCGAGTTTTGAAAAGAGGACCAAGCATGACAACGATGGCGATGCCACAACCGACCGCGAGCGAAGCTGCGGTCCGCTACCTCATCACGAACTACAGTCCCAAGGGCAACAAGGTCGGCTGGCTGATGATGGCCTCGATCCTGGTGGAAGCCTGGGACCTCTATTCGATCGCCTTCGTGCTGATCTTCATCAAGGAGCAGTACAATCCCTCGGCGCTGATGCTGGGCCTTGCCGCGGCGGGCACGCAGGGCGGCGCCCTGATCGGTGCGCTGCTGGGCGGCTGGCTGTCCGACAAGATCGGCCGCCGCGTCATGTTCCTGGTGACGATGGTGATGTTCATCGTGCTGGCGCTGGCGCAGGCCTTCGTGCCTGACGTCACCTGGCTCATCGTGATCCGCTTCCTGCTCGGCGTCCCGCTCGGCTCGGATATTTCCACAGGCTACACCTACATCATGGAATCCATGGCCAAGGGCGAGCGCGAGGTCATGGGCAACCGCTGGCAGTTCATGTTCGCCGTCGGCGAGGTCCTCACCATCGGCGTCATCGTGATCTTCCTCCTGATCGACATGAACCACGAGATGCTGTGGCGCGTGACGCTCGGCCTCGGCGCACTGCCGGCGCTGATCATCCTGGTGATGCGTCACGACGTGCCGGAAACGGCGGTCTGGCTGGTGCAGAAGGGACGCTACCGCGAGGCCAAGCAGGTCGCGCGCGAGATGTTCAACGACAATCTCGACATGCTGCCGGACCGGGACGTCGAAGTGCCGAAGGTCTCGACCCGCGCATTCCTCGCCGATCTCAGGAAGGATCCGGTCCGCTGGCGCGCGACGGTCTACGGCTGGATCGCCTGTTTCGTGCAAGCCAGCGAATTCTCGACCTTCGCGTTCTATCTGCCGGTACTCTTTGTCATGGTCGGCGTGTCGAGCGTGCTCGGCATCAATCTGGTGACGATGGCGCTGTTCTCCTTCGCCGCATTGTCGGGCTGGGTCGGGCCGCTGCTGACGCCGAAGATCGGCCACCGCGGCATCTCGATCGCCGGCTTCTCGATCGTGCTGGTCTCGCTGCTGGTCGCGGCCTTCGCGCTCTACACCGACAACAAGATCCTGCTGCCGTTCGCGGCCGCCGCCATGCTGTGGGGCCATTATTGGGACGCGTCGAACTGCATGACGATCCCGACCATGGTCGCCAAGCCGAAGTATCGCGGCACTGCCAGCGGCTTCGCCTACATGTTCGTGAAGCTGCCGTCGTTCCTGGCGATCTTCCTGTTCCCGACGGTGTTCGCCGCGATCGGGCAGGCGAATGCCACGCTGATGGTCGCGATCTTCCCGCTGATCGGATTGCTCGCCGCGATCTTCATCCTGCCGGAAGTCTACGGCTACGAGAACGACTGACGAAGCGCTCCCCGGTCGCGGCGTCGTCGCCGCGATCGGGACCGATTTCGGAACGCTGCGGCCAGCGACTACGGGCTCAGGAAGACCGGATCGATTCCTATCCCGTGGCCGAGCAGGCCGAGCGCCTGAAGCTGGGCGGAGTGGAGGTCGACCTCCACGATGATGAAGATGGTAAACAACGCCACTGCGGAGACGACCAGCAGCGGATGGGCCGTCTCCGCGCTGCTCTCGCCCGCTGCAGTGAGACTCCGAATCGCACGACGCAGAAAGGAGCTCTGCGGCAACGCCTTTGATTGAATCTGCATGATGAACCTTCCTTGCCGCGTCTTATCCGTCTGACTTGCGCGACATTGGAATTCTAGGCGCAGCGTCGCCGGCGGCATTGACGCACCGCAAATAGCTTGCACTCAATTTCGAAGGCCGCGGCCTGCCTTACCTGATTGCCGCTGCCAGCGCCGCGATCAAAGCGGGCGGCGTCACCAGCAGGCCGAGCTTGAGGAAGGGCCAGGCGCCGACCTCGATCTTCTCCCGCCGGAGCGCGACCAGCCAGAGGATGGTGGCGAGCGAGCCTGTCACCGACAAATTGGGGCCGAGGTCGACGCCGATTAGGATGGCGCTGACGACCGGGGCGGGCAAATGATCGCTGGCCGCGACCGAGCCGGCGACGAGGCCGACCGGAAGGTTGTTGGCGATGTTGTCGGCCAGCGCGGTTGCAATGCCGACACTCCAGGCCGCCTTCGGCACCGATTGCGCCACCGCCTGGTGGAGCAGCGCGCTGAGCTGCGCGATCACGCCGGTCTTGACCAGCGCCTCCACCATGACAAAGAGCCCGCCCACCAGCGGCAGCACGCTCCAGGACACGCCCCGCAGCACAGGCAAAGGCGACTGCCGGCTGATCAGCAGCACGATCGCGGCTGTCACGCCGCCGCAGATGAAGGTCGGCGGACCCAGCTGCTTGTCCAGCGCAGACGCCGTGACCAGCACGATTCCGATCGCGACGATGCCGATCGCCGTCAGCTTGCCGCCGCGGCCGAGCTTGGGATGCGGCACGCTGCGCGCAATCGTCTCCTGCTTCAGGGCCCGGTGCTGGGTCAGCCGCAGCACGATGTAGGTCATCAGGATGGAGGCCGCCGAGGGCAGGGCGAACAGGCGCAGCCATTCGGTGAGCTCGGGCATGCGCGCGCCGAACACGACGAGATTGGCGGGATTGGAGATTGGCAGCACGAAGCTTGCGGCATTGGCGATGAAGGCACAGACGAAGAGATAGGGCAGTGGTTTTGCGCCGGCTGCGCGCGTCGCGGCATAGACGGCGGGCGTCAGCACGATCGCGGTGGCATCGTTGGAGAGCAGCACCGTGACGAGCGTGCCGACGAGATAGATCAGCAGGAACAGCCGCTGCGGCGAGCCGGCCGCATATTCCACCGCAAGCGCGGCGAGGTAGTCGAACAGGCCCTCGAGGCGCGCGAGCTCGGCGATCAGCATCATGCCGATCAGGAAGAGATAGACGTCGACGCCCTTCTCGATGCCGACAAGCGCATCCTGCCACGGCAGCAGGCCTGATAGCACCAGGGCGCCGGCACCGATCACGGCCCAGATCGCCTCGGGCAGGCGGAACGGACGGATGATGACGCCTGCGGTCGCAGCGACGATGATGCTCCAGGCCAAGATGGCGTCAGACGGCACGGTCAATCCTTGACGTGAAATGAGTTCATTCCGCAGCGATAGCGGATGCCGGCGCCGCTGTCTCCCCCCGTGGGCGTGGGCCGCCCTGTCGTGTCTCGGGCAGCGCGAGCATGCAGATGACGGCGCCGATCGCAGCGACGATGCCGAGGGTGATGAACGCTGCGCTGTAGCCCGCGCCGACCACGACGAAGCCGGCCAGCGTCGTCGACAGCGCAGCGCCGATGCTCTGGGCGGTGATGACGGCGCCTTGCGCGACGTTGAAGCGGCCGGTGTTGCGCATGAGGTCGGCGACGATGACGGGAAAGATCGCGCCGAAGATGCCGGCGCCGACGCCGTCCAGCAACTGCACGCCGACCAGCCAGAACGGATTGTCCGAGAGCGTGTAGAGGGCGCCGCGGATCGGCAGGATCAGCAGCGCGGCGAGGAAGAAGCGCTTGTGGCCCCAGCGATCGGCCCGGGCGCCGACCAGCATTGCGAACGGCACCATCACCATTTGCGCCGCGACGATGCAGGCCGACATCAGGCTGGTGCCCATGTTCTTGTCCTGCAGCGCGAGTTTTTGTCCGACCAGCGGCAGCATGGCCGCATTGGACAGGTGAAACAGCACCACGCAGATCGCGAAGACGAGCAGGGGACGACAGGTCAGCAGCACGGAAAGGCCCGAAGGCCGCTCGGCCGCGCCGTTGGTATCAGCGTCGTGCAGCCCGCGCGCGAGGTCGTGATCGATGGCCCGTTCGGGGATCGCCAGGATGCTGACAAGACTCGCGATCGCCATCGCGCCGAGAAGGTAGAACACGACGGTCGGTCCGAACCAATAGGCGGAGAGACCGGCGAGAGCAGCCGCGACAGCGTTGCCGGCGTGATTGAAAGTCTCGTTACGGCCGATCCGCCGGGTGAAGGCGGCATGGCCGAAGATGCCGAGCGAGATGGCGGCGATCGCCGGCGGGAAGATCACCGCGGCGGCCTGGGCGACCCCTTGCGAGATCGCGACAGGGAGAAAGCCCGGAAACAACGGCAGCGAGAGCGAGGCCAGCGTCACCAGAATGGCGGCAATCATCATCGCGAGCCGTTTTGCCCGCGTGGCGTCCACCAGCGCACCGGCCGGTGTCTGCGCCACGATGCCGGCGATGGTCGCAATCGACATCACGAGGCCGATGCGCGCCTCATTCCAGTGTTGCTCGGTGAGGAGATAGACGGCGAGATAGGGCCCGAGCCCGTCGCGAACATCGGCGAGGAAGAAATTGGCCGCGTCCAGTGCGCGGCCGGCGCGCCTGTCCTGATCGGGATTTTCGCTGGGCATCGGTTACTCGATCGAGGCGGGGAATCGCTTCGGCAAAAACCGATCTCACGATAGCTTTGTTCCCGCCTCAAGACCTCACAACTGCGAGTTGGAACGGCGCAAGATCTCCGTCATTGCAAGGAGCGGAGCGACGAAGCAATCCAGAGTCTTTCCGCGAAGGCAGTCTGGATTGCTTCGCTACACTCGCAATGACAGAGCTTGCGACAGCTTCCCGCGCAATTCACTTTTACCTTGCCACCGATAGCTTCTCCGTGATCGCCTTGCGCAGAATGCGCGACAGCGATTCCACCGAATAGGGCTTCTGGATCAATTCGAAACCGCGATGGGCGTTTTCGGCGAGCACGTTGCTGTAGCCGGAGGTGAGCACGACGGGCAGGCCGGGATAGCGCTCACGGATGATGCCGGCGAGCTCGACGCCGTTCATGCCGGGCATGATCACGTCGGAGAAGACGAGGTCGACGGCGAATTCGTTCTCGCCGAGGATGGCCAGCGCCGCATTGGCGTTGGCGACGCGGCGGACGACATAGCCTAGATCTTCCAGCAATTCGGTCGAGAACTGGCCGACATCGTCATTGTCCTCGACCACGAGCACGCGGTAGCCGCGCCCGGTGGTCGCGGCCTCGTGGGTCAGCGCCGCGGCTTCCTTCTCGGCGGCCGGGCTCTGTGCCTGCGGCAGATAGATGGTGAAGGTTGCGCCTTTGCCCAGGGTGCTCGTCACCGCGACGTCACCCTCGGACTGCTTGGCGAAGCCAAAAGCCTGGCTGAGGCCGAGGCCGGTGCCC
This sequence comes from Bradyrhizobium sp. TM239, assembly GCF_036247985.1. NCBI lineage: Bacteria > Pseudomonadati > Pseudomonadota > Alphaproteobacteria > Hyphomicrobiales > Nitrobacteraceae > Bradyrhizobium > Bradyrhizobium sp. TM239. Next base: position 3,431 of record NZ_BTIR01000002.1, on the reverse strand, counting down.
TTGCCGACCTCCTTGGTGGTGAAGAACGGCTCGAAGATGGAGTCGAGATGTTCCGGCGCGATGCCGCTGCCGGTGTCGGTGACGGAGATGGCGACGTAGTCGCCGCCGCGCGCCGATTGCGCCCGCAGGCTGGGAATCCCGGAGACCTTGCGCACGGCGATGATGAGGCGGCCTTCGCCGTTCATGGCATCTCGGGCGTTGATGGCGAGGTTGATCAGCGCGGCCTCGAACTGGGCGATGTCGGCCACCGTGAAGCAGTCGGCATCGTGAATCTCCACCGCGATTTCGATACGGCCGCCGACCAGCGGCCGGACCAGCTGCGCGACCCCCTCGACCTGGCTGCCGACGTTGAAGATCTGCGGCTTCAGCGGCTGCCGGCGCGCGAACGCCAGAAGCTGGGCAGTCAATTTGGAGGCCCGCTCGACGGTCTCGGAGATGGCATCGACATAGCGGCGGCGTCGCTCTTCCGGCAGCTCGCGGCGGCGCAGGAAATCGGTGGCCGAGCGGATGATGGTGAGGAGATTGTTGAAATCGTGGGCGACGCCGCCGGTGAGCTGGCCGATCGCCTCCATCTTCTGCGACTGCCGCAGGGCTTCCTCGCCGCGGCGGCGCTCGGTGATGTCGACGGCTTCAGGCACGGCTCCGGTGATGTTGCCGTGACGGTCGAGCACGGGGCGCATGCCGAAGTCGAAATCGCGCTCGCCGATGGGAAGGCGCAGGCGCATCTCCAGCCGCACGGCTTCGCCCTTGAGCACGGTGTGGAAGGCCTCGCGCACCAGCGTGCTCATGCCCTCCGTCGCGCTGAACCAGGGCGTTTCCCACAACGGCTTCCCGATCACATCCGAAGAGCTCGCCCCGATGCCGTCGAGTGCGGTCTTGTTGGCGTAAAGCAGCTCGCCCCGGAGATTGACCAGGCCTTGATACTGGTTGCTGGTCTCCAGGATCGCGCGCAGCCGCGCCTCGTTCGATTCGAGCTCGGCGGTGCGCTCGGCGATGCGCTCTTCCAGCGTCTCATTGAGCTGCCGCAGGTCGATCTCGGCCTGCTTGGCGACGGTGATGTCGTGGGCGACGCCGATGAAGCCGATATGCTTGCCGGTCGGGTCCCAGCGTGGCTGCGATTCCGAGCGCAGCCAGCGCCATTCGCCGGCGGCGTTCTTGTAACGCGCTTCGAGCACGAAGGGTTTGAGTGACGCTTCGCCCTGGACGGATTGCTGCAGCACGTGCGGCAGGTCGTCGGGATGCAGCACCTTGCGCCAGTCGAAGTCGATGGCCTGGTCATAGGGCAGGCCGACGAAGTCGACATAGGCCTGGTTGGCGAAGGAGCGTTTGCGATCGAGCTTGGTCACCCAGATCGGCACCGGCGCGCTGTCGGCGATCAGCCGAAAGCGCTCCTCGCTCTCCCGCAGAGTCTCGCGCGCGAGCATCTGGTCGGTGATGTCGATATGGGCGCCGACGAGGCGGATGGCGCGGCCGTCCTTGTCGCGCTCGATCTTGGCGACGACCCGGATCCAGCGGGTCTCACCGTCATTGGGACGGACGATGCGGTATTCGGCGGTGTAGTCTTCGCTGGTACCGGCGAGTGCATCGATGAAGTGCTTGACGGTGGCGTCGCGGTCCTCGGGATGGATGCGATTGACCCAGTCCTCGTGCGATTCCTCCGCAGCCTCCGGCGGCAGGCCGTGGATCATGAGGTATTCGGGCGAGCGGCGGTTCTTGAAGCCTTCGCGGAAATCGACCTCGACGCCGCCGACCTTGCCGATGCGCTGGATGCGCGCCAGCTCGGCCTCGCGCTCCTGGAGCGCGCGATAGGCGTTGTCGCGCTCGCGCGCGACGTCTTCGAGGTGTTGGCGCAGCCTTTCGGCGGCGACGGTCTCGGGCAAGGGATCGTTCAAGGCATCGGCCGTTGTCATGCGGGAGCGCACGTGCCGGACCGATATTCACACAGACGGAGCGTGATGGCCATTGTTTAGAGGAAATAGACTGTCTGGAAAGGCCAGCGGGCGAGCCGGAACGAGAAAAACTGCGGTCGGGCAACGCCCGGTCTGGCATTTTGTTCCTGACATTGGAACGATGCACCTGCGGATGCGTCGTCGCGAGGCGCCACAACGCCCATCGATAAGACTCTCTTCTCGAAGAGGATAAATCTTGAAGCTCTTTGTCTGCCAGTCCTGCGGCAACGTCCTCTATTTCGAGAACCGCGCCTGCGAACGGTGCGGCCACCGCGTCGCCTTCCTTCCCGAGAAGGAGACGATGTCGGCAATCGAGCCCGACGGAGAGGCCTGGCGGGTCCTGGCCGACAAGGGCGAAAGCCGGATGCTGTGCCGGAATGCCGAGTACGATGCCTGCAATTGGCTGACGGATCCGGGCGAGGGCAACGGCTATTGCCGCGCCTGCCGCCACAACGGCATCGTGCCGGATTTGTCCGACCCCGCCCAGCTTGCCGGCTGGCGCGAGCTGGAGGTGGCGAAACACCGTCTGTTCTATTCCCTGATCCGCTGGAAGCTGCCGCTCCAGACCCGGCAAGACGACCCCGGGCACGGTCTGATCTTCAATTTCCTCGCCGACGATCCGAACAGCGCAGAGAAGGTCATGACCGGCCACGACAACGGCCTGATCACGATCGCACTGACCGAGACCAACGACATCGAGCGCGAGCGGCGCAGGCTCGAGATGGGCGAGCCCTATCGGACGCTGCTCGGGCATTTCCGCCACGAAGTCGGGCACTATTTCTGGGACGTGCTGGTGCAGGGCGGCGGCAAGCTCGATCAATGCCGCGCGGTATTCGGCGACGATTCCGCCGATTACGGCCAGGCTCTGCAGCGTCACTATGCCGAAGGCGCGCCCCCGGACTGGCAGCAGAGCTACGTCTCGGCCTACGCCACCATGCACCCCTGGGAAGATTTCGCCGAGACCTGGGCGCACTATCTTCACATCGTCGACACCCTGGAGATGGCCGCTGAGTTCGGCATGGAGGTTCGCCCCAAGGTCGACCGCGACGGGGAGTTGACGGCGCGTATCCGTTTCAACCCCTACGAGGCCAGGGACGTCGAGGCGCTGGTCAACGCATGGCTGCCCTTCACCTTCGCCATGAACAGCGTCAATCGCGCCATGGGCCTGCGCGACCTCTATCCCTTCATCCTGTCGCCCGCGGTGGTCGGCAAGCTGGGCTTTGTTCATGGCCTGCTCCGGGACGTCGCCAGGTCCGCGTCGAGGCCCGGCAAGCCGTAGGTCGTCCTTGTCAGCCCGGTTTCGGTCTTGCGCTGGTACGCCAGAAGCGGGCCGGATTTAGACCGTTGCCTCCGGCCCATTTTGATGTACCACGGGAGCCACACGGCCCGTCCCCCATAGGCCCCAACGGCCAGGGACGGGTCCCGCCCAAGGTCGAGACTCAAGAAAAGCATGTTCAAACGCATTCTGATCGCCAATCGCGG
>NZ_BTIR01000001.1:725000-863178 GCF_036247985.1 Bradyrhizobium sp. TM239 | reverse complement strand
TGCTTTAATGGTTGCTACGAAATCTCACTCCGCCGCGATCACCGTGAGCTCTGGCCACAGCGCCTTCCAGCGTGCGGCCTTCGCTTCGTAATTCGTCGCGGAAAAATTCGGGCCCGGGTTCGGCCGCGCAATCAGCCCTGCGACATCGTCAAACCCGTGCGGCGCGTAGACCTCGTAGCCACCGCCTGTGCGCCTGACCCCGACCTGCGTGTTCTGCGTGAGGAAGCGGTCGATGCCTTCCCTCGAGCTTCTCAGCGCCGGATAGGGCAGGCGGTGCTTGTCGGGATACCACAAATGCACACGGGCCTGGTTGCGGATCTCGACCTTGGCGCCGAGATGCGCGAGCCGCGCATGCAGCTTGCGGATAACCGCATCCTCCGCCTCCCACGATGTATCGGGATCGAAATAGAACGCATCGTGGTCGGCGATGCCGTGATCGACGGGGCGGCCGGTGAGCACGTTCCATACGGTCTGCACCAGGCATCCCGAGACCAGCCATGCATCCGGCAGATCGAGCTGCGCCAGCACGTCGATGATGGTGACGTTGACGGGATTTCTCAGCGCGAGCGCGAGGAATTCGTCACGGTTCATCGCGCGATGAGGCGGCTCAGTGCACGGCGGTGAAGAACCGGCCGAGCCGGAAGCCGGAGAGCCAAGTGTACACCGGCTGGCTGCGCATGCCGAGATCCCAGGAGCCGACCACCGCATCGGCACGGCCGATCAGATTGTCGATCGGCAGCAGGCCGACGCCGCCGGACCGCAGCGGCACGCGGCTGTCGGCGGAATTGTCGCGGTTGTCGCCGAGCACGAAGAGATGGCCTGATGGCACCGTGACTTCCTGCGTGTTGTCGAGCGGGCCGTTGTCGCGCATCTTGAAGATCAAATGCGAGACGCCGTTCGGCAGCGTCTCGACATAGCGATACGCCTGCTCGCTGCCGCCATTGTCGTCTTCGGCAGCGCCGACGCCGTCCGGCTTTAGCTCGGCAGGGCGGTCGTTGATGAAGAGCTGGCCTTGCCGCATCTGGATGCGATCGCCCGGCAATCCTACGACGCGCTTGACCCAGGCCTGCGAGCGATCGCCGGGCCAGCGGAACACGACGACGTCACCCTGCTTCGGCGTTTCCGCGAAGACGCGGCCGCTCTCGGGCAAATTGATCTGGATCGGCAGCGACGAGGTGCCGTAGCCGTAGGGGAATTTCGAGGCGAGCAGCGCATCGCCGATCAGCAGCGTCGGCTCCATCGAGCCCGACGGCACGTAGAACGGCTCGGCAAGCGCGCCCTTGGCGATGAAGACGGCGGCGACGATGCCGGCGAGCTGAACGATCTGCCCGCCCCAGCCGCTGCTCTTCCGCTTGGGGGTGACGGTGATCTTTTCTTCCACGCTCATGCGCCGGTTCCACCCACTGTGATGCGCTCCATCAGCAGCGACGGCTGGCCGACGCCGACAGGCACGCCCTGTCCGTTCTTGCCGCAGGTGCCGATGCCGGTATCGAGCGCAAGGTCGTTGCCGATCATGCGGATGCGATGCAAATCGGTCGGCCCGTTGCCGATCAGCATGGCGCCCTTCAGCGGCGCGCCCAGCTTGCCGTTCTCGATCTTGTAGGCCTCGGTGCACTGGAACACGTACTTGCCCGAGGTGATGTCGACTTGGCCGCCGCCAAAATTCGCAGCAAAGACGCCGTTCTTCACCGACGCCAGGATCTCGGCCGGATCGCGGTCGCCCGCGAGCATGTAGGTGTTGGTCATGCGCGGCATCGGCACATGGGCATAGCCCTGGCGGCGGCCGTTGCCGGTCGGCTTCATGTTCATCAGCCGTGCGTTCTGGCGGTCCTGCATGTAGCCGACCAGGACGCCGTCCTCGATCAGCACGGTGCGATTGGTCGGCGTGCCCTCGTCGTCGATCGACAGCGAGCCGCGGCGCGAGGCCATGGTGCCGTCGTCGACCACGGTGACGCCCTTGGCCGCGACCTGCTGGCCCATCAGGCCGGCAAATGCCGACGTCTTCTTGCGGTTGAAGTCGCCTTCGAGGCCGTGGCCGACCGCTTCATGCAGCATCACGCCGGGCCAGCCGGCCCCGAGCACGACGTCCATCTCGCCGGCGGGGGCGGGAATCGATTCCAGATTGACCAGGGCCTCGCGCAACGCGCCATCGGCGGCATCGCGCCAGTTCTTGCTCTCGATGAATTCGGCATAGCCGGCGCGGCCGCCATAACCCTTGCTGCCGCTCTCCTGGCGGTCGCCCTGGCCGGCAACCACGGAAACGTTCACGCGCACCAGCGGACGGATGTCGCGATAGCTCTCGCCGTCGGGCCGCAGGATCTCGACGACCTGCCAGGTCGCGCCGAGGCTGACGCTGACCTGCCGTACCCGCGGATCCTTGTCGCGCAGATAAGCATCGATCTCGGCGAGCAGTTTTACTTTTGTCTCGAAGCCCGGGGCATCGAGCGGGTTGTCGTCGCCATAGAGCCGCACATTGGTATGCGCCGGCGGCGCGGCGAAACTGCCGGAATAGCCGCCGCGCACGGCCGCGACCGCATCGGCGGCACGAATCAGCGCCGGCAGCGAGACGTCGGAGGAGTGGGCGTAGCCCACGGCATCATCCTTGACCGCGCGTAAGCCAAAACCTTGCGAGGTGTCGTAGGTCGCCTGCTTCAGCCGCCCATTGTCGAACATCAGCGCTTCGGTCTGGCTGTACTCCAGGAACAGCTCACCGTCGTCGGCACCGGAAAGCCCGCGCGCGACCTCGTGGCGAACCTGGTCGCGGTCGAGATTGGCGCGGTCGAGCAGGGAGGTCGTGGCAGGGTTTGTCATGCGTCCGTCCATTATCGGAAGATGTGGGGCAAGATAATGGTTTCGGACCGGTTCCGCGAGGGGGCGGCGCGTCACATTACGGAAACGATAGGATCGGCAGGGGTGCAGGGAGCCCTGACCCTGGTACTGCATCGGATGCAGATCGATGATATGCTACGTCCATGAATTACCGAGACATCATCTCCATTGACGCGGGAAAGCGTGGAGGGCGACCCTGCATCCGCCACATGCGGATTGCCGTGGCGGATGTGCTCGGCTGGCTGGCTGCCGGTCAGACCCACGCCCAAATCCTCGATGATTTCCCTGAGTTGACCGAGGACGATATCCGCGCCTGCCTGGCCTATGCCGCCGACCGCGAGAGGCGATTGGTGACCGCGCCGATATGAGGCTGCTGTTCGATCAGAGTCTCAGCTTCAAGCTATGTGCGATGATCGCTGATCTTTTTCCGGATTCCAGTCACGTCCGGTCTCATGGGCTCTCCGAAGTGGCCGACCGTGCGCTCTGGGAATTCGCGAAGGCTAATGGCTTCGCGATCGTGACTCAGCCGAGCTGGCTGGTCTGCTGGGTTCTCCGCCAAAGGTGATCTGGCTCCGGGCTGGCAATCAAACGACCGCGACGGTCGCTGACCTGCTCCGCCGACACGCACCGACAATTCAGTCCTTTGAGAGCGATGACAGTGCCGCGTGCCTTGAGATTTACTAGGCCGGTAGGCCCTACGGCAGCTTGTCATAGCCTTCGCCGAGCCCGTTCAGGCTGAGCGGGAAGCCGATGCCTTCTTCCGGGGTCTCGAAGATGATGAAGGTCGCGGTCTTGGCGGTGCGGAGCTGGCCGAGCAATTTGTCGTCCATGACGACCTCGGCGACGCAGCCATTGGGCAGGCAGCGGACGAAGCCGGCGCGGCCGACGTCCTGGTTGTCGAGCTTGAGGCCGAGACCGGAGGGCAGCAGGACCCCGAGCGGCGCGACCACGCGCATCAGGCGGCTCTTCTGGTCGGCGGTCTTGAGCACGATCACGGTCAGGCCGGCATTGGAGCGGTCTTCCGCGACCACGCTCTGGATCAGGGCGCATTGCTCGGTCTGGGCACCCGGCGGCGTGTCGCAGCGAATCTGCCAGTCGCCATGCACGGAGCGCACCGCGCCCTGCGCATGGGCGAGGCCTGGGAGCGCCAGAAGGACGAGCGCAGCCAGCAGGCTGGCCAGCGCCGGGAGGCGGGTCATCTGCCTTCTCGCCAGCCTTGCCATCGATTTCGAAAGCCCCATCGGGTCGGTCCCTCTGCTCGCCTGGGTCGCTCGCGCTTGGCGGACTAATCTGGCGGACTGATACGGGAATGACGGCGTCTTGAAGGCGATTCCCAAGCAAATTCCACGCCGCCTCGCACCGCCGCCGCCCGCACGAATCAGGTTCCTGCGCGGCCATCTGCCAGTGCCTACCGCGGGCAATTCCGCTGTCAAGCGGCAGCATCCCGGCAAACGGTATTTTTGTCTGATGTTACTAGGAAATATCTTGCGGGTGATCGCTGGCAGACGGGGCTCAAGACTGCATTGCGATAGATCAAAAATTATGGTTTGAGAGGCTTGATTTCGGCGTTCTAGCGATCTGGCCCGAATTCCTCTTAGAGGTATTCTTGCGCGGCGGTTTGTCAGGCGGGCGGATCGAATAAGCGTTTCCCGGACACAGGGGAGCGCACTTGGGGTGATTTCGTAAGGGGAGCGCGAACGGCATGAGGATGTCGATGGGCCCGGTGGGCCGGCACTTGCTGGGATTGGCCGTGGCGGGTCTGACGCTGGCGACGGGCGGTGCGGCATTTGCCGAGCTCGGGCAGCCGAAGCCCTGGGAATGGACGCTTCAGGAGTCGGGCTCCCCGGTGATGGACAACATCATCTGGTTCCACAACTTCCTGTTCGTGCTGATCACCCTGATCACGCTGTTCGTTCTGGCGCTGCTCGTGGTCGTGGTCATCAAGTTCAACGCGCGGGCCAATCCGGTGCCGTCGCGGACCACCCACAACACGCTGATCGAGGTGGCCTGGACGCTGGTTCCGGTGCTGATCCTGGTCGGCATCTCGGTGCCGTCGTTCCGGCTTTTGTTCCTCGAGCTCGACGTGCCGAAGGCGGATATCACCATCAAGGCGACCGGCAAGCAGTGGTACTGGTCCTATGCCTATCCCGATAACGGCAAGTTCGAGTTCGATTCGCTGATGGCGCAGGACAAGCAGCCCCGCCTGCTTGGCGTCGACAACGAGATGGTGGTGCCCGTCAACAAGGTGATTCGTGTCCAGGTCACTGGCGCCGACGTCATCCACGCCTTCGCGCTGCCGGCTTTCGGCGTCAAGATCGACGCCATTCCGGGCCGGCTGAACGAGACCTGGTTCAAGGCGACCAAGACCGGCATGTTCTACGGCCAGTGCTCGGAGCTCTGCGGCAAGGACCACGCCTTCATGCCGATCGCGATTCGCGTCGTGAATGACCAGGAGTTCGCGTCCTGGGTCGAGACGGCAAAGAAGAAATTTGCGAGCGGCGGCACCAGCACCTACGCCTCCGCGGCCGGCCCGACGCAGTAAGCGTCGGGTGACGGCTCGAAGGGACTGAAAGCGACATAAGGGCGGGACCTCCTGGAGGTCCGATTGGGACGCAAGGCAGGATTTGAAAATGGCAACGAGCGCAGCGGCACACGGCGATCACGCCCAAGACCACGGACATGACGAGCATGCCCATCCGACCGGATGGCGCCGCTACGTCTATTCGACCAACCACAAGGACATCGGCACGATGTACCTGATCTTCGCGGTCATCGCCGGCGTCATCGGCGCCGCGATGTCGATCGCGATCCGTGCCGAGCTGATGTATCCGGGCGTGCAGATCTTCCACGAGACGCACACCTATAACGTGTTCGTGACCTCTCACGGCCTGATCATGATCTTCTTCATGGTCATGCCCGCGATGATCGGCGGCTTCGGCAACTGGTTCGTGCCGCTGATGATCGGCGCGCCCGACATGGCGTTCCCCCGCATGAACAACATCTCGTTCTGGCTGCTGCCGGCCTCCTTCGGCCTGCTCCTGATGTCGACCTTCGTCGAGGGCGAGCCGGGTGCCAACGGCGTCGGCGCCGGCTGGACCATGTACGTGCCGCTGTCGAGCTCGGGCCATCCGGGCCCGGCCGTCGACTTCGCGATCCTGTCGCTGCATCTGGCGGGCGCCTCGTCGATCCTCGGCGCCATCAACTTCATCACCACGATCTTCAACATGCGCGCGCCGGGCATGACCCTGCACAAGATGCCGCTGTTCGTGTGGTCGATCCTGGTGACGGTGTTCCTGCTGCTGTTGTCGCTGCCGGTGCTTGCCGGTGCGATCACCATGCTGCTCACCGACCGCAACTTCCACACGACGTTCTTCGCGCCTGACGGCGGCGGCGACCCCGTGCTGTTCCAGCATCTGTTCTGGTTCTTCGGTCACCCCGAGGTGTACATCCTGATCCTGCCCGGCTTCGGCATGGTCAGCCAGATCATCTCCACCTTCTCGCGCAAGCCCGTGTTCGGCTATCTCGGCATGGCCTACGCCATGGTCGCGATCGGCGGCATCGGCTTCGTGGTGTGGGCGCACCACATGTACACGGTCGGCATGTCCAGCGCGACGCAGGCCTATTTCGTCGCTGCGACGATGGTGATCGCGGTTCCGACCGGCGTGAAGATCTTCTCCTGGATCGCCACCATGTGGGGCGGCTCGATCGAATTCCGCGCCCCCATGATCTGGGCGGTGGGCTTCATCTTCCTGTTCACGGTCGGCGGCGTCACCGGCGTCGTGCTGGCGAACGCGGGCGTCGACCGCGTGCTGCAGGAGACCTACTACGTCGTCGCCCACTTCCACTACGTGCTGTCGCTCGGTGCGGTGTTCGCGATCTTCGCCGGCTGGTACTACTGGTTCCCGAAGATGTCGGGCTACATGTACAACGAGACGCTCGCGAAGGCGCACTTCTGGGTCACCTTCATCGGCGTCAATCTGGTGTTCTTCCCGCAGCACTTCCTCGGCCTGTCGGGCATGCCGCGCCGCTACGTCGACTATCCCGACGCGTTCGCGGGCTGGAACCTGGTCTCGTCGGTCGGCTCCTACATCTCCGGCTTCGGCGTGCTGATCTTCCTCTACTGCGTGCTCGACGCCTTCATGAAGAAGGTGCCGGCCGGGGACAATCCGTGGGGTGCAGGCGCGACCACGCTGGAGTGGACCTTGCCCTCGCCGCCGCCCTTCCACCAGTTCGAAGTGCTGCCCCGCGTGCAGTGATCGATCTCCCGCGGCGCCCGTGATGGGCGCCGCGGCTTCTATAACGAAGCGAGTTGAATTAAGTGTCCGTCCTCGACCACAACGCCATCGACATCAATCCCCGCATCTCCGAAGCCGAGGTGGGCGACTACATCGCGCTCTTGAAGCCGCGGGTGATGTCGCTGGTGATCTTCACCGCGCTGGTCGGGATGGCGATGGCGCCCGGGCATTTCCACTGGGTGCTGGCGATCACCTCGCTGCTCTGCATCGCCGTCGGCGCCGGCGCCTCCGGCGCGCTCAACATGGCGCTGGAAGGCGATATCGACTCCAAGATGTCGCGCACGGCGAACCGGCCGATTCCGCGCGGCCGCATCACCCGCCCCGAAGCCATGGCGTTCGGCCTGACGCTGTCCTTCTTCTCGGTGATGACGCTCGGCATCCTCGTCAACTGGATCGCGGGCGCGTTGCTCGCCTTCACCATCTTCTTCTACGTCGTGATCTACACGATGGGCCTGAAGCGCTGGACCGCGCAGAACATCGTGATCGGCGGCGCCGCCGGCGCGCTGCCGCCGGTGGTGGCCTGGGCCGCGGTCACGGGCACGGTCGACGTCGAGCCGCTGCTGCTGTTCGCCATCATTTTCTTCTGGACGCCGCCGCACTTCTGGGCGCTGGCGCTGTTCCGCTCCGACGATTACGCGCGCGCCGGCATTCCGATGCTGCCCAATGTCGCCGGTCCCGACGCGACGCGGCTCCAGATCCTGCTCTACACCATCGTGCTGATCGCGGTCGCCGCCGCGCCCTGGGCGCTCGGCTATTTCGACGCCGTCTACGGCATCGTCTCGCTGATCCTCGGCGCCGGCATGCTGGTGCTCGCGATCAACGTCTATATGCGCCGCGAGCGAGCTGCGTCGCTGCGCGCGACCCGCAAGCTGTTCGCCTTCTCGATCCTTTATCTGTTCGTGCTGTTCGCGACCCTGCTGGCCGAGGTCGTGTTCCGGGCGCTTGCTCCGCTGGTAGGGGGCGCATGATCGCAGGAATGGTCGACAAACCCGAGCCAGATGGAATCGTCCTCACCGAGGCGCAGAAGAAGAGCCGTCGTCAGCGTTCGATTGCGATCGCGCTCGCGCTCGGCGTGCTCGTGGTGCTGTTCTTCGCCGTCACCATGGTCAAGGGACCGGCAGTCCTCGTGCGGCCGATGTAGGAAACATGGATCACGAGCCCACCATATCGCAGGATGTCAGCGCCAAGCCGGCCGAGCGTAAGCCGGCCAAGGGCCGCGGGCTGGGCCGCGATGTGGTGGTTGCTTCCATCTGCGGCGGCGTGGTCGCGCTGATGGTCGGTGCCTCCTATGCGGCGGTGCCGTTCTACAACTGGTTCTGCCGCGCCACCGGCTTCAACGGCACGACCCAGGTCGCGACCTCCGCGCCGGCCACCGGCCCGATCGCGCGGAAAATCTCTGTGCGCTTCGATTCCAACGTCGCCCCGGGCCTGCCCTGGAAGTTCGAACCGGAGCAGAGCGAGATCGAGGTCAATATCGGCCAGGTCGTGACCGTCTTCTACACCGTGACCAACCAGGCCGCGCGCACCACTTCCGCGCAGGCCGCCTACAATGTCGCGCCGCTGACGGTCGGCTCCTATTTCCAGAAGATCAACTGCTTCTGCTTCACCGAGCAGACCATGGCACCCGGCGAGAAGCGCGAGATGCCGGTGGTGTTCTACGTCGATCCGTCGATCGCCGACGATCACGAGAATGACGGGCTGAACACCATCACGCTGTCCTACACCTTCTATCCGGTGAAGGATCCCGTGGTGAAGCCGCTCGCGTCCAGCGAGGACGGCAAGCGCAAGGGAAATCTTTGATCGCCGGGCTCACGCTCAGGCGGTTGGGAACAAGGGGATAAGTGCCTGACAGGCACGGGATTGAGGAGAGAGACCGAAATGGCTACGGCGCACACCAAGCAACACGACTATCACCTGGTCGATCCCTCGCCCTGGCCGGCCATCGGTTCGCTCTCGGCCTTCATCATGGCTGTCGGCGCGATCACCTGGATGCATCACATGTTCGCGGCCGCGCCGATCGTGTTCGGCGTCGGCACCGTCGGCGTGCTCTACACCATGGCGAGTTGGTGGGGCGACGTGATCAAGGAAGCCCAGTACAAGGGTGACCACACCCGCGTCGTGCAGCTGCACCATCGCTACGGCATGATCCTGTTCATCGCCTCCGAGGTGATGTTCTTCGTCGCCTGGTTCTGGGCCTATTTCAACGCGGCGCTGTTCCCCGCGGACGCGGTCCACGCCACCCGCGACGCCGTGTTCGGTTGCGGCCTCGGCACTGCGGCCGGCGCCTGTGCCGTTCCCGGCACCTGGCCGCCGCATGGCATCGAGACCTTCGATCCCTGGCACCTGCCGCTGCTGAACACGCTGATCCTGCTCACGTCAGGCACCACCGTGACCTGGGCGCACCATGCGTTGCTGGAGAACGACCGCCAGGGCCTGAAATACGGCCTGATCCTCACCGTCGTGCTGGGCGCGCTCTTCACCTGCGTGCAGGCCTATGAGTACAGCCACGCAGCGTTCTCGTTCGGCGGCAACGTCTATGGCGCGACCTTCTTCATGGCGACCGGCTTCCACGGCTTCCACGTGCTGGTCGGCACCATCTTCCTGCTGGTGTGCCTGTTCCGCGCTTACGCGGGCCACTTCACGCCGAAGCAGCATCTCGGCTTCGAGTTCGCCGCCTGGTACTGGCACTTCGTTGACGTGGTCTGGCTGTTCCTGTTCCTCTGCATCTACGTCTGGGGACACGGCGCCGAGACCATGGCCCACGGCGCGCACTGAACCGCGACGAGGAGATCAGAAAGGGCGGCCGCGGGGCCGCCCTTTCGCTTTTGGGCCGCCGGAAGTTTCGGCGAAAACTGTGATAGAGTCCGTCATCATGAACGACACCGCCGGCAAGACCGAGCCCGAGACCACCGTCCTGCAGAGCGCGCTGCGCGGGCTAGCCTGCAGATGCCCGCGCTGCGGCCAGGGCAAGCTCTATGCGGGCTTCCTCAACCTCGCGCCTGCCTGCGACCGCTGCGGTCTCGACTACGCCTTCATCGATACCGGCGACGGGCCCGCGATCTTCATCATCATGCTGGCCGGTGGGATCGTGGTGGCGGCCGCGCTCATCGTCGAGGTCAAATACCAGCCGCCGTACTGGCTGCATGCGGCACTGTGGTTGCCGCTGATCCTGGTCACCACGCTATTGCCGCTGCGTGCGATGAAGTCGCTGCTGATCGCGCTGCAATTCCACCACAAGGCGGCGCCGGGCCGGTTGGTCGATCGCGCGAAATGAACCAGCCTGCGCGCAAGCCCCGCGTGGCCGGCTTCGCGCTGTTCACGCTGTTCCTGATGGCCGTCTTCATCGCGCTCGGTACCTGGCAATTGCAGCGCCGGACCGCAAAGCACGCGCTGGTCGCGGCGCTCACCGAGCGCCTCGCAGACGCGCCCATCGCGCTGCCGCCGCCTTCGCAATGGGCTGCGCTCAATCCCGCGCGCGATGAATTCCGCCGCGTCAGCTTCACCGCGACCTACGCAGCCCTGCCGGACGCGATGGTCTATTCCTCCGGCTCGGCGGTGCGCAAGGACGCCTCCGGCCCCGGCACCTGGGCGTTCCTGCCGGCGCGGCTTCCCAGCGGCGAGACGGTCGTGATCGATGCGGGCTTCGTCGAGAATACCATGCAGGACCGCAGCGTCGAGGATCGCGCGGTGAAGAAGCTCGTCACCGGGCAGCCGGTCGCGCTCACCGGTTATCTGCGCTTTCCCGAGCCGCCCGGCTGGCTGACGCCGGCGGAGAACCGCGACAAGCGGCTCTGGTTCGTGCGCGATCATTCGGCCATCGCCAGTGCGCTCGGCTGGGGCGCGGTGGCGCCGTTCTATGTCGACCTCGAGCAGCCGGCGCCCGAGAACGGCATTCCGCGCCCCGGGCCGCTCGACGTCCATCTGAAGGACGATCACCTGCAATACGCCGTCACCTGGTTCCTGCTTGCGGGTGCCGTGCTGATCGCCTTCGCGGTGTGGGCAAGAGGCCGGCGGCAGAGCTGAGCCGGCCGGTTTCCGCACGGGAACCCGGTATCGCCCGGGGTTTACCATTCAGCGCACATTCACGAGTGTGGTCCTAAGCCGCAGCGCAAATTTTCGCGGCAGACAGGATTGCGGCGTGAGCGATTTCGATCAGATGGGAATTGTCGTCGACTGGGTGGATGCCTGCCGGAAGGGCGACCTCATGACGCTGCTCGACCTCTATGCGGACGACGCCCAGGTCGAATGCACCTGTAACGGCACGCAACTCTACCGCGGCCGGAGCGAGCTCGAAGCCTATTGGCAGCCGCGGCTCAGCACCTTCTCGCTGGCCGGGTTCGGGCTGGAGGAGATTCGCCCGGTGCCTCAAGGAGTCGCTCTCGAATATTCCGTGGCCGGCGCGCTACGCATCCACGCCTCGTTTCGCTTCAGCCCGGAGGGCAAGATCCACAGCACGCTGTGCGAGCCGGCGCGACAGAACGCGCATAATGGCTGCGCGTGCTGAAGCGCGATGCGATTGGGATGAATCGTCATCGCGCTTCAGGTTGTTGTTGAAGCATGATCTTTTCGGAAAACCGCTGCGCACTTTTTCGGGTCATGCTTTAGCGGTTGACCGGCGCCTCGCGTGCCATTTCGGCCGGCAGGCGGCAGCGGACATGGGTTCGCTCATCCACGCGCAACAATGACAGCGATCCGCTGAGCGCGCGCACGCGCTCATGCATGCCGGTCAGGCCGCGGCCGAACACATTGCCCTCGGGAAAGCCGCCGCCGTCGTCGGAGATCTCGATGACGAGCGCCTTATCGATGACGCTCGCCTGGACATGGGCGTTGCTGGCCTTGGCGTGGCGTAGCACGTTGGTCAGTGCCTCCTGGATCAAGCGATAGACGGTCTGGGCCCGCGGCCCGGCGATGCCGTTGAGGCCCGGATCGATCGTGTCCGTCAGGACGATATGCGGTGCCTGCTTGCGAAAGTTCTGGAGCAGCGTCTGCACGCAGGTCGAAAGGCCCAGCTCCTCGATGTAGAGCGGCCGCAGCCGGTCGAGGATACGGCGGTTGGTCTGCTGGAGCGCCTCGACCGATTGCAGCACGTCCTGGGCAGATTTGCCGAGATTTCCCACCTGCGGCGAGGCGTCGATCAGCGCGATCGTGCCGGCGCGGATGCTGAACAGCAGCGGTCCGAGCTCGTCGTGCAATTCGCGGGCGAGGTCGCGCCGCTCGTCGTCCTGGAGCGACACCAGGCGGTGCATCAGCTCGCGATTGTCCTGACTCAATTGCGCCAGCGTTGCAGCCAGCGCATTTGCTTCCTCACAGCTCTGCCGGATTTCCGGCGGCCCTCCGACCGGAATCGGCTTTGCGTAGTCGCCGCGCCGCATCCGTGTGAGACCTTCGCCGAGATGCTGCAGGGGACGCAATGCCGATCCCGCGAAGACGTAGGCGATGATGCCGGTGAGCACGGTCAGCACGGCGACGAGGCTGGTCAGCGCCAGGAAGCCGATCCACTTCTCGAACAGGTCGGCCGACAGGTCCGGCAGGAACACGATATCGCCGATGCGTCTGCCATCGATCAGCACCGGGGCCGCAGCGTCCATGTCCGGGACCATGAGCAGATTGACAAACCACTGCGGAACTCCTTGCAGGTTGTGCAAGCCGTCCTTTGGCGATATCGCAGGCGTGCCTTCCGCGGAACGGAATTGGATGTCCGAGGAGGTGGTCAAAGATTGGACAAAGGCGTCGAGCGTCTTCCGCGGGTCGTCCGACGCGCGCAAAGTGTTGTTGAGTGCGGCGGCGATCGTCCGGGTCGAACGTCGGGCGGGCTCGTTCTCGTCGGCGAGCTGACCGGTCGCGAAGATCTGGAGCAGCACGCCGCCCAGGATCAGCGCCGCGAGAAAGCTCGCGCCAAGCGGAAGAAACAGTTGCGTTCTGAACGAGAGCCGTTGCCACATTAGGTCAATTCTAACGCGCATCGGCGGGATTTACTCTTTCCATTTGTTCCCGTCGGTCTATGAGTCGAAAAACAAGAGAGTGCGCGATGCAAGATACCGCCAAGCCGGCGACCAGGGTCCTGATTGTCGACGACCATCCCGTGGTGCTGTCCGGTTGCCGCACCCTGTTCGCTTCGGACCATTCGATCCGTATCGACGAGGCGACCGACGCCAAATCCGGCCATCGCGCCTATGTCAGCAAGCGGCCCGACGTCACCGTGATCGACATCAGCCTGCCCGATGTCTCCGGCTTCGAGCTGATGCGACGCATCCGCAAGGACGATCCCGACGCCAAGATCATCATGTTCAGCATGAACGACGATCCGGCCTTCGTGGTGCGGGCGGTCGAGCTTGGGGCGCAGGGCTATGTCTCCAAGGGCGATGATCCCAGGATCCTGCTGAAAGCGGTGCGCAAGGTGGTCGCGGGCGACAATTTCATCTCACCGCAACTCGCGGAAGCCGTGACGTTTTCCGGCGCGGCGATCAAGGCCAACCCGGCCTCGCAGATGACGCCGCGGGAGCTCGAAATTCTCCGCCTGCTCGGACGCGGCGACAAGATCGTGGAAGTCGCCGAGGCGCTCGGCATCTCCTACAAGACTGTCGCCAACACCACGTCCCTGCTCAAGCAGAAGCTAGGGGCCAAGAACCATTCCGACCTGATCAGGATCGCCGTGGAAATCGGAATGAATTGACGGCCCGGGCACTAACGGCCTGGGCACTAACGGCCTGGGAGTACCGAACCGGCTACTCAAGGATGCAGCCGGTTCGGCTGGACGGATTGGTGTCAGCGCGCAGCCGGGCAATGCATGGATACCGCCGACACCCATCCGCGGACACAATGGGCCGAGCTGGCATTCGTTCCGGAGTCCCCGCAATTGTCGGGATAAAATGGAAATCCTTGATGTGGGTTCGCTGGAACGCGCTCGCAAAAGCTTGGGCATGTCGGGAAAAATAGGAACATCTTCCCGCACTCGTCGTTTTCGCTCTTGACGATTTCGTGACTGGCGACGAAAGGTTGGCGGACAAGTTTCAGCAGGGGCGGGCGACCCCAGAGGCAAATCGGTCTGCACATATCAACGACAGACCTTCCAAGAGAGGGCTGCGGTACCGCCGCAGCCCTTTTTGCTGGGCAGGGGTGCCGGCGGGAAGCGGTTTCCTGATGCCGCAAAACACTTTATGGTGGCCCAAAGCCTCTGGCTGTTAACAAGTAATTTCGTAAAATCAAAGGCTTAACGAGCGGGCTCAGGCCCGGTCGGCCTTTGGAGGGCAGTTTGACTCGTTATATCTCGACCCGGGGCGAGGCCCCTGAACTCGGCTTCTGCGACGTGATGCTGACCGGGCTTGCGCGCGACGGCGGCCTGTACGTGCCGACCATTTGGCCGCAGCTCTCCGCCGAGACCATCGCCGGCTTCTTCGGCCGCCCCTATTGGGAGGTCGCGGTCGACGTGATCCGTCCCTTCGCCGGCGGCGAGATTTCGGATGCCGAGCTCGGTCGCATGGCGAACGAGGCCTACGCGACCTTCCGTCATCCGGCAGTGGTGCCGCTGCGCCAGATGTCGCCGCACCAGTTCGTGCTGGAGCTGTTCCACGGTCCGACGCTCGCCTTCAAGGACGTGGCGATGCAGCTGATCTCGCGGCTGATGGACCATGTGCTCGCCAAGCGCGGCCAGCGCACCACCATCGTGGTCGCCACGTCGGGGGATACCGGCGGCGCTGCGGTCGAAGCCTTCGCCGGCCTCGAGAACGTGGATCTCATCGTGCTGTTCCCGCACGGCCGCATCTCCGAGGTGCAGCGGCGGATGATGACGTCGACCGGTGCGGCCAATGTCCATGCGCTCGCCATCGAGGGCAATTTCGACGACTGCCAGGCGCTCGTGAAGGGGATGTTCAACAACCATCGCTTCCGCGATGCGACCTCGCTCTCCGGCGTCAATTCCATCAACTGGGCGCGCATCGTCGCCCAGGTCGTCTACTATTTCACCTCCGCCGTTGCCGTTGGCGCGCCGGCGCGCGCGGTGGACTTCGTCGTGCCGACCGGGAATTTCGGCGACATCTTTGCCGGCTACGTCGCCAAGCGGATGGGGCTGCCGGTGCGGACGCTGCGCATCGCGGCCAACGTCAACGACATCCTGGCGCGTACGCTGAAGACGGGGATCTACGAGGTGCGCGAGGTGCACGCGACGGCGTCGCCGTCGATGGACATCCAGATCTCGTCCAATTTCGAACGGCTGCTGTTCGAAGCCGGCAAGCGCGATGCGGCAGGCGTGCGCCGTCTGATGGATTCGCTGAAGCAGTCGGGACGTTTCGTGCTGCCCGATGCGACGCTGGCCGCAATCCGCGAGGAGTTCGACGCCGGGCGCGCCGACGAGACCGAGACCGCGGCTGCGATCCGCGCCGGCTGGCGCGAGGCAGGCGAGCTGGTCGATCCTCATACGGCGGTGGCGCTCGCCGTCGCCGACCGTGACACCACCGATACGAGGGTGCCGAGCATCGTGCTCTCCACTGCCCATCCGGCCAAATTCCCCGATGCTGTCGAAGCGGCCTGCGGCCAGCGGCCGCAACTGCCGGCCTGGCTCGACGGATTGATGACCAAATCCGAACACATGAAGGTGATGAAGAACGATCAGGCCGAGGTCGAGCGGTTCGTGCTGTCGGTCAGCCGCGCCGCAAAGCAAGGAGTTGCCGGATGAGCGTCGAGATTTCCAAGCTTGCCTCCGGCCTGACCGTCGTCACCGACAAGATGCCCCATCTCGAGACCGCGGCGCTCGGCGTCTGGGCCGGCGTCGGCGGACGCGACGAGAAGCCGAACGAGCACGGCATCTCGCATCTGCTCGAGCACATGGCGTTCAAGGGCACGACGAAGCGCTCCTCGCGCGAGATCGTCGAGGAGATCGAGGCGGTCGGCGGCGACCTCAATGCCGGCACCTCGACCGAGACCACGTCCTATTATGCGCGGGTGCTCAAGGCCGACGTGCCGCTCGCGCTCGACGTGCTCGCCGACATCCTCGCCAATCCCGCCTTCGAGCCGGACGAGCTGGAGCGCGAGAAGAACGTCATCGTGCAGGAGATCGGCGCCGCGCAGGATACGCCCGACGACGTCGTGTTCGAGCATCTCAACGAGCTCTGCTATCCCGATCAGCCGATGGGCCGCTCGCTGCTCGGCACGGCCAAGACGCTGCGCGCCTTCAACCGTGACATGCTGCGCGGCTACCTCTCGACGCATTATCGCGGGCCCGACATGGTGGTGGCCGCGGCCGGCGCGGTCGATCACAAGCAGGTCGTCGCCGAGGTCGAGAACCGCTTTGCGAGTTTCGAGGGGACGCCGGGCCCCAAGCCGCAAACCGCTCAGTTCGGCAAGGGTGGCGCCAAGGTGGTGCATCGCGAGCTCGAGCAGGCGCATCTGACGCTGGCGCTGGAAGGCGTGCCGCAGAGCGATCTGTCGCTGTTCTCGCTCCAGGTCTTCACCAACATCCTCGGCGGCGGAATGTCGTCGCGCCTGTTCCAGGAGGTCCGCGAGAAGCGCGGCCTCTGCTACTCGATTTACTCGTTCCACGCGCCCTATACCGACACCGGCTTCTTCGGCCTCTACACCGGCACCGACCCGGCCGATGCGCCGGAGATGATGGAGGTCGTGGTCGACATCATGAACGATTCGGTGGAGACGCTGACCGAGGCCGAGATCGCGCGGGCCAAGGCGCAGATGAAGGCGGGCCTCCTGATGGCGCTGGAGAGCTGCTCATCGCGCGCCGAGCAGCTGGCACGCCACGTGCTGGCCTATGGCCGGCCGCAGACGGTCGAGGAGCTGGTGGGCCGGATCGACGCCGTCAGCGTCGAATCGACCCGGGACGCCGCGCGTGCGCTGCTGTCGCGGAGCCGGCCTGCCGTTGTCGCATTGGGCAGTGGCAGGGGTCTGGACACGGCGGTGTCTTTTGCGGAAGGATTGACGCGGGCACGTGCCAAGGCGCGGTTGCATTAGGAGCCGCGCGCGGGCTGAGCTGCCCCGGGAAGCATCACCATGGCCCTCTTTCGCCTGCCGTCCAGTGGACCCGCCGCCCTCGCGCCACGCGGCAACGGATTGTTGCTGCGCGCGCCGCAAATGTCGGACTTCCTGCAATGGGCGCATTTGCGCGAAACCAGCCGCGATTACCTGACGCCCTGGGAGCCGATCTGGCCGTCTGACGATCTCACCCGCTCCGGCTTCCGCCGCCGCCTGCGCCGCTATTCCGAGGACATTGCCGCGGACCGTTCCTATCCCTTTTTGATCTTCCGGGAGCTCGATGGCGCCATGGTCGGCGGCATCACGCTGGCTAATGTCAGGCGCGGCATCGTGCAGGCCGGCACCATCGGCTATTGGGTCGGGCAACCCCACGCCCATCGCGGCTACATGACGGCTGCACTGCGGGTGCTGCTGCCGACGCTGTTCGGCGAGCTCAATCTGCACCGGGTGGAGGCTGCCTGCATCCCCACCAATGCGCCGTCGATCCGGGTGCTGGAGAAGTGCGGTTTCTCCCGCGAGGGCCTGGCGCGCCGCTATCTCTGCATCAACGGGGTCTGGCAGGACCATTTGCTGTTCGGCCTGCTGCATGAGGATTTTCGCGGCTGAGCCGCTCGATTCATGTCGCCAAGCCCCTTGCACGTCCCCCAGCCAGGTCCCCCCTGGTCAAGTCCCCCCTTTTTGCTGCCTTGGGTTCGCCGATTTTGGCGATATAACCCGCATGTCCCGGCCGGCGACCGGCCGGGATTTTGTCATGGAGTACGGGCTTTGATGGTGAAGCAGCTTCGGTCATCGCGGGATGTGCTGCGGCGGATGCCGGCGATCGCGCTGGCATTGTCGATGTCGTTCGCGGCGGTTTCGCCGGTGGCCGCCCAGTCCTTGACCGACCGCTTCAAGAGCCTGTTCGGCGGCAATTCGGATGAGCCGGCCCCGCCCAAGCCAGCCCCCGCACCTGGCCAGCCGGCGGAAGACGACGTCGATTGCCCGCAGGTCACCGTGCGCGCGGGCGCATCGACCTACGCGGTTGGGGCTGCCGGCAAGCCGGCTGTCGGCAACGAGATCCGCTTCCAGGCCTCGATCACCAAGATGGCGCGGGAATGTGCCCGCAGCAGCGCCGGCATCACGGCCCGGATCGGAATCCAGGGCCGCGTGATCGCCGGTCCGGCCGGCGCGCCCGCCACCGTCGAGGTCCCCTTGCGCGTCGCGGTGGTGCAGGGTGGGGTCGGCGAGAAAGTGATCGCCTCGAAGGCCTACCGGACCACGGTCGAGATGTCGGAAGGCGGCAGCGTGCCCTTCACCTTCATCGTCGAGGATCTGGCTTATCCGACGCCCTCCGCCGCGACCGCCGATTCCTATGTCTTCTATGTCGGCTTCGACCCGCAGGCGCTGTCCCCCGAGCCGAAGGGACGGAAGAAGAAGTAGATAAGTAAGTCGTCACGAAGAACGCTGTCATGCCCCGCGCAGGCGGGGCATCCAGTACGCCGCGGCTTCTCCGTATCTCATTGCTGTCTCTGGAATATCGGATCACCCGCTTCGCGGGTGATGACACCGTATTCGTGGATTGCGGTGTCGAAAACAAAAAAGCCGGCGCTCATCGCGCCGGCTTTTTGATTGGTGAAGGCAGAACGCTCAGTTCAGCTTTTGCCGGACCTCGGTGATGCCCTTGGCGATCAGATCGTCGGCAACCGAGCCCTTGACCGACTGCGACAGGATCGTCGAGGCGGCCTGGACGGCGGCCTCCGCGGCTGCGGCACGGACATCGGCAAGCGCCTGGGCTTCGGCGAGCGCGATCTTGCCCTCCGCGGTCTTGGTCCGGCGGGCGACGAAGTCTTCCATCTTCGCCTTGGCCTCAGTCGCGATGCGCTCGGCTTCGCTCCTGGCGTTGGCGATGATGTCGGCGGCCTCGCGTTCAGCCGAGGCGGTGCGCGCCTTGTAGTCGGCGAGCACCTTGGCGGCTTCCTGCTTGAGACGCGTCGCGTCGTCGAGCTCGGCCTTGATGCGGTCGGCGCGATGGTCGAGCGCAACCATCGCTTTCTTGAAGACCCCGAGATAGCCGAACAGGACCATCAGGATCACGAAAGCGATGGCGACCCAGGTTTCAGGATCGAAGAACATATCGACTAACCCTTCAAGGACGCATCAACGGCGGCATTGACCGACGCCGCGTCCGGAACCAATCCGGTGAGCTGCTGCACGATCTGGCCTGCCGCATCGGCTGCGATGCCGCGAACGTTGCTCATGGCGGTTGCGCGGGTCGAGGCGATGGTCTTCTCCGCCCCGGCGAGCTTGGCCGCCAATTGCTCTTCCAGCGTCTTGCGCTCGGCGTCCGCCTGCGCATTCGCCTTGTCGCGGGATTCGTTGCCGATCGCCTGCGCGCGCGAGCGTGCCGAAGCAAGCTCGTTCTCATAGGCCTTCAGCGCCGCGTCGGACTGGTCCTTCAGCTTCTGCGCTTCGGCGAGGTCGCCCTCGATCTTGTTCTGACGGGCCTCGATCGCACCGCCGACACGCGGCAGAGCAAGCTTGGACACGATCACATAAAGCGCGACGAAGAAGATCGCGAGCCACACCAGCTGTGAAGCGTAGGTGCTGCTCTCGAACGGCGGAAAACCACCACCGTGACCGCCTTCGGCCCCGGTGTGGGCGCCCGCCGCCGGACTTTTCGCCCCGCCATGACTTTCAGCCATGGATTACTCCTGTTGCCGTCATGCGCGCCGCTTCGGTCGAAGCGGCGCGAAATTTCGTCCTCAGAGCGGAACGAACAGCAGCAGCAGCGCGATCAGCAGCGAGAAAATGCCGAGCGCTTCGGTCACGGCGAAGCCGAAGATCAGGTTGCCGAACTGGCCCTGAGCGGCCGACGGGTTGCGAACGGCTGCGGCGAGGTAGTTGCCGAAGATCACGCCGACGCCGACGCCTGCGCCGCCCATGCCGATGCATGCGATGCCCGCGCCGATAAGTTTTGCTGCTGCCGGATCCATTTTAGACTCCTTGGAAGAAAGATTGGGTTTTGGGTGGAAATTCCCCGGACCGCTCAGTGTCCCGGATGAATGGCGTCGTTGAGGTAGATGCAGGTCAGGATCGCAAACACATAGGCCTGCAGGAACGCGACCAGAATCTCGAGCGCGTACAGCGCGACCGTGAGAGCCAGCGGCAGCACGCCGCCGACCCAGCCCAGCGCGCCGAGCGAGAAGCCGAGCATGGCGACGAAGCCCGCGAACACCTTCAGCGCGATGTGGCCGGCCAGCATGTTGGCGAACAGACGGACGCTGTGGGAGACCGGCCGCAGGAAGAACGACAGGACCTCGATGAACATCACCAGCGGCAGGATGTAGCCGGGGACACCGTGGGGCACGAAGATCGAGAAGAATTTCAGGCCGTTCTTGGCGACGCCGTAGATCAGCACGGTGAAGAAGACCAGAAGCGCCAGCGCTGCGGTGACGATCAGATGGCTCGACACCGTGAAGGTGTAGGGGATGATGCCGACCAGGTTCGAGACGCAGATGAACATGAACAGCGAGAAGATCAGCGGGAAGAACTTCATGCCTTCCGCGCCGGCCGTCGAACGGATGGTCGAGGCGACGAATTCGTAGGAGATCTCGGCGACCGACTGCAGGCGCCCGGGAACCAGCTGCGTTCCGCTGGCGAGCATCAGGAGCGAGATGATCGCGATTGTCACCAGCATGTAGAGCGACGAATTGGTGAAGGCGATCGTGTGATTGCCGATATGGCCCAGGGTGAAGAGAGGCTCGATGTTGAACTGGTGGATCGGGTCGATTTTCATCAGCGCGGCATCTCTTGGTCTGCCGGGCAATGCCGGCGGGTCTCGGTCTGCCGGCCGGGCCGGCCCGTACCGGCGATGCCGGCACGATCATTCCTCTGCTGGTGCGGATCGGCTAAGACCCACCGCGCCTGTTTTGACCCGCACCCGCCGTTCTCACCACATTCACCACGCCGGCGACGAAGCCCAGCAACAGGAACACGATAAATCCGAAAGGCGACGTCGACAGCAAGCGGTCGAAACCCCAGCCAATCCCCGCTCCGACGACGACCCCGGCGACCAACTCGGAGGATAACCGGAAACCAAGCGCCATCGCCGAAGCTCTGGCCGCTCTGTCTTCACCGTCACCTGCGGGTTGCTCGGTCTTGATTCGTCGGTCCCGGAGTTCGGACAACCGCTGATCAAGATTTCCGAGCCGTTCGGAAAGCGCAGCTTCCTCGGACGATCTATCGCGATCCCCATTCTCGCCGTGTCCCGTGCCCTGTGTCATGCAACGAAGACCCGAAACGCCGCGGCTGAATGGAAATTGCGCCCGCCACCCTCAAAAGCCGCGCGGACCATACTGATGGCCCATAATCAAGTCAAGCCAAGTCACGATTGCGTCGCTTTCGGTTATGTAGCTGATTTATTTGAGGATATTGGCGAGCACGGCAGCGCTGCACACAGCGTGACGCCGCACCGCAGCAGCAGGCCTCATGATCGGCGGATGCGGCCGCCCTTTCGCCACGCTGCCGGGATCGAAGACGCCGCCGTGATCGTTGATGCCGGTGTGTGTTTTGGGCGGCGGATCGCCTCACCGGGGTGTAGAATTTGCGAAAGTGCCACCTGCACGTCGTGGCGGAGAGCGCGATGAGACCAGTGACGTCATCCACAACATCATGGCTTGCGCTGGCGGCGTTCGCCGCCGCGATGGCGATCGGCGGCGACCTCGAGGCCGCGCAATCCGCGCCCGACAGCGAGAACGGCCGCTACAGCATGGCGCCGATCCCCGAGGGCGTGCTGCGGCTCGACACGCGCACCGGCACGGTATCGACCTGCACCAAGAACGGCGCCGGCTGGGCCTGCTATGCGGTGCCTGACGAACGGACCGCGCTCGACGCCGAGATCGGCAGGCTCCAGGCCGAGGTCGAGAGTCTGAAGGGACAGCTCGCGGCCGGGCCCACGGTGTCGGGCAAGATCGACGAGGCGCTGCCGAAATCCGACCCGCTGAAGAAAGCGGAGCCCAAGGGCGCCGAGGGCGAGCGCAAGATCGAGATCCCGCTGCCGAGCGACCAGGACGTCGACCGTGTGATGTCGTTTCTGGAAAAGGCCTGGCGGCGGCTGATCGACATGGCCCACCGCGTCCAGAAGGACGTGTCGGGAAAGATTTGATGGTCCCTTCGCGCCATCCATGCGTTGAGCTGCCGTAGGGTGAGCAAAGGCGCATCAGTGCCGTGCCACCATGCCTCTACGACAATGACAGAAGACGTGGGCACGGCGCATCCACGCCTTTGCCTACCCTACGGCAGGCTTCCCGAGTTGAGAGACCGTCCATGACATCAGCCAAATCCATCACGCGCTCGTCACCGTCGTCCGTGCAGGCCACCGCCATCTCTTCGTCGCTGCTGAGCGTGCAGACACCGGGCTGCGGCTTCACCGATCTGACCAGCGAGGCTGCAAAATTCATCGCCGAGGTTCACGCGCGCGACGGTGCGCTGACGCTGTTCATCCGCCATACCTCGGCCTCGCTGACGATCCAGGAGAACGCCGATCCGTCCGTGCTCGTCGATCTCACCACGGCGCTGTCCCGGCTCGCGCCGGAGGATGCCGGGTGGACCCACGACACCGAAGGACCGGACGACATGCCGGCACATATCAAGACGATGCTGACCGGGGCCTCGCTTCAGGTCCCGGTCCTGAATGGCCGGCTTGCCCTCGGCACCTGGCAGGCGATCTATTTGATCGAGCACCGCAAGCGCCCGCACCGGCGCGAGGTGGTGCTGCAATTCGTCGGCAGCAATCAGTAGAGCGTATTCGAGCGAAGTGGGCGCCGGTTCGCGTCAAGAAAACGCATCGAAACGAGAAGCCCATAAAACAAAACCGGCCGCGGAGACCGCGGCCGGTTCGTGTTGTCGATCGGTGCTTTCGATCAGGTCGCCTTGATGTCGACGTCCTTGGTCTCGGGCAGGAAGAAGAAGCCGATCACGACGGTAATCGAGGCGAAGATGATCGGGTACCAGAGGCCGGCATAGATGTCGCCGGTCGAGGCCACGATGGCAAAGGCGGTCGCCGGCAGCAGGCCGCCGAACCAGCCGTTACCGATGTGGTAGGGCAGCGACATCGAGGTGTAGCGGATGCGGGTCGGGAACAGTTCGACCAGCATCGCCGCGATCGGGCCGTACACCATGGTGACGTAGACCACGAGCACGAACAGCAGGCCGATGATCGCCGCCACCTGAGGACGGAAGATGTCGAACGGATGCGCCATCTTCACGATTCCGGCGTCGCCGCCCTTCGGATAACCGGCCGCCTGCACCGCGGCGAGAACCGCCGGGTTGCCGTCCTTGGCGTTGGCGTAGGCGACGTCCTTGCCGTTGACCACCACCTTCACGCCCGAGCCGGCTGCGCCCGGCGTGGTCGAGTACTTGACCGACGACTGCGACAGATAAGCGCGTGCGGTGTCGCAAGGTGCGGTGAAGACACGGGTGCCGACCGGGTTGAACAGGTCGCCGCAACCCGCGGGATCCGCCACCACGTCGACCTTGACCGATTCGATCGCCTTTTCCAGCGCCGGGTTGGCATTGGTGGTGATCATCTTGAAGATCGGGAAGAAGGTCAGCGCCGCGATCAGACAGCCGCCGAGGATGATCGGCTTGCGGCCGATACGATCCGACAGCATGCCGAACACGATGAAGAAGCCGGTGCCGAGCAGCAGCGACCAGGCGATCAGCAGGTTGGCGGTGTAGCCGTCGACCTTCAGGATCGATTGCAGGAAGAACAGCGCGTAGAACTGGCCGGTGTACCAGACGACGCCCTGGCCCATCACGCCGCCGAGCAGCGCGAGCAGCACGAGCTTGCCGTTCTGCCAGTTGCCGAAGGCTTCCGTCAGCGGCGCCTTCGAGCCCTTGCCCTCGTCCTTCATCTTCTGGAAGATCGGCGATTCATTGAGGCGGAGCCGGATCCAGACCGAGACGCCGAGCAGCAGCACCGAGACCAGGAACGGGATGCGCCAGCCCCAGGCGGCGAAATCGGGTTCGCCGAGGGCGCTACGGGTGAACAGGATCACCAGCAGCGACAGGAACAGGCCGAGCGTCGCCGTGGTCTGAATGAAGGAGGTGTAGTAGCCGCGCTTGCCGTTCGGAGCATGTTCGGCGACGTAGGTCGCCGCGCCGCCATACTCACCTCCGAGGGCGAGGCCCTGGGCGAGGCGCAGCGCGATCAGGATGATCGGAGCCGCGATGCCGATGGTCGCCGCGTTCGGCAGCAGGCCGACGATGAACGTCGACAGACCCATGATCAGGATGGTGACGAGGAAGGTGTATTTGCGGCCGACGATGTCGCCGACGCGGCCGAACACGATCGCGCCGAACGGACGCACCAGGAAGCCGGCTGCGAACGCCAGCAGCGCGAAGATGTCGCGGGTTGCCGGCGGATAGGCCGAGAAGAACTGCGCGCCGATGATGCCGGCCAGCGAACCGTAGAGGTAGAAATCGTACCACTCGAAGACGGTACCGAGCGAGGAGGCGAGAATGACGAACCGTTCGTCCTTCGTCATTCCTCCCGCGCCTGCTTGAGATACAGCCATTGTCGACATGTTGAGTCGCTCCCCGAAATGCGTTTCCTCGCGCCCCAGACGTCCGGACATGCCGGATCAACCCAGGTCTTGGCTGCAAGGTAACATCGGCGTGAAACCCGCCCCAATACGACTTTCGGCCTTGCGCACTGACGCGCAGCTGACGCCCGGTATCGGGTACCGGCGCGCCGCCACGTAGGCTTCCGGATTAACCCCTTTGCAGCAAAGGGATAATGTGCACTTGCATGCCACGGCCGCTCGGGGAAGAATTGACGGACCCGGGATCTGTCCGCCGGCCCGCGAACGACAGCAAGAGAACGATGAACGCTCCCTCGACCCATCTCGTCATTGCCGATGACCATCCTCTTTTCCGCGACGCGCTGCGACAGGCGGTGGCTGGCGTCCTGACCTCGGCCAGGATCGACGAGGCCGGATCGTTCGAGGATCTGACCAAGCTCCTGGAACAGACCTCGGATGTCGACCTGATCCTGCTCGACCTCTCGATGCCCGGGATTTCAGGCTTTTCCGGCCTGATCTATCTGCGTGCGCAATATCCGGCGATCCCGGTGGTGATCGTCTCGGCGTCCGACGACAGCGCCACGATTCGCCGTTCGCTCGATTTCGGCGCCTCCGGCTTCATTCCCAAGCGTTTCGGCGTCGAGACCCTGCGCGACGCCATCCTCAAGGTGATGGAGGGCGACGTCTGGGTTCCCGCCGATACCGATTTGTCGGCTGCGGCCGACCCCGACATGACGCGCCTGCGCGACCGCCTGGTGACGCTGACGCCGCAGCAGGTCCGGGTCCTGATGATGCTGTCGGAGGGCCTCCTCAACAAGCAGATCGCCTATGAGCTCGGTGTCTCCGAGGCCACCATCAAGGCGCATGTCTCGGCGATCCTGCAAAAGCTCGGCGTCGAAAGCCGCACCCAGGCGGTGATCGCGGCCGCCAAGATCGCGAGCGGCCAGTGGAAGTCGGGCACGCCGACGGGGTGAGCTCATCGTGTTATCAAATCCGTCATCCTGAGGCGCCGGAGCGTAGCGGAGGCCTCGAAGGATGAACGGCCCGGCTGGCACCTCGGCCGTTCATCCTTCGAGGCTCGCGATGCGGTGCTGCCGCACCGCATGGCTCGCGCCTCCAGCGACAACGGCGTCGCCGTTGCGCGGGGATGACGGGTCAGGAATGTGCAAGCCCGATTTCCAGTAACACCTACTCCGCCGCCACCATCTGCTGCGTGCGCCACTGGCCGAGGAGCGCGCGGAGCGAAGCCGGCTTGACCGGCTTGTTCAGTACCGCGACCTTCTCGTCGCGGGCGGCGACTTGCACGGCGGGGCTGCGGTCGGCCGTGATCAGGATCGCGGGGATCGCGTCGCCGAAGCGGCGGCGGATGTCGCGGATGGCGGCGATGCCGTTGCCGCGGTCGAGATGATAGTCGACCAGAAGGCCGGTGACGCGTCGTCCCGCCGTTTCGATCGCGGCGATCGCGCCTTCGGGATCGGCGACCGCGATCACCTCGGCGTCCCAGGCCTTCAGCAGCGTGCGCATGCCGTCGAGGATCGCCGCGTCGTTCTCGATGCAGACGATCAGCGCGCCCGAGATCGGCGTCCGTGCCAGCGGCGTCGCGCTGGTCACGGCGGCGGTGTGGGTGATCGCCTTCGCCGTCGGCACCGTCACGGAGAAGACCGAGCCGCCGCTTCTGTTGCCGTCGATGGCGATGCCGTGCTTGAGCACGCGCGCCAGGCGTTCGACGATCGACAGGCCGAGCCCCAGCCCGCGCGCGATCCGCGCCCCCTGCTCGAGGCGGTGGAATTCCTTGAAGATCTCGCCGCGCTTGACCGGCGGGATGCCGACGCCGGTGTCGTAGACGCAGATCTTGAGCGAAGGGCCTTGTCGGCGACAGCCGACCAGCACGCGGCCGCGCGGGGTGTATTTGATCGCGTTCGAGATCAGGTTCTGCAGCAGGCGCCGCAGCAGCAGCCGGTCCGATTCGACCGGCAGCGAGCACGGCACGAAGGCGAGCTCCAGGTTCTTGGCGCGCGCGACCGGCGCGAACTCGATTTCCAGCGAACGCATCAGATCAGCCATCTTGAAGCTCGAGATCGAGGTCGTCATCGCGCCGGCGTCCAGCCGCGAGATGTCCAGCAGCGCGCCGAGGATCTCCTCGATCGCCTGCAGGGATTCGTCGATGTTCTCGACCAGCCGCGTCTCCTCGCCGCTGTGCTGGCGCTCGACGAGGCTCGTGACATAGAGCCGCGCCGCGTTCAGTGGCTGGAGAATGTCGTGGCTGGCGGCGGCGAGGAAGCGCGTCTTGGAGATGCTGGCGTCTTCCGCCGCGCTCTTGGCCAGTGCCAGCTCGGAGTTCAGCCGCGTCAGCTCCTCGGTGCGGTCGCGCACGCGCTTTTCCAGGGTCGCGTTGGCACGCTCCAGCGCCTCCGCCGCTTCGAAGGTCGGCGTGACATCGGTGAAGGTGATGACGAAGCCGCCGCCGGGCATGCGGTTGGTGAGCACTTCGATCACCATGTGGCGTTCCGGCAGGCGTTCGAGATATGGCTCGCTGTCGGTAGTGTAGGCGGCGAGACGCCGCTCCAGCATGGCTTCGCGCTCGACCGGGTCGTCCGGATCGCTCACGCCGATGAATTCCAGGATCTCGCGCAGCGGCGTGCCGAACTGGACGATGTGCGGGGGCACATTGAGGAGGTCGCCGAACTGCCGGTTGGAGCAGATCAGCTGCAGGTCGGCATCGAACACGGCGATGCCCTGGCGCACGTGGTTGAGCGCGGTCTGGAGGATCTCGCGGTTGAAATGCAGGGCCGCGTGCGAATCGTCGAGCAGTTTTAGCGCGGCCTTGGCCGATACCGTGCGCTTGCGCAGCAGCAGCGACATCACGAGGCGCGAGGAGGCCGCGCCGATCGAGGAGGCGATCAAATGCTCGGCGTGCTGCAACAGCTCGAAATCGGCGGGCGCTCCCGCCTCCAGACGAACGTTGCGCCGTGCGGAGAATGCCTCGAAGGAATGCCGGGCGCGGTCGGGTCCGAGATATTGCGCCACCGTGGTCTGGATGTCCTGCACGGTGACGGTGGTGCGCCAGCGGCGGAAACTAGGCGAGATCGGCGCAAGCGTATTGGGCACGAACAGATCTGCCTGCAGCAGCTCGATGGACGAGGGCCTTCGCGCCAGCGACAGCAGCACATAGGTCAGGATGTTGAGCGACAGCGACCAGATCACGCCGTGCATCAGGGGAGGCAGATCGGCGCCGAACAGCGCCTGCGGCCGCAGCGCCTCGATGCCGAACGGACCGTGCTGCAGCAGCAGGATGCCCGATGTCGAGGAATCCATGAAGCTCGGGATGAACAGCGTGTAGAGCCACACCGCGAAGCCGACCAGCATGCCGCCGATGGCGCCGCGCGCGGTCGCGCGCCGCCACAGCAGCCCGCCGAAGAAGCTCGGCGCAAGCTGCGCGATGGCGGCAAAGGAGAGCAGGCCGATCGCCACGAGCTGGGTATTGCCGAGCGCGCGATAGTAGAAATAGGCCATCACCATGATGGCGAAGATCGCGAGCCGGCGCGAGCGCAGCAGGAAGTCGCTGAAATCCGCGCCGCCGGCGCGTCCTTCCGGCCGTCGTTGCAGCACCAGCGGCACCACGAGGTCGTTCGAGACCATGATGGAGAGCGCGACGCATTCGACGATCACCATCGCGGTCGCCGCCGACAGGCCGCCGACGAAAATGGCGACGCTGAGAAGCCCCGCACCGCCCTCCATCGGCAGCGCCAGCACGTACATGTCAGGGTCGGCCGCGCCGAACGGGAAGGTGACGAGGCCGGCGAGCGCGATCGGGATCACGAACAGATTGATGGCGACGAGGTAGAGCGGGAACAGCCAGCGCGCGCGGCCGACCTCGGCATCCGAGGAGTTCTCGACCACACTGACGTGGAACTGGCGCGGCAACAGCATGATCGCGCAGAGCGACAGCAGCGTCATGGTGAGGAAGTTGCCGATCGAGGGCGAATAGTTGATGGTGCGCACCGCCTCCGGTGTCTTCATGGCGCGCTCGATCAATTCGTGCGGCGAGAACATCCAGAAGGTGACGAAGATGCCGGCGGCGAGGAAGGCGACCAGCTTGATGATGGATTCGGTCGCAACCGCCAGCATCAGGCCGTGCTGGTGCTCGGTGGCGTCGGTCTGCCGCGTGCCGAACAGCACGGCGAAGGCCGCCATCGCCAGCGTCACCATCAGCGCCATGTCGCCGACGATCGGAATGTGGGAGAAGGCCTGGTCCTCGCTCAGGATCGTTTCGAGCGAGGAGGCGACCGCCTTGAGCTGGAGCGCGATGTAGGGCACCGAGCCGATGATCGCGATCAGCGCGACGGTGGCCGCCACCGCCTGGCTCTTGCCATAGCGGGCCCCGATGAAGTCGGCGATCGAGGTGATGTTGTGGGCTTTCGCGAGCTGGATCACGCGGCGCAACACGCCGGCCCCTAACCCGATCATCAGGATCGGGCCGACATAGATAGCGAGGAAGTCGGTCGAGGTGCGGGTGGCGAAGCCGACCGAGCCGAAGAAGGTCCAGGAGGTGCAGTAGATCGCCAGCGACAGCGGATAGATCAGCCCGGAGGCACGGCCGCGCCCGGCCGGCGAGCGGCGGTCGCCATGGCTCGCCACCAGGAACAGGAAGCCGATATAGCCGAAGGCGGCGGCGATCACGCCCCAATCGTGCAGCATGGCGAGCGCGCTTCTCCCTGGGCGCTGGCCGCGCCCGAGCTCATTTTCCCTTTAGTTCTAGCGCGTTGGGCGAGTGGAGGCGACAGCGAAATACCGCGCCGGGGCGGGAACTGGGGTTGTCGTTAAGCTGGTCGCTTGAGGCCCACCGAGAGAGTCCCCGTGTGGCACCCCCCTCCCTGACCCTCCCCCGCAAGGGGGGAGGGAACGGAGAGAGCGTCTATCGCTGCAACAAGGGTGAGACTAGGGACAAGGGCGAGACTAGTGCAGCGTCAGGCAGTCGCGCTCAATCGACGTGAGGCGGGCGCACCTGTTTCGCTCCCTCCCCCCTTGCGGGGGAGGGTCGGGGAGAGGGGTAGCTCCGGGGACGGTCCGAGTTGGATTCAAGAAGAGGCGAAGAGGCCTACTCCGCCGCCAGTGACTTCTCGCGCAGCGGCAGGCCGAGACGGTCCCACACTTGCAGCAGGGCCTCGGCGAGCTGATCGATCAAGCCGTCGTCGTGATAGGGCGAGGGCGTGATGCGCAGCCGCTCGCTGCCCTTGGCGACCGTCGGATAGTTGATCGGCTGGATATAGATGCCGTGCTCCTCGAGCAGCAGGTCGGACGCCTGCTTGCACTTCTCGGGATCGCCGACGAACAGCGGCACGATGTGGGTGTCGCTCGACATCACGGGCAGGCCGGCGGCGTTGAGGATCGCCTTCACGCGGGCAGCACGGTCCTGGTGACGCTCGCGCTCCCAGTTCGAGGTCTTCAGATGCTTGATCGCGGCGGTCGCGGCCGAGCAGATCGCCGGCGGCAGCGCGGTGGTGAAGATGAAGCCCGGCGCATAGGAGCGCACGGCATCGATGATCTGGCCGCTGGCGGCGATGTAGCCGCCGAGGCAGCCGAACGCTTTCGCCAGCGTGCCTTCGAGGATGTCGATGCGATGCATGACGCCGTCACGCTCGGCGATGCCGCCGCCGCGCGGGCCGTACATGCCGACCGCGTGGACCTCGTCGACATAGGTCATCGCGTCGTACTTCTCGGCGAGATCGCAGATCTTGGCGAGCGGGGCGACGTCGCCGTCCATGGAATAGAGGCTCTCGCAGACGATCAGCTTCGGCCGGTTCGGGCCGGCCGCTTTCAACAGCTCCTCCAAATGCGCAAGATCGTTGTGGCGGAACACCACCCTCTCGCAGCCGGACTGGCGGATGCCCTCGATCATCGAATTGTGGTTGAGCTCGTCCGACAGGATCAGGCAGTTCGGAATGAGCTTTGCGATGGTCGGGATGCCGGTCTGGTTCGAGACATAGCCCGAGGTGAACAGCAGCGCGGCTTCCTTGCCGTGGAGATCGGCGAGCTCGGCCTCGAGCTGGACCAGCGGATGATGCGTGCCGGCGATGTTGCGGGTGCCGCCGGCACCGGTGCCGACGCGCGTCGCGGTCTCGACCATGGCGCCGACCACTTTCGGATGCTGGCCCATGCCGAGATAATCGTTGGAGCACCAGATCACGACGTCGCGCTTGCCCTTGGGCGAGTGCCAGACCGCGTGCGGGAATCGGCCGGCCGTGCGCTCGAGGTCGGCGAACACGCGGTAGCGCCGCTCGGAGTGGAGACGATCGAGGGCGGAATCGAAGAACTGGTTGTAATCCATCGGCAAAACCTGCAACGGAACCCGGCCACGGCGGCCGCTCATTTTTAGAGCTTTTCCAGCTCCAATGTCCATGCGCCCGCACACATTTGTGACGAGGTGCGCAGGTCCATTGATAGCGGCGTCTCGCCGGCGATAGTTGATGTGGATCAAACGCCTAACACTGGCCCGCCCGCGCGGGCCGAGGCCCCCGGGAAAGCCAGGGACCGTTGCCGCTGCCATGGACATTTTGTCCATGGGGCGCGCTCCGTCCATGATTGCGGAGCCGGTCGCGCCGATGTCGTAGCCTTGCTTTCTGCGAGGCGCGGATCGGCGCCCGGCGGCAAGCTCATGCGAAAGGACGCCCGATGAAGCGAGTCATGATTCTGAACGGTCCCAACCTCAATATGCTCGGCATTCGCGAGCCACACATCTACGGCACCACGACGCTCGCAGAGGTCAACGCGAGCTGCGAGGCGGCCGCCGCAACGCTCGGGCTCAAGCTCGCCTTCCACCAGTCCAACCACGAAGGCGTGCTGGTCGACCTGATCCAGTCGGCGCGGCAGGACGCCGACGCCATCATCATCAATCCGGCCGGCTTCTCCTTCACCTCGGTCGCGATCATGGACGCGATCAAGACGTTCGAAGGGCCGGTGCTGGAAGTCCACATCTCCAACATCCACGCCCGCGACGAATATCACCGCCACTCCAAGATCTCGTTCGTGGCGACCGGGGTGATCTGCGGCCTGGGCCCGTTCGGCTACATCGCGGCGCTGCATGCGATCGCGAATATGAAGTGAGGTGTTCGCGGGGAGGGCGGTGCGCTCCCTCGCGCCGTTCTTACGGTGAGAGGCTAAGAAACGCTCACGTCGTCCTGAACTGCAGCACGCCGTCCTTCGTCTCCGCCGTCAGCCGGCCCTCGACGATCATGTAGTTGACGTGGGCGACGAGCTCTCCGGCGGCAAAGCCCATCTGGTGTTCGTCGAGCACATGCTTGTTGAACACGACGGGCACCAAGGCGCGCGAGGTCTGCGGCACCTCGCGGCAGGCTTCCGCGATCAGGCGGCAGCGCTCTTCATGGTGGTCGGCGAGCTGTTTGATCCGGGTCTTCAGTCCGTAGAACGGCACGCCGTGGCCGGGCAGCACCAGGACGTCATAGGGCAGCGTCGTGGTGAGGCTGGCGAGTGAGGCCAGATATTCGCCGAGCGAGTTCTGGTCGGGCTCGACCGCCCAGACGCTGACATTGGGCGAGATCTTGCTCAGCACCTGGTCGGCGGAGAGGAACAGCTTGTCGTCGGCGCAATACAGCATCACCTGGTCGAGGGCGTGGCCGCCGCCGGTGATCACCTTGAAGCGGCGCGTGCCGATCACGACGTCGTCGCCATGGGAGATGCGGCGGTAGGAGGGCGGCAGCACCGAGACGCGCTTGAGATAATCCTGGCCGCGGCCGAGCAGCTTTTCGGTGAGCGACTCGTCCATGCCATGGCGACGGAAGAACAGCCGCTGCGCCTCCTGCCGCTCCGCGGTGCCGCGGTTCTGGTGATAGACCGATTGCAGATATTCGACCTGCGACATCACCAGCGGGCAGTTGAACCGCTCGACGACCCACCCCGCGAGTCCGACATGGTCGGGGTGGGAGTGGGTGACGATCAGGCGCGTGATGTGGACGCCTTTCAGCGGTCCGTCGAACAGCTTGGTCCAGGCCTCGATCGTCTCCTCGTTGCCGAAGCCGGTATCCACCATCGCATAGCCGTCGCCGTCGGCGAGCAGGTAGATGTTCACGTGGTTGAGGCGGAACGGCAATTTCAGCCGCGCCCACAGCACGCCGGGCCTGACCTCGACGATCTCGTCGTGGCCAGGGTGCTGCTCCCAGGGGTAGCGCAGGGCTTCGGCTGAGGACTGTGCGGTGTCGGTTTTCGCGTTCATGCTACCGGCTTAACCCCAGCGCGCGCGGGGCGCCAGCCGAAAAAGGCTGGCCCGTGGTCTCCGCATGGCGGTCATACCGGGCGTGTTTTTCCGTAGCCCGGACGAAGCGCCGTCCGGGCTACGGGCCGGCGCTGTTACGCCGCCCGCATGTTGTTGAGGAACGCGTCGATCTCTCCGCGCAGCATGTCGGCTTCGCGGCGGAGCGCGTCGGAGGCGCCCAGCACTTCGTTTGCCGCGGCGCCGGCTTCGGCCGAGGCGGTGGAGACGCCGACGATGTTGCTGGAGACCTCGCTGGTGCCGCCGGCGGCATGCTGGATGTTGCGCGCGATCTCGCGGGTGGCGGCGCCCTGCTCCTCGACCGCGGCTGCGATCGTCGTGGTCACGTTGTCGATCTCGCCGATGATCCGGCCGATGCCCTGGATGGCGCCGACCGCCGAGGTCGTGATCTCCTGCATGCTGGCGATCTGGGTGCGGATTTCCTCCGTGGCCTTGGCGGTCTGGCTCGCGAGGCTCTTCACCTCGGAGGCAACCACCGCAAAGCCGCGGCCGGCCTCGCCCGCACGCGCCGCCTCGATGGTGGCGTTGAGCGCGAGCAGATTGGTCTGCGAGGCGATGGTCTGGATCAGGTCGACCACGACGCTGATGCGGCTCGCGCTGTCGGCGAGGCTCTGCACCGTGGTGTCGGTGGCGCCGGCCTCGTCGACCGCCTTCTTGGCGATCGCGGCCGAGGTGACGACCTGCTTGCTGATCTCCTCGATCGAGGACGACAGCTGCTCGGTGCCTGACGACACGGTCTGGACGTTGACCGAGGTCTCCTCGGCGGCGGAGGCGACCGCGTTGACCAGCGCGTTGGACTGGTCGGCGGTGGTCGACATGCTCTGCGCGGTCGATTGCATCGAATTGGCCGACTGCGCCAGATTGTCGAGCGCGGAGCGCACCGTGCTTTCGAATTCGGCGATCTTGGCTTCCATGCGCGCGGCCCGCTCGGCCTTGGCGATCCGGTCCTTGTCCTGCTCGCCGGCGAGCGCCCGGGCTTCGATCATGCTGTCGCGGAACACGGTCAGCGTTTCCTTCATCACGCCGATCTCGTCGTTCTGCCGGGAGCGGACGATCTCGGTGTCGAGGTCGCCGGCCGACAGCAGCTGCATGGCGCGCTGAAGCTCGCGGATGCGGCGCAGGATGTTGCGGCCGACATAGAGCCAGACGAACAGCGCCGAGCCGACCAGCATCAAGGCCCCGAGCGCCAGCATCACGGTCGTCGCGAGCGAGGTCTCCTGCTGCGCCTGCGAGGTCGAGGCGTTGGTCTCTTTCTGCACGCCGTCGACGAGCTGCTGCACGCTGATGCCGAGGCCGACATTGAGCTTGCGGGTCTCGTCGAGGATGGTCTGGCCGTAGTCGACGGAGTCGAGCTCCTTCTCACGCAGATTGAAGACGCCGGTCTTGCCGGTGCCGAGCGCGAGCAGCTTCTCCGCCGTTTCGCGCAGCATCTTGTTGCCCTGGTTGTCGGGCAACAGGTCGAGGTTGGATCGCAGGCGGCCCTGTGCCGTCTTGAATTCCTTCTGGATGTCGTCGAGCTTGTCGCTGGTGTTGGCCGACAGCGCCGCACTCATGTCGGCGGCTGCGAGATTGCCGCTGGCGACGACGTTGCCGAGCTGGCCGACGGTCTGTGCGGCGTCGCTGGCATCTGCCGCGGACAGGTCGGCCGAGCCGAGAATGGCGTTGACCCGGGTCTGCGCGTCCAGCATCGCCGGGCTGGCCGCGCCGACGAAGGCGCCCTGGGCGCTGCGCAGCGCGTCATATTGCTTGTCGTGGAGGGCGGCGATATCGAGCCGTTCGCGCGCGGCCTTGGCCAGGCTCTGGGCCGCCTCGTTGATGCTCTTCATCGTCTCGCTGAGTCCGGAGACGACGGACTTGTCGCCGCCGAGCTGGATGATCTCGTTGAGCTTCTGCTGTGTTTGCTCCTGCAGCTCCTTGAGCTTCTTGGTGCGCTCGTTCAGCGCTTCCTCGCTTTGCGCCGCGAGCAGGGCAGGTCCCTGTGCCGCAAGGCTCGCGCTCAATGCCGACAATTGCAGGCTGGCGGCAAGGCGCGGAATGTCCCGCCCGCTCAGTTCGGTCATGCGCCCGCCGAGATTCTGCAACGCCAGGCCGGCGCCGGCCGCGATCACGAGGCCCATGCCGGCGATCACCGCGAAGGCGGCGAACAGGCTGCCGCGTACGCCCCAGGTCGGCATTTTGAAACGAGGCCGCATTCGGCCAAGTGGGCCGCCAAGTGAGCTGCCAAGGCTGAAACGGATCGCCATCGAAATTCCCCCAACGTTCTTGCTTCTGTTTGTGGCCGGCAGTATCCGCACGGCGGGTTAAAAATTCGCAATCTCCGCAAACGGTTGCATGTGTTCCGCAGGGCGAAAAAAGAAGGGCCGGCGAAATCGCCGGCCCCCCGTCATGGTAAGGTTGTGGTAACCGATCAGTAGCGCGCGACGGCCGGGCTTGCCCAGTTGAAGCGGTAGTTGACGCCCGCCTTGATGGTGTGGTCGTCGGTGGTGAAGCTGCCGGTGCCTGCGAGCGGACCGCCGGTGAAGCTCGCTTCGCCGAAATTGTAGTACTGGTACTCGGCCTTGGCCGACCAGTTCGGGGCGAACATGTATTCGAGGCCGGCGCCGACCGTGTAGCCGTTGCGGTGATCGCCAGTGATGACGAACGCGGCGGGCACGCCGCCCACGGTCACCTTCTCGTTGTTGTCCGAATAGGCGTAGCCGCCCTTCACATAGACGAGGCCGGGGCCCCAGGTGTAGCCGACGCGGCCGGTGATCGAGCCGAGGCCACGCTGATCGTTGGTGTAGGCGATGCCGCCCGGAAACACGGCGCCGACGCTGCCGGAGAGCCAGGAATACTGGCCCTCGACGCCGACCACGAAGTTCGGGTGGAACTGCCAGTCCCCGCCGACCTGCACGCCGCCGAGGAAACGGCCGTTGCCGTTGTTGCCGGTGGAAAGGCCGTTGAAATTATTGTCGCTGGAGAACGCGCCGCCGACGTGGCCACCGATGTAGAAACCGGTCCAGTTGTAGATCGGCGCGGCATAGGCCGGCGCGGGCGACTTGTAATAGTTGCGGTTGCCGAGATCGGCACCGACGGCCGGCGCAGCAGCGCCCACCACGAGCAGCGCAACGGTCGCAAACAGAATCTTCTTCATCGTCTTGAACTCCGACACTTAAGGTCCCCGGCAGGCGCGCTTTCCGCGCCGCGTTGGTTTTGCAGATAGCTCGCTTTTGACGAAAATGCTGTCACATGCATGGCACAACGAGACCCAACCTAACTTATTGGGCTGCAAATGATTTTCGTGCTTAATGCCGGCTTAAGAAGTGGTGAAGGAAGGCTTAACTTCACAAGCTGCCGGTAACCTCTGCGCGTCCTTCGTTAACCAAGACGCCGTCGCGCCTCATCGCGCATCTGCTCGCGGAACGCCGCGCGCTTTGCGGGGCGGTCCTCCTCGCGCACGTCATGGCGATCGAAGATGTCGAACTTCTCCAGGATGGGATAGCGCTCGCTCGCCATCGCAAGCACGCGCAGCACCTTGGTCACCGCCGGTGTCGGGCCGCTCACCTCCCAGCGCCGGATGGTGTCGCCGCCGCCTTTCTCCGGCAATCCGCAGAGCTTTGCCATGTCGGCCGCAGTGAGCTTCCGCTCGAGGGCATCGGAGAGGTCGGCGCGGAGTTGCTTCAGTTCGGGCCCGGTCATGTCGCCTCAATACGCGAAGTCGCTGAGGGCAATGCCCTAGCGCTGATTCGGGTCCATCCGAAGGCGGGCATGATCCGTCCGAAATGGAGGTGACGGCATTGCCTCGGCACCTTCGCCCGCGCACGGAGTTATGAACTTGTGCCTATGGACTTCGTCCGATCAATGAACACATGGCACAAGGGGCCCCCAGCGACCGAGGGATCAGCCATGACAAGCATCAAACTCGCGATTGCCGCGCTCATCACGACCGGGCTGCTTGCCGCGCCCTTTGCGGCCGAAGCGAAGAAGGCCCGGTCGAGCCGAAACTACAGCACGGGCGTGGTGGCCCCGACCTATGGCGGCGCCGGAGCGCCCGCAGCGCAGCCGAGGGCGTCCTACGGCTCGTCCGGCCAGACGGCCGGGACGGTCACGGCGCCGTCGGTCGGATCGTACAATTGGCCCTCGGTCGGCGTGACCAACTCGGTGCCCACCTGGAGCAACACCACGAGATAGGGCACGGCCTTCGGCCTCAGATGCCCCGGCCGGCCTGTTGACCGATCACGCAGCGCCACGCAGCC
Organism: Bradyrhizobium sp. TM239; assembly: GCF_036247985.1. Lineage (NCBI taxonomy): Bacteria > Pseudomonadati > Pseudomonadota > Alphaproteobacteria > Hyphomicrobiales > Nitrobacteraceae > Bradyrhizobium > Bradyrhizobium sp. TM239. Next base: position 825,992 of record NZ_BTIR01000001.1, on the reverse strand, counting down.
AGTCGCTCCGCCGGATGCTGGCTCATCCAGTCGGCGAGTTGCGGCGCGCCCATCAGGCAGGACTGCACCGAGACCTGCGCGAAATCCGAGGTGGTGACGACCTGCTCGTGACAATTGGTCGGGGAGGCAAGGCTGCAAAGCACGGCGATGATCTTGATCACGACAGGTTACTCCCGTCGCGGCCGATATAGGTACGGCCGATCGCGGCCTTATCCTGGCCTTCGCTGGCCGGGTCGGTCGGTGGGAAGATACTGTCGTAGATGGCGCGCGCCTCCTGGATGAGACGTGCGCGCTCGCGCTCGGACTTTGAGACAAATCGAATGACTTCTCCCATGTTGGCTCCGAATATCAGTTGGCAAATCCCGTCATCAGCTGACGACCATCATTTCATCGTCATCTATGACGCCGTCTTCGGCTTTGAAGCGGTGTCGCCGATCACGAAGGAATAAAAAGCGCGTGAGCGCACTCCGGAATCCCAACGTCTCCAGTGCCTTTGATGCGCCGGGTTGAGAGACCGCCCACCAGCTCACATCCGTCACGGGGCTTCGGAAGCCGCGCGAGCGAATGCTGGTGTCGACTTGCTCCCTGCGATCATCGGCAAGGATATTTTCGTGGAGAAAATTCTTCTGGACCGAATAGGTTTCACCTCGGGCCGCGTGCAAGTTTTTGGAACCATCCCGGAATTCGGCGACTCGGTGCGATCGATCTTCACGCCGCCGGCGCGCGCTCTTTCCGTCCCGGCACCGCCGCCAGCAGCTCGCGCGTATAGGCATGCTCCGGCGCGGCGAAGAGCTGCGCGGTCGGCTTCAGCTCGACGATGGCGCCGCGCTGCATCACCGCGATGCGGTCGCAGATCTGGGCGGCGACGCGTAGATCGTGGGTGATGAACAGCATCGAGAGACCGAGTCGCGTCTTGAGGTCTTCGAGCAGCCGCAAGACTTGCGCCTGCACGGAGACGTCGAGCGCGGAGACGGCCTCGTCGGCGACGATGATCTCGGGCTCCAGCGCCAGCGCGCGCGCAATGCCGATGCGCTGACGCTGGCCGCCGGAGAATTCATGCGGATAGCGCTCGAGCGCGCCGGCATCGAGTCCGACCATCTTGAGGAGATCGCGGGCGCGGTCGAACGCCGTCTTCGGATCAAGGCCGGCCGCGATCGGGCCGTCGGCGATGATGTGACCGACCTTGCGGCGCGGATTGAGCGAGGCGAACGGATCCTGGAAGATCATCTGGATGCGATGGCGCTCGGCGCGCAGCGCCTTGCCCGACAGCGAGGTGAGATCGGTCTCGCCGATCCGCACCGTGCCGCGGTCGGCCTCGATCAGCCGCATCACCAGGCGCGCCACCGACGATTTGCCGGAGCCGGATTCGCCGACGAGGCCGAGCGTCTCGCCCCTGAGAATGTCAAAATTGACCGCGCGCGCGGCATCGACGCGGCGGTCCTCGCGAAACCAGCCGCCCGAGGTGACATAGGTCTTGTCGAGCCCGATCACCTCGACGGCCCTGGCCTGGTCGTCGAGCGGCGCGCGCGCCGGCGGATCCATCGAGGGCACCGCGGCGAGCAGCGCCTTGGTGTAGTCGTGCTGCGGCGCGTTGAAGACGGAGCTCGCAGGGCCTTCCTCGACCACCTTGCCGTGCCGGAGCACGACGACCTGATCGGCGATATCGGCGACCACGCCGAAATCGTGGGTGATGAACATCACCGCCATGTTGCGATTGCGCTGGAGGTTGCGGATCAGCTTGAGAATCTGCGCCTGCGTGGTGACGTCGAGCGCGGTGGTCGGCTCGTCCGCGACCAGCACCGCCGGCTCCAGCGCCAGCGCCATCGCGATCATGGCGCGCTGGCGCTGGCCGCCGGAGAGCTGGTGCGGATAGGCGCGGACGATGCGCTCGGGGTCGGGCAGGCCGACTTCCCGTGCCAAAGCGAGCGCTCTGGCGCGCCGCTCCTTCGGCGAGAGCAGGCCGTGGGCCTCGAACATCTCGGCCATCTGGTCGCCGATCCGCATCAAGGGATTGAGCGCGGTCATCGGCTCCTGGAAGATCATCGCGAGACGGCGGCCGCGCAGATCGCGCCAGCCGTCGTCGTCGAGCTTGAGCAGGTCGCGTCCTTCGAACTGAATCTCGCCGGAGGCGACCGAGACCGTATCGGGCAACAGGCCCATCAGCGCATGCGCGCACATCGACTTGCCGGAGCCGGATTCGCCGACGACGCAGACGATCTTGCCGGGCCGCAAATCGAGCGAGACGCCGTCGACGGCGAAAGTTCGCTCGGCTCCCTCAGGCAGCGCGATCCGCAAGTTCTTGATGGAGACGGCGGGTGGGGCGGTCATCGTCAGCGTCCCTCCCGCGACAGGCGCGGATTGAGCGCGTCGTTGAGGCCTTCGCCGATCAGGTTGAGACCCAGCACCGAGATCAGGATGGCGACGCCGGGAAACACCGTGATCCACCAGGCCTGGCGGATCACGGTGCGGCCGGCGCCGACCATGTAGCCCCAGGAAATCAGATTGGGATCGCCGAGGCCGAGGAACGACAGCGAGGACTCCAGCAGGATCGCGGTCGCCACCATCAGCGAGGCCAGCACGATCACGGGCGACAGCGCGTTCGGCAGGATCTCGCGCATGATGATCCAGCTATTGCTCTGGCCGGTGACCACGGCGGCCTGGACATATTCGCGCGTGCGCAGCGACAGCACCTCGCCGCGCACGAGGCGGGCGACCGGCGGCCAGCTCACCAGCGCAATCGAGGTCACGATCGAGTAGATCGAGGGCTGCAGGATCGCGACCAGCACGATCGCAAGCGCGAAGCTCGGAATGGTCTGGAAGAACTCGGTGAAGCGCATCAGGGCGTCATCGACCCTGCCGCCGAAATAGCCGGCCATGGCGCCGATGGGAACGCCGACGATCAGCGCGACCAGCGTGGAGACGAGGCCGACAAGCAGCGAGACGCGCGCGCCAAAAATCATGCCGGCGAACACGTCGCGGCCGAGCGCGTCGGTGCCGAGCGGCACCGTCGAGAGCGTGAAGGGCGGCAGGAACGGCCGCTGCACCATGCGCCAGGGCGAGTTCGGGAACAGCATCGGTCCGAACAATGCGACCGAGATCGCGAGAACCAGAATGATGAGCCCGATGACGCCGCTCGGGCTGCGCAGCATCGATTTCCAGAATTGTTTCATGAGGCGAATTCGATGCGCGGATCGACCAGGCGATAGACGAGGTCGGTGATGAGGTTGAAGATCAGGACCATGGCGGAGCAGATCACAAAGACGCCGAGCAGCAGATTGTAGTCCCGCTGCAGCAGCGCGTCGTACATCAGCCGCCCGATGCCGGGCCAGGCGAACACGGTCTCGGTGATGACGGCGCCGCCGATCAGCGTGCCGGAATGCACGCCGGCCAGCGTCACGACGGGGAGCAGCGCGTTGCGCAGCACGTGGCGGCGCTGGATCACGGCGTCGGAGAGGCCCTTGGCGCGCGCGGTCTTGACGAAGTCGAGCCGCTTCACCTCCAGCATCGAGGCGCGCGTCATGCGGGTATAGGTCGCCATGAAGAACAGGCCGAGCGTCATCGCCGGCATGATCAGGTGTTTTGCGACGTCGACCGCGTGGGCGAAGCCGGTGAGGTTCGCACCGACCGTCTCGTAACCAAAACTCGGCAGCCAATCCATGGTCACCGAGAACAGCAGGATGCCCATCAACGCCACCCAGAAGATCGGCATGGCGTAGAAGATCAGGGCAAAGACGGTGATGGCGGTGTCGAGAAAGGTCCCGGCAAAGCGCGCGGCGAAGGTGCCGAAGAGAATGCCGAGCATGAGCGAGATCGAAAATGCCGTCAGTGTCAGCAGCAGCGTCGCCGGCAGCCGCTCGCCGATCAGCTTTGCGACCGGCGCCTGCTGGCGGAAGGAGAAGCCGAGGTCGAGGGTGACGATGCCCTTGACGTAGATAAAGAGCTGCTCGGGCAACGGCTTGTCGAGGCCGAATTTCTCCCTGAGCTGCTTGACGAAGATCTGGTCACTGGCCCCGGCCTCGCCCGCCATCACGACAGCGGGGTCGCCGGGCGCAAGCCGGATCAGGAAGAAATTGAGGACGACGATCGCAAGCAGGACGATGACGCCCTTGAGGACACGCTGAGCGACGAATGAGAGCATACTTAGAGTGACGCTTGTTTGACGAGAGGGTCGCCGCAGCGACGATGCGCTCCCTCTCCCGCTTGCGGGGGAGGGTAGGGGTGGGGGTGTTTCCGCAGAGAAGGTCCCCGAGCGGAGAAAGCCCCCACCCGCCGCGCTCGGGACGATGCTTCGCATCGCCCGGCGCGCGTCGACCTCTCCCGCAAGCGGGAGAGTTGCACCTTTTCCGTGGCTCGGACGGCAATCATTCGGCGAAAGCTACAGCACGAGAGACCAGACGCGAAGCGCCCCTCCTCACTTGTCGAGCCATGCGTCCTTGAAGCCGTCATTGACCCCGATCCCCGTGGTGATCAGGTTCTTGACCTTGCAGCGCATGATGGTCGGGAATTGCAGCTCGAGCATCCAGGCCACCGGCACGTCTTCGACCAGGATCTTCTGCGCCTTCTCGTAGATCTCCTTGCGCTTGGAGTCCGGCGTTGCGACGGCGCCGTCGGCGAACAGCTTGTCGATCTCGGGGTTGGAGTAGCCCTCGACGTTGTTGAAGACCTGGCCCTTGGCGATGGCGCTGGAGACGTAGTTTCGGCCGACGCCGAGCGCGGGATCGCCATACTGGTAGAGATAGGTGAAGGCGATGTCGTAGTCCCAGTCGCCGATCTTCTGGTTGCCGCCGGCAACGTCGGTGGCGATCGTCTCGATATTCATGCCGACGTCCTGGAGGTTCTGCTTCACCGCTTCACCCCAGCGCTGCCAGGTCTCGCCATAAGCGAGCGGCAGCAGGCGGATCTTCTCGCCCTTGTAGCCGGCTTCCTTCAAGAGGGCCTTGGCCTTGGCCGGGTCGTACGGATATTTCGGCACGTCGTCGGTATAGTATTTGATGGTCGAGGCGGACGGGCCGGTCGCGACCTTGCCGAGCCCGTTCCAGATCACGTCCTTGGCGAATTCGCGGTCGATCGCATACATGACCGCCTGCCGCACCCGCTTGTCGGCGAGCGGGCCCTGGCGGTTGTTGAGCCACAGCCAGGCCAGCGGCGAGAAGAACTCCCAGCCGGCGCCGGTGACGCAGGTGTCCTTCAGCTTGGACAGCCGCGGCACGTCGAAATTCTCGACCGAGCCGCCGGGCAGCACGTCGACCTTGCCGGTCTCGTAGGCCACCGAGCGCGCGGCGGCGTCGGGTATGATCTGCCAGTAGATCTCGTCGAGATAGGGTTTGCCCTTCTCGTGATAGTTCGGGTTCTTGGCCAGGCGAATGAACGAGCCCTTCTGCCATTCCTTGAACATGAAGGGGCCGGTGCCGACCGGGGCGTTGTTGTAGGGATTGGTCTTCCAGTCGGTGCCGTCATAGAGATGCTTCGGCACCATCGGCATCGAACCGACCTCGAAGATGCCGAGGAACGGGCCGAACGGCTGCTTCAGCGTGAAGACGACAGTGTAATCGTCGGGCGCCTCGACCTTGTCGACCTGCGCGAGGTTGTTGCGGGCGCGCGCGTGGGTCTGCTTCAGCATCTCGATCGAGAACAGCACGTCGGCGGCGGTGAAAGGTTTGCCGTCATGCCAGGTCACACCCTTCCGAAGCTTGAAGGTGTAGGTCTTGGCGTCCTCGCTGACGCTCCAGCTCTCGGCGAGCTCAGGCTGCGGCTCGAGCTTGGGGCTGTAGCGCAGCAGCCCTTCGAAGATGTTGCCCGACACCATCTGCACCGGGCCGTTCTGGACCATCGCCAGCATCAGGCCGGGCGGCTCGGGCTGGATCACTGCATTGACCACACCTCCCGTCTTCGGCTCTTGCGCCAGTGTCGGGGCCGTGAGGCCGCACGCCAGGAGGAGACCAAGCAACACTCGTTTCGGCATGTCGTATCTTTCTCAAGCGAGACCAGCCGTCAACGCTTCGCACGTCATGGCGCGCAAAGCTACGGCCGGCCCATCCCAGTCCCCATCCGGTATTGAGGCTCACACAGTCCCGTTCGGCGCCGCAAGATGAAAGTCGCGACAGTGCTCGCACAAAAAATGTACAGCGCGTCCTGTTTTCACTTGATTCATCGCGGCGTCACGGAGACAAGTCGGCCATGGACAATGCCACGCGCTCCGAACGGTCCCGCAACGCTGCGCTCGAAGCGGCCATCGCGATCATCGCGCGCGACGGCCCGGGCCGGTTGACGCTCGATGCGATTGCGCGCGAGAGCGGGCTGAGCAAGGGCGGCGTGATGCATCAGTTCCGCACCAAGGAGGCGGTGCTGAAGGCGTTGCTCGACCGGCAGATGGCGCATTTCGAGGAATTCTCGACGCGTTATATGGCGAAGGCGAGCGAGACCTCCGCGAATCCCAATCTGGCGACCCAGCTGGCCACCGTGCGCGAAGCGGCAACGTCGCCGAATTCCGCGGCGCTGGCGCTGGTTGCGGCCATGGTGGAGAATCCGCGTCTGATGGCGCTGCCGCGCGAGCGCGAGATGGAGCGGATGGCCGCGATCAGGGAAGAGGCCACGGATCCCGATCTCGCGATGCTGCGTTGGGCCGGAGCGATGGGACTGCTGCTGAGTTCGCTGTTCGGCATGTCGCCGCTCAGCAAGGACGAGCACCAGCGACTGTTCGCGCGCCTGCTCGACGATGCGCAGTGGATCGGCCTCGAACAACCGGCCGCAAAACGTGCCGCCAAATCCGGAACGGCAGCGGTCGCGAAGGCCGCAACCCGGCGTAAGCGCGCCTGATTCATCGTTAACGAAATCGAACCGGTGCCTGCCCAAAGCCGCGCCTTGCGGCCAAATGCGTCAGGCCCTGGTTTTTGAACTTTACAAACCGTCTAGTCGGTTTTATAAATCCGGACACTGAGGCAACCCAACGCTTCCGAAACGCCCCGGACGAAGCCGAGGGTTGGCAATGGTGAGCCCCGCAGCCGCGTCCGGTCCCTGACGTGGCTGCGGTCGCCATCGCCAGAGCAGTGCCAAGAGGAGTCTGGAATGAATCGCTCGATCGCGGTGCGCGGTCTGGGAACGCTGGTGCTTTGCGTGGCCGTGGCCGGCTGCGCGTCGATCGCGCCGGTGCCCTATTCGGAGATGGCGTCCTCGGCCTACATGGCGCCGGACAAATCGGACGCCTCCGGCCGCGTACCCTACCGCTATTCCACGCCGGTCGACTGGCGCACCTATAGCAAAGTGATCCTCGATCCCGTCGTGATCTATCGTGGCCGGGATCATCAGTTCGGCGACATGTCCGGCAAGGACAGGGCGACGCTCGCTGCCTACATGCAGAACTGTTTCGCCGACCGGCTGCGCGGCCGCTTCGTGCTCGTGCGCGAGCCCGGGCCGAACACGCTGCGGATCAGGCTGACACTCACCGGCGCCGTCGCCAACACGCCGGTGCTCGGCACGCTCTCGCGGTTCGACCTTGCCGGCGCCGTCTACAACGGCGTGCAGGCCGCACGCGACGGCGAGGGGACGATGACCGGCTCGGTCGTCTACGGCGTCGAGATCTTCGACGCCACGACCTCGCGGCTGCTCTCCGCCTACGTCACCAAGCAATACCCTGCTGCCTACGACATCAAGGCCACCACCGGCGCGCTCGCGGCCGCCACGGCCGGCCTCGACAAGGGCGCCGACGCGCTGATGGCGCAGCTGAACTGACGCCGCGATCCCTTCAACCAAAGGTGCTGCTGATGAATATTCTCCTTCGCTTCGTGCTGCGCATCGCGATCACGATCGTGATGCTGGCGTTCGGCGGCCGCGCCGGCGCCGTCACGCCGACGGATCCGAGCGGCACCTGGCTGGTCGAGGACGGCCGCGCCCGCATTCGCCTCGAGCGCTGCGGGCCGTCGCGCGATCGCCTTTGCGGCTTCATCGTCTGGATGAAGGAGCCGGCCGACAAGCGCGGCCAGCCTTACCGCGACAGCCAGAATCCGGATCCCGACAAGCGCGCCCGCACACTGCTCGGCCACCAGCTCATCATGGGCCTGCAGGCGACGCCCGAGGGGCGCTTTGCCGGCGACATCTACAACGCCGAGGACGGCAAGTCCTACGCGGTGTCGATCTGGCGCGAGTCTCCGGATCGCCTCAAGCTCAAGGGCTGCCTCATCAAATTCCTGTGCCAGACCCAGACCTGGCAGCAGACCCTCGACGTGCTGCCCGGCCAGCTCGTCGGCCTGACCGGCGATCTCAACGGCCCCCGCGCCGACAAGGAATGGGCGGCGGTGCCGGCCCCGAGGCCGATCCAGGCGAAAGCGAAGTAGCCTTCAGGAGCTCCGCAGCGCCCGGCGCAATTCGTCGAGCGCGTCCGCGAGCTGCTCGCGGTGTGCGATGTCGTCCTTGGGGAGGGCGGCGACGCTGACGGCGAGCTCACGCAGGATGCCGGCGAGGAGGCCGAAATTGAGGTGCAGGTGCACCGATTTGCGTTCGTCGGCCGCGCCGGGATGCTGCAGCACCAGCGCAACACCGCTGCCGTCGAGCCGCGCCTCGAACCGCGACGAATGCTCGAAGGTGCCGACATAGAACTTGTCGGGATATTCGAGCGCGATCTCTGCCTTGTCGGGAACCGGCCTGGACATCTGAACCTCGTCGATATCAGCCATTTCTGGCCGGGAATAAACTGGGCTGCCTTTGGATAGGTCAGAGGCGGCTCTCGGATTTGATCCGGATCAAAGCCAGGCCGCCGCTTTTGCGATCGAATAGCAACTGGCGGGACCCGGCGCTGTGCGTCCTGCTCCCCTGAGCCGTGAGACGCGTGAGACGATCGATGGACATCCAGGCCACGAATATCCCTGCGGTCGACGATAGCGGACCTGATGTCGCCGGCCTCGAGCTGCCGCCCGATGCGGGCGTGCAGCACTGTCTGCAATTGCTTGTTGATGCCGGCCTGCGGCCGACGCGCCAGCGGCTGGCGCTCGGCCAGTTGCTGTTCCTGCGCGGCCATCGTCATGTCACCGCCGAGAGCCTCTTCGAAGAAGCGATGGCGGCGAGCGCGTATCTGTCGCTCGCGACCGTCTACAACACCCTGAACCAGTTCACCGAGGCCGGCCTGCTGCGCCGGATCGCGGCGGACGGTATCAAGTCGTTCTTCGACACCGACACATCGGTGCACCCGCACTTCTATCTCGAAGGCGAGGATATGCTGGTCGACGTCGCCGAAGGCCTCGCCTTCACCAAGATCCCCGAGGCGCTTCCCGGCCACGAGATCGCGCGGCTCGACGTCATCGTCCATTTGCGCCGCAAGCGCTAGCGCAACCCCGCGCGCCGAAATCCTTCCAGATAGTGCTCGCGATCCCCGTCATTGGCCCACGGCAGTTGCGTCGCGATCCAGTGCAGCGAGATGTCGGGTTGGGTACGGCGGAGCTCGCTCAGCGCCGTCTCCGCAAGCATCTCGTCGCCGGTCATGCCGGCGGAAACCGCGAGCACGCGGTAGGCGCCGGTGAGATCGCCGCGATGACGGATCGCCTCGCGCGCCAGCGCGATGGCCTCGTCATAACGGCGTTCGGTGAAGCGCGCATAGCCAGCGATGCCGTGATAGATCGCCAGCGACGGATCGCGCGGTGACAGCCGGATCGCCCGTTGCGCGGCCTCGAACGAATCTTTCGATCGCCCGGCATAGGACAGCGCCAGTGCGTAATAGCCCTGCGCCAGCGAGAAGTTCGGATTGAGCGCGAGCGCCTGCTCGAACGCGGACAGCGCGTCCGCGAGCCTGCGTGTCGAGAAGCAGACGCTGCCGAGCGCAACATGCGCCCAGGCATCCTCATGGTCGCAGCGCACCGCGGCCAGCGCGGCGGCTTCCGCCACCGGCGCCACGGCGGCGAGCTCGGCCCAGCCGAGATGCACACCGAACATGTAGTTCGCCGCCAGCACCGACAGCGCCTGGCCGTAATTCGGATCGATCCCGATCGCGCGTTCGAGCAGCGTCCGTGCGGTGTCGTGATCGCGCCGGGTCACGCGCCAATAATGCGACAACGCCCGCATCAGCAGATCCCATGCGTCCAGGCTCGCAGGCGCCTTGCGGTGGGCGCGAAAACTTTCGGCCGCGTGAATCTGCGGTTCGATCGCCGCGACGATCGCGTTGGTGATCTCGTCCTGGACGGCGAAGACGTCGACCAGCTCGCGGTCGTAGCGCTCGGCCCACAGATGGCTGCCTGATGTGGCATCGTTGAGCTGCGCGGTGATGCGCACCCGGTTGTTCGCCTTGCGCACGCTGCCTTCAACGACGTAGCTGACGCCGAGCTCCTCCGCGATCTGCCTGAGATGGACTGCGCGCCCCTTGTAGGTGAAGGACGAGTTGCGGGCGATCACCATGAACCAGCGTTGCTTCGACAGCGCCGTAAGGATGTCCTCGCTGATGCCGTCGCCGAAATAGTCCTGCGCGGGATCGCCGCTCATGTTCTCGAAGGCGAGCACCGCGATCGCCGGGCGGTCCCCCACGCGCGAGGGCGCGGGCCTGGCTTCGGCCGGCACGACCGACGCTGCCAATTCTTCCCGGACCTCGCCGACGAAACGAAAGCCCTTGCGCGGGATGGTCTTGATCAGCCGCTGCGTCGCGCCGTCGTCGCCGAGCGCCTTGCGCGCGGCGTTGATCCGGCTGTTCAGCGCGGAATCCGAGACGATGCGGTCGCTCCAGACCTGGCTGATCAGGTCATCCTTGCTGACCACACGCGTCCGTTGCGCGACGAGATAGAGCAAGAGGTCGAACACTTGCGGCTGCAGCGGCACGGCAGCCCCGCCGCAGGTGAGCTCCCGCAGGTCGCCGTCGAGCACGTTGTTTTCAAAGCGAAATCGCACGTTTCTGTCGTCTCAAGCAAAAATCAAAGTCGTCTCAGGCGAAAATCAACCGGTCGCGAAAGTCTTAGGCCCGTCCGGGATGCATGGTGAGGCGACCAACGAAGTGCCGGCGTTTTGGCACAACGGAGCTGTTATATGACCCAACTCGATCAACAGGTTCATTCGGTCGGCCCGGAGGTTGCGGGCTTGCGCATTTTCAGGTTCATCGCCTTTTTGTACGGAATTGCGGCGTATCTCGTGTTTTTCGTCACCATTCTCTACGCCATCGGCTTCGTCATGGGTCTGGTGGTGCCCAAGACCATCGATACTGGAACCCAGACCCCGACGACTGAAGCCGTCATCATCAATCTGCTCCTGATGTCGCTGTTCGCCATTCAGCACAGCGTGATGGCGCGCCAGCAGTTCAAGGCCTGGTGGACGCAGTTCGTCCCCAAGCCGGTCGAGCGGAGCACCTATGTGCTGCTGGCGAGCCTGTCATTGCTGCTCCTGTTCTGGCAGTGGCGTCCGCTGCCCGCGACCGTATGGAATGTCGAGGACCCGGATCTCGCCGTGACATTGGTCACGCTGTCCTTCGCGGGGTGGATCCTGGTGTTCACCTCGACCTTCATCATCAATCATTTCGAATTGTTCGGATTGCATCAGGTGACCAACCACCTGGTCGGCAAGGAGATGACGCCGCCGCGCTTCAAGACGCCGCTGCTCTACAATTTCGTCCGCCATCCGATTTATCTCGGCTTCATCATTGCGTTCTGGGCGGCGCCGACCATGACCGCGGGGCATCTGCTGTTTGCGGTCGTCACCACGCTCTACATCTTCGTCGGCATCGCGCTGGAGGAGCACGACCTCGTCGCTCTCTTCGGCGACGAGTACCGGCAGTACAAACAACGGGTGTCGATGCTTATTCCCTGGCGCCGGTCACTCTAGCCTCGGCGCGGCACCGCGGGCGTCCGCCGAACGGAGGACGCCCGGTCGCGTGGAGTGAGCTACCCCGAGCGTCGCACGCATTCCGTCCCCTCAACGTCCCCCGGGGTGATCTCCCCCTTCACCCCGACACCTCTCCCCGTATCCCACCGGTCCCGACATATTGTGGACGAGGAGCGGGGAGAGGATTTCTTTCTCTTCATCAAACGGAGACGACCCAATGAAACATGTCGGAAATTGCTTCTGTGGCGCGGTCACGATCGAGGTCACGGGCGCGCCGGAGGCGATGGGCTATTGCCATTGCCGCTCCTGCCGCTCCTGGTCGGGCGGCCCGGTCAACGCCTTCAGCCTGTGGAAGCCCGAAGCCGTGCGCATCACCGAAGGAGCCCAGAATGTCGAGACCTTTGCCAAGACGGCGCTCAGCCAGCGCAAATATTGCAAGAAGTGCGGCGGCCATCTCATGACCAACCATCCGCCGCTCGGACTGGTCGACGTCTTCACCGCGACCATCCCGACGCTGGCATTCGCGCCCGGCGTTCACGTCAACTATGCCGAGACCGTGCTGCCGATGCGCGACGGCCTGCCCAAGCTGAAGGATTTTCCGGCCGAGTTCGGCGGCAGCGGCGAGATGATGCAGGAGTAGCGGCGCCGGTGTCGAGAGGGCGGCAACCCGCCGCCCTCTTTGTAGAGAAGGATAACGGATCAGCCGCCGCGCGATTCGACGACCTTGCGGCAGCTGTCCGAGAGCTTCGACTTGTTCTCGCGCAGGCAGGCGTTCATCTGCGGCGGCTTGCCGATATGTTCGGCGCAGAATTTGCTGGCGTCGCCACGGCAGGCCATTTGCTCCTGGACCGATGGGCCGGATTGCGCAGCAGCGGGCAGGGCGGTAGCGGCGAGCAGCAGCGCGGCAACAGCTGAAATCTTCATAAAGCACCTCTTTGGAATCGACGTTGGTCCCGACCGGGATCGATCGGGCCGGACCATCTCGCGAAGGCCGGGCGCGGGTCCATGCCATGTTCATGGCGTCGGCCCGGCCTCGCGGCTGCAGCAACCCCCATCTTCATGGCATGTATCCGCCCGCCGTCTTTTGTCATTCAGGCTGCACCTCGGCTGCGAAATCCGGTGATTGCATCGGGACGCCGAACGGGAAGCAGGAGAGCTAGATGTCGAAGAGAGCTGGAGCGCTGAGCGCAAGGCTGACGGTCATGGCGCTGACGGTCATGGCGCTGGCGGGCGTGGCGATGGTGTCGCTGGGCACGAGCCCGGCGCAGGCGGTGGTCTATTGCAAGACGGTCGGCGTGCCCAAGGGCTGCGTGGTGCGGCCGACGGCGGCGGTGGTGGTCGCGCCGGGCGCGCCGGTCGCAAGGGCCGCGGTGGTAACGCCCGGCGTCGGCGCGCCCGGTGTCGGCGTGCGCGCGGGAACGCCGATGAATCGCGGCGGCCCGGTCAATCGCGTCGGCGTGCGCTGATACTTCCAATCGATTGAATTGATTGCATCGCTTCGGGCCCAGGGCGCCCTGCGGACGAACCCCCCGTCCTCCGCCGGCAAACCACCCGGCCCGTTCCCTCTCTCCGCGCGTCCCACACGTTCGGAGAGGGGGCTTTTCAGCCCGCAGCCGCGTCGCTGTCGGGAAAACGCTGCGGCAATCGCAGCCGCACGCGCGTCCCGGAAGCATCGGAACTCAGGTCGAGCACCGCGCCGCAGCGCGCGGCGCGGCTTCTCATGTTGCGCAAGCCGCGCGCGGTCTGGCCCGCGCGGGCGGTCTCTCCATGGCCGGCCGGCGCAAAGCCATGGCCGTCGTCGGTCACGCTGATCAGGCCGTACGGCCCCTCGCTTGCGTCGAGCGTCTCGATGGTGACCGCGATGTGGCGGGCCTGCGCGTGCTTGACGGCGTTGGTCACGGCCTCGTCGAGGATGCGCACGATCTGGATGACGTGCCATGGCCGCAGTTCAGGATGCAGCGGCAGCCCCTGCGGGATCGCCACGCGCCAGTCGAGCGTGATGTCGTGCGGCCGCAATTGCGCGCTTGCACGTTCGCGCCAGGAGCCGAGTGCCAGCATCAGGTCGCCGCCGATGTCGTCCATGGAATCGATGACGAGACGCAGATCCTTCAGCGCGGCCCGGGCAGCGTCGGTGATGGTCGCGCCCTCATGGCCGCGCTCGGAGAGCGCGACGATGCTGACCAGCTGGCCGCCGAGGCCGTCATGCAGGTCGCGCATCAGGCGCGTGCGCTCATTGGCGAGCGCGGCGGCGCGCGCGCGCTCCTCCTCGCGGACGAAGCTCGCCTTCAGCCGCTCCTCGGCCTCGCGCACGCGCGTCACCAGCTGGCCGGCAAAGCTGTCGACCTGGTTCAATGCGCGGGCGAAGCGCCAGGTCAGTCCCGCGCCGATCGCGACCAGCATCGCCGAATAGGACAGGCGCGAAACGAAGATGCGATCGTTGCTCGCGATCTCGAGCACCGTGAGCATGTCCTGGATCCAGCAGACCAGCACGATGGTGACGGCGCAGCCGATCGTGAAGCTTGCCGCGTCCTGCCGCCGGACGACCGCGGTCGCGGTCACCCAGGCCATCAGAACCAGGCAAAGCCCGACCGTGGGGATGCCGAGCACCAGAAAAAGAATGCGCGGCAGCGGCGGGCCTCCGATCAGCCCGACCACGAACACGACCAGGCCCGGCACGAACAGCAGCATGCCGTAGCGCGGCCAGCGCCAGCCGAAGAACAGCACGCCGAACATGACGACCAACGCGCTCTCGATCGGCGCGGACGCCAGCAGCACGGCGGCAAGCCGCGACGTGGCGGCCGGCGGCACCGGCGGCGGCACGTAGGCCTGCACCACGCCGAGCACCATCGCAGCCGCGAGCACGCCATAGACCGGCTCGCGCCGCCGCATCAGCCACATGATCGCGAGGATGACGGCCAGGATCGACTGCCAGGCCGAAAACACCACCGGCAGGGTGACGAACAGCAGCGTGCGCGTCTCATAGGCTGGACGCAAGGCGGCGTCGGGTCCGACATACACCGTGTCGAGAAAGCCCTTCAACGGCCCCCACACGAACAGGCGCACCGTGATCTCGTTGGCGCCCTCGCGCAGCAGCGAGGCGGGGATAGCTGCGATCTGCGGCGTGTTGCGGTCGGGCCGGTTGGCGTTGGCGTCGCGCCGGGAATCGAGCACGACGACGCCGTCGACGGCGACCTCGACCGCGTTGCTGAAGCGCGGCAGGTAGACCGACCATCCTGCCGCCGCATCGCCGCGGTGGAACGTGAAGCTGCCGGCGTAGAGCGGGGGGTCGGCCAGGGAATAGCGCGAAGCCGTGAAATGCGGCAGCGTCACGGGCAGCGTCACGCCGTCCTGCCGCAGCGAAAACCCGCTCAGCGCAAAATCGTCGGGATCGCTCGGCTGCAGCAGCTGCAGCCCGAGAATGGTGGCGATCACGATCAGGGCCTGCAGCAGCAGATAGGGCACGAGGCGCGAGGCGATCAGCCGGCGCCGCGGGCGCGTGGGTGCGTTTGCAGGTGCTTTGACCGCGATCTCGCTCACAGCTTGATCAGGCCCTGCTGCACCGCCTCGAACACCGCTTCGCCGCGCGTGTGCACCTCGAGCTTGCGATAGATGTTCTTGATATGGCCGGGCACGGTCTGCTTGGACAGGCCGAGATGGCTGGCGATCTCGGCGTAGCTGAAGCCTTTTGCGATGCCCCAGAGGATGTCGATCTCGCGCGGCGTGAGCCTCGCCGTATTGAGCACGGGGCCGGGCGGCGGCTCCGCCGAATTTGGCGCGGAGCCTTGTGTTCTGCGCACGATGAAGCGCGCGATCGAGGCCGAGATCGGCGAATGGCCGGCGACCAGATCGCGCACCGTGGTGGCGATGTCGGTGGGGAAGGCGTCCTTGAGCAGATAGCCGGTGGCGCCGACCGTGATCGCGGAGATCACGCTTTCCTCGTCCCCGAGGGCCGAGATCACCATGATCTCGGTGTCGGGGAAGCGCTGCCTCATCTCGCGGATCAGCTCGATGCCGTGGCCGTCGGGCAGCCGCAGATCGGTCAGCAGCACGCGGGGCGCGCCGCCGGCGAGGGCGGAACGGGCTTCACCGAGCGTGCCGGCGCTGCGCACCTCGTAGCCGGCCTTGACCAGCGCATCCTGCAGCCGCCAGCAGGTCGGCGCGTCGTCCTCGACGAGGAGGATGGTGATGGCTTCACCCGTCTCGCCCTGTTCGGTCATGATCCTGGTCCCGCGACCCGCGTGTCCCCCGCGGCGCAAGGGCAAGTTTAGCCGCAGTGCGGATGTCGTGACACCCATAATCATGGGGGCGGGAATGCCCGTGTCCATGTGGCGGCGCGGAGAGCTCCGACGCGGGGGCCCTGCTGGGCCTCAGTTGCTCGCAAGCGGTAATGCCGGCTTGTCCGGCGGCATCGGTGGGGCCGGCAGGCGCTGGACCTTGATCTTCGCAGTGCCGCTATTGTTTCGGTAGAAGAGATCGCGCGGTCCCTGGATCGCATCGAGCCAGGACGGGACCAACGACTCCGGAAGCAGCCGCGGGAATATCTGGACGGCGTCATTGACGTAGAAGAACAGCTCGCCGGACTCGGGCGCGACGAATTCGGCGACGACGCGGCCCGTCAACAGCTGCTTCGTCCAGACCTGGCTTGCCTCGGCGAGCATGGCCGGCGGAATCGGTTCGAATTTGCCGAGTACGTCGAGCCTGCCCTTGAACTCGGCCGTGTCGTCGAGCCGCACGGGGTACCTGTTGCGGCTCCTGCTGATGTCGTCCTCCGCGGGCAGGGTGGGCTTCATGCGGCGGGGAAATTCGTCGGCCGGCATCGCATTGACCGCCTTGAGCGGCTGGTCGTTGATGCCTTTGCTGCCGATGCGCACGACGGGCTGGAACCAGTCCGCGGCGAACAGACGACGCTCCGGCAGCGCCACGTAGTGGTGCGGCTCGTAGGTCGCAAATCCGTTCACGCCGCTCATGATGGTGCGGTCGAACCATGGCTCTTTGATCTCGAGAAAGACGCGGTATTTGCGGCCCTTCTCGACGGCGAGCCCGCTCCACCAGCAAAAGTCCCTGGTGTCGAACAACGCGCGCGCGTCGACCGGCTCGTCTGTCACCGGCGTGCCGGTCTGGAACGCGGCAGAGCCCTTGACCGTAGGGGGCGAGCAGACCGATCCGAGGGCGAGACGACCGGTGAACAGGCTGCTCGACACGATCAGCGCGGCCGAGCCGAAGATCGCGATCAAGAAGACCGCCGGCACCAGTCCCCTGGTGATGACGCGCTGCGCCGGGCTGGCATTCAGGCGCATCCAGTGTCCGAACCGCATCAACGGCCCCGGCTTGTCGATGTGCTTCATGGTCGCCCTGCGGCGCGACGTGTTCCAGGCGAGACGCGCCCGCTCCTGGATGTCGTCACGCAACGTTCCGTTCTTGTGCCAGATCCACCAGGCGACGATCACCACGATCGAGGTCAGGAAGGGATAGTAGGTCGCGATGTTGAGCCAGGGGGCCGCATAGGACGGCAGCACGTCTCGCAGCAGATTGGTCAGCGGCGCCACCACTGCGCCCATCACCCAGTCGATATTGGTGATGAAAGACAGTGCGCCAGTGCCCTCCAGGGCGCGGTCTTCGGACCATTGCACCAGCGCGTGCGCGATCCACGGCCAGGCGGCGATCACGCCGGCCATGAACAAAAGCGAGAAATAGGCGACGCGCCGCCACCACACGGTGTCGCGCGTGAGGCTCGACATGATGGCGTCGGGCGTGCTCATCCTGGTGAAGGCCGTGGCCTCCTCGGTACGACGCGGTCCCGTCGCCTTTTGCAGATAGGCGGCCTTCATGACCTCGCGCGCATGCTGCTCGTCGAGATCCTTGGTCTCTCCCTCAGAACGCAGCGGCAACCTCGTTCCGTCCGGCAGCAGCACCAGGCAGTTCGCCGGAAGCATGATCGGCGCGTAATCGTCGCAGCCGAGCAGCATGCGCTCGATGACGGCGAAGTGCACCACCGGCAGCCCGCCATTCTCATCTCCGCCGAGGATCGGACGCGGCCCGTAGCGGTACAGCACCGCCGCGCCGCTGCGGGAATCATGCCTGGGTCCGAGCGCCGATTGATATTCCCTGAAATGCTCGATCTCGCCGTCCTGGAAGCGCAGCCGGCCGCCGAGCTGCTCGACCATCCAGACCAGCGGCACGAAGGACAGCGTGGATTCCGGATAGCCGCCGCCGATATCGGAATGAACGCCCGTGAACCACACTTCCTTGACGATCTGTCCCTGCGCCAGATGGCTCTGGTCGATCCTCAGCGGATGAAAAGTGGTGCGTTCGTCGTCGAGCGCGAGCGCGTGACAGGCATGCCTGACCTTGTGCGACAGCCGGTGATTGCGGAACGAGATCGGCCAGATCGCCCAGTCGATGGCGAGACGGAGCTCCTCGACCGGAACGCCGAACGCCTCGACGGTGTCGAACAGACCGAGGAATGCGATCTCGACCTCGGTGCGCCCGTTCATCTTGCTCCGCACCTCGGCATAGCTACGGTGCCGGCAAAGCCAGTGATAGACGAACAGCAGGACATCGCGAATCCAGCGCGTGACCCAGATCGTCGGCAGGCTCTTGGTCCAGGGCACGGTCTCGCGCCGGTACTCGCGCCAGGCGGCTTTGACGTTGCGCCCCATCTCCGCATGCGACACCGGCGTGTCGTCGATCTCCGCCGGCACCAGGCCCTGGCTCGAGATCAGCGCCGCCAGCGTGCGCGCGGTGAAGGCGCCGCGGCTGAAGCCGAAGATGTAGATGTCGTCGCCCGGTCGCCAGTTCCAGCACAGGAAGCGATAGAGCTTGCGGACGTTGCCGGGGACGCCGACGCCGGTGGCGCCGTCGAGCGCGGCGAGCGGTGCCCAGCCGGCGGTGCCGACACCCTTGATGTAATGCGCGATCTGATCGGGCTGGGTATGGTCCAGGGCTTCATAGAGACGCCAGACGCTGGATTCCTGCGTGGTGAAAGCATTGCCGGTGCCGTCGGCGAACAGCACCAGCTTGCGTCTTGGCAGGGCCGCGCTCGCACTCCCGCTGGCATTCCCATCCCTGTCGCTGGGCGCGCGTTCCGGCCTCGGAGAATCGGCGTTCCCCCCGACATCATGATGCGTCATGGGCCCCTCCGGCAATTCAACAAGGAAAGCGTCAGGCCAAACCGGGCATCATTTCCCGGAATCAATCAATGGTTGAAATCTCTGAAACATGAAAATACAGGTGCATTCTGCGCACAATCCCGCTGAGGTAGCAAGTGGGATCATGCCGCCCCGCCGTGTCGGGTCGTCGCTGAATGGCAGCGGCGATCCCGTGGCGCTGCTTCCGGCGGTCGTTGTCTCCGTGGCGACGGCTTTGTGCTGGATGTGTTGACGCCGTTACGAGAGATCCACCCGCGGCGGCGGGTAGCGCCGCGCCAACAGCGATAGCGACAGATCCCGCTCGTCCGCCGGCAGCTCCAGATAGGCCAGCACGAGCGGCCTCTTCCAGTCGCCGACGCCGAAATCCATCGCCATCCATTTCTGCGGCTCGGGGCCTTCTAGGCCCCGAACCCAGACGAAATAGCGGGGGAGGTCGTCGGCGTCCGTCCTGCGTGTCCTGGCCATCAAACTGTCCGCTGCATCGGATTGTTGCCACAGGATATAGGGACTGGCGCGGCGAAGTCGAACGCCTCCAGACGCGGAATCTCTCCTCCTCGTCATTGCGAGGAGCTCTTGCGACGAAGCAATCCAGACTGTTTCCGCGGGTGCATTCCTGGATTGCTTCGAGCTTCGGCGGACGAGGCGCTCGCAATGACGGGAGAGAGCGTGCCTCCCTCTCTCTCGTGCCCCGGACGCAGCGCAGCGCTACTTCAGCGGTGCGCTGCAGAGCCGGGACACGCCGTGCCGCAATCCAAAAATTCTGCTTGACCGAAATTCGGAAATATCGTATGTGATGCTCATCCCGGCCCAAGGATAAGGGGCGTTTCGCGATCGTCACGATGCGCGGGCCGGGTGGCGGTGGACGGGGAGCGCATCGGCGCGCCAGCAATCGCAGGGCGGGTTTGGCCCGTGAGCGGTTGAGCAGCGCGCACACGACCGGTGCGGTCCGCGTACGGCAAAAGCGTGTCGTCCTGACGCCCGGGGTCTGTGCGTCAAGGCTTGCGGTGATGTGAGCTGCCCGACCGGGCGTGCGCATCAGCCATCCGCAAGGCGACGGGGGCAATAGTGCATCGCTCCCCGGGGAGAGCGCGCCATAAGCCGTCAAACCACTGCGCAGGGAAAGGCCGGGATGTCCCAGGCTGCCCTGTATGCCGCTGTGCATTTGTCTTCGCAATTTGCGCGCAGCGGACCGCGGGTGCCAGCCGGCGCCCGGCCTTCCCTGCGCCCTTTCTTCAGGAAGGGGCGTCGAGAGAAGCACAGGACTCGGGCGTCATGCGTCGCGAGGCCGTAGCGGCGTGTCTTGCTATCCAGAAATTGAAGTGGGTCCGCTCGTCCTGCCGATCACCGCCACAACTCGCAGGTCGCCACGCGGTTGATGTCGGCGAGCCGGCGAGCGGCGTTTCCGTGCAGATCGAGGCTTTCGACCAGCGTCAGCAGGCGCCGATGGGCGACCTCGGCAATGTCGACCGGCAGCGGCGCCTCGTCAAAGGCCTCGACATAGCTGCCGACGATACCGCTGAGCAGGCGGCACAGACCGCGCTGGGCGGGATCGCGCTGGCCGAGCATCTCGAGCTTTTGCTGAAAGGTCTGGAAGGTCCGCAAACCGTGGTGTTGCTGCGAAAGCCACGCGTGCAGGTCGTTCATATGAGCTCCTTCGAGTGACGGAAGAAGCTACCGGTTTATACAGTGGAGATGCGGGGATGGCTAGGGTGGGGGGAGCGAGTGTGGATGAGACAGTCCGTCTTCGCCAAAAGGCTTCGCCGGACACGCTTCACCCTTCGGCCTCGCGTGGCTTCGTCGGGCACTTCGTCTTTCGGTCCAGCTTGGCCGCGCCACGCGTAGCCCGAAGGGCGAAGCGTGGTGCCCCTGGCCGGAATCGAACCAGCACTCCTTGCGGAACTCGATTTTGAGTCGAGCGCGTCTACCAGTTCCGCCACAGGGGCCCTCGGTCGGCCCTTGAAGGGAGCGTCGCGAAGCCGGCGGACTATAGCCATGGACAAAGCGGGGTCAACCCGCGCCAAAGTGATGTCGGCCGTTCTCGACAGCCGCATGGACCGGGGCTAGAGGCTTAAGGGCGCGACCTATCGGAAAGAGACTGCCGTGACGACCCAGAGTGCCGCCATACCTGCGTTCAAGCCGGCTGCCAGCGGCGCCGCGCTGACCGCCTCGCTGCTCGTCACGCTGATTGCGGCTGCGACCATCGCGGGCGCGTGGTTCTTCCAGCTCGTGCTGGAGATCCTGCCCTGTCCGCTCTGCCTGGAGCAGCGCTACGCCTATTACTTCGCCATTCCGCTCGGTGCCCTCACGGCGCTGGCGGCCAGGAGCGGCGCGCCGCGGCCGCTGCTGCTGGCGGGGCTCGCGATCCTCGCGCTGGCGACGCTCGCCAATGCCGGTCTCGGCACCTACCATTCCGGCGTCGAATGGGGATTCTGGAAAGGGCCGACCGATTGCACCGGTCCCGTCGTCAACCTCGGCAACGCCGGCGATCTCTTCTCAAGGCTCGACACCGTGAAGGTGGTGCGCTGCGACGAGGTCCAGTGGCGCTTCCTCGGCCTCTCGCTCGCCGGCTACAATGTGCTGATCTCGCTCGTGATGGCCGGAATCGCGACGTGGGGATTTGCGAAGACGGCGAAGCGATAAGCTCAATCGTCCACATCGTCCTGCGTGCGTCCGAACAGATGGACGATGCCCGGCGTTGCGATCGTCACGAACACGAAGCGCGACAGGTGGTGGGCGCCGACGAAGATCGGGTCGATGTGCAAGGTCAGCGCCAGCGCCAGCATGGCGTCCATCGCGCCCGGCGCGAAGGCGACCACGACATCGGAGAACTTGACCTGCGTGGTCAGCGCGACGATGCCGACGAAAACGGCGGAGACGGCGATCGCCACGGTAAACGAGCCCAGCGCCGCGTTGATGTGGCCGGCGAGCGTCTTGATGCGCATCCGCGCGAAACGGCTGCCGATCAGCGCGCCGATGCCGACCAGCGCCACGCCGCGCACCCAGTCCGACAGGCCGCCATCGACCCAGCCTGCGCCGTGCAGCACGCTGGAGGCGATCATGGCGCCGAACATCCAGCTCGCCGGAAACTTGATCAGGCGCAGGAACAGCGCCATGGCCAGCGAGGCCGCGGCCAGCTCCACGAGATCGAGCGGCGAGGCGATCGTCGTCGCCAGCGACGGCGCGGCGGAGGGGGCGACGCCCGCAAATGCCAGCACCATCGGCAAGGCCGCGGTGAGGATGATGACGCGCATGGTCTGCACCACGGCGATGCCCGGCAGGTCGGCGCCGCGCTCGACCGCCAGAATCGTGATCTGCGACAGCGCGCCGGGGCTGCCGGCCAGGAAGGCCGAAGTGCGGTCCCAGCCATGGATGCGCTGGAGGTAATAGCTCGAGCCGAAGGTCGAGCAGAAGGTCGCCAGCGCAAGCAGCCCGATGGTGAGGGGGTAGGCGCCGACCTGCTGAAGCAGATGGCGCGAGACCACCGAGCCCAGCGAAATACCGAGCAGCACCAGCACGGTCTGGGTCAGGAGCGGCGGCAGCGCGAGCTGGCGCCCGGCGATCGCGGCGATCCCGACCGCGATCATCGAGCCGGAGATCAGCCCGCCGGGAAGGCCGGCGAGGAGAAATGCAAGGCCGCCGGCGGTGCCGATGACGAGCGTCTCGGCCGTGCTCAAGATCTTGGCACGGCTCGGCCATTCGAACGACAGGGAGGCGGCGATTTGCTTCACGCCACCTTATCGCAAATCAGCGAGAGGCGCACAATTGCAGGCTCGTCATGCCGCAATGCGCGCGCCTCTCGCGAGAAGCTCGCTGAAGATCGTGTCGGAGGCTACTTCTTGTCCGCAGCCGGCGCGGCGGTGCCCCCCTTGGCGCTCTTGATGCATTCGGAACGGAATTTCTTGCGCTCCTTGCCGTGCAGGCCCTTGGCGTCGGCCTGCTTGGAGCATTCGAGCGACTCGGCCGAGCGCTCCTTCGGGGCTTTCTTGTCGGCCGCGGCGGCGGCATCGATCTTGGTATCGGTCTTGGCCGCCGGCGCGGCGGTCTGCGCGAAGGCGGTGCCGCCGGCGAGCAGGGAGGCGAGGGCGACGGCGGCGAGGCGAGAGGCGAGGGTCATGGTGTTGCACTCTTCTGGCGAGAATTGCGAAGGGTTGCGAACGTCGGCTCGCGTTGCTGAACGCGACATGAATAATCTGAACGGCGCCGTTACTATATTTTGGCGGCCGGGAGCCATCGCTTCCTTGTCGCAAATGGCCGGCACGCTAGGATAGCAAGTCCTGTTTCACTTCCCCCCGGGGGAAGACCAAGGAGGAGACCTGAGGATGACCATTCAATCAAAAATGCTGTGCGCGATTGCGTTGTCGGGATTTGCTGCGTTGGCTGTGTCGGCGCCAGCGCAGGCGCTGACGTCGCAGGAGTGTAGCGCCAAATACCAGGCGGCCAAGAAGGACGGCTCGCTCGGCACCATGAAGTGGAATGACTTCCGCAAGGCCCAGTGCGGTGCGGATGCAACCCCGGCCGCTGCCGCACCGGCTGCGCCTGCACCGACCGCGGCTGCGCCCGCCGCTCCCGCCCAGCCGAAGCAGGCCAAGAAGGAGGCGGCCCCGGCGGCCGCGCCGACCCTGCCGGCCGGCCCCGCGATCTATCCGAACGCGATCGATCCGAAATATGCCAAGGAGACCCCGGGCAAGGGGCGCCTCCACACCTGCGTCGACCAGTACAACGCCAACAAGACCACCAACGGCAATGGCGGCATGAAGTGGATCGAGAAGGGCGGCGGCTATTACAGCGAATGCAACAAGAAGCTGAAGGGCGCCGCCTGAGCTTCGAATTGATACGAAGGCCGGAGCAACGCTCCGGCCTTTTCGCCTAAAGCATGATCCGGAAAAGTGCGCAGCGGTTTTCCGAAAAGATCATGCTTAAACAACAACCTAAAGCGCGATGACGATTCATCCTGATCGCATCGCGCTTTAGTCGAGCAGCTTTTCGGCCGACTTCGCCACCAGTTGCGATCGCTTGCGCGGGCCGCGCTCGACGAACAACAGGCTCTGGCCGAAGATGAAGCAGTAGAACAGGAAGGCCTGCGCCTCGGCCTCCTCGGCCGCAAGCCCGGTCGCGCGGTAGAGCTCGGCCACGTGCTTGAGCCGCGCTGCGTCCACGTTCGCGACCGCGGCCGCGGCGCTCTCGTCGGAGCGGGCCCATTGCCGGATCGCGAGCTCGATCGCCATGGCTTCCGGATTGAGCCGCTCGGAGTAGAGCTGGATCACCGCCTTCAGCCGTTCGCGGGGCGCTTGACCATCGAGGCGCGTCTGCTGCGCGATCGACGCGGCCCGCCCCTCGCGCCAGCGTTGCAGCATGGCATCGAGCAGTGCGGCGCGGTCGGCGAAGCGGCGGTAGAAGCCGCCCTTGGTGACGCCGAGATTCTTGGCGAGCACCTCGACCCTGACACCCTCGACCCCCGAGCGGGCGAGCTCGGTGAATCCTGCCTCGACCCAGACATCGCCCTTGCCGTCGCTCATGAAGCAGTGCCCCCTCCGATTTCCGATACGGTGCCGTATTGCTAACGCGTCTCGTGCCTGATACGCTACCGTATCAAAACCAATAAACAAAGAGGGCGGAATGGCGATGGAGCAGGAGGCGACCTATCGCGGCACGGTCTATCCGTGGCAATGCGATCATGTCGGCCACATGAACATCATGTGGTATGTCGGCAAATTCGACGAAGCCAACTGGAACCTGTTCGCCCGCCTCGGCCTGACGCCGAGCTATTTGCGCTCCTCCGGCCGCGGCATGGCCGCCGTGCAGCAGAACATTGCCTACAGGCGCGAGCTGCTCGCCGGCGACATCGTCGAGATCCGCAGCCATCTGCTCGAGGTCCGCGACAAGTCGATCCGCTTCCGGCACGACATGACGAATGCCGAGACCGGCGAGATCGCCGCAACTTGCGAGATCACCGGCGTGCACATGGATCGGAGCCAGCGCAAATCGGCACCGTTCGCGGATGCCATCCGGGAGATCGCTCTGCGCCATCTCGCCGATCCGGCCGAGGCCTGAACCATGGCTGCGTTCGAGCCGAAGAACCCGGGCTATCGCGCGGCGGCGATCGCAATGTTCGACGGCCAGCCGGCGATGCACACGCTCGGCATCGTGATCGTCCGCCTTGCACCGGGCGAGGTCGAGCTGGCGATGCTGCATTCGCCTGATCTCACGCAGCAGAACGGTTTTGTCCATGCCGGCATCATCACGGCAGGCCTCGACAACGCCTGCGGCGTTGCCGCCTTTACCCTGATGCCGCGCGAGGCCGACATCCTCACCGTCGAGTTCAAGACCACGCTGCTCGCACCGGCCCGGGGCGAGCGCTTCGTCTTCAAGGCGGAGGTGGTCAAGCCCGGCCGCACGCTCACGTTCTGCGAGGCCAGGGCGTTTGCCGAGCACGAGGGCAAGACCACGCTGATCGCAACGATGACCGGGACGTTGATGGCGATGCTGCCCCGCATTGCTGCCTCGCACGAGCCGCGCACGTCTCATGCATAGCCGCGATTGACAAGCCTGCCGGCGCATCCCTTGATGCGCTGGTCATGCTTGCGAGTCTCGGCCTCATCCTGCTGTGCCAATTGATCGGCGAAGCCGTCGCGCGCGGCCTCGGCCTGCCCTTGCCGGGACCTGTGCTCGGCCTGCTGCTGCTCCTGATCCTGCTGCTCGCGCGCGATCGCTTCGCAGCGCTTGCATACGGGCCGCTGCGCAACGACGGCGTGGAAACGGCAAGCAAGGGCCTGCTGGCCCATCTGTCGCTGTTGTTCGTGCCGGCCGGCGTCGGCGTCGTGCAGGAGCTCGACCTGCTTGCATCCCACGGCATCGTGATCATCCTGGTGCTCGCGCTGTCAGTGGTCGTCACGCTGCTCGCGACGGTGCTGACCTTTCGCCTCGTCAGCCGCCTGCTGAAGCAACAGGATGTGCGATGAAGGACAATCCGTTTTCGCTCTGGGTCTATCTCTCGCAGTCGCCGCTGCTCTGGCTGACGGTGACGCTGCTGGTCTATGCGACCACGGATGCGGTGTCGCTGGCGACGCGGCGCCATCCGCTCGCCAATCCCGTGCTGCACGCGATGTGGATCATCGGCGCGTTCCTGCTCGCGACCGGCACGTCCTATACGAGCTATTTCGCCGGCGCGCAGTTCGTGCACTTCCTGCTCGGGCCTGCCACCGTGGCGCTGGCGGTCCCGCTCTATGAGAACCGCAGGCGCGTCGTGTCATCCATCGTGCCGATGCTGGTGGCGCTGCTCGCGGGATCGGTCACGGCGGTGGTGTCGGTGGTGCTGCTGGCCGAGCTTGCCGGCCTGCCGCGCGAGGTCGTGCTGTCGCTGGCGCCGAAATCGGTCACGGCCGGTGTTGCCATGGGCATCGCCGAATCCCTGCACGCCGATCCCTCGCTGGCGGCGGTGGCGGTGATCCTCACCGGCATCATGGGCGCGATCATCGTGACGCCGCTGATGAACCGCACCGGCGTCACCGATTACCGGGCGCGCGGCTTCGCCGCCGGCCTTGCCGCGCATGGCATCGGCACCGCGCGCGCGTTTCAGGTCGACGAGCTTGCCGGCGTCTTCTCCGGCATCGCCATGAGTCTCAACGCCTTGGTGACCTCGTTCCTGGTCCCCCTGGCAGTCACGCTGCTGGTGCGATGACATCGTCGCCGCGACACTCTATATGATCGGTAACAATTCCCGGTCCCAAACCGTATTCAGGGAGATGGGACCGAAACGGGACGAGATATGGCTGGATCTGAGACTAAGGGCCTTGCGCCGACGCGACGCGCGGCGTTGACGCTGATCGGGGCGGGTGCCCTCGCACTGACGGGCGGCGCCTCGGCACGCGCGGCGACCGACGACAACGAGGTGCTCACCGAAGCCAAGGTGCTGCGCGATCCCGACACGCCGGTCGCCGGCAATCCCAACGGCAACGTTACCATTGTCGAATGGTCCGACTACAATTGCCCCTATTGCCGCAAGCTCGAGCCCGAGCTGCGCCAGGTCGTCCAGGACGACGGCAAGGTGCGGCTGGTGATGAAGGACTGGCCGATCCTTGGGCCGGTCTCGGTCACCGCAGCGCGGACCGCTCTCGCGGCAAAATTCCAGGACAAATACCATCAGGCCCATGACGCCATGATGGGCGTCTCTTCGCGCCTGACCGAGCCGCGCATCAACGAGCTGCTGGCGGCCGCCGGCGTCGACATGGACCGCCTGAAGCGCGATCTTGCCGGCCATGGCAGCGACATCGACGCCCTGCTCAAGCGCAACAATGAGCAGGCCGAAGCCTTCGGTTTCAGCGGCACCCCGTCCTTCATCGTCGGCAAGTACCGCGTCCCCGGCGTGCTCAGCATGACCGAGTTCGAGCAGGTCATCGCCGATGCCCGCAAGGCCAAGATGAACTGAGGCGCGCAGCGTCGGTCGTAGCCAACACAAAGGCGCCGCCGCGGAGCTCGCGACGGCGCCTTGTTCACGATGGGCGTTGTTACTTCGACGAGATCCGGACCCAGTCCTTGTGCGCGCGATCGCGCAGCGCGTCCCAGTCGGCCTTCGCGACGTCCCAGTTCACGATGGTGCGATTGGTGATCGCGACCTCGCCATTGGCGACGGATGACGTCTGCATGGAGTCATAGACATACACGCCGCCGGCAAGCAGCAGCGCGCCAAGGATCATCCCGAAAAAAGTCTGCATTTGAGAACCTCCGGTGGGCCAGCAATAACGTGCATCGACAAAGAGAGTTCCCACCATGTCCACGCCCTATCGAGAGCGGGGTTGGACCGGAGCGGCCCTATGGCCGTGGATTAGAGCGGGTGGATCCGCTATACTCGCAGCAATGTCTGACAACGCCGCCCAAAGCCTGATCGACGAGCTCGGCCGCAGATATCTCTGGTGGCGACCGGTTGACGGATTGCCTTTCTGCGAGGATCGTGTCGTTGCGCAAATCATGAACCTCGGAACGTACGACGACATTCTCAAATTGGAGGCGGCGCTGGGGCGGCCGCATCTCGTAGACATCATGCGACGCGCCGAACCCGGCTGGTTCAGCGATCGCTCCTGGGAATTCTGGCGCGGGCGGCTGTCATTTGCGACGGGTGAAGCGCTGCCGGAAACGGCGCCCCGACGGGCATTCGATGTCGCAAGCCTTTGAACCAAGACTGTCGATCCTGCCTGCCGCTCAACGCGAAATCTGGCCCTTACTTGCTCCTTCGCAGGACCTTCAATTTGTCCTCTACGGCGGAACGGCTGTTGCGCTTCAACTGGGGCATCGAGAATCGCTGGATTTCGATTTCTTTCGTTCGGCTCCGCTGGATAAGGAGGAGGTTCGTAAGCAGTTCGGTTTTAGCAGTGGCGCCGCTATTCTTCAGGATGCGCCCAATACGTTGGTCGTCTCCGCCAATATGCCCTCGGGTTCAGTGAAGGTCTCTTTCTTCGGAGGTATCGGGTTCGGTCGCGCCAACGATCCGCTGCAGACGACTGATGGTACGATGTTCGTGGCGTCGCTCGAGGACCTGCTGGCGACCAAACTCAAGGCGATTCTCGACCGTGCCGAGGCAAAGGACTATCGGGACATCGCGGAGATGATCTCTGCCGGCATGTCACTGCCGCGCGGCCTCGCGGCATTCAGAGAAATGTTCGGCGGGGAGCCTGCACAGGTGCTGCGCGCGATAGGCTTCTTCGAAGATGGGGATCTCCGCGGTCTGAATGCTGCCGATCGCCGGATTCTGTGTGAAGCCCGGGACCGGGTGGGGGCGTTACCGGACGTGCCGCTGAGACAGGGTTTAGTATGATCGCGTCTGTTCGCCATTCAGCCACTGCACCAGCTCCGCGTTGATCTCGCGCGGATAGGTGTGGCTGAGGTCGTCGATCTCGCGATAGGTGACATCAGCGCCGGCCGCTGCGAGCGTTGCCTGGGTCTGGCGCGCGGTCTGCACCGGAAACATCCAGTCGAGCTTGCCGTGGGTGATGAAGATCGGCAGCCCCTGCAGGCGCGCGGCGTCCGCCATCTCCGCCATCAGCGGATGGAAGGTTGCCGAGACCGGCGCCAGATGGGTGAAGGGCGAGGCACCGTCGAGGCCGCTGACGTAGCTGAAGGTGCCGCCGTCGCTCATGCCGGTCAGCAGCATGCGCGAGGCATCGACGGTCCAGCGGCTGCGCACGGTTTCGAGGATGCGCATGAGATTGGGCGTATCGGCGTCATCGCCCATCAGCGCCCAGGTCGGACCGGTCGCGGTTGGCGCCACCAGGATCGCGCCGAGGCTGCGGGCGTCGCGCAGCCAGCTCCACAGGAAACCGCGTCCGTTGCCGCTGCCGCCATGCAGCGCCATCACCAGCGGCATGGCGCGCTCGGGCGTATAGTACTCGGGCACGTAGACCGAGAAGCCACCGCGGCTGCCGGGTTCGTTGTGATCGTGGAAGATGCCGGCATCTTCGCTCGCGCTGCCTTCGAGCCGCGACAACAGACCCGCATTGTCGCGATTGGCGGTGTCGAGAAAGAAACTGCTGACGGGGGGAAATTGCAGCGACAGCGGATAAAGCGCCTCCTGCGCGCGCGGCAGGTGGCGCAGCGCGCGGAAGACGGCGACGAAATCGCCATTGCCGCGCTCGACCTCGCGGATCCCGGCAAAGGCGGCAAGGGTCTCGCCGCAGGCGCGATCGAGCCGATCGCGGAGGCCAGCGAATTGCTCCGGCCACTCTCCAATAGCCCCGTGTGCCGTTTGCAGCGCCTCATCCGGTGCGCCGATCGCGTTCATCACGGAAGCGAAGGCCGGCGGATGCAGATGGCGTTGAAAAAATCCAAGCGCTTCCAGCGCATTGAGCAGCGGCGGCAGCACGGCCACGATGTCGTCGATCACGGCCTCGCTCATCGCGGCTTCCCTCAGCGTGGGATCAATGCAGCTTCGGCGCCTTCAAGAGCTTGAAGCGATCGGTGGAGGTCACTGTGACGTCGAAGGTGACGCCTTGGTGGTACACGGTCAGTGGCACGTCGACGCCGGCGGCGCCGAGCGCCCACATCTTTTTGTAGAATACGGTCTGGCTCGTGACCTTGTCGCCGTTCACGGCGAGGATGATGTCGTCGGTCTTGAGCTCGGCCCGCGCGGCAGGACCGTTGGGAGAGATCCCGATCACGACCACGCGGTTGTCGATGTCGGTCGAGTAGAGTCCGAGCCAGGGCCGCGCCGGCTTGTTGACGCGACCGAATTTGCGCAGATCGCCCAGGATCGGCTTCAAGAGGTCGATCGGCACGACCATGTTGACGTGCTCGGCCTTGCCGTCGCGTTCGCGCTCCAGCTGAAGCGAGCCGATGCCGATCAGCTCGCCGCGCTCGTTGAGCAGCGCAGTGCCGCCCCAGTTCGGATGTGCGGGATAGGTGAAGACGGCTTCGTCCAGCAGATATTCCCAATAGCCGGCGAATTCCTGCTTGGCCACGATCTGGCTGGCGACCGAGCGCGTGCGGCCGCCGGCGCCGCCGACCACGACGCGGTCGCCGATCCGGGTGTCCGCCGAGCTGCCGAGCGGCAACGGTTCGACGTCGAGCTCACCGAGGGCTTGCACCAGCCCGAAGCCGGTTTCGGAATCGAAACCGAGCGCATGGCCTTCGACCACCCGCCCATCGCCGAGGTGCAGCCACACCGATTCCGCCTCGGTGATGAGATAGCCGATGGTGAGCACCAGTCCGTGATCGATCACGACGCCGTTGCCGGCGCGTTCGGTGCCCAGCGTCTCGGCGCTGAAGGCGTCCGGCGGGATGATGGCGTGCAGGCCGACGACGGATGCGAGCGCGCGGTCGAGATCGAAACTGTAGTCGCTCGCACGCGGCTGATTGGCCGGCGGCACTCTCCATTCGGTCAAAGCGGGCATGGAGTTCTCCTGGCTGAGTGCATTGCTCCGAGATTGCTGCAGAGCGACGCGCGAAGCACGCATAATTTAGGCCGGGGCAGGCCGTCTTGAAAGCCTCGTTCCCAACTATTCGTGGGAACGCCGCGTGAAATCTTTGAAAGGCACGGAAACACCGTGCACGAGCGGTGTCCCTCAATCCGGCATGCGCCGCATGGCTGGTGTCCGGCGAGGTGCTAGGCGCCGTACCATGAAGCTGCTAACCATTGCCGCTTCGTTTGACCAAGGGATCACGGATCGAAGCATGGACAACCGCAGCGACATCTGGCGTGGCATCGACACGATCAAGGCGCGTTTCATCGACCTCAGCGACAAGGTCTGGGGCATGCCCGAGGTGTGCTACACCGAGGCGCGGTCCGCCGCCGAGCATCTCCTCGAGCTGCGTCATCAGGGTTTCCGCATCACCGAGAACGTCGCCGGCATTCCGACCGCGGTGATGGGCGAGTGGGGCGAGGGCGGGCCGGTCATCGCCTTCATGGGCGAATATGACGCGCTGCCCGGTCTCAGCCAGGAAGCGGGTGTCGCCGAGCATCGTCCAGTCGAGACCGGCGGGCACGGCCATGGCTGTGGTCACAATCTGCTCGGTTCCGCCGCGCTGCTCGCCGCGACCGCGGTGAAGGACTGGCTTGCCGAAAACAAGGTGCCCGGTCGCGTGCGTTATTATGGCTGCCCGGCCGAAGAAGGCGGCGCGGCAAAGGCCTTCATGGTGCGCTCCGGCGCGTTCGAGGACGCCGACATCGCCATCACCTGGCATCCGCACAGCTTCTGGGAGGTCGCGGTGACGCCGTCGCTCGCCAACACCCGCGCGGATTTCATCTTCACCGGCCGCACCTCGCATGCCGCGGCCTCGCCGCATCTCGGCCGTTCCGCGCTCGATGCGGTGGAGTTGATGAATGTCGGCGTGAACTACATGCGCGAGCACATGCCGAGCGATGCGCGGGTGCATTACGCGCTGCTCGACACCGGCGGCATCGCGCCCAACGTGGTCCAGGCCCATGCGCGGGTGCGCTATTCGATCCGCGCCCGTGACCTTCCCGGCATGAACGAACTGGTCGGACGCGTGAGCAAGATCGCCGAGGGCGCGGCGCTGATGACCGAGACCAAGGTCGAGATGAAGATCATCTCCGCGGTCTCCAACATCCTGCCGAACACCCCACTGGAGCAGGCGCTGCACCGGGTCATGGAAGAGCTTGGACCGCCGCATTTCGACGATGCGGACAAGGGTTTTGCCAGCCAGATCCGTGCGACGTTGAGCGACAAGGATATCGCGTCGGTCTATTACGCGATCGGCATGGAGCAGACCGATCGGCCGCTGGCCGACTTCCTGGTGCCGCTCGATGCCAAGCGCAATCCGCTGGTCGGCTCGACCGACGTCGGCGACGTCAGCTGGGTGGTGCCGACCGTGCAGGTTCACGCCCCCACGGTTGCAATCGGCACGCCGTTCCACACCTGGCAGGTGGTGGCGCAGGGCAAGAGCCCGCATGCCCACAAGGCCATGGTGCAGGCCGCCAAGGCGATGGCCGGTCTCGGCATCAAGGCGCTGACCGATCCGGAACTGATCAAGTCGGCCAAGGCGGACCTGAAGAAGCGGACGGCCAAGACGCCGTATGTCTGCCCGCTACCGGATCACGTCGATCCGCCGCTCGACATGTCCGTCGCGTAGAATTTCGTCTCCACACTTCGTCTGATCCTGCGAACAAATTTTCCGCAGTGCAGCGTGCAATCCAGCATGTTTTGATGCTGGATTGCCGAACGGATGGGCTGCAGAACACGGTTTTGCCCAACAGACAGCCAGAAGACCGTTTGCATACACACGGTCCCAGTTGACGCGCCCCCCATTCGGTGTGCCATCTACTGCCAGCCAATTGGGCGGCCAGCTTTCACGGCCGTCCTCATCACTATGGGAACCAGACGGGGGACAACCATGCTGGATAAAGAACTGCGTTCGATGATCGGCAAAGTGAAGGATGGGCGGATGGATCGCCGCGCCTTCATCCAGCGTCTGGCTGCCGTCGGTCTCACCGCACCCCTGGCCAATCAGATCCTCGCGCTCGGCGGCGTCGCCATGGCCGAGGGCGTCTCGACCTACAAGCCGACCAAGCGTGGCGGCGGCGGTGCGCTGAAGCTGCTGTGGTGGCAGGGTCCGACCCTGCTCAATCCGCATTTCGCCACCGGCACCAAGGACCAGGACGGCTCGCGCCTGTTCTACGAACCGCTCGCCTGCTGGGATCCGGACGGCAACATGAAGCTGGTGCTGGCGACCGAAATTCCCTCGATCCAGAACGGCCTGCTCGCCGCCGACGGCAAGTCGGTGACGTGGAAGCTGAAGCCCGGCGTGAAGTGGCATGACGGCAAGCCGTTCACGGCCGACGACATTGTCTTCACTTGGCAATATATCAAGGATCCCGCGACGGCGGCCGTGACCATCGCAAGCTATCGCGACATCACTGTCGAGAAGATCGACGATCTCACGGTCAAGATCACTTTCCCGAAGCCGACACCGTTCTGGGCGGACGCCTTTGTCGGAGCCCCGAACACCATTCTCCCCAAGCACCTGTTTGCCGACTACACGGGCAGCAAGTCACGGGAAGCGCCGACCAACCTTTCTCCAGTCGGAACCGGTCCCTACAAATTCGTCGAGTTCAAGCCGGGCGATCTCATCCGCGGCGTGATCAATCCCGACTATCACATGGCCAACCGGCCCTACTTCGATACGATCGAGATGAAGGGCGGCGGCGACGCCGTCTCGGCCGCGCGTGCGGTGATCCAGACCGGCGAATATGATTTCGGCTGGAACATCCAGGTCGAGGATGACGTGCTGCTGCGTCTGGAGAAAGGCGGCAAGGGCAAGACGGTGTATGCCGTGGGCGGCGACACCGAATTCATCGCGCTCAATTTCACCGACCCGAACGTCGAGGTCGACGGCGAGCGTTCGTCGATGAAGACCAAGCATCCGCTGTTCTCGGACCCTGTCGTGCGCAAGGCGCTGTCCCTGCTGGTCGACCGCGAGTCCGTCAAGAAGGCGATCTACGGCCGCGCCGGCCGCACCACCTCCAACTTCCTCAACGGCCCGGAGAAGTTTGTTTCCAAGAACACATCCTGGGAATTCAACATCGAGAAGGCCGCCAAGATGCTCGACGACGCCGGCTGGAAGCCCGGTGCCGACGGCATCCGCGAGAAGGACGGCAAGAAGCTGAAGATCCTGTACCAGACCTCGATCAATGGTCCGCGCCAGAAGACCCAGGCCATCGTCAAGCAGGCCTGTCAGAAGGCCGGCATCGAGGTCGAGCTGAAATCGGTGGTGGCATCGGTGTTCTTCTCCTCCGACGTCGCCAACCCCGACACCTATCCGAAGTTCTACGCCGACATCGAGATGTTCCAGATCCCGCTCAGCCAGCCGGATCCGTCGCAGCACATGCGCCGCTACCTCTCCACCAGCGCCGCGACCAAGGAGAACAAGTGGCAGGGCACGAACTTCCCGCGCTGGGTCAACAAGGACTATGACGCCGCGATCAACGCGGCCGACATGGAAATGGACCCGGTGAAGCGCGCGGCGCTCTACATCAAGGCCAACGATCTGATGTGGGAAGACACGGTGTTCATCCCGGTGCAGCATCGTCTGAAGGTCGAGGCGGCCGCCAACAATCTGCGCCCGGTCGTTTCGGGCTGGGCCAACGAAACCGACAATCTGTTCGACTGGTACCGCGAGGAATGATCCCCCAACTCTAGACGGGGCCTTCCCTCATGAGCCAATACGTCCTGCGTCGCCTGCTGATCGCGATTCCGAGCCTGCTCGGAATCTCGGTCGTGCTGTTTGTCGTGCTCGCGCTTGCGCCCGGCGATCCGTTCTCCGAACTGGCGACCAATCCGAATGTGCCGCCGGAAGTGCAGGCGGCGCTTCGGGCCAAGTTCGGCCTCGACGATCCGATCCACCTTCGCTACCTGCACTGGCTCAACGCCATGCTGCACGGCGACTGGGGCTTCTCCTTCGTCAGCCGGATGAACGTCGACACGCTCATCCTCCAGCGCCTGCCGGCCACGCTCTACGTGATCGGCTCGGCGCAGATCCTGGCGCTGCTGATCGCGATTCCCGTCGGCGTCTATGCGGCCACGAAGCCGTATTCGCTGTTCGACCAGATCGCCAACACGCTCGCCTTCGTCGGCTTCTCGCTGCCGACGTTCTTCACCGGCATCCTGTTCATCCTGATCTTCTCGGTCACGCTGGACTGGCTGCCTTTCGTCTACACCACCGACATCAAGGGCACCGGCATCCACTGGGTGCTGGAGATGATCCGTCAGGCGATCATGCCGGTGGCGGTGCTCGGCCTGTTCCAGGCGGCGTCGATGACGCGTTTCGTGCGCTCGGCGATGCTGGATGTGATCCGGCTCGACTATGTCACCACCGCCCGCGCCAAGGGGCTCGGGCAGGCCAAGGTCATCGTCAAGCATGTCATGCGCAACGCCATGATTCCGGTCGTGACGTTGATCGCGCTGCAAATGCCCGCGGTGTTCGGCGGCGCCATCGTCACCGAGCAGATCTTCCGCATTCCCGGCATCGGCTCGCTGCTGATCTCCTCCATCCTTTCCAACGACACGCCGGTGGTGATGGCCGTCACCTTCGTCTTTGCGTGTCTCGTCGTGCTGTTCAATCTCATCGCGGACGTGCTTTATGGCTGGCTTGACCCTCGCATCTCCCTCCGCTGAGCGGCGCGTCTACTCGCCCTGGCGCGAGACGTGGCGGCGCTACAGCCGCCACAAGCTTGCCGTGGTCAGCGCGTTCCTGCTGCTCGTTCTGATCCTGGCAGTGGTGCTCGGCCCCTTCGTCTGGCGCGTCAAGATCGACGACATCGACATCGTCGCAGGCATGCAGGGGCCCTCGCCGGCCCATCCCTTCGGTACCGACGATCTCGGGCAGGACATCCTCGCCCGCATGATCTATGGCGGGCGCATCTCGCTCGCGGTCGGCCTCGCCGCGATGCTGGTCTCGGTCTTCGTCGGTGTGCTGATCGGCGCGCTCGCCGGCATGTCGCGCGGTGCGCTCGGTCACGGGCTGATGTGGCTTACCGATCTGTTCCTGTCGCTGCCGCAATTGCCGCTGCTGCTGCTGCTGATCTATCTCTTCCGCGACGGCCTGAAGGCCGCGTTCGGTCCGGAGGGCGGCATCTTCATCCTGATCGTGCTCGTGATCGGGGGCCTGCGGTGGATGCCGGTGGCGCGGCTCGTGCGCGCCCAGTTTCTGTCGATCCGCGAGAAGGAGTTCGTCGAGGCCGCGCGGGCGCTCGGGGCGAGCCCGGTGCGGCAGGTGGTGAAGCACATCCTGCCCAATGCGCTCGGTCCGGTGATCATCGCCGGCACCATCGACGTCGCCGCCGCCATCATCGCGGAATCGACGCTGTCCTTCCTCGGCCTCGGCTTCCCGCCGGATACGCCGACCTGGGGCCGGCTGCTGTATGACGCCAAGGACTTTCTCGACATCGGCCCGCACTGGGCGCTGTTTCCGGGCGGCGCGATCTTCATCGCGGTGGTCGCCATCAACTTCATCGGCGACGGCCTGCGTGACGCGCTCGATGCGCGACGGGTGATCTGATGGCGCCGCTGCTCGAGATCAAGGGACTGAAGACCCACTTCTCCACGGACGACGGCATCCTCCAGGCCGTCGACGGCGTCGACATCTCCATCAACCGGGGCGAGACGCTCTGCGTGGTCGGCGAATCCGGCTGCGGCAAGACCGTCACCGCGATGTCGATCCTGAAGCTGATCGCGATGCCGCCGGGCCGCATCGCGGCGGGTCAGATCATCTTCGAGGGTCGCGATCTCGTGCCGCTGACCAGCAACGAGCTCGACGAGATCAGGGCCAAGGAGATCGGCTTCATCTTCCAGGAGCCGATGACCTCGCTCAACCCGGTGCTCACCGTCGGCGAGCAGATCGCCGAAAGCCTGCGCCGCCACGAGGCCGTGACCCGGAAGCAGGCGCTCGAACGCACCATCGAGATGCTGAAGCTGGTGCAGATCCCCAACGCCGAAGGCCGCGTGCACAATTATCCGCACCAGTTCTCCGGCGGCATGCGCCAGCGCGTGATGATCGCGATGGCGCTCGCCTGCAAGCCGAAGCTGATCATCGCCGACGAGCCGACCACTGCGCTCGACGTCACCATCCAGGCGCAGATCCTGGATTTGCTCCAGGACATGAAGGAGCGCTTCGGCATGGCGGTGATGCTGATCACCCATGCCATGGGCGTCGTCGCCGAAACCGCGCAACGCGTCGTCGTGATGTATGCCGGCAAGGTGGTCGAGGAAGCGCTCGTCGACGATCTGTTCGGCAATCCCGGCCATCCCTATACGCAGGGGTTGATCCGCTCGATCCCGCGCATCGACCTCGACAGCGAGCACAAGACGCGGCTCGAGGCGATCGGCGGCTCGGTGCCGATCCTGATCAATCCGCCGGTCGGCTGCCGCTTTGCGCCGCGCTGCAAGTTCGCCATGAACGTCTGCACCGAAAAGGAGCCGCTGCTGCGCGAGATCGCACCCGGCCATCGCATGGCCTGTCACCTCGGCGATACAAATCTGGGAGGCGCGGCATGAGCGAACCCTTGCTGCAGGTCTCCAACCTGAAGAAGCACTTCCCGGTGCTCGGCGGCCTGCTGTCCCGCCAGGTCGGCACCGTCTATGCGGTCGACGGCGTGTCGTTCTCGGTCAACCGCGGCGAGACGCTCGGTCTCGTCGGCGAATCCGGCTGCGGCAAGTCGACGACGGGGCGCTGCGTGCTGCGCCTGATCGAGCCGACCGACGGCGAGGTCACCTTCGACGGCCAGGACGTGCGCAGCCTCGGCGGCAACGATCTGCGCGCGATGCGGCGCAACATGCAGCTGGTGTTCCAGGATCCGTTCGCCTCGCTCAATCCGCGTATGACGGTCGGCGCGATTCTCGGCGAAGCCTTCACCATCCATAACCTCGCCTCGTCCGCCAAGGAGCGGGAGGAGCGCGTCGCCGGCCTGCTGGTCAAGGTCGGGCTCAAGGCCGAGCACATGCGGCGCTATCCGCACGAATTTTCCGGCGGCCAGCGCCAGCGCATCGTGATCGCGCGGGCGCTCGCGGTCGAGCCGAAGCTGATCGTCTGCGACGAGCCGGTGTCGGCGCTCGACGTGTCGATCCAGGCCCAGGTCATCAACCTGCTTGAAGACCTCCAGGCCGAACTGAACCTCACCTATCTCTTCGTCGCGCACGACCTCTCGGTGGTCGAACACATCTCCGACCGCGTCGCGGTGATGTATCTCGGTCGCATCGTCGAGCTGGCGAAGGCCAGCGATCTCTACCGCAACCCGCAGCATCCCTACACCAGGGCGCTGCTGTCGGCGGTGCCGGTGCCCGATCCAAAACTCAAGCGTGAGCGCATCCGCCTCAAGGGCGACGTGCCGAGCCCGATGAAGCCGCCGTCGGGTTGCCACTTCCACACCCGCTGTCCGATCGCCCAGCCGCGCTGCGCGGAAAGTGCGCCCGTGCTGAAGGAAGGGGCGGGCGGGCATTTCGTGGCGTGCCATCTGGCCTGAGGCCGTAGAAGGCGGATTCAGTCGTGATTGAGGCCGTGCTCAGACAGGGCCTGCCTGAACATCTCCACGGACGTGTGCTGATGCGCGAACAGGCCCGCCTCTCGCGCGCCGGCGACGTTGGCTGCGAGATCGTCGACGAACAGGACGGTTTGCGGCCTCAAGCCGAGCTCCGAGAGGCAGAGGCGATAGCAGTGCGGGTCCGGCTTGGCCGTCTTGAATTGCGCCGAGGTGTAGATCCGGGCGCCGAACAGCGGGCGCAACTCCGGCAGCAGCGTGTCGATGTGGTCGGCGACCAGCGTGGTATTGTTGGTCAGGACGGCAATATCGACGGTCTTTCGCAAGCTGCCGGCGATGTCCAGCATCGCGCCATCCGCCTGCATCGAACGGCGCCGGGCCTCCACCCACTCGTCGAGTGAGAGCGGATAGCCGATGCGTTCGCCAAAACCTCGCAGATAGTCGGCAGCCTCAAGCGCGCCGGAATCGCCGAGCAGCTCGAATCCGCTGTCCCAGATCGCGTTGTGCACGGCTTCGCCGCTGGTCCCCGCAAGCTGCGCCAGATAGGCGACGCGCGTCGCCCTGTCGTAGTCGCAAAGCACATTGTCCATGTCGAAGAGGACGAGCTTGATGGCATCAGTCACGGCGGACTCTCAGATGGCCCAATATGCGATCCTGATTGGAATCATATCCGGTCGGAATGCAGGCGACAAATCCGCTCGTTGGCGTCCCTCACGGCTGTGAGGTACGACGCCGGGCCAGTTGATGCAGCACGGT
Organism: Bradyrhizobium sp. TM239; assembly: GCF_036247985.1. Taxonomy (NCBI): domain Bacteria; kingdom Pseudomonadati; phylum Pseudomonadota; class Alphaproteobacteria; order Hyphomicrobiales; family Nitrobacteraceae; genus Bradyrhizobium; species Bradyrhizobium sp. TM239. The sequence goes on along the minus strand of NZ_BTIR01000001.1, from coordinate 786,827 downwards.
GTCGATCGCCGGGACCGATCCGGTTTCGCGCAGCCAATTGTCGGCCAGCTCCCTCAACTCGCCCGGTGTCAGCCCGAATTTGCGGCGGAAGGCGCGGATGAAGGTCGAGTCGCTGCTGAAGCGCATGCCGACGGCGAGGTCGATCAGCCGCTTGTCCTGCGCAGATGGGGAGATCAGTTGCCGAAAGGCGAGATTGAGCCGCTGCTCCCGGACGTAATGCGCAAGTCCGCCATCGGCCTCGAACTGCCGATAAAGGGTCGCGCGCGAGATCCGGAAGTGGCGGCAGAGCTCGGCCGCGGTCAGCGCGTCGGTCTCGAGATTGTCCGCGATGCGGCGCTTGATCATCGTAAGATAAAGATGCCGCTCGGCCCGTTCGACGCCCGCCGCAATGTCTGCGGTACCGCCCGCGGCTGCGGCCACGAGGTCGGCGATCGCCTCGATCGTGGCCTCGACGTTGGCGGCCTCGGGCGCCGGTGGCAGTCCAAGCGCCGCAAAATGGCTGGCGATCAGGCGAGCATGCGGGTGGTTCGCCGGTAGCAGGGTTGCCGTGGCCGAGTCCGGATGTGCGAGCCGCGGCGCCAGCATGGCACGTTGCAGGATGATCGCGATCAGGTGGGTGCGGCCGCCGCCGCCACGCAGTGCCGTCCGGTTCGGTTGCGCCATGTCGAGCAGGCAGATGTCGCTGGACCCCAGCGTCACTTCGCGACGACCTGAGCTGAACCGCATCTCGCCTGCGACGCAGAGGGTGATCTGAAAGTGGTCCATCGCGCCGCGGGCGACGTGCGCGGGCGTCCGGTCGTATTCGAGGTCGGTGGCACGCGTCTCGACCAGCAATGCATTGCCGGTCATCTTCGTCAGGCTGGTGACATGGAAATCGTCATCCGCGGTGAGCGGAATGACGTCACAGATGTCGGCCGTCATCGCGCGCAACTGCGCAAGCGCACTCGACCCGCGCTCGCCATCATCCGCCGGCGTGCTCTCGTTCGCGACCGCTCCGTCCACGCTGTCCCCCGATCACACGGGCCGCACGGACGAAGGCCATGCAGAGCGCCGATATCGAGCTGGTTATCTAGTCTTTCGCACCATGCGGAGCAACTGCGCGGCAGGGCGCGAATCCGGGTTGTGATGCAATTGCATCAATCGCCCCATGAATCGGCCGCTGAGACTCCGGGCACAACGGTCTGGCCAGCGTGTCGTTACGGTCCGCCCGGTGCGCATGCCGAACGCAGGATAGGGAAGCCGCGAGGTTGATGCTCGCGCCGGCGCAGAGCGAGGTTTGATGCTGGTGGGAATGATGTCGGGCTGCCGCGCGTGCATGCGGGCGGTCTGGATCGCGGCTTTCGGGCTCGCGATTGCACATGTGACAGGTACGAGCGTGGCGCAAGCCCAATGTGCGAGCAATACCTGCACCGTCACGATCGCGAGCGACCCGGGTACCGCTTCGAGCGGCACGACGGGCGCCGCCGGTACGCTGAGCTACGCGCTTGCCTATGCGAATGCGCGATCCTCGCCGGTCACAATCAACATCCAGACGGACGTCACGCTGGCGGGCCCGCTGTCGCCGATCTTCAATTCGCTGACGATCAACGGCAATGGGCATACCATCGACGGTGGCGGCACCCAGCGGATATTCTTCGTCGGCGTGGATACGGAGACGAAGACCGGTGCTGCGGTGGTTGGTTCGGTCGTCGCGCAGACGCAGAATGTCAGCATCAGCAATGTCACCCTGGCCAACGGACTTGCCCAGGGCGGCGCGGCCGGTGCTGCCGGGGGCGGCGGGATGGGGGCGGGCGGAGCGCTGTTCGTCAACCAGTCGGCCAACGTGAGCTTGTCCGGCGTCAGCTTCAGCAACAACCGGGCGATTGGCGGCGCAGGGGCCGCGTATTTGAGTGGCGAGCCTGGGGGCGGCGGAGGGCTTGGTGGTGGTGGGGGTAGCGCGGTCTCCCTATCCGCCGGTGGTGGCGGCATTTTCGGTCAGGCAGGTAACCACCTTGGCGGTGGGGGCGGTGTTTTCGGAAATGGTGGCTCTATCGCGGGCGGCGGCGGCGGTTATTCCGGCAACGGCGGAACTTTCACGAGCGGTCCCGGTGCCGGAGCGGACGGCTTGCTTGGCATTTCCGGGCTGACGGGGGGCGCCGGTTCCGGTGCCGTGAGCAGTGGTGTTGGCAACAATGGCGGCGCCAATGGCGGAGGGGGCGGAAGCCAGATCCAGACCGCTCAGGGGGGTGGCGGCGGTTTCGACGGGAAGAACGGCATCTACAACATCGGCGGTGCAGGCGGCTTTGGTGGTGGCGGCGGCTACGGCGACAACGCGGGCAATGGCGGCGCCGGCGGCTTTGGCGGCGGTGGCGGCGGCGGCAATACCGATGGAGGCAAAGGTGGCTTCGGCGGCGGTGGCGGCGGAAGTCGTGGCTCCAATTATTTTGGGGCGAACGTGGGCGGGGCTGGAGGATTCGGTGGCGGCGGTGGCGGCAGCCCAACGCTCGCAATTTCCGGTACTTCGATCGGCGGCGCCGGTGGCTTCGGCGGCGGTGGAGGAGCAGGATACGATGCAAGTGGCGCCGGCGGGTTTGGCGCCGGTGACGCGACTGCTGGCGTCGGCGGGGGCGGCGGCGCGATGGGCGGTGCGGTGTTTGTCGCAAAGGGCGGCACGCTGACCATCACCGGCGACGGCTCGACGTCCGGCGGCAATGTCACCGGCGGCACGGGTGGCAATGCAGGCTCGGCATTCGGTTCCGGCATTTTCGTGCAGGGCTCGACGCTGGCCTTCGGTGCCGGCAATTTCATCTCCTCCGACGTCATCGCCGACCAGAACGGCTCCGGCGGCAGCAGCGCCGCCGACGGCTTCGGCGGCATGGGCGGACAGAGCTCGATCACCAAGAGCAATGGCGGTACGCTGACACTGTCGGGCGCCAACACCTATAGCGGCGGCACCACCATCAACGAAGGCTCGACGCTCGTCGTCGGCAATGCCAATGCGCTCGGCACCGGCAAGCTGACACTCAACGGCGGCGCCACGGGCGTGACCGTGAATTTCAACGGCAGCTTCACCATCGCCAACGACATCGCCGCGAGCGGCGATCCGACCTACAACGTTCTCACCGGCAACACGGTGAATCTTTCGGGCGTTCTCTCCGGCTCCGGCGACGTCGTCGTCAACGCGGCGAGCGGCTATGCCGGAACGCTGATCCTCTCGGGCGTCAACACCTATACCGGCCCGACTGTCGTGAACGCCGGCATCTTGCAGGCTGGCTCGACCAGCGCCTTCGGTAGCAATTCCGCGGTCACGGTCGCCGGCGGCGCCGTGCTCGATCTCGCCGGCTTCTCCAATGCCATCGGCTCGCTCGCCGGCGCCGGCACCGTCAGCAACAGCGGCGTCGCCGCCACGCTGACCACCGGTGGCGACGACACGTCCACGGCGTTTTCTGGAACGATCCAGGACGGCGCGGGGTCGTTCGCGCTGACTAAGACCGGGACCGGCCTGTTGCTGCTGTCCGGTCACAACACCTATACCGGCACGACCACCGTCAGCGGCGGCACATTGCAGGTGAACGGATCGATCGCGTCATCCAGTCTGACGACGGTCCAGAACGGCGCGGCACTCAGCGGCAGTGGCACGGTCGGGTCGACCGTGATCGGCAGCGGGGGCATCTTCGCACCGGGCAACGGCACGGCCGGCACGTCGATGGCCGTGAGCGGCAGCCTCGCTTTCGCGTCCGGCGCGGTCTATCTGGTCCAGGTCAGTCCCGCGGTGGCCTCGTTCGCCTCCGTTAGCGGTGCGGCGACGCTCGGCGGCGCCACGGTAGGCGCGGGGTTCGCGAGCGGCAGCTACATCCCGAAGCGCTACACTATCCTGACCGCGAGTGGCGGGGTCAGCGGCACGTTCGGCTCGCTGGTCACGACCGGCCTGCCGGGCAACATCAGAAGCGCTGGCTTGAGCTATGATGCCAACGACGTCTATCTCGACCTGGTCCTGAACTTTGGAATTCCGACCGGCCTCAACGGCAACCAGCAGCATGTCGGCGACGCGCTGACGAATTTCTTCAACACCAACGGCGGAATCGCCGCGCTCTATGGTGCGCTGACGCCGGCTGGCCTGACGCAGGCTTCCGGCGAGCCGGGAACGGGGTCGCAGCAGACCACGTTCAACGCCATGAGCCAGTTCATGGGCCTGCTCACCGATCCCGTCGCGTCACGCGAGGGCGGGCCGGGTTCGGCCAGCGGCGCAACCGGGTTTGCCGAGGAGGATCAGGCCAGCGCCTACGCCGCACGCAAGCGCACCGATGCCTTCGCGATGATGACAAAAGCCGGGCCGCAGACCTTTGCGCAGTCCTGGAGCGTGTGGGCTGCCGGCTTCGGCGGATCGCAATCGACCGACGGCAATGCTGCGGCCGGCTCGAATGACACCACGAGCCGCATCGCCGGCACCGTGGTCGGAGCCGACTATCGGCTCTCACCGTCCACGAAGCTCGGCTTCGCGCTCGCCGGTGGCGGCACCAGCTTCGGCGTGAACGGCCTCGGCTCGGGTCGCTCCGACCTGTTCCAGGCCGGCGCCTATCTGCACCACGCGAACGGCCCGGCCTACGTCTCCGCCGCGCTGGCCTATGGTTGGCAGAACATCACCACCGATCGCACCGTGACGATCGCCGGCGCCGATCGCCTGCGCGCCGCGTTCGACGCCAATGCCTATTCCGGTCGTCTCGAAGGCGGCTACCGCCTGGTCGCGTCGTGGATCGGTGGGATCGGCCTCACGCCTTATGGCGCGGCGCAGTTCACGACGCTCGACCTGCCGGCCTATGCCGAACAGGCCGTCTCCGGCTCATCGGCATTTGCCTTGAGCTACGCCGCGAAAAGCGTGACCGATGGCCGCAGCGAGCTCGGCCTGCGTACCGACAGGTCGTTCGCGACGCAGGACGGCGTGTTGGCCCTGCGCGGCCGTGTCGCCTGGGCGCATGATTTCAATCCCGATCGTACGGCCGCAGCAACCTTTCAGGCGCTCCCGGTCGCAAGCTTCGTCGTCAGCGGCGCAGCGCAGGCCCGCGACGCCGCGCTCACGACGGCTTCGGTCGAGATGAAGTGGCTGAACGGCTGGTCGGCGGCGGCCACGTTCGAAGGCGAGTTCTCCAGCGTCACCCGCAGCTACGCCGGCAAGGGCAGCGTTCGCTACGGCTGGTGAGCGATGGGTCCCTTCACGCGCTCTTCGCGGGCCAAGGCACGACCTGTCCCGACATCACCAGCCGATCGCGGCCGCTATCCTTCGCGGCATAGAGCGCGCGGTCGGCCGCAGCGACCAGCGTGCTGAAGTCCGTGGAGGTCAGGGACGGAAGACCGGTTGCGGCGCCGACGCTTACCGTGACCAGCCGGGAAGGCGGATTTTGCGCATGCAGCATGGCAAGATCGGACAGCGCCTGGCGAACCGCTTCCGCGACCTCCACGCAGCCATCCGGACCTGTGTTCGGCAACAACACGGCGAATTCCTCGCCGCCGTAGCGCGCCGGGAGGTCGGCGGGACGCCTGGCCTGGGCGGATAGGATCCGGCCCAGCGCGCGCAGGCACCCGTCGCCTGCCAGATGCCCGTAATGGTCGTTGAATTTCTTGAAATGATCGACGTCGATCAGCAGGAGCGAAAGCTGCGTGCCGTCGCGCCGGGCGCGCGCCCATTCGTCGGCGAGGCGTTCGTCGAATGCGCGCCGGTTGGCAAGGCCGGTGAGGCCGTCGGTCCTCGCAAGCGAAGCGAGCTTGTCCTGGAGATCCTTCTGCTCGGTCATGTCGCGCACGACCGCGACGACGCCGTCGATCGCGCCGCTGTCCGATGCCACCGTCACGTGCAGCGCCGCCTCCGCCCAGATCTCCCCCTTGTCGCGATGACGCTGGCGATAGACGAACCGCGCTTCCTCGGCCTCGCCGCTCTTCAGCGCGGTGATGGCCTGAGCGACCCGTTCCATGTCGTCCGCGTGAATGCCGGCCAGGGCCGACGTGTTCAGCAGTTCCTCGGCGGTCCAGCCGGTGATGCGCACGCATGACGGAGAGACGTAGAGCAGCCGGTCATCCAGCCCGATCCGGGTCACCATGTCGCTGGATTGCTCGGCCAGCAGTCGGAAATTTGCCTCCTTGGCGACCAGGGCCTGCGCCATGCGCTGCCGCTGCCAGAGCTGACGGACCAGGTAGGAGCCGATCACCGCGATCAGCAGGACGAGGCCGACGACGAAGGTTATGCGCGCGGCGGCGGCGCGTCGCCAGGGAGCCAGCACATCGTCCCGGGACTTACTCGCCAGCACCATCAGGGGATAGCGGCTGCTGCGCTGGTAGTAGCTCAGGCGCTGCACGCCATCGAGCGGCGACTTGAAGTAATAGACCGCTTCGGCGGGGCGGCTGTCCCAGCCTTTGAACAAGGGCGCATTGGACAGGTCGCGTCCGACGAAGGCGCCGCTCACGTCTCGGCTGCGTGCCAGCATGATGCCGCCATTGTTGAGCAGTGACGCCGAGCCGTTCGGCCCGATGTCGAATCGCTCGTAGAATTTGACGAAATAGCTGACGTCGATCGTGAGCAGGGCAACGCCGGCGAAGCCGCCGTCGGGATCGTTGATCCGTCGGGATGCCGTAATGATCCACTGGCCCCCGGAGCGGCTCTTGATGGGCGGTCCGATCAGCGTGCCCGTCTCCGGGGAGTTGCGATGGCGCTGGAAATATTCCCGGTCGCTGTTGTTGAGCTTGGAAAAGTCGAGACGCTCGGTCGTGGCAAGCCATCGGCCCGTCGCGTCATAGACGAAGATGCCCCGGATGCGGTCCGATGATTTGCGCGTCGGCAGATAGGCCTGGAGCTTCGTGATCGTATCGGGGCCGGTCCCGTCGAGTTCGAGCCGGTGGACCAGTCCGACCAGGAGCGTATCGACCAGCTCGAACGTATCGTCCGCGTGCTGGATCAGCGAATGTGCGAGGTTGGCGACATCGATCTCGGCGTTCCTGAGATCGACATTGCGAGCTTCCCATTCGCGCCAGGCGCTGAGGCCCAGGATCGTCACGCAAATCAGCCCAACGAAGCCCGCCGCCCAGAGCGGAAGGCGCGTCTTGCCGAGTTCGCGGCTCGTGACCATCAGGCTTGCTCCAAATCGGAGCAAACCTCTCACTTTCGTCTTAACGGCCTCTTGCAAAATCTGCAATGATTGTGCGGGGTCCGTAATCAACCGGTGGGATTGCAGGCATCGTCAGGGCCGGTCGGCTGAGACACGTTACCGCAGTGCGACAGTTCCGTTCTGCCGCCTGCCGCTTCATCCCTCCAGGGTGAAGCCGACGCGCAGCGTCACCTGATAGTGGCGCACGGCGCCGTTCTCGATGTGGCCGCGCGTCTGCACCACCTCGAACCATTTCATCTCGCGAATGGTCTTGGACGCGCGGCTGACCGCGTTCTTGATCGCGTCCTCGATCGAGGTTTCGGACGATCCGACGAGATCCAGGATCTTGTAGACGTGATCACTCTCGGTTGCGGGCATGGGTCTTCCCTCGTTTCATCTTGCAGCGGACAAACGCGCTCGATGGAACGTGCATGCGAGCGCATGGCGCTGACTGTGAACGGGCGTGGGCGCTTCGGGTTCCCAGCGCCCGATGGCCCGCATGCGCCAGCCGAGGTGGAGCGGGCCGCGCTTGCCTGCTAAGTTGCAGCGGGGATGGAGTCGCCAACCTCGCGGCGGTGGGGAGGCGGGAGAAATGCTTTTCAAATCGCCCGCCGGCGTTGGATGCCGCGGTTGCCCGCGCCAAGACGGATGAGCTAACCTCTGCGCATGTCGAGGCAGCTTCGAGTGCGGTGATGATCGGCCGTTGGACGAGGGGCACTCTGGTTGCGATCGGCCTCGGCGTGCTGCCTGCGCCTTGTATTGCGCAGGATGAGCTCGATCGCGCGCCGGCGAGCATGTCGCTGCAGGTGACGACCGATCCTTCCACCATCGTGTGTCGCCGGCTCGACACGGTCAATCCAGCTTCGCTGGTGTTCCTGCCGCTGCGCCGGACCTTCAGCGAGGATTTTGACGAGCATCCGCTGTCGAACGGACGCTGGGTCCCGCATTATGCGGGCGGCGCGGCCTGGCCGGAGGCGCGCTATTGGGGCGGCGACGGCTCCGACTTCAAGCGCAAGACCAGCGCCAATGGCGAGCAGCAGATCTACGTCGATCCGCGCTACGCCGGCCGCGCGGCCGCGCCGCTCGGGCTCGATCCATTCAGGGTGAAGGACGGCGTGCTGTCGATCATCGCCAGCCGCACGCCGCCGGACTTGAAGCCGCTGCTGTTCAACAACGAGTACATCTCGGGCATCCTGACGACCCAGGGCACGTTCGCCCAGAAGCACGGCTATTTCGAAATTCGTGCCAAGGTGCCGGTCGGCCATGCGGTGTGGCCGGCGTTCTGGATGCTGGCGGACGATGGCGGCTGGCCCCCGGAGGTCGACGTGCTGGAAGGCCGCGGCGAAAAGCCAGGCGATCTCGTGATGACGACGCATTGGCGGATCCCCTCGACCCAGAAGATCCAGTCCTGCGGCTTCGATTTCGCGGTCGGCGACGCCTCGAGCGTGTTCCACAATTACGGTGTGCTGTGGCAGGAGGATCGGCTGGTCTATTTCATCGACCGCAGGCCGGTCTCCGACATCAAGGTGCCGATCGGCTTCGACGATCCCATGTACATGATCGTCAATCTGGCGATCGGGTCGAAATTCTTTCTCGGCGTCGGTCCCGTCGACGCGGAATCGCCGCCGAGCGTCGCATTCGAGATCGACCGGATCTCGGTCTATCAGATCGATCTGGAGCTGGCACGGAGATAGCGATGTCAGCCGATGTCTCGCGGCGCCGTTTTGCCAAGCTCACGGGCCTCGCCGCGCTGGGCGTAGCCGCAGGTGCTAGGGCCGCGGAGAATGAAAAGTCCGCATCGACCGACCGCCACCTGCCGGCACCATTCCCGAAGGATTTTCTGTGGGGAACGGCGACCTCGTCCTACCAGATCGAGGGCGCGGTCAACGAGGACGGTCGCGGCAAGTCGATCTGGGACATCTTCAGCCACACCCCCGGCAAGATCGAGGACGGCTCGACCGGCGACCGCGCCAACGAGCACTATCATCGCTACAAGGAGGACGTCGCGCTGATCAGGGCGCTCGGCGTCACGGCGTACCGTTTTTCGATCGCATGGCCGCGGGTGTTTCCGGATGGCGCGGGCCAGCCCAATCCCAGGGGACTCGACTTCTACGACCGCCTCGTCGACGAGCTGCTCGCGAACGGGATCGAGCCTTACGCCACGCTCTATCACTGGGACCTGCCGCAGGCGCTGCAGGATCGCGTCGGCGGCTGGTCGTCGAGCGACACCTCGAAGGCTTTTGCCGACTACGCTGCGCATGTCGCCGCGCGCCTGACCGATCGCGTCAAAAACATTTTTACCGTGAACGAGGTCGGACGCTTCGTGAATTTCGGCTATGGCTGGGGCATCGATGCGCCCGGCCTCAAGCTGCCGGCCGCGCAACTCAACCAGGCCCGCCACCACGTCGCGCTGGCGCACGGGCTCGCCGTGCAGGCGATCCGCGCCTCCGGCCGCGCCGGCACCCGCGTCGGGGCGGCCGAGAACATCGCCGCCTGCGTGCCGGCGATAGCGACGCCGGAAAACATTCGCGCCGCCGAGAGCGCGACGCGCGAGCTCAATGCGGGCTTCCTCGGCGTGGTGCTGGAGGGCAGATACACCGAGGGCTTTCTGGCCTATGCCGGCGCGGACGCGCCGAAATTCACCGCCGAGGAATTGAAGATCATCGGCACGCCGAACGACTTCGTCGGCCTCAATATCTATGCGCCGCAATACTACGTCACGGCCTCCGACAGCGCGCCTGGCTTCCACGTGCTGCCGTTCCCCACCTCGTTCCCGCACATGAATTCGGAATGGCTGCGGGTTGGCCCCGAGGTGATCTACTGGGCGCCGCGGCTTGCCGCGAAAATCTGGAACATCGAGAACATCTACATCAGCGAGAACGGCACCTCGTCCGAGGACAAGATTTCCGCCGACGGCCAGGTCTACGACCTCGACCGCATCATGTTCCTGCGCAATTACCTGTCCCAGATGCAGCGCGCGACCGCCGAAGGCGTGCCGATCCGCGGCTATTTCCTCTGGAGCCTGATGGACAATTTCGAGTGGATTTTTGGCTACGGCAAGCGCTTCGGCCTCTACCGGGTCGATTTCGAGACGCAGGCGCGGGTGCCGAAACTGAGCGCGGCGTTCTATCGCGACGTGGTGGCACGGAACGCGATCGGGGGGTGAGGCCAGATCCTACGGATCCAGCTCCGTGTCCCAGTACAGATAGTCCAGCCAACTATCGTGCAGATAGTTCGGCGGGAACAGGCGGCCGTTGCGGTGGAGCTGGTGCACGGTCGGGGCAAAGGCGTGCTGGCGCGGAAACATCTTGGCTTGCACCGGCGTGAGATTGCCTTTGCGCAGGTTACACGGCGAGCATGCCGCGACCACGTTCTCCCAGGTGGTCTGGCCGCCTTTGCTGCGCGGGATGATGTGATCGAAGGTCAGGTCTTCGGGCGAGCCGCAATATTGGCAGGCGAAACGGTCGCGCAGGAAGACGTTGAACCGGGTGAAGGCCGGATGGGTGGTCGGCTTGACGAAGGATTTGAGCGAGACAACGCTCGGCAGCTGCATTTGCAGCGTGGGGCTATGAACCGCCTGATCGTAATGTGCGACGATGTTGACGCGATCGAGGAACACTGCCTTGATCGCGTCTTGCCACGACCAAAGAGACAGCGGGTAGTAACTCAGCGGCCGGAAGTCCGCATTCAGCACCAACACCGGCCAACTGCCTTGCGAGACATGTGCGTTCAAGTAACGCTCCCGGCCTCCAATATACGCTGCGAAGCAGCATGTACTGACATACTACATGCAGCGTGACGGGATTGTGAAGCCCGTTGAGCGACTTATTCAGGCGCAAGCAATGCGGCGCCGGGGTGGCGAAAGCGCTGAAAAAGCCGCGATTTGGGGGAGGTGCGCGGCTGGCGCGGAACTGCCGTTACCAGCGCGTCGCGGCCCGGCGCGGCAGCTACTCCCGTACCCGTTCCAGCTTCTGCAAGCACCGCGTCGCGCGGACCGCAGCCGGCATCTCCTCGTCCGGAAAGCTCGTGTCCCAGTTGGTGACGCCGACCTCGCCGACATAGATGTCGCCCCTGGAATCCAGCGCGATGCCGTGGGGCGCCAGGAACTTTCCGCTCGCAACACCCGGCCCTTCCTCGCCGCCAAGCCGTGCGATGCGCTTGCCCTTGGCGTCCACGATCGACAGCCGCGGGCCGAGATTGGGCACATTGCGGTTGATGGCAAGGCCCGGGCCGAGCTCGCCGATCACGAAAGTCGGGCTCTTGGTCCCGCCGCAACAGCACAGCGCGCAGGGCCGGTGCAGATTGTTCCACTGCGTCTCGTATTTGCCCTCGCCGTCGAACACCTGCACGCGATGGTTCTCGCGGTCGGCGACATAGACCCAGCCATCGGCATCGGTGGCAATATTGTGCACGATGTTGAACTGGCCGGGATCGGTGCCCGGCTCGCCCCAGCTCTTGAGCAGCTTGCCCTCGGGCGTGAACTTGTGCACGCGCGCATTGCCATAGCCGTCGGAGACGTAGATCTCGCCCTTCGGCGACAGCGCGGTGTGGGTGCAGCGATGGAAGGGATCACCGCTCATGAACGGCGCCGGTTTTTCGGGAATGCCGATCGTCAGCAGCACCTTGCCGTCCGTGGTGCATTTGCGCACGGTGTGGTCGCCGTCATCGGTGCAGTAGAGATTGTCGTCGGCGTCGATGTGCAGGCCGTGTGCGCGCGAGAACAGCCCTTCGCCCCAGCTGCGCAGGAAATTGCCGTCGCGGTCGAGCACCACCATCGGGTGGGCGCCGCGGTTGAAGACGTAGACGCGGTCCTTGCTGTCGACCGCGACGGAGGCGACGTCGGTGAGCTGCCAGCCGTCCGGGAGTTTCGCGAAATTGTCGACGACGCGGTAGCGGTGCTCGCCGCTGCCGAGAATGGCTGGCATGAATCTGTCCTCCTGTCATTCCGGGACACGCGAAGCGTGAGCCCGGAATCCATTGTGCGGCGTTTTCTTGGATAAGTGGATTCCGGGCTCGCGCTTCGCGCGCCCCGGAATGACGGCTGTAGCTATATTTGTCCCAGAATCCCTTCCTCGATCGCCTTGATCTGGAGCCCAAGGTATTTCGAGTTGATCCGGCATTGCGCGAGGCTGCCGGCGATGAACCAGAGCCCGGGCTGCCTGGTGCGCGCATACATGTTGCGCAGCTCAAGACCGTCGCCAAAGCCCCAGATCGGGCCGACGCGGTCGGCGATGGCCTCGCCAAACAGTTTTCGCACCAGATATTCCTGCGGCTTGTAACCGGTGGAGAGCACGATGAGATCGGCGGGAAGCAGCGTGCCGTCCTTCATCCGCGCCCCGTCGGGTACAAAGCCCTCGATGTCGGCAAACTGCCTGAGCCTGATCTTGCCCTCGACGATCAGGTTGGAGCAGCCGACGTTGAAATAATAGCCGCCGCCGCGGGTGAGGTATTTGAACTGCCAGCCGGTGCCGGCCTCGCCGAAGTCGAGCTTGAAACCGACGCGCGAGAGGCCGTCGAGCAGCTCCTTGTCGAGCTGCTTCGACTGCTCCGTCAGCATCACATGCGTCTTCTTCGCGAGCGGCGTCGGCATCGAGGCCGCGATCAGGTCATTGTCCTCGAGCGTGCCTTCGTTGTAGGTCGCATAAGCGAGCTGCGCCGACGGCTCGATATTGGTGACCAGCGTGGCTGCGCGCTGCACCAGCGTCACCTCGGCGCCGCTGGAATAGAGATCCTGTGCGATGTCGTGGCCGCTGTTGCCGGTGCCGATGACGATCGCGCGCTTGCCTGTCCAGGTCTCGCCGTCCTCATAGCGGCTGGAATGCAGCAGCGTTCCCTTGAAATTGTCGAGGGTCGGAATGTCCGGAATATTGGCGATGCCGCTGACGCCGGTCGCCATGATGACGTGGCGCGGATGCATGGTCCGGACGCTGCCGTCGGCGCGGCGCAGCGTGACGGTCCAGTGTCCGTTCGCCTCGTCATAGGCGCCGCCTGCGAACTCGGTGCTGGTCCAGAAATTCAGCTCCATCGCATCGACGTAAGCCTCGAACCAATTGGCGAGCTTGTCCTTGGGGATATAGACCGGCCAGTTCGGCGGAAACGGCATGTAGGGCATGTGATTGACCTGCACCTGGTTGTGCAGGGTGAGCGCGTGATAGCGCTTGCGCCAGTTGTCGCCGATCCGCATCTCGCGATCGACGATCAGCGCGTCGACCTGCAACTGCTTCAGCCGTGCTGCGATCGCGAGCCCGGCCTGGCCGCCGCCGACCACCAGCACGGCGGGATCGCGATCGGCATAGTCGCGCGAGGCGCTGCGCAAATCCAGCCAGTTCGGCCCGCGGAAATCGCGGGAATAGGCCTGGCCGCGCGGGCGCGACGTGCCGAGCTGCTCCTCGAATCCTTTGAGTTCGTCGAGCGCGGTGAGCAGCGTCCAGGCCTTCAGGCGGTCGCCGTCGGCGGTGTCGGGAATGAGCCGCAGGATGCCGCTGCCACGGCCGGTCGCGGTTTCGAACGTGAAGATCGCTTCGATGGTGTTGGTGCCGGCGCGCGTCACCCAGCGCGGCGGCGCGCGGTTCGGCGCGATCTTGAAGTTGGCCGGTGCCGCCTCGGGCGCCAGCGCGGTCAGCGCTTGCGCAATCGTCGCGCGGCCGGCGATCGTTTGCAGGTTCCAGCTCAGCGCCAGCACGTCGCGCCAGAAGCTGTCGGCGAGGAAGAGGCGATCCAGCGTGGCGGGATCGGGCCTGCCCAGCGCGCGCTCGAATTCATCGAGCCAGGCCTGGGCGCACGCGGATAGATCCTTGGTCTTGTCGAGCATGCGCGACCTCTTGGCCGTCTTTCGCGGCGTTTCCTCTGAGATCGAACGCTATACGGTTTCCTCGCCCGCCAAAAGCTGCGGACCCGAGCGAGGCAGGCATGCAGCCCTGCTCGGGCGGAATATGGCCTGGAATTCCGCTCGCACGGACGCCGGCCGGAGAAGGTCTAAGCGCCGCCCGGCCCGCGGCCGGTCCAATAGGGATCGCGCAGCTTGCGTTTGAAGATCTTTCCGGTCGCCTCCCGGGGCAGCGCCTCCAGGAACCGGACCTCCTTCGGCACCTTGAAGTTCGCCAGCCTCTCGCGCAGAAAAGCCTGCACTGCGGCGGCGGAGAGCTGCTCGCCGGTGTCGGGCTCGATGCAGGCACATAGCCGCTCGCCATATTCCGGGTCGGGAATGCCGAACACGGCGCAATCGCGCACGCCGGGCATGCCGATCAGCGCGTTCTCGATCTCGGCGGGATAGATGTTGACGCCGCCTGATATCACCATGTCGCGCTTGCGGTCGCACAGAAACAGATAGCCGTCCTCGTCGAGATAGCCGACGTCGCCGACGCTGACGAGGCCGTCGCGCCCCGCCTCGGCGCGCGCCTGCGCCTTGCCGTGGTAATCGAAATCGGGCACCGCCGTCTGGCGCATGTAGATTTCGCCGACCTCGTTGGCGTTGCACGCGCTGCCGTCGTCGCGGAAGATCCTGACGATGCCGCCTTCGATGGCGCGGCCGACGGTGCCGGGCTTCTTCAGCGCCTCCTCGGCAGAGTGCCACACCGGGATCCCGGTCTCGGTCGAGCCGAAATACTCGTTGATGACCGGCCCCCACCAATCGATCATCGCCTTCTTCACCTCGGGCGGGCAGGGCGCAGCCCCGTGCACGACGAAGCGCAGCGACGACAGGTCGTAGCGCCGCCTGACCGTCTCGGGGAGCCGCAGCAGCCGCACGAACATCGTCGGAACCATGTGGATGTGCGTCACGCGGTGACGCTCGATCAGTGCCAGCAGCTCCTCCGCATCGAACCGCGGCTGGAGGACGATGGTGCAGCCGTTGCGGAACGCCATCATGCCGTAGGAATGCGGCGCCGAGTGATACATCGGCCCGTTGATCAGCACGATTTGGTTGTCCCGCGGCTTGATGCCATAGGCGATCGCGCCGACACGTTCGGAAGCGGCCGCCTGCTCGGGCTGCATCGGCATGCGCCGCACGCCCTTCGGCATCCCGGTCGTGCCCGAGGTGTAGATCATTGCCGCGGCCCGGCGCGGCGGTTCCTGGGTTTCGGTATGGCCGTCGCGCCAGCGCTCCCAATCGGTCAGTCCGGGCGGGACCGCGGTCAGCTCCGGGGCAATGGCGAAGGTCGCCGCCAGCTCGGGCGGCGTCGCGACCTCGAGAAGGCGGACATCCGGCGCCACGCCGTCACGAATCTGCGGCAGCAGGTCGGCGTGGCAGACCAGGATCTTCGCGCCGCTGTCGGTCAGGATGTAGCGGACCTCCTCGGCCTTGAGATGCCAGTTGATCGGCACCACCGGGCTGCCGAGGGCGGCGGAGGCCGCAACCACCTCGAACAGGGCGAAGTCGTTGCGCAGCATCATCGCAACCGGCGCGGCCTCGGCAAGGCCCAGGGCGCGAAACCCGCTTGCCGCCCGCCTGATGCGTGACTGGATCTCGTCATAGCTGATCCGGCGCTCGCCGCTGATGATCATGGCGTGTCCTTGTCCCGCACGAGCCTAGCGATCGTCCAGCACGTCGCCGAAGCCGACCCAGCTCTTGCCGTTGAAGCGGCGGAGCTGAAGCTGCTGGAACGGCAGATAATCGTCGGCACCGGTCGTAACCGAGATTCCCGGCAGCAGCAGCGGCAGCTTCACCTCCTTCAGCGAGGCCGCCTGGCGCATGATGTTGTCGCGGCTGACGTCTTCCTTGCACGCCCTCAGCACCGTCATCAGCAGCGTCGCATAGTGGTAGCCGGCCGCGTAGTTGGAGTTGGAAAGGTCGGCGTTCGGCAGGTATTGCTTCATGAAGGCAAAATACTCCTTCACGCCGGGATCGTCGGCCCATTGCGGGTCCATCGTGTCCTTCTGGTTGCTCGACGAGATCAGGCCGACCGCGTTGTCGAGCCCGGCCGGCTCCAGGAACGAAATCGACGAAGCCGAGGTCGGCACGAAGAACAGTTCGGGCTTCCAGCCGATCTCGGCCACGCCCTTGACCATCTGCGAGGTGAATTTTCCGAGTACGACGCCGAACAGCACGTTGGCGCCCGAGGCCTTCAGGGTCGAGAGCTGCGAGCTGATCGTCGGCGCGCTGGTCTCGTAGGTCTGTTCGGCGATGATCATGCCGGCCGCCTTGGCTCCGAGCGCGCGCTTGAAGCCTGCGACATAGTCGCGACCGAAATCGTCGTTCTGTGCCAGGATTGCGATCCGGGCGTCGGGCTTGGTCTGCAAGATGTATTTGGCATAGACCACGCCCTCGGATTCGTAGGCCGCCATCCCCGGCATCGTCCACGGATTCTTCTGCGGCGCGGCCCATTTGGTGGCGCCCGAGAGCACGAACAGCTGCGGCACCTTCTTGGCGTTGAGATAGCGCTGCACGGCGCTGTTGGTGGCGGTGCCGAGCGAGCCGAACATCATCAGCACCTCGTCCTGCTCGACCAGCTTGCGGGTCTGCTCGACCGTCTTTGGCGGCGAATAGGCGTCGTCCAGCGTGATGAACTTGACCTTGCGGCCGTTGATGCCGCCTTCGGCATTGATCTTCTCGAAGAACGCTTCCTGCGTCCGCCCGATCGCGCCGAAGCCGGAGGCCGGGCCGCTATAGGGCAGGGTCTGCCCGATGCGGATCTCGGCGCTGCCTTCGGCGTGGACGCTGCCGGCGCCGAGCGTCAGCAACGACATGCCGATCAATGCGGCTGCGAGCTTCATGGTGTCCTCCCGTTTTTCTTGTAGTCCGAGACGTCAGGCGCTGGCGCGCAGCAGGAAATCCTGACGGGCCTGATCGAACTCCGCCTTCATCCGGTCGACCAGGTCGGCGACGGGAGGCGCGTCGGTGATCTGGCCGATGCCCTGGCCCGAACCCCAGATGTCGCGCCACGCCTTTGATTTCGTGTTGCCGCCTGAGCCGAAATTCATCTTCGTCTTGTCGGCCACCGGCAGATTGTCCGGATCTAACCCCGCGGCGGCGATGGAGGGGCCGAGATAGTTGCCGTGCACGCCGGTGAACAGGTTGGTGTAGACGATGTCGTGCGCGGCATGCTGCGTCAGCGCGGACTTGTAGGCTTCGTCGGCGTTGGCTTCCCTGGTCGCGATGAAACGCGTGCCCATATAGGCGAGGTCGGCGCCCAGCGTCAGCGCGGAGGCGATGCCGAAGCCGTCGCTTATCGCGCCCGACAGCAGGATCGTGCCCTTGAACCATTGCTTGACCTCGCGCACCAGCGCGAAGGGCGAGAGCGTTCCGGCATGCCCGCCGGCGCCCGCGCAGACCAGGATCAGGCCGTCGACGCCGTGCTCGGCCGCTTTCCGTGCATGCTTGACGTTGATGACGTCGTGGAACACCAGCCCGCCATACGAATGCGCGGCCTCGACGATCTCCGCCGGTGGCCGCAGCGAGGTGATGATGATGGGGACGCGATGTTTCACGCAGGTCTCCATGTCCTTCATCAGGCGGTCGTTGGAGGCGTGGCAGATCTGGTTGACCGCGTAGGGCGCGACCTTCCTGCCCGGATTGAGCGATTTGTATTGGCCGAGCTCGTCCTCGATGCGGCTCAGCCACTCGTCCAGCTTCTCGACCGGACGGGCGTTGAGCGCCGGAAACGAGCCGACGACGCCCGCCTTGCACTGGGCGATCACCAGCTCCGGTCCGGAGACGATGAAGAGCGGCGAGCCCACCACCGGCAGCGCGAGCGAATCCTTCAAGAGAGCGGGCAGCGCCATCATGTCCTCCCTGGAAAAGCAGTCCCGCCGGCGGGCGGATGACGAGGCGTTTCCGTGTTGATTGTCGCGCGGGCGATTGCCGCCCGTGTTGCGGATTTGATCCCACTATAAGGTTGGACGGCGCGCTCCGGGCGTTCAATAATGAACGGATAGCCATTCAGATTTGAACGGAGGTGCGGATTGGACTGGGATCTTTGCAAGACCTTCGTCGCGGTCGCCGATACCGGAAGCTTCACCGCCGCCGCCCGCCGGCTGCACACCAGCCATCCCACCGTCAGCCGCAAGATCGCGGCGCTGGAAGCTCAGCTCGGCACCAGGCTGGTGGCGCGTGCCGCCGACGGCCTGGCGCTGACGGCGGATGGACGGACATTGCGCGAGCACGCCGAGGCCATGGCGGCGGCGGCGCTGCGGGCCGAGACCGCGGTCGCGGCCGGAGGACATAAGGCGCGCGGCATCGTCAAGCTTTCGATCGGCGCGACGCTGGCCTCGCATTGGCTGATGCCGCGCCTGCCCGCCTTCCTGCGTGCGCATGACCATGTCCAGCTCGAGATCATCACCCACCCGTTTCCGGCGAGCGTGCGCCGGCGTGAGGCAGACGTGGTGCTGCGGCCTTTCGACAGCGGCGAGGAAAACCTGGTCGGCCGCAAGATCGGCCGCCTTGGTACCGGATTCTACGCCTCGCGCGATTATGCCGCGGGGCGGTCCTTGCCTGAACGCCGCGGCGAGTGGAAGGAGCATAGCGTCGTCGGCTTCGCCGACCAGGCGTCGAATGCACAGCTTGCGCGCTGGAGCGACGTCGTCACCCGGCAGGCCAGGGTGGTGATGCGCTGCTCTTCCCAAGGGGACATGCTGGCGGCGGTCCGCGCCGGGATCGGAATCTCGGCGCTCTCGTGCTTCGTCGCAGAAAGCTATCCCGACCTCGTGCGCGTCGCCCCGCAAAAGCTCGCCAGCGTGGCGGACCTGTGGCTGCTGGCCCATCCCGACCTCGTCGAGCTTCCGGCGGTGCGTGCCGTCGTGGATTTCGTTGCCGAATGCGCCCGGGCCGACCGCGCCAGGCTGCGGGGCTAAAGCATGATCCGGAAAAGTGCGCAGCGGTTTTCCGAAAAGATCATGCTTAAACAACAACCTAAAGCGCGATGACGTTTCATCCTGATCGCGTCGCGCTTTAGGCCGAGCCGGCGAGCACGCCCTCCCGCTTCTTCACCGCGCGATAATAGCTCCACCATAGGTG
This sequence comes from Bradyrhizobium sp. TM239, assembly GCF_036247985.1. Classification (NCBI taxonomy): domain Bacteria; kingdom Pseudomonadati; phylum Pseudomonadota; class Alphaproteobacteria; order Hyphomicrobiales; family Nitrobacteraceae; genus Bradyrhizobium; species Bradyrhizobium sp. TM239. The sequence goes on along the minus strand of NZ_BTIR01000001.1, from coordinate 767,765 downwards.
CGCCGCCGCGCCGCGCAGGGGACGCCAGGGTTCGGCGAGCGGCGCCATCTGCTTTTCGGTCGGCCGTCCGGGAAGACCGAGGCCGATCTTGATGGCCTCCTGCACGGCGAGGTCGCCGGCGGGCCAGGCATCGCCATGGCCGAGGCAGAACAAGAGATAGACGTCCGCGGTCCAGGGGCCGATGCCCGGCAGTGCGATCAACGTGTGATGCGCGGCGTCGGCATCTTCCTCGGCGAGCACGTCGAGGTTCAGCCGCTGCGCGCCGATCTCGCGCGCGAGATGTTTCAGCGTCTTGATCTTGGCAGCCGAGAGTCCGAGCCGCCCGAGCCGGTCGGTGCGGGCCCGGCGCACCGCGTCGTGGTCGAACGGATCGAAGGCGGCCGACAACCGTCCCCAGATTGCCGCGGCGCTCGCGGTCGAGAGCTGCTGGCCGCAGACGATGTGGGCAAGGCCCGCAAAACCCGGCTCGCGCCGCCGCAACGCCGGCATGCCCGCGATCTCGAACACCGGCTTGAGGCGCGGGTCGCGCTTGATCAGCGTGTGAATGGCCTCTTCGAGATCGGACTGGGATTCGAGATGGATGGTCATTGCAGTTTGGCAAACTCTTTCGGACGTCATGTGGCCGGGCTTGACCCGCTTATCTATTATCCTACTCCGTCGTTCCGGGGCGATGCGAAGTCGAGCCCGGAATCTCGAGATTCCGGTTCGGTCCTGCGGACCGCCCCGGAACGACAGCCGAGGCGGTCAAGCCCGGCCATGACGAGTTCTTTCTCATGACACCACCCGTTTTCCGATTCGCTCCCAGCCCGAACGGCCACCTGCATCTTGGCCACGCTTTTTCGGCGCTGCTGAACTTCGACCGCGCGCGAGAGACAGGCGGCCGGTTGTTGCTGCGGATCGAGGACATCGACGCGACGCGCTGCCGGCCGGAATTCGAGGCGGCGATCTACGAGGATCTGGCCTGGCTCGGGCTCGACTGGGAGATTCCGGTGCGGCGGCAGTCCGAGCATCTCGCCGATTATCGCGCCGCGCTGGACAAGCTGTCGGCGCTTGGCCTCGTCTATCCCGCCTTCGAAAGCCGCGCCGAGATCGCAAAGCTCGTTTCCGCGCGTGAGGCGGACGGCCCATGGCCACGCGATCCCGACGGCGCGCCGCTCTATCCCGGCAACGTGAAATCGCGGCCTGCCGACGAGCGGGCGCAGCTGATCGCTTCAGGCGCGCCCTATGCGCTGCGGCTCGACATGGCGGCCGCCTGTCGGCGTGTCGCAGGCCTGGCGTGGAACGAACTCGGCGAGGAGGTGGGCGGCGAGCGCGGTATCGTCCCGGCACGACCAGAGGCCTGGGGCGATGTGATCCTGGCGCGCAAGGAGACGCCGACCAGCTACCATCTATCCGTCGTCGTCGACGATGCGCTCCAGGGCGTCAGCGAGATCGTGCGGGGCCTGGACCTGTTTCATGCCACCGCCGTCCACCGTCTGCTCCAGGTCCTGCTCGGCCTGCCCGAACCCGCCTACCGCCATCACCGGCTGATTTGCGACGTCGAGGGACGGAAGCTGTCGAAATCGAGCCGCTCGACCGGCCTGCGCGCCTTGCGCGCGGCCGGCATCACGCCTGCCGGCATCCGCCAACTGGTGGGATTAGGTTAAGTTTCTCTGGGGGTTAGCAAAACGCCGCCGTGACTCCGGGGGTTCCGCCGTGCCATGCTTGATCGACAGTCCGGGGTTCGAAGGGGATACTTCGAAGGGGATTCATGGCGGCGAAAACGCGCCCAGCGCGCACCACGCGGACGTCCAGGCGACCGCCTCGGAAGCGGTCCGGGACGGCCGGCGGGTTGCGCAAGCGCAGCACCAAGGCGGTCGGGCCGGACGTGGTCCAGGCGGCGCTCGCTGCTTTTGCCCACGAGGTCCGTACCCCCCTGACCGGCATTCTGGCGATCAGCGACCTGCTCGCGACCTCCGATCTCGGCGAGCGGGAACGGCGCTGGGCCGACACCATCAAGGCCGGTGCCGAGCATCTGGCGAGCCTTGCCACGCTGTTCGTGGATGCCGCCAGAACCGGCAAAGGGGCCGGCAAGGCCGCAGGTACGCTGCGGCAGGACCTGTTCGACCTCAGGACACTCGCCCGCAGCGCCGGCGATTCGCTCGCCGGCCGTGCCGCGGCCAAGGGTCTCCAGGCCCAGGTCGAGATCTCCGAAAAGCTCCCCGGCCTCGTGGTCGGCGATCCCGTCCGCCTGCGCGCCGCGCTCGAGAATCTGATCGACAATGCCGTGAAGTTCACCGACCAGGGCGGCGTGGCGCTCGAGGTCGCGCCCTGGCGTCCCGCCAAAGGCAAAGCGAAGGGCAAGTCGAAAGACAAGGGCAGGGTCGGCGTCGCCTTCGCGGTGTCCGACAGCGGCATCGGTCTGACCATGGCCGAGATCAAGCGGCTGTTCCGCCCGTTCACCCAGGCCAATGTCACCATCGCCTCACGCTTCGGCGGCGCCGGCCTGGGGCTGTCCTCGGTCAAGCAATTGGCGCGCGCGATGGGCGGCGACATCACCGTCGCACCGCGCCGCGGCGGCGGCGCCACCTTTACGCTGACGGTGTCGCTCGATGCGGCGGGCCCCAGCAAATCCCGCAAGGCGAAGGGCGAAGCCGAGGCGGATGCGGTCGCGGCGCTGCGCGTCCTCAGCGTCGAGGACAATCCGTTCGGCCGCGTCGTGCTCAACACGATTCTGACCGAGCTCGGCCATCATGCCGAGTTCATCGGGCGCGGCGAGGATGCCGTCGGCCGGCTGGCGCAAGGCGCGTTCGATGCGGTGCTGATGGACATGGTGCTGCCCGGCATCGACGGCGTCGAGGCCATCAGGCGGATCCGCACCATGGAGGCGCCGCTGGCTCTGATCCCGATCATCGGGGTGTCCGGTCGCGGCGAGGACGAGGCGGCCTCGCGCGAGGCCGGCGCCGACGCCTTCCTGGTCAAGCCTGTGTCTCCGCGGGCTTTAGCGACTGCGCTGCTTGAAGCGACACGCCGTGAGGAAGCCGCGACTTGATGATCGCGGCATTGAGCTCGCCGCCGTAAACGAAGATCGCGGCGATGAAATACAGGAACACCAGCGCGATGATCACCGAGGCGAGCCCCGCATACATGGTCACGTAGTTGTTGGCGAAGCGCGCCAGATATTGTCCGAACACGATGCCTGATATCAGCGACGCCACGATGGTGAAGACGATGCCGGGCAGGATCTGGAAGAAGCCGCGCCGCCCCGCCGGCAGCCAGGCGTGCAGGATCAGCAGCGCCACCACCAGCGCGCCGACGGTGATGCCGTAGCGCAGCCAGGTGAGGATGCTCTCGTTGGACTCGACGAACAGCGGGATATGGCTTCGCGCCGCTTCGATCAGCAGCGGACCGAGCACGATCAGGAACGCCATGGCGAGCGCGGTGAAAGCCGCGATCAGCGTGTAGGCGATCGACTCCAGCCGCAGCCAGTACCAGCGCCGCATCTCGACCACCGCATAGGCGCGGTTGAGCGCGACCCGGAGTGCTTCGACGCCGTTGGAGGCGAAATAGACCGACAGCGCCGCGCCGATGGTGAGCACGCCGGTGCGGGTCGTGGTCAGCACGTCATGGACCTCGCCCGAGATCGAATCGGCGACCTGCTTCGGCCAGATCTGCAGCATCAGGCTGGCGGCCTGGTCGGCGAGTTCCTTGGAGCCGAAGAAGCCCGCGAGCGAGGTCAGCACGATCAGGAACGGGAACAGCGCCATCAGCGTCGACAGCGCGATATGGCTCGCGATCGCCCAGCCGTCATCGGCGAGGAAGGTATAGAACGCGTCCTCCACGACGACGTAGATGGTGCGGATGGCTTTCACGGCTAGCTCCCGCTTCGCCTCTTCCCGCTCGCCTCTCCCCGCAAGCGGGGAGAAGGGAAGCGGACGGGCCATTCGCGCAAATCGGAAATCATCTCATGAGCTTCTGATATTATGGGCATAAAAGCCAGATCGGGAACGCCATGGCGGACCGGCGCGCACGGTGTTATCACCCCCCAATGGCATCTCTCCTGACGACTTTCATCCTGCCGGCGGCAGCCGGCGCCGTGGCGTTGGTGCTGCTGCTCGGGCTCATCAACATGATGCGCGGCGGCTCGCCCAACACTTCGCAGAAGCTGATGCGCTGGCGCGTGCTGCTTCAGTTCGTGGCGATCGTCATCGCAATGCTCGCGGTCTGGGCGATGGGGCGGTAGGGCATGATCCGGACCCGAAGGGCCGCGTTAGCGCAAAGTGTGAAGCGGTTTTCCGACAAGATCATGCCCCAAAATTAAGAGGCCTCTATGGTCGTACTGAATCGCATCTACACGAAGACCGGTGACGACGGCACGACGGCGCTCGGCTCGGGCGAGCGCCGCCCAAAATACGATCTGCGGATCGAGGCCTATGGCACGGTCGACGAAACCAATGCCGCAATCGGCGTGGTGCGGCTCCATACCCAGGATGCGCCCGAGCTCGATGCGATGCTGGGCCGCATCCAGAACGATCTGTTCGATCTTGGCGCCGACCTTGCGGTCCCGGAGCGTGAAGGCAAAGCCGAGCGCCTGCGGGTGGTGGCGAGCCAGGTCGAACGGCTCGAGCGCGACATCGATGCGCTCAACGACAAGCTTAAGCCGCTCACCTCCTTCGTGCTCCCCGGCGGCACGCCGGCTGCGGCTCATCTCCACGTGGCGCGCACGATATGCCGCAGGGCGGAACGGGTGATCGTGGAACTGGCGGCCCGACCCGGGGAGCAGGTCAGCGCGGCTGGCATCCAATATATGAACCGCCTGTCGGACTTCCTGTTCGTGGCCAGCCGAGCCGCCAACGGGAACGGCGCCGGCGACGTGCTCTGGGTTCCGGGCCAGAACCGCTGACCCATCGAGCTCTCGCATTTCAGAGGGCTAAAATTAGGCCCGTTCGCGCGTTGACCGGGGCAGATCGGGCCTTTAGGTTCCGCGCCAGTTGATAACCCCCCTCCTAAATTGAGTGAAAGAGGATCGATGAAGGTCTTAGTGCCGGTAAAGCGGGTGGTCGATTACAACGTCAAGGTCCGCGTCAAGAGCGATGGATCGGGCGTTGAACTCGCCAACGTCAAGATGTCGATGAACCCGTTCGACGAAATCGCGGTCGAGGAAGCGCTGCGCCTGAAGGAAGCCGGCAAGGCGACCGAGGTCGTGGTGGTTTCCATTGGACCGGCGCAGGCGTCGGAGACGATCCGCACGGGTCTTGCCATGGGCGCCGATCGCGGCATCCTGGTGAAGGCCGAGGGCGCGGTCGAGCCGCTCGCGGTCGCCAAGATCCTGAAGAAGGTTGCGGAAGAAGAGCAGCCCGGCCTGATCATTCTCGGCAAGCAGGCGATCGACGACGACAGCAACCAGACCGGCCAGATGCTGGCTGCGCTGCTCGGTTGGTCGCAGGCGACCTTCGCTTCGAAGCTCGAGGTCGAAGGTTCTGACTTCAAGGTCACCCGTGAAGTCGATGGCGGTCTCCAGACCGTGAAGCTGAAGGGACCGACGATCGTCACCACCGATCTGCGTCTCAACGAGCCGCGTTATGCCTCGCTGCCGAACATCATGAAGGCCAAGAAGAAGCCGATCGCCGACAAGACCGTCGCCGATTACGGCGTCGACGTCGCTCCGCGTCTCGAGGTCGTCAAGACGACGGAGCCGGCCGGCCGCAAGGCGGGCGTCAAGGTCAAGGACGTCGCCGAGCTGGTGTCGAAACTCAAGAACGAAGCCGGGGTGCTCTGATGACGACGCTGCTGATTGCCGAACACGACAATGCGTCGCTCAAGGATGCGACCAACAAGGCCCTGACCGCGGCTGCCGCGCTCGGCGCGGACGTCGAGGTCCTCGTTGCCGGCCAGAACGCCAAGGCCGCGGCGGATGCCGCTGCCAAGCTCGCCGGCGTCAAGAAAGTGCTGCTCGCCGATGGCGAGCTCTACGCGCACGATCTTGCCGAGCCGCTGGCCGCGCTGATCGTTTCGCTGGCTTCCGGCTACGATGCGATCGTCGCGCCCGCGACCTCGCGCTTCAAGAACGTGATGCCGCGCGTCGCCGCCCTGCTCGACGTCATGCAGGTCTCGGAAATCATCAAGGTGGTCGCCCCCGACACCTATGAGCGCCCGATCTATGCCGGCAACGCCATCCAGACCGTGAAGTCCAAGGACGCCAAGAAGGTCATCACGGTGCGGACCTCCACCTTCGCCGCAGCCGGCGAGGGTGGCAGCGCACCGGTCGAGACCGTGGCGGCGGCGGCCGATCCGGCCCTGTCGTCCTTCGTCGGCGAGGAGGTCGCCAAGAGCGACCGTCCCGAGCTGACCTCGGCCAAGATCATCGTCTCCGGTGGCCGCGCCATGCAGAGCCGCGAGAATTTTGCCAAGTACATCGAGCCGCTCGCCGACAAGCTCGGCGCCGGTGTCGGTGCCTCGCGTGCGGCGGTGGACGCCGGCTATGCGCCGAACGACTGGCAGGTCGGCCAGACCGGCAAGGTCGTGGCGCCCGAGCTCTATGTCGCCGTCGGCATTTCCGGCGCGATCCAGCATCTGGCCGGCATGAAGGACTCCAAGGTGATCGTCGCGATCAACAAGGACGAGGACGCGCCGATCTTCCAGGTTGCCGATTACGGCCTGGTCGCCGATCTCTACCAGGCGGTTCCGGAGTTGACGGCCGAACTCGGCAAGCTCGGCAAGTAAAAGACCTCAAAACACCGGCCGGAGGCATAAACTCCGGCCGGTGTTTCATTTCTGAAGCGTTTTCTTTGGCGTGGGGCACGCCGGGGAAGCGATCCAATCTAGGTTTCGAGCCCGGGTTCTGATTAAATCAAGCTTCTGATCAAATCAGACCTCCCGGCTCGGGGGATAGGCAGGCGCGCTCGTCGCGCGCCGTTCCGGTGGATGGCATTATGGCGGCAGTGATCAAGAAGGTCGGCGTGATCGGCGCGGGTCAGATGGGCAACGGCATCGCGCATGTCGCGGCGCTGGCCGGCTTCGACGTGGTGCTCAACGACGTTTCGCCTGATCGCCTCAAGTCGGGCATGGCCACCATCAACGGCAATCTGGCGCGCCAAGTCTCCAAGAAGGCCGTCTCCGAGGACGACAAGGCCAAGGCGATGGCGCGCATCACGTCCGCCGAGAAGCTGGACGACCTCGCCGACTGCGACCTCGTGATCGAGACCGCGGTCGAGAAGGAAGAGGTCAAGCGCAAGATCTTCCACGAGCTCTGCGCGGTGCTGAAGCCCGAGGCGATCGTTGCCTCCGATACGTCCTCGATCTCGATCACCCGGCTTGCCGCCGCCACCGACCGGCCCGAGCGCTTCATCGGCATTCACTTCATGAATCCGGTGCCGCTGATGGAGCTGGTGGAACTGATCCGCGGCATCGCCACCGACGACCAGACCTTCGAGGCGTCCAAGGAATTCGTTGCCAAGCTCGGCAAGCAGGTCGCGGTCTCCGAGGATTTCCCGGCCTTCATCGTCAACCGCATCCTGCTGCCGATGATCAACGAGGCGATCTACACGCTGTATGAAGGCGTCGGCAATGTCGAGGCGATCGACGCGGCCATGAAGCTCGGCGCGCACCATCCGATGGGTCCGCTGGAGCTGGCCGATTTCATCGGCCTCGATACCTGCCTCTCCATCATGCAGGTGCTGCACGAGGGGCTGGCCGATTCCAAATACCGCCCGTGCCCGCTGCTGGTGAAATATGTCGAGGCCGGCTGGCTCGGCCGCAAGACCCAGCGCGGCTTCTACGATTACCGCGGCGCCAAGCCGGTTCCGACGCGGTAGGGCGGTCTCGTGCCCCGGACGCTGCGCAGCGCGTCAGCGGTGCGCTGCAGAGCCGGGGCCCAGGAGCTTCGGGCGCGCTGAATCATGGGTCCCGGCTCTGCGTCGCGTCATTTCATGCCGCGCCGCGTCCGGGACACGGACCGAGGCCACCCAATAGCTTCGTGACAATTCATGTCCCATTAACCCCTCGCGCCTAGGCTGCAGCCGGTAAGAGGGTTCGCGTAATGGACATGATGGCAATGGTCAGCACCATGCTGGCCGCTCAGCAAGGCGCGCTGCAGTCGAATATCTCGGCGACGCTGACCAAGCAGAACATGGACATGGAGAAATCCACCGTCCTGACGCTGATGGGCGCCGGGCAGCCTTCGCTGGCCAATGTCGGTGCCGGCGTCGGCGGCAACCTCAACGTCACCGCTTAAAATCTCTAAAGCGACGCGGCGGCCTTGCCCGTCGCCGCCCGGATCAGCTTGAGCGCGTCCTCGCTCGCCCATTCCGCCGGTCCCGCGATCGTCGCAATCTCGCAGCCTTGCGGATCGACCAGCACCGAGGTGGGCATGCCAAGCGCCCGGCCTATCGCCTTAAGATCCTGAAAAACCTTGGCTTTCTGATCGCTGAAATAGTCGAGCCTGGTCAGATTGGCCTCTTTCAGGAAGGTCTTCGGCTTCTCGGCGTCGCGGGTGTCGATATTGATCGCCACCACCTCGAAATTCGGGCCCGACAGCTTGCCCTGGAGCTCGTCCAGCGCCGGCATTTCCTTCCGGCATGGCACGCACCAGGTGGCCCAGAGGTTCACCAGCAGCGTCTTGCCGCGAAAATCGGACAGCTTTTTCGGCTTGCCGTCGGCGTCCTCGAAGGCGAGGTCGGGCAGCTTGAGGGGCGCGCTCGCCATGGTCAGCGCCGCCAGCTCGCCATGGGCGAGGGGGGCGATTTTCTGGGCCGTCGCCACCGCGGGCTTGCAGGTGGGATCGCCGCCAGGCGACCGGCTCAGGCCCAGTCCGTACAGCGCGGCGAAGCCGGCCAGCCCTCCGACCGCCACGGTGGCGATGACGAGGGGGACCCGGCGCGTAGCGGAGGGCGTCTTGTCGAGCATATCGTTTGTCATCCGGTCGCAGATATGGCTATCAGGAGCCTCTTAATACGGCTGGCGGCGGCCAGCAAACGTGCGGCAAATCAAGGCGTGAGCAGGGGATCATGAGCAACAAGATGTGGGGCGGCCGGTTCTCGGAACGTCCCGACGAGATCATGGAAGAGATCAACGTCTCCATCGACGTCGATCGTCACCTCTTCGCCCAGGACATTGCCGCGTCCAAGGCCCACGCTGCGATGCTGGCCAGCCAAGGCATCATCACGGGCTCTGATGCGAAAAATATCAGCAAGGGTCTAGACACGATTTTGTCAGAGATCGGCAAGGGCGGCTTCGAGTTCAAGCGCGCGCTGGAGGACATTCACATGAATGTCGAGAGCCGCCTGTCCGAGCTGATCGGCCCCGCCGCCGGCCGCCTGCACACCGCGCGCTCGCGCAACGACCAGGTCGCGACCGATTTCCGTCTCTATGTCCGCGACGTCCTCGACGAGACCGATGCCGCGCTCGCCGCGTTCCAGGCCGCGCTGGTCAATCGCGCGCTGGAGCATGCCGCAACCGTGATGCCCGGCTTCACCCATCTGCAGACCGCACAGCCCGTGACCTTCGGCCATCATCTGCTCGCCTATGTCGAGATGGCCGCGCGCGACCGCGGCCGTTTCCAGGATGCGCGGAAGCGGCTCAATGAATCCCCGCTCGGCGCCGCCGCGCTGGCCGGCACCTCGTTCCCGATCGACCGTCACGCCACCGCGAAGGCATTGGGCTTCGATCGTCCGATGGCGAACTCGCTCGACGCCGTCTCCGACCGCGACTTCGTGCTGGAGACGTTGTCCGCGGCCTCGATCTGTGCCGTGCACATGTCGCGCTTCGCCGAGGAGATCGTGATCTGGACCTCGCCGCTGGTCGGCATGATCCGGCTCAGCGACAAGTTCACCACCGGCTCCTCCATCATGCCGCAGAAGCGCAATCCGGATGCCGCCGAGCTGGTGCGTGCCAAGACCGGCCGCGTCATCGGCGCGCTCAATGGTCTCCTGATCGTGATGAAGGGCCTGCCGCTCGCCTATCAAAAGGACATGCAGGAGGACAAGCAGGGCGCCATGGAGGGCTTTGCCGCGCTGTCGCTGGCGATCCGCGCCATGACCGGCATGGTCCGTGACCTCGAGCCTGACGAAGCCAGGATGAAGGCGGCTGCGGGCGAGGGCTATGCCACCGCGACCGACCTTGCCGACTGGCTGGTGCGGACGCTGAAAATGCCGTTCCGCGAGGCCCATCACGTCACCGGCCGCATCGTCGCCAAGGCCGCCGAGGGCGGCGTGGCGCTGCACGAGCTGCCGCTCAAGGAGATGCAGGCGATCGAGCCGAAAATCACCAAGGACGTGCTCGGCGTGCTCTCGGTCGAATCGTCGGTGAAGAGCCGCACCAGCTTCGGCGGCACTGCGCCGAAGAACGTGGCGTCGCAGGCCAAGGCCTGGGCGAAGCGGCTGGAAAAAGAGCGGAAATTGTGCTGAGGGGCAAAATTTCGCTTATGTTTCATGGTCATCCGGCTCTCGCCAGAGCGCGCCAATCTCTGTATGGTGCGGCCCGCGTAGTGGGGATTTCGTCGTGACGTCAAAGTTTCGCCCGGCCGGCTCGGGGTGGGCCATCATTGTCTTGAGCCTGACGGCGCTCGCGCTGGCCGGCTGCGGCCGCAAGGGTCCGCTGGATCTGCCGCCGACCGCTTCCGACGCGCCTACGGCCAACGTCGCAGCTCCAGCCGACACCGAGACCGCTGCCCAGAAGACGTCGAGCATGTTCAATCCCACCTCATCAGGTGCGGATGCCGCGCCGGCGGCGGCCAAGGGCCGGAAGAAACCGTTTATTCTCGACCCGCTCCTGGACGAACCTCCCGGCAAGAAATAAGCCGGGACAACCGAGCCTAAGCCATGAACCATTTCGACTATCGCAACGGCGTGCTGCACGCCGAGGCGGTGAACCTGTCCGAGCTGGCCGCGACCGTCGGCACGCCGTTCTATTGCTATTCGACCGCGACGCTGGAGCGGCACTATCGCGTCTTCACCGAGGCCTTCGCGGGCGAGAAGGTGCTGGTCTGCTACGCCATGAAGGCGAACTCCAACCAGTCGGTGCTGCGCACGCTGGCCAAGCTCGGCGCCGGCGCCGACGTGGTCTCGGGCGGCGAGTTGAAGCGCGCGCTGGCCGCCGGCATTCCGCCAAGCAAAATCCTGTTCTCCGGCGTCGGCAAGACGGAACAAGAGCTGCGCGCCGCGCTCGCCGCCGACATCCTCTGTCTCAACGTCGAATCCGAGCCCGAGCTCGAGCTGTTGTCGCGGCTTGCGACCGAGATGGGCAAGACCGCGCGCATCTCGGTGCGCGTCAATCCGGACGTCGATGCCGGCACCCACGCCAAAATCTCCACCGGCAAGTCCGAGAACAAGTTCGGCATTCCCATCGCTTATGCCCGCGAGGTCTATGCCCGCGCCGCCAAGCTGCCGGGCATCGAGGTGACCGGCACCGACGTGCACATCGGCAGCCAGATCACCGACCTCTCCAAGATGGAGACCGCGTTCCGCATCCTCTCCGAATTCGTGCAGACGCTGCGCTCCGACGGCCACAATATCAGCCACGTCGATTTCGGCGGCGGCCTCGGCATTCCCTATTACATGGACCGCGAGGCGCCGCCGGCGCCTGATGCCTATGCTGCCATGGTCAAGCGCGTCAGCCACAATCTCGGCTGCACGCTGATGTTCGAGCCGGGCCGCATGATCGTCGGCAATGCCGGCATCCTGGTCGCCAAGGTGATCTATGTGAAGCACGGCGACGGCAAGAACTTCGTCATCATCGACGCCGCCATGAACGACCTGATCCGCCCGACGCTGTATGAGGCGCATCACGACATCCTGCCGGTGACGCAAGCCACCAAGGGCGCCCCCACCATCATGGCCGATGTCGTCGGCCCGGTCTGCGAGACCGGCGACTATCTCGCGCTCGACCGCACGTTGCCGACGCCCGCGCCCGGCGATCTCATCGCCATCATGACATCAGGTGCCTACGGCGCGGTGCAGGCCGGCACCTACAACACGCGCCCGCTGGTGCCGGAGGTGCTGGTGAAGGACGATCAATACGCCGTGGTCCGCCCGCGCATCGAGGTCGAGCAGCTGATCGCGATGGACACGCCGGCGCCGTGGCTGTGAGTGTGTGAGGGGCGCGCTTCGCTTGTCCGGGACGACGAGCGGAGATTGGGATCGCTACTTCCCCGTCACGCCACCCTTCGCTCCACCCACCACAACGCCCGCCTTCTTCTCGATCGGCTTGATCGCCGCGGTGAAATCCGAGTCTGCGCCTTCTGCGCTGATCACGGTCTCCCACAATCGCCCGACCGCCTCGGCGACCTCCATCGACAGGCCGAGCTGCTTCATCTCCTCCAGCGCCAGCCGCACGTCCTTCACCATCAGCCCCGTGGCGAAGCCGAAATCGAAGCTGCGCGGCAGCACCGATCGCGGAAACTTGTCGCGGCTCGCGGTGTTCATGCCGGAGCCGGCGTTGATGACGTCGATCATCACGGCCGGATCGAGCCCGGCCTTCACGCCCATCACCACCGCTTCCGAGGTCGCCACGATCGCGGTGGCCGACAGGAAATTGTTGGCGAGCTTCATGGTCTGCGCCGCGCCGGGCTTCTCGCCGATGAAGAACACTTTTCCGATCACGTCGAGGGCGGGCTTGAGCAGATCGAACTCCCCCTTCGGCCCGGAGACCATCACCGCCAGCGTGCCCTTCTCGGCGCCGCCGACGCCGCCGGAGACCGGGCAGTCGATCTGCACGATGTCGCGCTTGGCGAGCAGGCCGTGAATCTTCACGGCCATTGCCGAGCCGACGGTGGAGAGATCGACGAAGCGTTTTGCGCGGCTGCCCTCGATCACGCCGTTCGCTCCCGTTGCAACCTCGAGCGAAGCCTGCAGCGAGGGCAGGCTCGCCATGACAGTCTCGACCTGATCGGCGACGTCCTTTGGCGATGTCGCCGCCGTCGCGCCGAGCGATGTGAGCTTGCCCGTGACCTCCTTGCGCGTGTCGAACACGACGAGCTTGTGTCCCGCCTCGATCAGCCGCCGCGCCATCGGGAAACCCATGTTTCCGAGCCCGATGAATCCGATGTCCATGGTGTTTCCTTCTTTTTTCGTTGTCGTTTTGAAATACGGGCACTCCAGCCTCGATGTCGTCCCGGATCTGCGCTTCGCTTGTCCGGGACGACAGCGGAGATTGGCGCTGCCCTCACGCCTTGCCGTCGATCTCCGCAAACACCTCGCGCGCGATGCGGAAGCTGTCGACGGCGGCGGGCATGCCGCCATAGATCGCGACCTGCATCAGGATCTCGCGGATCTCCTCGCGGCTGACGCCGTTGGTCAGCGCGCCCTTCAGATGCGCGCGAAACTCGTGCTGGCGGTTGAGGATCGCGATCATGGCGATGTTGAGCATGCTGCGGGTCTTGCGCGGCAGCTCCTCGCGGCCCCACACCGTGCCCCAGCAATATTCGTTCAGCATCTCCTGGAACGGACGGTTGAAATCGTCGACGTTCTTCAGGGCGTTGTTGACATAGGCCTCGCCCAGCACCGCTTTGCGGACTTCCAGGCCCTTGTCGTGCATCTTCTTGTCCATGGCGTTTCCTCTCGTCTCCCTCGGATGGCGGCGCGGAAATTACGGGGTTGCAGCGGGCCAGTCACGTCCTCGTGTTATGCGGGAAAAGGGGTGTCTCCCGTACCGGAACGGATGCCTCAGTGCTGCCGTTGTGATAGGCTTCTCTACCGGGCAACCTGGAGAGTTGATTGAACGGCGTCACCCCCGAGCCGTCAGACCCGATCCGCAACAGCGATGCTCTGTCGCGGCTGAAGCTGGCGCAGGCCCTCGATCGGGCCATTTATGCCATCGCGTGGGAGCGTGCCTGGCCGAATTTGGCGCGGCTTCTGACCGTCGTCGGCTTGTTCCTGGTGGTGTCCTGGGCCGGCCTCTGGCTGGCGCTGCCGTTCGTTGCCCGTGCCATCGGTCTCGTCGTTTTCGCCGGCATCGCGATTGCCGTCCTGTTTCCCTTGATTCGCTTCCGCTGGCCGAGCCGCGAGGAGGCGCTTAGCCGGCTCGATCGTGGCTCCGGCATCCGTCACCGCCCGGCCACGACGCTGACCGACACGCTGTCCTCGCAGGACCCGATCGCGCAGGCGCTGTGGCAGGCGCAGCGCGAGCGTACGCTGGCCTCGCTCAAGCGCATCCGCGCCGGCCTGCCGCATCCGCGGCTGGCGCTGCATGATCCCTGGGCGCTGCGCGCGCTGGTGATGGTGATGCTGGTTGCGACCTTCTTCGCCGCCGGCGACGAGCGCGCGATGCGGCTCGGGGCCGCCTTCGACTGGAACGGCGTGCTGGCGCCGGCCAATGTTCGCGTCGATGCGTGGGTCACTCCGCCGCTTTACACCGGCAAGCCGCCGGTCATCCTGTCGGCCGCCAACAAGGAGGCCGCGGCGCTGCCGGCCTCCGGCCCGCTTGCCGTTCCCGCAGGCTCGACCCTGATCGTGCGCTCCTCAGGCGGCAGTCTGGATGTCGTCGTCTCCGGCGGCCTCAAGGAGGTCGCCCCCGCGGAGGCCGCGCCCAAGGGCACCAACGAGAAGCACTTCACCATCGCCGCTGACGGCACCGCGCATGTCCGCGCGCCCTCCGGCCAGCCGCAATGGGCGTTCGCGGCAACGCCAGACCGCGCGCCGACGATCGCCCTCGCCAAGGATCCCGAGCGCCAGGCGCGCGGCGGGCTCCAGCTCTCCTACAAGATCGAGGACGATTACGGCGTCACCGGCGCGGATGCCCAGATTGCCCTGCGCCCCGCCGACGCCAAAGATGCCGTCAAGGACGGCAGCAAGGATTCCGAGGGCAAGGCCGCGGCGCGGCCGCTGTTCCAGCCACCGCAATTCCCGCTCGTGCTGCCGAACGCGCGCACCCGCAACGGCGTCGGCCAGACCGTGAAGGACCTCAGCGAGGACCCCTATGCCGGAGCCGACGTCACGCTGACGTTGACTGCCAAGGACGAGGCCGGCAACGAGGCCAGGAGCGAACCCTTCAACATGCGCCTGCCCGAGCGTCTGTTCACCAACTCGCTCGCGCGCGCGCTGATCGAGCAGCGCCGCATCCTCGCGCTCGACGCCAACAGGAATTCCGACGTCTACACCGCGCTCGACGCGCTGATGATCGCACCCGAATTGTTCACGCCGGATGCCGGCTGCTATCTCGGCCTCCGGAGTCTGGCGACCCAGCTCGAGGCTGCCCGCACCGACGATGCGCTGCGCAACGTGGTGGCGAGCATGTGGGCCTTCGCGACGACCATCGAGGACGACGGCGTTGCCGGCAGCGTCAACGCCGCGCTGCGCTCGGCGCAGGATGCGCTCAAGGCCGCGCTGGACCGCGGCGCCAGCGAGGACGAGCTCAGGGTGCTGACGCAGAAGCTGCGTGAGGCCATGGCCGGCAAGGTGCGCGATCTCGCCCGCCGCGCCGAGCAGAATCCGCTCGGCGCCCGCCAGCCGTTCCCCGCGGAGGTCCAGCTCATCCTCGACAAGGCCGTCGAGCTGCGACAGAAAACCCAGCATGCGACGCCCGAGCAGCTCGCCGAGCTGGCGCAGCAGCAGGACGTCTTGCGCGAGCAGCTTCAGGCCTATCGCAAGTCGGCGAACAGCCGTGCCAACAAGGCGGGGGACGACAAGACCAACCAGTTTACGCGGGACCGGAAATGCGGAAGCTAGCACGCGTGCCAGTCTTGAAGGCGATGTCGATCGCCTGCCTCGCCTTCCTGTTGGGAGGCGTCTCGCCGGCCGCTGCCCAGCTGGATCAGGATCCCGACGCGCTGCTCGACAGTGCCGAAAAGGCCATGCAGGAGTCTGGCGACAGCCTCAGGCAGAAGGAGTCCGGCAAGAGCCTGAGCAACCAGTCCGACGCCATCCAGAAGCTCGAGGAGTACAAGCGGGCGACGGAACGGAGCCAATCCTCCAGCCGTGATCGCAACGTCATCACGCAGCGGGATCTGGATGACCTCCTGCGGCAGATCGAGAAGGCGGCGCGCGAGGGCAATAAAGAGGCGGCCCAGCGCATGCTCGAGCAGCTCGCGCAGATCATGGAAAACCTCCAGATGGCGCAGCCCGGACAATCCGGTGAGAGCGAGATGGAGCAGGCGCTCAACGAGCTCAGCGACATGATCCGCAAGCAGCAGCAATTGCGCGACAAGACTTTCAAGCAGGGCCAGGATTCCCGGCGTGACCGCTCGCGCGGCAAGCCGCAGGGCGACCAGTCGATGTCGGACCTGCAGCAGGATCAGCAGTCGCTGCGCGACCGCCTGAAGAAGCTGCAGGACGAGCTCGCCAAGCGCGGCCTCGCGCAGAAGGGACAAAAGGGTCAGAAAGGGCAGCAGGGCCAGAAGGGCCAGCAGGGCGACCCGGGCCAGAGCGGCGATCAGGACGGGGATCAGGGTGATGACGACGGCAGCCTGGACACTGCCGACGGTGCCATGGGCGATGCCGGCTCGAAGCTCGGCGATGGCAATGCCGATGGCGCCGTGGATTCGCAGGGCAAGGCTCTCGATGCGATGCGCAAGGGCGCGCAGAAGATGGCCGAGGCGATGCAGCAGGGCGATGGCGACGGGCAGGGCGATGGTCCCGGCAATCGGGCCGGCCGTCAGCAGAGCGGCGGCAATCAGACTGATCCGCTCGGTCGCCCGCTTCACGGCCGCGATCTCAGCGACGATTACACCGTCAAGATCCCCGGCGAGATCGACGCCCAGCGTGTCCGCCGCATCCTCGAAGAGCTCCGCCGCCGCCTCGGCGACAGCTCGCGTCCGCAGATCGAGCTCGATTACATCGAGCGCCTGCTGAAGGATTTCTGAGGCGAAGGTGCCACAAGCTCACTGTCATCGCCCGGCTTGCCGCCTTCGCTGAAGCTTCGGCGTGCCAGCGCCGTGTGGGCCTCGGCGTAGCCTTGGCGGAGCCGGGACCGGGCGATCCAGTATTCCAGAGGCTGGCGTTGATGAGCACGCTCTCACTGCATCCGCCGCGGCGTACTGGATGCCCCGGTCAAGCCGGGGCATGACGGCGGAGTGTTGGGCGGCAGCTTCGCGTCACCCCTTCTTCGCCGCGAGCGCGTCCGCCACCGCGGTGCGGATATCCGCGACCGAGAACGGTTTCGTCACGACGTCGTGCACCAGCGCATTGAGGTTCGAGGCGCGCTCGCGCTGGTCGGCAAAGCCTGTCATCAGCAAGATGGTCAGATCGGGAAAATCGCGCGCGGCGGAGAGCGCCAGCGCGATGCCGTCCATGATAGGCATCTGGATGTCGGTGAGCAGCAGGTCGAAGGCGCCGTCCTCGCGGGCCAGGATCTCCAGCGCTTCGGCGCCGTCCTGCGCGGTGACCGTTTCGTGCCCGTCCATGGCGATGGCGCGCGCCACCAGCTGGCGCATCGAATCCTCGTCATCGGCGATCAAGATCTTCGGCATGGGACTAACTCTCGGACCAACCTCCCGTGCGGCACCGGGCGGCGCGATTATACGCTGCCGCCGGCAATGTCGCGCCGGTTGAAGAAGCGAACGTCGATATTGCGGCCTTCCGGCGGCGGCGAGGCGAGGCGGGAGCGGAAGAAGGCGCGCTCGCCGGGCCGCAGCACGGTCTGCTCCAGCACCGTATTCCAGGCGTAGATCTCCGCGCCTTGCCCGTCGCGCACGGCAAAGCGCAGCCGCGGAATGTCGAGCGGCTTCTTGCCCTCGCCGACGATCACACCCTCGATCACCAGCACCTGCTTACCGTCGACGGTCTCGCTCGAAAGCTTCACGTCCTTGAAGGCCAGGCCCCGCAGGTTCACCTCGAGCCCGACCATCTTGTAGAAAGCGGCGGTCTGCGGCAGCAGCCGCACCATGTCGCCGCGCCAGATCACCAGCGCCAGCACCAGCGCGCCCATGGCGGCGCAGGCGGTCGGCAGGCCGAAATGGGATTTTCGCGGCGCTGCGGTGGCGACCGGACGGCTGACCCGCGCGCCGCGGCGGGGGAATAGACCGCGGAACCAGGACTGGTGCTGCGCGCCGACGACCTCCTCCTCGGCCTCCCGGGCCGCCGCGGACCACTCGTCTTCGGTTTCCTTGGCCTCTTCGTCGGGCCAGTCGCTGGCAATCGAGGGGCTGTCGACGACGGGCGCATCAGTGGCGCCGTCGTCCTTGGCATAGGAGTTCCACTGCTCGGCGAGATCGGTCTGGTCGTCGGCCTGGCTGGCCGCGGCCATGGCGGGGATGGATGCCTCCTCGATGGCATCCTCGGCATGGGCGATCCAGGTCTCCTTGCAGCGGGAACAACGGACCGCCCGTCCGTTCGCCCCAAGGCTCGCGAGCTTGATGGCGTAGGATGTCATACAATGGGGGCAGACGATATGCATGGACGAGCCTTGGACGATGACCGCGTCGGGGAGAACAGCGCGGCAAGGATGCTACGATGTATGCTACAGGGCGACCGTTAACGAACCGGAAACCATAACGGCGGCAAAACCCGTTGGTCGCGTATGGCGGAGCGCAGCAGTGCGACCCGCGCCCCCTCTCGAACGGAGCTGAGCTTGGTTCGGTTCGAAAATGTCGGATTGCGTTACGGTCTGGGGCCGGAGATCCTGCGCGACCTCAGCTTCCAGATCCCGGCGCATTCGTTCCAGTTTCTCACCGGCCCCTCCGGTGCCGGCAAGACCTCGCTGCTGCGCCTGTTGTTCCTGTCGCACCGGCCGACGCGGGGGCTGGTCAATCTGTTCGGCCACGACATCTCGCGCCTCGGCAAGGACGAGATCGCCGATTTGCGCAAGCGCATCGGCATCGTGCTCCAGGATTTCCGCCTGCTCGATCACATGACGACCTATGAGAACGTCGCGCTGCCGTTCCGCGTCATGGGCCGCAGCGAGTCGAGCTACCGCAAGGAGGTGATCGACCTCTTGCGCTGGGTCGGGCTCGGCGACCGCATGGACGCGCTGCCGCCGATCCTGTCGGGCGGCGAGAAGCAGCGCGCGGCAATCGCGCGCGCCGTCATCTCGCGGCCGCAGCTGTTGCTCGCGGACGAGCCGACCGGCAGCGTCGACCCGACGCTGGGACGCCGCCTGCTGCGGCTCTTCATCGAGCTCAACAAATCAGGCACCGCCGTCATCATCGCGACCCACGACATCGGCCTGATGGACCAGTACGAGGCCCGGCGGCTGGTGCTGCACCAGGGACGGTTGCACGTCTATGAGTAGGACCGACGAGCGCGGCGTGTTGGTCGACCTCGGGCAGGAGCGTCCGCAGCTTCCGGCCAACGCGCGCAACATGTCGCCGATCGTGCCGCGCGCCTCGATCCAGGGCCGCGCGCTGGTCGCCGTCGTCGCCATCATGACCTTCCTGGCGTCGATGACCACGGGCACGGTGCTATTGGTGAGCGCCTCCGCCGCGGAGTGGCAGTCGGAGGTCGCGAGCGAAATCACCATCCAGGTTCGCCCGCAGGCCGGCCGCGATCTCGAACGCGACACCGCAGCGGTGACGGAGGCGATGCGTGCGCAAGCCGGCGTCGTCGAGGTCAAGCCGTTCACCCGGGAGGAGAGCGGCAAGCTGCTCGAGCCCTGGCTCGGCACCGGGCTGTCGATGGACGATCTGCCGGTGCCGCGCATGATCATCGCGCGCGTGCAACCCGGCACGCCGCTCGATCTCGGCGCCTTGCGCGCGCGCGTGACCCAGGTCGCGCCAAGTGCCAGCGTCGACGATCACCGCGCCTGGATCGAGCGGATGCGCTCGATGACCAACGCCACCGTGCTCGCCGGCCTCGGCATCCTCGCGCTGGTCATCATCGCCACCATCATCTCGGTGTCGTTCGCGACCCGCGGCGCCATGGCGGCGAACCGTCCGATCGTCGAGGTGCTGCATTTCGTCGGCGCCGGCGACCGCTACATCGCCAATCACTTCCTGCGACATTTCCTGAGGCTCGGCCTCGAGGGCGGCGTGATCGGCGGCGGCGCCGCCATGCTGGTGTTCGGCTTCTCCGAGTCGATCGCCGGCTGGTTTTCCGGTACCCCCGTCGGCGACCAGTTCGCCGCGCTGCTCGGCACCTTCTCGCTGCGGCCGTCCGGATACATCGTGCTCGCGGTGCAGGCCGTGCTGATCGGCGCCATCACCGCGGTGGCCTCACGCCAGACCCTGTTTGCGACGTTGAACGATGTGGATTGAGATTTCTTCGCCTCTCCCCGCTTGCGGGGCGAGGGAGCGCACTACCGACGCGAATAGAGTTGCATCTTGTAGCGTTGATAAGCCCCACAAACCGGACTCCACTTCGCCTCAAAACCTTTTAAAATCACCTCAGGGAAGGGATCACCGACATCATATGACCTCGCCGACCGACGATCGATCGCCGAACCTGCCGCGCGGCTGGCTGCGCGCGGCATTGGTGTCGACGATTGCGTTCGCCTTCGTCGGCGCGGCGGCGGGCTTCATCGCGTTCCTGTCGCAATTGCGCGGCGCCGAGATCGCCCCAAGCCGCAAGGCAGACGGCATCGTGGTCCTGACCGGTGGCTCCTCGCGGGTGTCCGACGCGATGGAGCTGCTCGCTGCTGGTTACGGCAGGCGGCTCCTGATCTCCGGCGTGCACCCGACATCCACGGCGAGCGACATCTCCCGGACGTTGCCGGAGAACCAGTCCTTCATGACCTGTTGTGTCGATCTCGACCGCACTGCGCTCTCGACCCGCGGCAATGCGGCGGAGGCGCGGCGCTGGGCCGACGGCCGCCGGTTCAAGTCGCTGATCGTGGTCACCTCGAACTATCACATGCCGCGCGCGCTGGTGGAATTCTCGCATGCCATGCCGCAAACGACGTTGATCCCGTTCGCGGTGGTCGGCGACAAATGGCGCGAGGAGCCGTGGTGGACCTCGGCGTCCACCCTGCGGCTGCTGCTGTCCGAATATGTCAAGTACATCGCGGCCGAGCTGAGGGTGCGGCTGGAGGATTTCGGGATTGACCTTTTGCCCGAGATGTCGGAGCAGCCTGCAGGTCAGCTGCCCAAGCGGCCCGCCACCGCCCAAGCCAATTAACAGCCAATTGACCGGCAATGGATCGGCAAAATAATCGGATCGTCGATGTTCCTGATTTTCCTGCGCTCGCTCGTGTTCAACGTGCTGTTCTACGCCGTGCTGGTCTGCCTCGCGATCGTGGCGCTGCCGACCTTCGCATTGCCGCCGCGTGCCATGTTGACGGTTGCGCAATGGTGGGCCAAGGCGACGCTGGTCCTGATGCGCGTGGTCTGCAACATCAAGGTCGAATTCCGCGGTGTCGAGAACATTCCGCAGGGACCCCTGGTGATCGTGGCAAAGCATCAGTCGTTCTGGGAAACGTTCGTGCTGCCCGGATTCTTCAATCGTCCGATCTTCATCCTCAAGCGTCAGCTCATGCAGATCCCGGTGTTCGGCCAGTTTCTGGTCAAGACCGGGATGATCGCGATCGACCGCAAGGCCGGCGTGAAGGCGCTCTTGGACATGACGCGGCGGGCGCGCGAGGCGGTGCGCTCGGGCCGGCAGCTCGTCATCTTTCCGGAAGGCACGCGCCGCGCGCCAGGCGCGCCGCCCGACTACAAGACCGGCTTTGCGCAGATCTATTCGTCCTGCGGCGTGCCGTGCCTGCCGATCGCGCTCAACTCCGGCCTGTTCTGGCCCCGCCGCACCTTCATGCGCTATCCCGGCACGCTCGTGGTGGAATTCCTCGATCCGTTGCCGTCAGGCCTGCCGAAGGATGAGTTTCTCTCCCGTGTGCAAACGGCCATCGAAGAGGCAACCAGCCGTCTCGTCGAAGCCGGCCGCAAGGAGCAGGAGCAATTGATCGGCGCCTCGCCGAGTTACGCCCCGTCGGAGAGCTAAAGCGCGATGCGATGAGGATGAATCGTCATCGCGCTTTAGGGTTGTTGTTTAAGCATGATTTTTTCGGAAAACCGCTGCGCACTTTTCCGGATCATGCTTTAGCGGCTCTCTCGATCGTCAGGAGCCGGCGCGTGCAGGGAATGCGCCTCGCCATGCAGCATGGTCGCAAGCTGATGCAATTGCATATCGCGAAAACCTTCGGCCTCGATCGCCTTCACCGTCGCGGTGACGTAGTCGCGGTTGGCGCCGGACTGGCCGTGGCCCTGGACGACATGGCGGTGCTGCTCGGCGAGCGAGAGGCGGCCGGCATATTGCACATGGCCGCGGTCGACGACATAGGCGAGCGCGGAGACGCGCTGGCGCGCATCGTTCTCCAGCCACACCGAGCGCATCACCTCGCGATAGACCGAGGTGACCTGCTCGCGCGCCCGCAAATACGCGACGACCTCGGTGCGGTTCTTTTCAGCGACACGGAAGGCAATGCCGCGGCAGGCGCCGCCGCGGTCGAGCCCGAGCACCAGGCCCGGCTTCTCCGGCGTGCCGCGATGGACGAAGGAATAGACGCAGAGCGCGCGGTGCTCGCCGACCAGCCGCGCCGGGACGCGCTCCTCGAAGTCGAAGCCCGGCCGCCACATCAGCGAACCATAGCCGAACACCCAGAGGTCGCCCGTGGCTGTCGTGACGGAGGGGAGGGTGATTTCGGACATTTCGGGCACGGCTACCAGAACCGCGCCCCCAAGCGAAGCGAATTCTCCGCCTTTCGTCGGGGGCTTGCCTCGCTTACATTTGCCAAAATCTGGGGCCAAAGGGTCGCCGCATGTCCAATATGACCGTTGCCGCAGGCCGCCGCTCCCGTTGGGGCCTTTTCATCGCCCCCGTCCTCGTCCTGATCCTCGCCGTCGCCTGGAGCTGCTTCTGGTTCTATGCCGCTTCGCAGGCCGAAGTGGCCGCCGACGCCTGGCGGGCGCAGGAGGCCAAGTCCGGCCGCATCTATGATTGCGCCAAGCGCTCGATCGCCGGCTTCCCGTTCCGCTTCGAGGTCCAGTGCTCCGGCGCCAGTGTCGCCCTGGTCTCGCAGAATGCGAGCAAGACGCCGTTCACGGCCAAGCTCGACAACATCCTGGTCGTCGCCCAGGTCTACGATCCCAAGCTCGTCATCGCCGAATTCTCGGCGCCCGCGACGCTGACCGACGGCGTCACGCAAAACACCTTCGTGGTGAACTGGAGCAAGGGCCGCAGCAGCGTGGTCGGCCTGCCGGCGGTGCCGGATCGTGCCTCCATCGTGTTCGACCATCCCAACATCAATCGGCTCGACGGCAGCATGCAGGTGCCGCTCGCGCGCGCCAAGCAGGTCGAGCTGCACGGGCGCCTCGCGGATGGATCGCCGGCCGTTCATCCCGTGATCGAGACCGTGCTCCATGTCGCGCAGGGCAGCATCCAGGGCGTTCATCCCTTGCTCGCAGAGCCGTTCGAGGCGGACACGCGCGCCAAGATCACCGGCCTGTCCGACCTCACGCCAAAGCCCTGGCCGCAGCGTTTTCGCGAAATCCAGGCCGCCGGCGGTCACATCGAGATCGTGCAGTCGCGGATCCAGCAGGGCGAGATGATCGCGGTTGCGGCCGGCACTCTTGGCCTCTCCGTCAATGGGCGCCTGGATGGTGAATTGCAGATGACCGTCACGGGCCTCGAGCGCGTGATCCCGGCGCTCGGCATCGAGAAGATGCTGGAGGAGGGCGTGCCGCAGGCCACGCTCGACCGCGTCGCGCCCGGCGTGAAGTCGCAGGACCTCAACAATCTGTTCGGCGCACTCGATCGCGCCGTGCCCGGCCTTGGCAAGGTGATCAAGCAGAACGCCAATGCCGGCGTTGCCGCCGGCATCAACTCGATCGGCACCGAGAGCACGCTGGAAGGCAAGAAGGCGAGAAGCTTCCCGCTGAAATTCGTCGACGGCGCCGTGCTGCTCGGCCCGGTCAAGGTCGGCCAGATCCCGCCGCTGTATTGAGTGCTTCCGTAGCCCGGATGGAGCGCAGCGCAATCCGGGGTTCTTGATCACAGCTGGCACGTCCCGGATTACGCTTGCGCTCCATCCGGGCTACGCAGCTTTGTCTGGGCTACAGGCTCACGGCTGCTTCAGCGCCCCATGCTGACGGCCGAAATCCGCGGCCGCCGAATCCTGGCCGATCTCGACGATGCCGCGGCGGATGGCGCGGGTGCGCGTGAAATGGTCGAACAGCGCCTCGCCGTCGCCGCGGCGGATGGCGCGAGTGAGCTTTGCGAGATCCTCGGTGAAGGTGCCGAGCATCTCCAGCACGGCCTCCTTGTTGGCGAGGAAGACGTCGCGCCACATCGTCGGGTCGGACGCCGCGATGCGGGTGAAATCGCGGAAACCGCCGGCGGAGAACTTGATCACCTCGGACTCCGTCACCTGCGCCAGCTCGTCGGCGGTGCCGACGATGGTGTAGGCGATCAGATGCGGCAGATGGCTGGTGATCGCGAGCACGAGATCGTGATGATCCGGCGTCATCACCTCGACCTTGGCGCCCATCGCCGCCCAGAACGCGCGCAGGCGATCGGTGGCGGCGGCATCGACACCTTCCGGGGGGGTGAGGATGCACCAGCGGTTGATGAAGAGCTCGGCGAAGCCGGAATCCGGCCCCGAATGCTCGGTGCCCGCCACCGGGTGCGCCGGCACGAAATGAACCGACTTCGGCAGATGCGGCGCCATGTCCCTGACGATGGCGCCCTTGACCGAGCCGACGTCGGAGATGATCGCGCCGGGCTTCAGATGCGCGGCGATCTCCTGCGCGACCTCGCCGCAGGCGCCGACGGGAATGCAGAGGATGACGAGATCAGCATCCTTCACCGCCTCCGCATTGGTCGCCACGACCTGGTCGACGATACCGAGCTCCATCACCCGCGCGCGGGTCTTCTCCGAGCGCGCGGTGGTGACGATCTCGCCCGCCAGGCCCTGGAGCTTCGCAGCGCGCGCGATCGAGCCGCCGATCAGGCCGAAGCCGATCAGCGCGACGCGCTGGAAGTGCGGATTCGCGCTCATCTGCCGGCCATGAAGTCGCGCAAGCCGTCGACGACGAGGCGGTTGGCCTCCTCGGTGCCGATGGTCATGCGCAGCGAATGCGGCAGGCCGTAGTTCTTCAGCGCGCGCAGCACGAGGCCGCGTTTGGTGAGGAAGGCGTCGGCGTCATCGGCGGTCTTGCCCTTGTCGGTCGGGAAGTGGATCAGCACGAAATTGGCGACGCTCGGCGTCACCTTCAGGCCGAGCTTGCCGATCTCCTCGGTCAGCCAGTTGCGCCAGGTCTCGGTGAACTGCTTCGACATCGCCTGGTGCGCGGTGTCCTCGATCGCGGCGACCGCGGCATACATCGCCGGCGTCGACACGTTGAACGGACCGCGGATGCGGTTGACCGCGTCGATGATGTGCTCGGGGCCGAACATCCAGCCGATGCGCAGCGCGGCGAGGCCGTGGATCTTGGAGAAGGTGTGCGTCACCACCGTGTTCTCGGTGGTGGCGACCAGCTCGATCCCCATCTCGTAGTCGTTGCGCGAGACGTAGTCGCAATAGGCGGCGTCGAGCACCAGCAGCACGTGCGAGGGCAGGCCGGCGCGCAGGCGCTTGATCTCGTCGAACGGCACATAGGTGCCGGTCGGGTTGTTGGGATTGGCGAGCCACACCAGCTTTGTCTTCGGCGTCACCGCCTTGAGGATGGCATCGACGTCGCAGGTGAGGTTCTTCTCGGCTGCGACGACATTCTTGGCGCCGACCGCCATGGTCGCGATCGGGTAGACCAGGAAGCCGTGCGTGGTGGAGATCGCCTCGTCACCGTGGCTGAGATAGGTGTGCGCCAAAAGATTGAGGATCTCGTCCGAGCCGGCGCCGCAGATGATGCGGTTGGGATCGAGCCCGAAGTGGCGGCCGATCGCCTCGCGCAGCACGCGCGAGGTTCCTTCCGGATAGTCTTCCAGGTGATCCGCCACGTGCTTGAAGGCTTCGATTGCCTTGGGCGAGGGCCCGAACGGCGTCTCGTTCGCCGACAGCTTGAACACCTTGCGGCCCGGCTCGGCGACCGGGCTCTTGCCGGGCGTGTAGGGCGCAATATCGAGGATGCCGGGATTCGGCACGGGGCGGGACATCTTGAACTCCGAAAATGGCGGGGCGCGGCGCGTGGTTTACGATTTCGCCCCGGTCGGGGGCACCGTATAGCGCGTTGCGTGGCTGCCGACGAGAGCCGTGGAGCGTACCGAGGCCCCCGCCTCGATCAGGGCAGCCCTGATTTTGTCGATGCTGGTCGCGCTCGTGACCGAGACCAGCAGCGCCGCGCCGTCGAAGGCGGTATCGGGCACCGCCACGATCTCGGCAAGCGGCGACAGGGCGCGCGCGACCTCGGCGTTCCAGCCGGACACGCGCACGCTGAAGGTCTCGACCTCCGTCACCAGGGCGCTGTCGGCGACGCGCGAGATCGCGAACACCGGCAGTGCCGCCGGATGGTCGGCGCGCTCGACGAAGGGCATCCGCGCGATGATTTTTGGCGCACCGGTCTCCTCCAGCGAGAGCCACCAGGGTGTGCGGCTGGATGTTGCCGAGACCAGCGCCAGATCGCCCTTGGATTTCGCCACCGCCTCGACCGCGGCCTGCGCGCTGAAATGCGCGACGTAAGGCACGGTGAAGCCAAAATGGAAGCGCGCGGAATCGCGCATCGCCGGCTCGCTCGCCGAGATGTCGGCATGCACGGAGAACGGCGCCTGCACGTAAGTGAACGTCGAGATGATGACGCGCCAGATGCTCTCGACCGTGTCGAGCGGCAGGATGCCGCGATGGCGCTGCACGATCTCGCGCATCATGGCGGCCTCGCGCGCCGGGCGGAACGCCGAGCCGACCTCCTGGGTCTGCTTCACCTGGATCAGGCGGTCGATGATGTCGCCGCGGGCCATCAGCAGGCGATGCATCTCCGCGTCGATCGCGTCGATCTCCTTGCGCAGTTCCTGCAGCGATGGTGGCGCGGGCGGACGTTGGGACATATCTGGCTGTCGATCGTTCCGATGGGGGGATGCCCTGATTAGGCAGTCGGGGCCGCGAAAGCAAAGAGAAATGACGCTGCTTTCCGCCGACGGCGTAGCAGGCGAATTTGGTCGATCCGGGCCGCGACTTGACGAAAACCGCCCAAGACGGTAGCTTTTGCCCGTTCCGTGGTCATTTGAGCCGGCCGGCTTGCAGCCACGTTAAAAAACTCGCTAAACAGGCCGGGGACGCTTCCGATCCCGGCCGAACCTATCGTTCAGGCCGGGTTTTTCATGGCCTGATGCAAGTGGCGATCACGCGTTTGATCGCAAACGAGGTCGATGGTCAGATGGGTGGCGTCAAGTCGATACCGAGTCCTGCGATCAGCGCCGACGAGCGGTCGCACGAGGTGGATCATCCAAGCTCGCAGATCGCGCATTTCGGCGCCGAGCAGCCGCTGCGGCTCGATTGCGGCGTCGATCTCACCCCGTTCCAGATCGCCTACCAGACCTATGGCGAGCTCAACGCCGATCGCTCCAACGCGGTGCTGATCTGCCATGCGCTGACCGGCGATCAGCATGTCGCCAATGTGCATCCCGTCACCGGCAAGCCCGGCTGGTGGGAGACGCTGGTCGGCCCCGGCCGACCCATAGATCCCAAGCACTACTTCATCATTTGCTCCAACGTGATCGGCGGCTGCATGGGCTCGACCGGGCCGGCCTCGATCAATCCTTCCACCGGCAAGGTCTGGGGCCTCGATTTCCCCGTCATCACCATCCCCGACATGGTGCGTGCGCAGGCGATGCTGGTCGACCGGCTCGGCATCGACACGCTGTTCGCGGTCGTCGGCGGCTCGATGGGCGGCATGCAGGTGCTGCAATGGACCGCGGCCTATCCGGGCCGCGTGTTCTCCGCGCTGGCGATCGCCTGCTCGACGCGGCACTCGGCGCAGAACATCGCCTTCCACGAGCTCGGCCGCCAGGCCGTGATGGCCGATCCCGACTGGCACGGCGGCGGCTATGCCGATCATGGCATCCATCCGCATCGCGGGCTCGCGGTGGCGCGGATGGCGGCGCACATCACCTATCTCTCGGACGCAGCGCTGCATCGCAAGTTCGGCCGGCGCATGCAGGACCGCGAGCTGCCGACCTTCTCGTTCGACGCCGACTTCCAGGTCGAGTCCTATCTGCGCTACCAGGGCTCGTCCTTCGTCGAGCGCTTCGACGCCAACGCCTATCTCTATCTGACGCGTGCGATGGACTATTTCGACATCGCCGCCGACCATGGCGGCGTGCTCGCGAAGGCGTTCGCGGAAATTGCGACCCGCTTCTGCGTGGTCTCCTTCACCAGCGATTGGCTGTTTCCGACCTCGGAATCGCGCGCGCTGGTGCACGCGCTGAATGCGTCGAGCGCACGGGTGTCGTTCGCCGAGATCGAGACCGATCGCGGCCACGACGCCTTCCTGCTCGACGTCCCCGAATTCTTCGATATCTCCCGCGCCTTCCTGCAATCGGCGGGCAAGGCGCGTGGACTGAAGGATGGCTAGCATGTCTGTGCAGGAAGTATTGCCGCTGGGCGGCCTTGCGACCGGATCGTCCGGTCAGTTTCGCGCCGACCATCTGCTGGTCGCCGACATGGTCAAGCCGGGTTCGAAAGTGCTCGACGTCGGCTGCGGCGAGGGCGACCTGCTTCAGCTGCTGGAGACCCGCGGCATCGACGGCCGCGGCATCGAGCTGTCGCGCGAGGGCGTCAACCGCTGCGTCGCCAAGGGCCTTGCGGTGGTGCAGGGCGACGCCGACACCGACCTCGTCAATTATCCCGACGACGCCTTCGACTACGTGATCCTGTCGCAGACGCTGCAGGCGACGCGGCAGCCGAGGGTGGTGCTGGAGAATCTGCTGCGCATCGGCCGCCGCGCCATCGTCTCGTTCCCGAATTTCGGCTTCTGGAAGATGCGGCTCCAGCTCCTGATCGGCGGCCACATGCCGCGCACCGAGAATTTGCCGGCGACCTGGTACGACACCGCCAACATCCATTTCTGCACCATCAAGGATTTCGTGCAGCTCTGCGACGAGATCAACGTCAAGATGGAGCGCTCGGTCGCGCTCGATCTCTACGGCCGCCCGGTGCCGCTGAACCTGCCCTGGTGGGTGTGGAACATGTTCGGCGAGCAGGCGGTGTTCTTGCTCAGCCGGGGCGGGGGGAAGTGACGCCGTAGGCGTCATTCCGGGGCGCGCGTAGCGCGAGCCCGGAATCCATCGTGCAACAACGCCGCAGCCCGATGGATTCCGGGCCTGCGCCTTCGGCGCATCCCGGAATGACAGCTAGTGTAGAGCCAGCGATCGCGGATCGCGCACCGGCCATCGCCCGGCTTCCACCAGCGTCACGAACCGCTCCACGCTCTCGTTGAACAGCGCGGGCTCCTCGAGATTGAGCACGTGGCCGGACTTCGGAAACATCGCCAGCCCCGCCGTGGGCAGATGCTGCTTCAGGAACAGGCTCGGCCCGACGCACGGATCGTCCTCGTCGCCGCAGATGATCAGCGCCGGCGTCGATGCGCGCTTGATTGCGTCCGTCATCGTGTAGATCGAGGGGCGGCCGCCCTGGAAGCCGCGCATCGTGCGCGCCGATCCCTTGGAATCGTGGCGCGCCAGCGCGGCATAGAAATCGGCATGGCCGCGCGGGTCCTTCACCAGGAAGGGAATCCGGCTCGGCGCCTCGCGCGTGACCTTTGCGACCTCGGCGGAGCCCAGCGTCTCGAATTGCTCGGCATTGGCGCGGCACTGCTTGCGCCAGGCCTCCAGGTTCTCGATCTCCGAGCCGGAGCCGACGCCGGCCAGCGTCATCGACAGCGCGCGCTGCGGCGCGTTCAATCCGATCTGCAGCGAGGAATAAGCGCCCATCGACAGGCCGACCAGATGGGCGCGCTCGATTCCGAGATGATCGAGCACGGCGAGCGCGTCGGTGTAGAAATGCGTGTAGGTGTAGACCTCGCCCTCAGGCACGTCCGACGGCGTGTAGCCGCGCGCCGAATAGGTGATGCAACGGTGGCCGCGCGAGAAGTAGCGCATCTGCGGCTCCCAATTGGTGTGGTCGGCCGCGAACTCGTGCAGAAAAATGATTGGCGTTCCCCGGCCCGCTTCTTCGAAATAGATGCGGACGTCGTCCCTGGTCGTGGCGTGGGGCATTAACCGTTTCCCTCTCTTAAAGCCGCCTTTGCAGGATTGCAGTTAATGCTGTTGTCGGCAATGCGGCAGCCTCAATCCAGTATCGGCGCAAAATCATCGCAGCTATTCACCGGCGCGGCGTCTTTTTCTCGCCACATCGGGCGGCTTAACGGCCAGACCGATGTCGGCCGTTGCACGGGCCGATTGGGAAGTGGGGTGTCAACGAAGGATGAAGAATGTTTGAGTTGTTTGCGTCTCGCCTGTCGCGTTGTGTTGTCGCGCTGGCGATTTTGTTCGCGGCGGTTGCCGCATTGGTTTCTCCGGCCTCAGCGCGGCCGCATCATCGTCATAGCGCAGAGCGGCACGCTTACGTGCACCACGCCAGGCATCATCATTACCGCCACCATGCCCGCAGCTCGCGCTTCGAGCGCAGCGCGGCGCAATTGCAGGCGGGCGGATTCGCGGACACCCAGGCGAGCTATGATCCGAACGCCAACAGCGGCGGCATGGCCCATGCCGCTATGGCTAACACCGCAATGGCCAATAGCGGCGGCTTCGGCGGCGGATCGAGCTTGGTGTCCGAGGCGCGCCGCTATGTCGGCGGCAACCCGACCGGGCGCGGCAGCCTGTGGTGCGCGCGCTTCATGAACATGGTGCTGGAGCACACCGGCCATAAGAGTTCGGGCTCCGACATGGCGAGCTCGTTCGCGCGTTACGGCACCCGTGTCTCCGGTCCGCAGGTCGGCGCCATCGCGGTGATGTCGCGCGGCCGCCGCGGCGGTCATGTCGGCATCATCACCGGCGTCGACGCGCAGGGCAATCCGATCATGATCTCCGGCAACAACGGCAATCGCGTCCGCGAAGCGCCGGTCTCGCGCGGCCGGATCTACGCCTATGTGATGCCGAATTGAGGTGAGGCGCGTAGGGTGGGTTAGCTAGCGGTCGCGCGAAGCGCGGTCCGCTGGCGTAACCCACCTCTTCTGTTTCTGCGGTGACAGACAGGGTGGGTTACGCCTTCGGCTAACCCACCCTACGAAGCTCACACCAGCTTCGGCTCTTCCACCGCAACCGCATCGCCGACGCCGATCTCGCCACCTTCGATCACCTCGGCATAGATGCCGCAGTCCATGTGGCCGAGGTTGCGCGAGAGTGTCGGCGGTATCTCGAGATCGCGCTTGGCCGTCACCGGGTCGACATTGGTGGCCGGGCAGCGGACGATGCGCTTGACCACCTTCAGCCGCACCGCGCCGATCGCGAGCGTCTGGCCGACGAGATCGAGCTCCGACCAGGCCGGCCAGCCCTTCACGTAGAGATTGGCGCGGAAGCGCAGCGGATGCACGGCAGCGCCGCCCAGCATGGTCTCGATGGCGCGGACGCTGCCGAGATTGATGATGGAGACCACCTTGCGGGCGACGTCGGAGAAGCTGTGGCAGCGGCCTGACAGGATTTTGGGCGGGCCCTTCAACTCCGGCTGAAAGTTCTCGCTGAAATAACTCTCGATGGTGGCGCGCCCGGCCGCGGTCTCGAGATCGCCGCTGGCGACGATCTGGCCGTCCCTGCGGATGGTCAGGACATTGGTGGCGTCGTCGAACCGGCTGTCGAGCTCGGCAAGCCGCTCATTGCGCGCGAGCATCAGAAACTGGATTTTCGGCTTCCACTCGGGTCGCTCGGGATCAAAGCCGCTCGGGCCGTTCTCGATGGCGTAGCGGCGGTCGGCGGGCAGGGTCTGGCCCGTCCGCAAGGGGGCGCGGCGCAGGGACTCCGGCGTCAGGCCCTTGATCGGGTAGCGGTAAAGGCCGGTGATTTCGGCAGTGTGGCTGACTGTCATGCCGTTACTTAAGGGATTCGATCCGGCCCCGCCAAGCCGGCGGGCCAGCGCACGAAATTGTGAACTGGCCTCTTTCGCATCTGCAACCTGCTTCCCACATCTGCCTCAGGCCGGCGGCAACGTCGGCAAAACATGACCGTTACCGGTTGAGAAACGTCAATGCGGTAATCGGAAACCCAATGAAGATGCCGTTTGGAGTGCCTTAGAGGGCTCCAGGGGCAGGCCGAGGGACAGAAAAGATGAATATCGACAAATATACCGAACGCTCCAGGGGCTTCGTCCAGTCAGCGCAGTCGCTTGCGGTGCGCGAGGGACATCAGCAGTTTTCCACCCTGCACGTGCTCAAGGTCCTCCTGGACGACAATGAGGGGCTGGCTGCCGGTCTGATCGACCGCGCCGGCGGCAATTCCCGTGCAATTCTGAAGGCGACCGAGGATGCCCTTGGCAAGGTGCCGAAGGTCAGTGGCGGTGGCGCCGGGCAGATCTATCTGGCGCCCGAGCTCGCCCGTACTTTTGATGCCGCCGAAAAGGCCGGCGAGAAGGCCGGCGACAGCTTCGTCACCGTCGAGCGGCTGCTGCTCGGCCTGACGCTGGAGAAGACCAGCGAGGCCGGCACCATCCTGGCCAAGGGCGGTGTCACCCCGCAAAACCTCAATGCGGCGATCGAGGCCCTGCGCAAGGGCCGCACCGCAGACTCGGCCACCGCCGAGAACGCGTACGATGCGCTGAAGAAATACGCCCGCGACCTCACCCAGGCGGCGCGCGACGGCAAGCTCGATCCGGTCATCGGCCGCGACGAGGAGATCCGCCGCACCATCCAGGTGCTGTCGCGCCGGACCAAGAACAATCCCGTCCTGATCGGCGAGCCCGGCGTCGGCAAGACCGCCATCGCCGAAGGCCTCGCGCTGCGCATCGTCAACGGCGACGTGCCGGAGAGCCTGAAGGACAAGAAGCTGCTGTCGCTCGACCTCGGCGCGCTGATCGCGGGTGCAAAATACCGCGGTGAGTTCGAGGAGCGGCTGAAGGCCGTGCTCCAGGAAGTGACCGGGAGCGAGGGCACTTTCGTCCTGTTCATCGACGAGATGCACACGCTGATCGGCGCCGGCAAGGGCGACGGCGCGATGGACGCCTCCAACCTGCTCAAGCCCGCGCTCGCCCGCGGCGAGCTGCACTGCATCGGCGCGACCACGCTCGACGAATACCAGAAGCATGTCGAAAAGGACGCCGCGCTGGCGCGGCGCTTCCAGCCGATCTTCGTCAGCGAGCCCTCGGTCGAGGACACCATCTCGATCCTGCGCGGCCTCAAGGACAAGTACGAGCAGCACCATGGCGTGCGGATCACGGATTCCGCGCTTGTCGCGGCGACGACGCTGTCCAACCGTTACATCACCGACCGCTTCCTGCCCGACAAGGCGATCGACCTGATGGACGAGGCCGCGGCGCGGCTGAAGATGCAGGTCGATTCCAAGCCGGAAGAGCTGGATTCGCTCGACCGCGAGATCATCCGGCTCAAGATCGAGCAGGAAGCTCTGAAGAAGGAAAGCGACCCCGGCTCCAAGTCCCGTCTCGAGGCGCTCCAGAAGGAGCTGGCCGAACTCGAGGAAAAATCTGCGGCGCTGACGGCGCGCTGGAGTGCGGAGAAGAACAAGCTCTCCAACGCCCAGAAGCTGAAGTCGGAGCTGGACGCCCTGCGCGTCGATCTCGCCGACGCCCAGCGTCGCGGGGAATTCCAGAAGGCCGGCGAGCTGGCCTATGGCCGGATCCCGCAGCTCGAGAAGCAGCTTGCGGATATCGAGGCACGTGAAGGCTCCGGCGAGATGATGGAGGAGGCGGTCACCGCCAACCACATCGCGCAGGTGGTCTCGCGCTGGACCGGCGTGCCCGTCGACAAGATGCTGGAGGGCGAGAAGGAAAAGCTCCTGAAGATGGAGGAGCAGCTCGGCACCCGCGTCGTCGGCCAGGCCGAGGCCGTGCGTGCGGTCGCAACCGCCGTGCGCCGCTCGCGCGCGGGCCTGCAGGACCCGAACCGCCCCACGGGCTCCTTCATGTTCTTAGGCCCTACCGGCGTCGGCAAGACCGAGCTGACCAAGGCGCTCGCGGAGTACCTGTTCAACGACGAGACCGCGATGGTCCGCCTCGACATGTCCGAATACATGGAGAAGCACTCGGTCTCGCGGCTGATCGGCGCGCCTCCGGGCTATGTCGGCTATGACGAGGGCGGCGCGCTCACCGAAGCGGTGCGGCGCCGGCCCTACCAGGTGGTGCTGTTCGACGAGATCGAGAAGGCGCATCCCGACGTCTTCAACGTCCTGTTGCAGGTGCTCGACGACGGCCGCCTGACCGACGGCCAGGGCCGCACCGTCGACTTCCGCAACACGCTGATCATCATGACCTCGAACCTCGGTTCGGAATTCCTGGTGAACCAGCCGGAGGGCGAGGACACTTCCGCCGTGCGCGAGCAGGTGATGGGAATGGTGCGCGGGCATTTCCGCCCCGAATTCCTCAACCGCGTCGACGAGATCATCCTGTTCCACCGCCTGCAGCGGAGCGAGATGGGCCGGATCGTCGAGATCCAGTTCGCGCGGCTGCAGAAGCTCTTGACCGACCGCAAGATCGTGCTGACGCTCGACGCTGCCGGCCGCGACTGGCTCGCCGCCAAGGGCTGGGACCCCGCCTACGGCGCAAGGCCGCTCAAGCGCGTGATCCAGCGTCACGTCCAGGACCCGCTCGCCGAGATGATCCTGGCCGGCGACGTCAGGGACGGCGACAGTGTCGCGATCTCGTCCGAAGGCAACGTGCTGACCTTCAACGGCAAGGCACCACAGACCGCCGAGATCACCCAGTTCGAGGCGCCGGCGGCGAAGCGGAAGCTGAACTGAGCGCGGGCGCTCGAAGCCTGAAACGATAAGCCGCCCCGGAGAGGCCAGCCTCTCCGGGGCGTTTTTTTGGGGGGCGCTGGCAAAAGCGTGGTCCGAAAAGGTGCGCAGCATCCCGCTTTAGCTAACGCGGTGGGGATCAGACGCTATTTCTTCACCACCTTGTAGATCGCGTTCTCGACGTCCGAGGTGAAATAGATCACCCCCGTCGCACCGATCGCCACGCCCGTCGGAATGTTCGTCGGCAGCCCGCCGGGAGCGCCCGCGAGGCCGATCGGGAGATTGGCGGCGATCTCGGTGACCTTGCCGGTTTCCGGCGCGATCTCGATCAGCCGTTTGGCGCCGACTTCCGCCACGATGAGCTTGCCGTCGTTCCCGCGCGCGATGCCTTCGGGCATTTTCAGCTCCTTGGCGACCACGGTCTTTCCGCCATTGCTGTCGATTTTGGAGACGATGCCCGAAAAGGCTTCGGTGACGTAGACTTCATCGGTCTGGCCACGGACGAGCCCGACCGGGCCCTCGAGGTCGCCGATCAGCGTGGTGCGATCCTTGCCGTGCTCACCGCTCACCTTGACGAGCGACTTGGTGCCGAGCTCGGCGACCAAAATGCTGCCGTCGGCGAGCACGATCGCGTCGTGCGGCGCCTTGAAGTCGTGCAGCATGTCGCGCGTCGCGCCGGTCTTGGCGTCGATCACCTGCACCGTGCCGGTGAACCAGCTCGACAGCACCACATCGTTGCCCTTCGCCGTCGCGCTCATCGGATATTCCAGCGTGGTGTCGGCGGCGTGCATGCGCGCCTTTTCGGTGACCTCGCCGGTCGCGCCGTCCACCGTGCGATAGGCGAACACGTCGGCGAGGTGGATCGTATCCTTGCCGTTCTCCGAGGTGACGCCGATGCCACCGGGCAAAGCGAGCTTGCCAATGATGATCTGCTTGGCCTGACCGGTCGCGGGATCGACCTCCTGGATGCCGTTGTCGGCCATGTTGGAGACGTAGATGCGGTCCTTGTCGTCGATCGCGAGATTGTCCAGCGACGGCTTCAGTTGCGCGACCAGGGTCTTGGCGCCCGATTTGGGATCGACCCGGACGAGCTGGCCGAGCGCGGTGTCGACCACGAAGAGATTGCCCTTGGAATCGAAGTTCACCGCGGCCGGGACCTTGAAGCCGTCGGCGACGACGGTCAGCTCGGCCTTGTCGACGTCGACTTTCGCGACCTGGCCCTTGAACCAGAGCGGACCATAGAGCTTGTCGTCGGGACCGAACTCGAAGCCGTTGAGGCCGCCCATCTTCTCCATGATCTGGCGCGGCGGTTTGACGCCCTCGACGTCGATCTCATAGAGCGTGTCGCCGAGGAAGACGGTGGTGGCGTAGAGCCTGCCGTCCTTGCGGAAGGCGAGCGAGTTGATGCCGGGAAGGCCGGATGCGAGCTTCTTGATCGGGCCGTCGCCCTTGCGCGCATAGAGATCGCCGGTCAGGAATCCGGTCCAGGCCATGGTGCCGTCGGGCGCGAACGCGATGTCGTCGGCCATTCCGATCGGAGAGGGGATTGCAACCTTGGCGGTGCCGCCTGATATGTCGACCTCGTAGAGCGCCGCGCCGGCGACGCTGCCGGCGAACAGATGGCCAGCCTTGTCGATGCCGAGTCCATGCACGCCATGGAATGCCGAACCCTGGACCAGCCTGGTGACCTCCCAGGTCTCGGCGAATGCGCTCGTGGTTGCGAAAAACGCAGCAAAAAAGGCTGCGCAGGCGAGCCTGTTCGTCATGGCGAGACCTCCCGTTTTTTGGAAAGTATTCGCTCCTGGCGCCGCTTTGGCAAACGAAACTTGAAATTGTGACGCCGCGAAGCAGCCTCGCGCGGGAACGTCGAATTCGGACCGTGTTTGGAGATCTCAGGTCGGTTGCAATTAGCGGTTGCTGACCTGCAACGGGCCGCCGGTCGCATCCGACATGCGGGCGATGGCGCCGCCTCGGCCGCTCATCATGCCGTCGAGCCGGTCGCGCTCCTTCTCGAAGCCCGCGAGCATCGGGCCCTCGAGCGAACGGCCGCGCGGCAGCTTCACGCGCATCGGGTCGACGAAGCGGCCGTTGACCAGGATCTCGTAGTGGACGTGCGGGCCGGTCGACATGCCGGATGATCCGACGAAGCCGATCACCTGGCCCTGCCGCACCTTCTTGCCGACTTCCATGCCCTTGGCAAAGGCCGACATGTGGCCGTAGGCCGTCTCGTAGCCGTTGTTGTGCTTGATGCGGATGTATTTGCCGTAGCCGCCCTCGGGGCCGGCCTTCTCGATCGCGCCGTTGCCGGAGGCGAAGATCGGCGTGCCGTAGGCGGTGGCCCAGTCGACGCCGGTGTGCATCTTCACAAAGCCGAGGATCGGGTGGCGGCGGCCGCCGAAGCCGGAGCGCATGATGGCGTTATTGACCGGCTTTCTGACCAGGAACTTCTTCGCGCTCTTGCCGGTCTCGTCGTAGTAGTCGACGACGCCGTCGTCGGGGCTCTGGTAGCGGTAGTATTTCTTGGTCTCGCCGCCGACGGTGAGGGAGGCGAACAGCACGTCGTTCTTTTCGCTCGACGTCACGCCCTCGTCCTCGCCGGCGTAGAACACGTCGAATGAATCGCCCGGCTGCACCTTGCGCTGGAAATCGACGTCGTAGGAGTAGATCTTGATCATGTCGTCGATGACGGGCATCGGCACTTTGTTGCGCATCGCGGTCTCGTAGATGCTCTGGTAGAGCCGCACGCCGGAGCCGTCGTCATCATCGTCGTCGTCGCTGCTGGCGCTGGCGGCGGCATCGGCGACGGTGTTCATGCTGGAGACGTCGACCGCGACGTATTTGCCGAGATCGGACAGCGCCGCGATCGCCTCGACCATGGTCTCGTTGGCGACGACGACGCGGTAGGGCTGGAGGCGGGCGCCGGGGCTCGCCGGCGCCATCAGGATGCGGAGCTTCTCGCCCTCCTTGAGGCCGCCGTCGCGGCCGCGGGGGCCGAGCGTTGCGGCGATCGCCTTGATCTCGTCGGCGTTCGCGCCGAGATCGCGCAGCACCGAGGCGACGCTGTCGCCCTTCTTGACCAGATGGACGCGTTCGCCGTTGGGATTGCCGCCGGTGATCTGCTCCTTGGTCTTGGGCAGCAGCGTGACGTTTTCCGGCACCACGCGCGTCTCGAAGCCGGCATAGGGATCGGAGGGCGAGGCTTCGGCGGCGTAGGCGCTTCGGATGTCGGACGGGCCGGTCGCGCCGGAGACGTCGGCTGCGGCATTGGCGAGCGAGGCGTAGCGCACTCCGCCATTGCCGCGCCAGTTGGCGGCGTCGCGCACCCGCATCAGGATGTCGTCGAGCGCCACCACCGCGGAAATCTTGGCTTTCGGCAGCACCGGCGACAGGTCCTTGGTGACGAAGGACACTTCGGCGTCGGGCTCGACCGCTTCGGGATTGTTGGGATCGTCGGATGCGGTCTTCGGATCGGAGCCGACGTCGGTGAGCAGGCGCTGGGCGTTGAACGGCGGGATCTTCGCCGACAGGTCGCTCGTCGTCATCGACAGATTGCCGGCGATCCGGACGAAGGGACGCACCCGCATCACGTCGCGGTTGCCGACGCGGGCGACCGTGGAGACGCGCACGATGTTGCGGGACGCCGAGGATTCGCTCGGCGGCGGCAGGCGGTCGCTCTTGTGCAGGGTGGCGGCGCGATCGGCGGCGCCGAATGCACCGCGCAGCGCGCCCTCGACCCGCTCCGGCACCTTGGCGAAGGTCATCTCGCCGTCGAGCGATGCGAAAACGGCGCCGCCGATCAGGGCTGCGCCGCAGAGTCCGGTCAAGATTGTCCCGCTGAACCATTGCACGGAGACGCGGCGGCGGTCGATCACGGCGGCTTCGGAACCATCGACGGACAGCGGCGGCTCGTGGCCGAGATCGATGATCCCGGTCTCACGCCCGTAAGCGCCGCGTGATGTCCTGTGGCTCAACCCAAGTCCCCCAATCAACGACCCAAGAAGCCCGCTTCGAACCTCGTCCCAGGCCGCCCTCTTGAAGGGGGATTGCCGGGAAAAGGCAAGCCGCACAGATGTCCGCGCTCAGAAAGCCCCACGACGGGGCCGGCCGAAATTACGAACAGAAGGGCGGAAAAAGCTCTCTCGATGTCTCTCGAATGTCCGGGGAAGGCCGCGTCATCTGCAAGATGCCTTCCTCTGACCTCATGAAAACCGCCGGCAGCCCCCACTGGCATCCCTGCGATTCAAGCTTGTCTCATACCAGAACGCCGCGGGATTGTGGCTCTAGTACGGCGCCTACCAGGGAAAAAGTTTCCTGAACGGCCCGGCGCGGGGCCCCCTTGGAGGGGCGCCGCAGTCCGTGTCCGAAGCCCCTTCCGAGCCCCTCCGGAGCCCGCCTGGGGCCAAACTTTTTTTCAGATTTTTTGCCGGACGCGGCCGGCCCGCGCGACCGGCGTCCCGCTAACCGGCTGGAATCGTGTGATTTTTTACAACAATCCACCGTGCGACGATTTGTTGACAATGGCCGTTGACAATCCCGAGTGCGGGGGCCTATAACCCGACCACTGAGCGCGGCGCCGCCGGGTCACTGACCAAGGCGAGCGAACGCGCCACTGATGCTCCTCACCTTGTTGAGTGACACAACAGTCGACGTAAGTCGATTGGAGTTCATCCATCGTCGGTAAGGGTGTCGGAACCCTTCCTCTCTGGAAGGTTGGGGCCTCCACGGTCCCGGGCTGTTTGACAAGTGAAGATGAAGAAAGAGAAACGTGGACGGCGGAGTCCTTGCGCCTCTCGGATACTGAAGAGCTTCGGCTTTTGAGTTCTGAGAGGGGACGAAAGACTTCGGCGGTACACGTTTTCAAGGAAACACCATCGTTGCCCGCGATGTGAATCGCAGGCAGCAAGTCGATCTCGGTCGACAATGGTGGGACCTCGTCAAACGTTGTGATCAGCCGGTTCAAAGTTCAAGTCCAACTTGAGAGTTTGATCCTGGCTCAGAGCGAACGCTGGCGGCAGGCTTAACACATGCAAGTCGAGCGGGCGTAGCAATACGTCAGCGGCAGACGGGTGAGTAACGCGTGGGAACATACCTTTTGGTTCGGAACAACACAGGGAAACTTGTGCTAATACCGGATAAGCCCTTACGGGGAAAGATTTATTGCCGAAAGATTGGCCCGCGTCTGATTAGCTAGTTGGTGAGGTAATGGCTCACCAAGGCGACGATCAGTAGCTGGTCTGAGAGGATGATCAGCCACATTGGGACTGAGACACGGCCCAAACTCCTACGGGAGGCAGCAGTGGGGAATATTGGACAATGGGGGCAACCCTGATCCAGCCATGCCGCGTGAGTGATGAAGGCCCTAGGGTTGTAAAGCTCTTTTGTGCGGGAAGATAATGACGGTACCGCAAGAATAAGCCCCGGCTAACTTCGTGCCAGCAGCCGCGGTAATACGAAGGGGGCTAGCGTTGCTCGGAATCACTGGGCGTAAAGGGTGCGTAGGCGGGTCTTTAAGTCAGGGGTGAAATCCTGGAGCTCAACTCCAGAACTGCCTTTGATACTGAAGATCTTGAGTTCGGGAGAGGTGAGTGGAACTGCGAGTGTAGAGGTGAAATTCGTAGATATTCGCAAGAACACCAGTGGCGAAGGCGGCTCACTGGCCCGATACTGACGCTGAGGCACGAAAGCGTGGGGAGCAAACAGGATTAGATACCCTGGTAGTCCACGCCGTAAACGATGAATGCCAGCCGTTAGTGGGTTTACTCACTAGTGGCGCAGCTAACGCTTTAAGCATTCCGCCTGGGGAGTACGGTCGCAAGATTAAAACTCAAAGGAATTGACGGGGGCCCGCACAAGCGGTGGAGCATGTGGTTTAATTCGACGCAACGCGCAGAACCTTACCAGCCCTTGACATGTCCAGGACCGGTCGCAGAGATGTGACCTTCTCTTCGGAGCCTGGAACACAGGTGCTGCATGGCTGTCGTCAGCTCGTGTCGTGAGATGTTGGGTTAAGTCCCGCAACGAGCGCAACCCCCGTCCTTAGTTGCTACCATTTAGTTGAGCACTCTAAGGAGACTGCCGGTGATAAGCCGCGAGGAAGGTGGGGATGACGTCAAGTCCTCATGGCCCTTACGGGCTGGGCTACACACGTGCTACAATGGCGGTGACAATGGGATGCTAAGGGGCGACCCTTCGCAAATCTCAAAAAGCCGTCTCAGTTCGGATTGGGCTCTGCAACTCGAGCCCATGAAGTTGGAATCGCTAGTAATCGTGGATCAGCACGCCACGGTGAATACGTTCCCGGGCCTTGTACACACCGCCCGTCACACCATGGGAGTTGGTTTTACCTGAAGACGGTGCGCTAACCCGCAAGGGAGGCAGCCGGCCACGGTAGGGTCAGCGACTGGGGTGAAGTCGTAACAAGGTAGCCGTAGGGGAACCTGCGGCTGGATCACCTCCTTTCTAAGGATGATCCTTCAGCGAGCTTCGGCTCACTATCGGATCGTTTTAGAAACATCAGTGGCCAACAATCGTCAGGATTGTTGAGCTGCATTGGCGGGATTTCGCCGTCTTCGTTTCTCTTTCTTCGCGGACGAACACGCGCTGGGGCTGCAGGTTTGCAGAGTCCCTGGTCCTTGACTGGATATGCGTTAGGGGCTTGTAGCTCAGTTGGTTAGAGCGCGCGCTTGATAAGCGTGAGGTCGGAAGTTCAAGTCTTCCCAGGCCCACCACTTTCATCGAGTGAGCATTCGTCTTCTGGTTACGGGGCCATAGCTCAGCTGGGAGAGCGCGTGCTTTGCAAGCATGAGGTCGTCGGTTCGATCCCGTCTGGCTCCACCAGATGGTTTGATCATCGACTGATCGTGCACCTAAATCGTCCGCGAAACATCACTTCGCATCTTGCTAGTCTGGATAGACAGCAAGTTGCGTGATTTCTGACATCGTAAAGAGGAGATCGATCCGAGTTGGATCGTGCAGCAAGCAATTGCTACGCGGGACTTCATTATCTCCGGATCATTTCGGCGCTCGTGCGTCTTTCAAGGGTAGCTCACAAGGCTGCTTCTGGAGAGACAGGCGAGTTGTAAATGATCCTTTTAGCGAAGCTTGACCGCCTCGCTATCGGAACGATCTTACGAAGCAAGCTGGTCTTTCTAATCATTGTCCGGCTGCAGATAGCGTTCATCGAGGGCGCGTGCCGCAAGGCAGTTCTGCAGACAACATTCTGCCGAGTGTGTGGACATTGATAATGAGAGCAATCAAGTGCCTTAAGGGTGTTCGGTGGATGCCTTGGCGCTGAGAGGCGATGAAGGACGTGCTACGCTGCGATAAGCCGTGGGGAGCTGCGAAGAAGCTTTGATCCATGGATTTCCGAATGGGGAAACCCACCTTCGATAGCCGGAACTCCAAGACCTTGGTCTTGGGGTTGTGAGAGATAATCAAACGATCCTTGACCGTGAGGTTTTGGATTTCCGGTTATCAAGAGAAGGTATGAGACTTCTGAATACATAGGAGGTTTCAAGCAAACCCAGGGAACTGAAACATCTAAGTACCTGGAGGAAAGGACATCAACAGAGACTCCGTTAGTAGTGGCGAGCGAACGCGGACCAGGCCAGTGATACATCAAAGACAATCGGAACCAGTCAGGAAAGCTGGGCCTCAGAGGGTGATAGCCCCGTACGAGTAATGCGATGATGTATCCACGAGTAAGGCGGGACACGTGAAATCCTGTCTGAACGCGGGGGGACCACCCTCCAAGCCTAAGTACTCCTCAGCGACCGATAGTGAACCAGTACCGTGAGGGAAAGGTGAAAAGCACCCCGACGAGGGGAGTGAAATAGACCTGAAACCGGACACCTACAAACAGATGGAGCCCAAGATACGTTCTGGGTGACATCGTACCTTTTGTATTATGGGCCAGCGACTTAATTTAACGAGCAAGCTTAAGCCGATAGGCGAAGGCGTAGCGAAAGCGAGTCTGAATAGGGCGTCAAGTTCGTTGTATTAGACCCGAAACCTAGTGATCTAGCCATGAGCAGGTTGAAGGTGAGGTAACACTCACTGGAGGACCGAACGGGTGCCTGTTGAAAAAGGCTCCGATGACTTGTGG